>CAXREJ010000056.1:0-55169 GCA_964229765.1 Bdellovibrionales bacterium | reverse complement strand
GGAACCATAATATCTTGGGGGGGAAGAGATGGGGATCAAGCAAACCGACATCAATTCATTTAACGAGCCGGAATCGGAAGGATTCATACACGATACGGCTCGATCTTTTTTAAAACGACATTCGGATCCAAACTTTCTTTTAGGACAATTGAAAAGTTTATTAGCACAAGGACAGATTGGTCCCTGCTGCGATATGATTCAATTAATCATTCGTGAAAATCATAAACTTTCAGACTATGCCTCAATCTATATATTAAGAGCTCAGGTCGCTATAGAAATGGGAGAAGAGCAAGGAGAAGTTCTTGCTTGGCTTCAACAAGCTCAGCTTTGCAAAAAAGCGGTAGAAACTCTTGAGCCTTGGAACCAATTAATTGAAGCAAAACTCGCTCTTAAAGAGGGAGACTATAATTTAGGGCAGAAAATGTTAGAAGTCCTATCCAACTTTCAAGACATCGGAATTTATGCAAAGCTTGAACTCGCACAACATCTCTTTTGGAAGAACATAAATGTCGATAGAGCGATTACACTGCTTGAAGACATTACCTTTGAGCGTCCCACTTTCATTAAGGCCTGGTCTTGTTTAGGTTACGCATACAATCGCATTGACGAAAAAGAAAAAGCTCAAGAATCTTTTGGTCACTGTATTGAGCTAGATTCCAATCCAAAAAGAATTGAAATCTATAAACAGCTCATCGCCTCTTAATTATTTTCAAAAACCTTTCTAGACCCACAACAGCTCTCACATTGCATAGAACTCCCACCCGCCTAACGGCGCACCATTTCCTCATGTAAGTTATTGAATTTCCGCGAGTCATGTCTCCGGTTGATATTTTATGTGAGTGAAAATAAAACCTCCATACCAGATAAAAAGGTCGAATCGCTTTTGGACGGCTCAGTGGTGTAGCGCATTCTATATCATTGACGAGTTCGAGTTGGAAGTTGGCTGAGTGGACACTTAAAGGACCGTGGGATGGAGACCACCTCTTCGTTGGGCAAGGTTTGAACTGTGCCGTCCACTTCACTCTGGTGTTAGGAGAAAAAGATGGAAGCAATGCGAACCCACGTTGCTGGAGTGGATGTCCACAAAGAAGTGCTCGCGATCACTGTTTTAATTGGTGATCGAGACTCAGAACCTCAGGTTGAACAGTTTGAGTGTTTAACTTTTACAGAGGAGCTGATGAAATGTGGAATTAAGCTCAAGGAGATGGGAGTCAAAGACGTTGTTATGGAGTCGACCGGCATTTACTGGAAACCTATTTACAATGTTTGGGGCCCGTTGGGACTCAATATCACTGTAGCACAAGCTGCTCACGTGAAAAACGTTCCAGGTCGCAAGACAGATATGAACGACAGCCATTGGCTTGCTCAACTTCATCGTTTCGGATTAGTTCGAGCCTCTTTTATTCCTGACGAAATTTTTCAACGCATGCGACTTCTGTCTCGCCATCGCACGAACCTGACTCACGATTTATCACGTGTAAAAAATAGGGTTCAAAAGGTCTTAGAGGATGGGAATATAAAATGGAGTACGGTTGCATCAGACGTCTTCGGCAAGGCAGGTCTAAAAGTTTTAGACGCCATAGCAGACGGGATAACAAATGCGAGTTACCTGGCTTCGAAAGTTACGACGAAGATTAAAAGAAAAGAGGAGGTACATAAAGCTTTAACGAACTGTTTAAACACGGATCATATTTTTGTGATCAAGGAGTTGATGGATCAATATTACTATTTAAATAGTCGGATCACCCAGGTTGAAAATGAACTCAGAGAAAAGGCACTCCCTTACCGTCATTTGATTAAAAAGTTGGATGAGATACCTGGCATTGACGAGATCCTCGCCATTGGGATACTCGCTGAAGCAACGGACGATATGTCAAACTTTAGAGACGAAAGGACTTTTGCGGCTTGGGCCGGTGTTGCCGCAGGCAACAATGAGTCTGCGGGTAAAAAAAAAGATCAAAGTGCCGAAAAGGTAACCCCCACCTGAGAAAAATCCTCATTCAAGCCGCTCATGGTGCTAAGATGAAAAGAGGTACTTTTTATCGCGCTAAATATAACAAACTTGTATTTAGACTTGGATCAGCCAACAAAGCCAAAGTGGCCATTGCCAATAGACTTGCTCGAACTATTTACTTGATATTGGGTGGTGATAAGTACCGCGAATTAGGATACATGCGCGGTGACCCCCATGAACAAAAAATTAAAAAGCTAGTCAATCAACTTCGTGCCTTGAACGTGAACATCAGACATGTAAACCATCAGATGATCGTGTCAGACAAAAAGATCACCGTCGAAAAAACAGGGATCGTGCTCAACTAAAGAGGCTCGATACAAACTTTAGGCATCAAAAAAGCGGCTCACGCCGCTAATGGATAAGTACGCTCTCCGATCGAAAAACTTACTGGGCAAAAGGGATCAAGAGGGGGGATTGAGCTCGGGCTCCTGCCCTCGCGGTGACCTTTGGTCATCACTCGCGGAACCACAAAATAAAAAAGCCAACCACCAGGGTTAGCTTTTATATTTTTAAATGGCTCAGGAGGAGGGATTCGAACCCCCGACCAAGCGGTTAACAGCCGCTTGCTCTACCACTGAGCTACTCCTGAACAACTGGAACTTAAATACTTACTCTACTTTTTCACCAAAAGCGAGAAGTTCTTTAATTCCCTTACGCAAAGTTTCTGAATCAAATTGTTGATTGCCAATTTCAAACCCCGTAGGCGGCCTGAAAAATAAAGTTCGCCGGGAACCGTCCACGAATATCACCTCAAGCAAGGGGCTAGTGCCTTCATTATCAACATTGTCTTCAACTTGCGGTAAGTCGATTTCAGCTTGGCAGTATTTTGCAAACCACTTTTCTACGCGAAGATAATCCAATTCCACTCGAGTCGATCCACTTCTCCATAACCACTTGCCACTTTCTTCCACCAGTTTTTCTTGGCTGCCATAGATGTATAGAGATTGAACTCGTTCAGTGCACCAATTAATACGTGCTCCCGACCTTGAGACTCCAAGACTGGTCCAAAAGGAGTCCATATGCCCTTGTTTTAACCAGAAAATGGCTATGACGGTGGCAGATAACGCTGTTAGGAGAATCACTAGCTTGGTAGCAATTTTAAGGCTCATAAATCACCCACTTTTAAGAGCACCCAGAGTGGATGCCCTTAAAAATGGCGCGCTGGGGAAGATTCGAACTCCCGACCACTTGATTCGTAGTCAAGTACTCTATCCAGCTGAGCTACCAGCGCACGAAGGGTGTTTGTAGTGCATTTTCCACCTGAAAACAAGCCCTTGTCATATTTCATGAGGAAGATTAGAAATGTTTTCTTAAAAGGAGGATAAATGGATAGAACTTCAATATGGAAAAGTGGCTTGATCGAAGCCCAAGAAGTCATCACACGTTTTATCAATAACCCTGAAAACCTCCAAAAGTGCTCAGAATTTAGCTCGCTCCTTATTGATTGCTATAAAAATAATGGATCTGTTTTCAGCTGTGGAAACGGCGGCTCTCACTGTGATGCGATGCATTTTGCTGAAGAACTTACCGGAAGATATCGCAAAGATCGTAAACCCCTGGGAGCTTTAGCCCTAGGAGACCCTTCTCACACTACGTGTGTCAGCAATGACTATGGATTTGAGCATATTTTTTCTCGCCAACTCGAAGGCTTAGGAAGAAAAGGAGATGTCCTAATTGGGTTATCGACAAGTGGAAATTCCAAGAATGTGGTCAATGCTATTCAATCTGCCAAAGCCATGGGAATCAAAACAGTTGGTTTATTGGGGAAAGAGGGGGGCCAATTAAAAGACTTAGTTGATCTCGCTATTATTGTACCAGCTCAAACAAGTGACCGTATTCAAGAGGTTCATATTAAACTTATTCATACGGTCATCGAAACAGTGGAGCGAGAACTTTTTCCAGAAAACTACTAAACTAGCCATTAGGGACTTGATTCTCAACTCTGATGGTGGCAATTTCTTTTGATCAGATCAAGATCATCTGTTCGGTATTTTGGATTCAGCAAATAACTTTCTGAAATCCAACAACCTGGAGGAGTGGGTGAGTGGCTGAAACCAGCTGTTTGCTAAACAGCCGTGCGGGGTCAACCCGTACCGGGGGTTCGAATCCCCCCTCCTCCGCCATTTTCAAAAAATTTTATTTTATCACTCAATTCAGCTACAATAGTTTATGATCTACAACCATAATGATTCCATGTTTTCTCAACAGTTATGATAAGGGGACAATTTGATAAAGATAATATTGAGCTTAACAATCTTATTTGTGGTTTCATGTATCAGTTCTCCTCCTAAATTAACTCAGGAAGAAGCAGCCATTAAAGTTTATTCATCAACTCCTGAGTGTCATTATAAAAACCTTGGATACATATCAGCACAAACAGGAAGTGTTTCATGGGACGTAGAAGGAAATGAAGAGGCCTCACTTGGTTATTTAAAAAAACAAGCCTACGAACTGGGTGCTAATGCCATCATTTTAAAACAATCTAAAACGGGAGATCGGCAGTGGCACAGCTCAGGAGTCACTCATGAAATCAGCGGAGATGCCATTCGTTGTCTTGATTCCAACTAAGTATCAAAATCAGGAATCTCACATCCGTAGGCATTCACTCGCGCTCCAGGTGTTGTATTTGGACATTGGTCTTTAGAGTCCAACACACCATCCCCGTCTTGATCCTCACCCTCAGTTGGAGAGGAACGATCACTCTCTACGCAACCTTCTTGATTCACATAATTCTGGTTCCATGTATTGGGGCATTTATCGCGAGAATCCGGAACGCCATCACCGTCTGAATCAACTTCACTCTCATTCATTGACTCACTTCTTATCGGTGATTTTTTTGGTTGGTCCTTTTGACTTGAGGGTTGCCAATATTCAGCCAATCCCCACTTAAAGTTAATACCAGCAAAAGCTCTAAAATCAGGAGAGCCTAACCCGTGGTAAACCTCTGAGCCTAATCCTCCATATAGATCAAAATTATCTAGAGCTCTCCAACGATAAGACAACAAACCTTCCAGATTACTAAGCTGTCGGTCCGTAGGAACTGTAGGAGGTTGATCAATGGGATATCCCCCATAGAGTTCTCCAATCAGTGCGGAACCATTGTCGCCAAATAAATAAGACAATGCCGTCGAATATATGATCTGATCTGAAATAGGAATAATACCACTATTAGGGAGAGGAGTTCCCTCACTTCGGAGCCGATAACCCAAGTTCACAGCCCATAAAATGTTTGAAGTTAATTTAAAATCCAGAGCCCCCTCGATATTAAAAGTCGGACCAGCATTATCTCCAACAAAAGGGTTGTCTTGCATCTGATTCAAATCAATACCCAATATTATAGCACCACCCCAACTATCCTCATTCACCACACGAAACTTTGAAGTAAAGCGCAGCTCATCCACACCTGGATCACCATAATTGAATACAAAATTGGATCTTTTCATTGTTTGGGAGTTCATAAACGTCATACTGGCTCCAAGTTCCCAACCTTGGATGATTCCAATCCCTAAATTTAAATACGAATGTACAATTTGGTCATTCACCTCAAATAAACTTTGAGTATTATCTGCAGCCGATACTGTCGAATAAGGAAGTGAGTTATAAGAATAGTTTCCAAAAGCTCCAATATTCACCTGAAAAGGTTGTAAGGTTTGAGAGGAATGAACGGTCAAGAAATCTAACCCGTTTGTTGTTGGATTAAAATTTTGTATGTCAGACCCTAATATGTTGGCATAAAGGGGAGAACTGAAAAGCATTGATATAAATAGGATAAGAACTTTCATTCTTTTATTTTGTTAAATATGTAACTGATAGTCCAATGATTTTTATGACTTATAATTGACTAAATTGTTGCCTCTTAAAGAATGTTCTATCAATATGTTACACATTAGCAGAAAGGACTCTTATGGACTTCTTCTTATCTATACTTTTCTTGTTTAATGTTTGCCTTGGCCAAGGAAGCGATTACCAAATTGATTGCGTAAAAATGCAATGCGATGACAATTTTAAAAAAGTTTATTCACAAGCTTTAACTGGAAATGCCGATGCACAAAATCAAGTGGGCGAAATGTTACACTTTGGCAAAGGAGTTCGGAAAGATTTTCATTTAGCTAAAACTTGGTACTTGTTAGCCTCTAATCAAGGACATGGTAAGGCTCCAAATCAAATTGGTCGACTGTATTCAAATGGAGAAGGAGTACAAGTTAATCTTTTAGAAGCCTGTGCCTGGTATCGAATTTCTAGAGATCGCGGTAATGAGTGGGGAAAAATTAATTTTAAAAAGTGTTTTGCAACAACGAACCTAACACCTAAGAAATAAAGCCTTACTACTTATAACCAATTGTCATATAACGTGTGTATTGACCCAATGGCAAAGCTCCAGAATAAAGTCGCTTGGTCATAGGAGTTTGTTCCCTAAACTCTGCGACTGAGTTTACACAATTTACATGGTCTGTAATATCAAAAAAATCGTTAGACTGTAAAAGTAAGAACTGACCATTGGGAATACTGCTATACCATTGATCAAAATTTTGAATGTGCTCGCACGAAGTATTAACCCATAAATCAAATGGTTCTTCCTCAGTGAAAAACTCTCCTCTGTCATTAATAAGAGTTATAACTGGCGCAGACTGTTCATTTATTTTTAAATTATGAATATCGGCCGTGACAGCTTTAAAAGACCAATTGTCGATAATTCTTGCTTTATTAAACTGATCCGCAACCTCTAAACAGTTGGGATCAATATCAACAGAACGTATGCGTTTTATTTTTGCCTCTCCCCATAGTTCATCAATCAGGTTAACAAACAGTCCATACCAACCACACATTAAAAAAATTGATTGTATCGGCAAAGGGGACAGTTCTTTAAGAGTTTCAACAGCCCACTCTTTACTCTTCATTTGGCCCTGGGAAAAGGGATCGGCCAAATTAATTTCTGGAAACTTATACATCACTTTCCGTGTGGCCTCGAATAGAGGTTTCGATGTACAAATACCCAAAAATTCAAGAAGCTCAGCTGATGAACGCAGAGAAAAATAATGCTCAAAGCCCTTCTTAAAAGAGCGAAAAACAGAATTATCGTATACTTCATCGTATATATCTAAGAGGCATCTAATGTTTTGCGGAGTGTTTTTTTCTAGTAATAGTTTTTTGATATTTAAAAAAACTTTTAAGTCAAAGTACTGACTTAAATTATCTAAATACCCACTTAATACTTTTAAAGTTCTCTCTTTATTTTCTTCTCCCAATCTAGCAGTAGAAAATAAAGATTCATTTTGTATCTCAGGATCATAAATACAATGATCCACTAAACGTAATACCGCTAAAACTTGACTCGTTACCGAACCGGCATCCATAAGATTTTTCAAAAGATCTGTTATTGGAAAATGACCGATTTCGTTAATGATATTAAAAAAATCGCTACAAGCTCTATCTTTATCCTCAGGATTTTTCACTAAATTCTCTACAAAAAAACGAACTTTGGGAATTATTAATTCATCTGGAAAAACACACTCGAACCCAAGAAAAATTCCATTCATTTCTTTGAATTTTTGACTTTCAGCTAAGCTCATCAAACTTCCTATCCAACCAATCAAAGTCGTTTAACTTATCTAAAGCATGACTAAAATTTTCACCAAACTCTCTTCCTTGTCGAGCCCCTAACATGACCCAGTCAGCATTTTTGATATGATTGATTTTAGAGCACCATTGTTCCAACCTTTTCTTGGTCTCATCATTTTTTTGTCTAGCTATAATACCGGCGGATAATTTTGAGCATTCTCGAAAAGCCCCTCTCCAAGCTTCCCGTGGAGAATAAAAAAAATGTGTTTCTGTGGCTACAATGGGTATAATTTGATATTTTTCCGTTATAGTGGTCGCCAAATCAACATAGTCACCGCTTGGTATTCGAGCTTCTATCAAAGCCTTATTGTATATCTTAACGGCCCCAAAACCATAGATGAGATGGTTAGCAGGATTATAACACCTATAAACATAGAGAGTGTCTTCAGATAAATTAATCTTGGATGAGTCGAAGTTAAAATCTTTACAAACTCTATTATCCCCATCCACAACGAAGAAAAAATGGGTGGAGCTCAATTGAGCCGCTTTTTTATGGGCTTCACGAATCCCTGCAACTCCATGCACTCGTTTAGCTCTTGGAAAACGCTGTTTTAATTCAAGCCAATTCTTGTCACTATTACTTTCGTCATAGGAAATAAATATAATATCTAAACATGAATTTGAATCGCCCTGCATTATCACTGCTTATATCCTAGAAAAAAAAATAGTCAAAGTGGTACTCTCCTTTCATGAGCAAAAAGACCTTAAATCCAAAAGATGTTAGCCCTACATTTTGTATACTTCCCTGGATTCATATGTCGACTCGGCCCAATGGTCATATGCGAGTCTGCTGTACGGCTAACGCCTCATCTGCTGGCGCTACCAACGACAAAGTCTGGGGAGGAGAAGTTGGCATCGTCAAAAATGATAACGGTAAACCTGCCAATCTCAACCACACTGATTTATTAAGTGGTTGGAATAATCTCTATATGAAATCAATTCGCAAAAAAATGCTGAGTGGTGAAATTCCTCCCTCGTGTGCGAAATGTTTTAAAGAAGAATCGACTGGTCATCGCTCTAAACGCAACTGGGAAACTGAATACTGGAGCAAGAGAGTTGATGTTAATACACTCATTGAGCAAACCGAGGATGATGGCTCCGTTCCAGCAAAAATGTATTATGTAGATTTACGCCTAGGAACCAAATGCAACTTAAAATGCATTATGTGTTCACCACATGATTCCTCTTATTGGGTGAGCGACTGGAAAAAGCTTTATCCAAAATTAGAAAATGAACAACTTAAAGAATTAATGATTTGGGACAATAAAGGTCAGGTTGACGGCGCCTCATACGACTGGCACAAAAATAATCCTCAATTTTGGGAACAACTTTATAATCAAATCCCCCATATAAAACAGCTTTACTTTGCGGGCGGAGAAAGCACGATCATTCCCGAACACTATGATCTACTTGAAGAATGTATTCAACGCGGTTACTCCGAAAAAATAGAACTGCGTTACAACAGTAATGGAATTGAGTTGCCTGAAAAGCTTTTCTCTTTGTGGGAAAAATTTGAGAAAGTGCGATTCCACTTTAGTATTGATAGCTTTTCAGAGATGAATGACTATATTCGTTACCCATCAAAATGGTCTCATATAGAAAATCAATTCAGACGACTGGATCAAACCTCTGACAATGTTGAGGTCACCGTTGCATGTGCGGTTCAGATGTTGAATATGTACTATATCCCTGACTTTATAAAATGGAAGATTGAACAAGACTATGCAAAAATTAATCCTTGGCCCCTAGGAGCAGGACTTATTAATTTTCATTTTGTTTATCATCCAGCTCATCTTAATGTGAAGGTCTTTCCCAAATGGATGAAGGCAAAGATTCGACATAAATTTGAAAATTTTTATAAATGGTTAGAAGAAAATTACCGTAATGATCAGGAGTTTCTTGAAAATAACTATGGGATTAAACGCCTTAAAGGTATGGTCAACTTCATGGACTCTGAAGACTGGTCCCAAAGAATGCCCCAGTTCGTAGAGTATATTGAAAAAATGGATCGAATTCGCAATACAAATTTCAGAAAAACATTTCCAGAAATGTCTGAATTACTAAACTCTAATGAACAAAAAACTTTTAAGGATTTATCCATCTAAATTATTATTTTAAAATAATATTAAGTTTTAAAAGTTTCTTTAATTTTCAAACTGCGCACTAAAAGGATCAAACTCTGTCCCACAGGTTCTCGCACAACACTTTGGCTTACCGCCTTTGATGGATTCCTTTCTCCAGCTTTTTAAGAGAATATCTTGAAAAAACTCTCCCTCCACCACCTGCTTGAGGGTCTTTTTTTTCAAGTCTAAATCCGAAATACCATTTTCTAAATTTTTCACCAGTTTCCACATATAGGATTTCTCCTTTGGGAAGTACCAAGGATAAAGTTGATTTGCAGTCCAACAACAGGGAAAGACGTGACCTTGGGCGCTAATGTATACACTTTTTTCTTTGGCAACTTTACACTCAATAGGAGTTTTATCTAAATAAAGATCAAGACTTCCGTATTTATCAACTAATGCTTGTTCTTTCTCCAATGCCTTATTATGGTATTTTTCATCTTCAGGCATTTCGATATAGTAGTCGAGTTCTCTTTTTCGATTTAGTACTTCTTGCTTATTTTTGCCTTCCATTCTGGTATTACTAAAAAAACGACCTGTTTTTTTAATATTTACTTTATCAATACCAAGGCTTTTTGCTATTTTTTTTACATCTTCGACTTGATGTTCGTTGTGCTTAAACACTATAAAGTCCCAAACCGCTTGGCCACCTGATTTCATATAAGACTCTATGTTTTTAACTATTGTTGGGAAATGAGTTCCCCTTCTGTAGAGATGATTGGTATCTTCTAGGCCATCAACGCTAAAATGCACAAGATCTATAGTTTTCGCCAACTCTGCCCACCACGCAACATTTTTCGCCGAACCGTTCGTGAACATATCTAATCTAATCTCTGAATTCTGTTCACGGAAGTACTGATAAACCTCCAACGTATCTTGAGCCACTATGGGATCACCATAATTCCCACACATATAAATACGCCTTAATTGTTTAATAAACTTTGGTTCAAAGATATTTTTTATCTCATTCAAACCTAACTCAACCAATGGTAAATTCTGGTTTGTCTCTCCCCCACAAACTGTTCGCAAACACATCGGGCAACGAGCATTGCATTTTGAAGTAATTTCTAAATGAACATCCTTTATTTCATTATATCTATACACTAAGCGAGACCTTCACATCATTTCTCTGGCCACAATGGCCAATGTGTTTTTGCTTTTCTTTTTGGAATCTTACTATCAGCACTACTAACACAACTTTCTGTGATACATGGTAAGGGAGATGGAAATAACTCAAAACCTTTTTCGATATTCCCAAGAGGTTCATCGTGACAACTATAACTCCTCTTAATATTTCCATCAGGTTCTCTAATAATTATACTCCTATACCCAGCACTGCATTCCCATCCTTTAAATTGATTAAACTCGAAAGCATTAAATCTTTCAGCTTGGTCCATATACCATGGAACACCCTGACTATCGGTTAACTCAACCTGATAATGTGGTGGTATTGGTTCACTGGTTCTAATGTCTTTGGGTAATTTATTAAATTTAGGTTTTGGCCTATTAGAAACTTTATCTTGAGATTGCATTCTTGCAAAAGTGTAATCTTTTTGTGGCATACCGTTTTGAAGCTTTTGTAACATCTCGGGAGTATAGCCATTAACGACTTTTGTCGCTGTCGTATTGCTCTGAGGTTTAAGAGTGACATTAATTCCACGTTCATGAAAGTAAAGCATATCCTCCCAGATAGCTTCAAAACGTTCTGGAACCATGACAGAGTTAATTGTCACATGAACATCGTTTTCTTGTAGAAAAACAAGCTTATCAGCAAACCTTTCTTTGACTGCAAACTCTTTATGGTAACTTGCCGTAATACTAACACGATGAAGGTTTTTAGTTGCTTCAACATATTTTTTAAACCAGCCCAGTCCAAGACTCAAATTACTCGTCATATGGACTGATTGGTAATTGGTGTTTGACCCATCATCACCATAATGTCTCAAAATATCTAAATATCCTGGGTGAAGAGTTGGTTCTCCACCACTAAATGAAAAATGAAATGAATTAAAACCTCTTTCCCGCGCCTGCCTTTTAATTTCATCAAGTGTTGAAATTACTAACTCTGTTGAGCGGTGGTCTTTTTTATCTGAACGAGCATATGGCCAGCAATAAGAGCACTTGTAATTACAAAAACGGCCAAGTAGCCAACTGACACAAAATAAATCACGATACAAAAGTGTTCTCTGGCCAACTCTTTCTATTTCTGCAAAAGGAATTTTTCTAAAGTCATACTCAGACCAAATTGACATGCTTGGCTTGTATCTAAAAAATATCCAGTACAATAGGCTTTATTATGTTTACGCCTTGCAAAATACTCTTGGCTCCAAATACATGATTTTCAGAACATAGGCCAGTGTATTAATACTCATGAATATAGTATCAATTCGCTTAATAACATGTTCAAGATTGAAGCCAACAAGATCTGAAAGTGCCTCAAAGGTTCAAGGCAGGTTTGATTATCCTGTTCAACTCATTTCAGAACTTGGTGAATGAATAGACCGTCATGTGGTTTTGAGGGGTTTAGTGGACAGTTAAGTTGAGATTAGAACACCCATGAAATTTGAAGAATTCCGCCATCAAGGCCAACAGGAATCATAGAGTAGTATATTTGATTCGCTTCTTGTTTAGTAACTTCGCTTTTTACTTTATTCCTGTAGTGTAAACCAATCCCATAAGAAAAACCGATGGTTAATCCACCGATTACATGGTGAATCTCGTGCATATTATCGTTTATTCTACTTAAAGCCGTAAGAGTTGCGAGGCTATAGGCTGCTAAACCCCAATACCATTCATGTTCTGCGCCAACGACCGATGCAAACGCAAACGCTGTCGCCGTATGTCCCGAAGGGAAAGCTGTTTTATCACTTGGGTCGCCAGGCCTTGGCTCCCTTATTGTGTGTTTTAAAATTGTAACCGTCGCTCCAGAATATAAAGTTGCTTTAGTCATGATTAAAGATCTATCGAAAGATTTATCGTTTTTAGAAAGCCAACCATGGGCCGCCATTGCGAGTATGTAAATACCATTTGGGATCATTTGCCCAGAGTAATCCCCAATAGGGGATAGCTCTCCGATGGGCTTATGGTCGACAAACTCTTCTTGTGCTGGATCTGAAATTTGATCCTCAAGAACACTCGACAAAATTGTGGCTCCGAAACCTGACCAAAACCATGGAGAAGCATCTGTTGAAACTGGTGAGATTAAATCTCTATAAAAAGTCTTAAAATATGTTTCTTGTAGTTCTGACTCATTACCAAGTGAGTGAAAACACAATGTTAAAAATCCTACAACTAAAGCCAATTGTCTCATGCTAAAGAAGTATACGTTATAAAGAATAATTTAAAAACAGTGTCCTCATACATAAGTTTACCCCAGTCAGGAGTTGTCGCAGGAACGAGGATCTTCTAGAGACCATCGACCCAACGAAAAAAAAGGAACTTCACAGTTCCTTCTTAAGTTGCCAGAGAAGGTGAGATTGACGTCGGGCTTCTGCCCTCCTGCTCGCTACGCTCGTCTTTAAAATAACATCCTGCTATTTTGATCGAACTCGTTTGACTAAAGCCAAATTGAGTTTTCAACATCAATCCTACTGCTAAATTCTCACGAGATGAAAATTTTTTTAGCTGGAAATCCACGAAACGAGAGACGAAGGGAGTGTACACAAAGTACATGACCGAGTCCGAGTTGAAGTGGAGTTTTCAGCTAAAAGGATTTGCATTCGTGAGAATGGCGGAGAGGGTGAGATTCGAACTCACGAGACCCGCGAAGGCCCGCCGGTTTTCAAGACCGGTGCATTCAACCGCTCTGCCACCTCTCCGCATAAAATATAGATTCAAATATTTAGCATAAATCCTAGTGTGTTCCAGTCTTTTTAACGTCATCAAGGATTTAGATGCATCTGGTCAATTTCCTTAGCGGATAATTGATGCTCCTAAGTACTTTTGCAGCACATCTGGAACTTTAATCGAACCATCTTCTTGTTGGTAGTTTTCAATGATCGCAATCACCGTTCTTCCAATAGCCAAGCCTGACCCATTGAGAGTATGTACATAACGAGGCTTTCCTCCCCCTTTAGGTTTAAAACGAGTATTCACCCGCCTTGCTTGGAAATCCTCAAAATTAGAACATGAACTAATTTCTCGATAACCATCCTCACCAGGGAGCCAAACCTCAAGGTCATAACATTTTGCTGCACCAAAACTAATGTCTCCAGAACATAGAGTTGAAACTCTATAATGCAATTCCAATCGCTTTAAAACTTCTTCAGCATTATTGGTCAACCTATCATGCTCCTCATAGGATTGATCTGGGTGCACAAAAGTCATTAACTCTACCTTTTCAAATTGATGCTGCCTGATCAGGCCTTTTGTATCCTTACCATAACTGCCGGCTTCAGAGCGGAAACAGGATGAATAGGCTGCGAATCTCTGTGGTAAATCACTCTCATTAAGAGTTTCCCCTCGGAAATAATTTGTCATCGGAGCTTCAGCAGTGGGTATTAAATAATAAGGTAAGCCCTCTAAATGGAAGACATCTTCTTGAAACTTCGGGAATTGACCGGTTCCGTACATACTTTCCGTATTCACAATATAAGGTGGTAATACTTCCTTATAACCATTTTGTTCCGTGTGAAGATCAAGCATGAAATTGGCAACAGCTCTTTCAAGTCTAGCACCAGCTCCCATTAAAAAAGAAAATCGAGCTCCCGATACTTTTGAAGCTCTCTCAAAGTCAACGATTCCCAATTTTTCTGCGATTTCATAATGAGGTTGTGGTTTAAAAGAAAATTGAGGTACCTCGCCATGAGCTCTTTCAACACGGTTATCCTTATCGGATCGACCCTCAGGCACACTTTCATGTATTTTATTAGGCAATTGCATGAGTAAATCATCCAACTCAGAGCGAGTTGTTTCAAAATCTTCTTCTAAAGCTTTTATCTCTGATTTCATTGATTGGACAGAATTCATCTCCGCTTCAGCATCTTCTCCCGACTTTTTCTTTTGGCCAATAACAGCGCTGAGCTTTTTTTGCTCATTTTTCTTCATTTCAATAGAATGAGTTTTTTCTTTACGAGCTTGATTCAACATAAGAACTTTTTCAAGAACAGACTCATCGGAACCTCTCGCTCTCAGGCTTTCCTTGTAAGTCTTCAAATAAGAGTCATCTTCTAAATTTTTAATGTAAATCATGTCTTATGCTCCTGGGGCCATTTTCACGTACATTTGTAAAAGAGCCCCAAGCAGAACACAAACTAAATTGAGGATTACAACTGAAAAAAAGCCCCATCCCTTAGTGATTCTCACTATAGAACCCGTAATTAAAACAATTATGAAAAAAAATAAAAAATTTTCAAATGCAAATATCATTTGAAAAAAATGGGCAAAAACCAAACCAATCCAGCCACCCGTTACCACTCGAGCAACATAGGTTCCAAAGTCACCAGAAGATTTTTTTACCTGGAATTGCACTCTATTAATCATTTCACCCATCTTCTTCAACCCCCATTCTATTAATTTGTTTCAGTAATGCTTTTATTTGATCTTTATCCTTGGCATTAGGATTCAGTTGGAGATACTTTTCGTAAACTTCTGCTGATTTTATATAGTACCCCTTAGAAAGATACAAGGCTCCCCACTCTTTGTATATATCAGGATTTCCAGACTCTTTAATTTTTGCTTTATCCAACATCGTTAAGGCTGATTCATAATTTCCCGACAACCGATAACAACGAGCTAGTTTTATATAAACATCGGCTGTTTCTAATCCTTTTGATAATACTTTTTGATATTCCTCTGTACACAAAGGAAATTGACGTTTGTAATAATAGGCTTCTGCTGCAAGAAGATAGGGTTCCGGTATTCCTGGGTTCATTAGGCGTTCTTGCTCTGACATCTTTAATGCTAAATCATAGTTTTTTAACTTTAAATTTGCCATTCCCGCATAATAATGAGCAAAAGGATAATTAGGGTTTATCTCTAATACTCTATCAAATTGTTTTCTTGCTTCCGTATACTTTCCCGAATCAAAATATAACTGACCAATCAAAAAAATCGGCTCAGCGTCGGTTGGATCCAGTGCTGCCGCTTCTAAAAAGAGGTCCCTCGCCTCTTCATAACGTTTTTCCCTTTGTAGTATTTTCGCAAGATCCATGAGTATAGGTTTGTTTTTTGGACTTTTTTCTAAAGCATCATAGTAATATTGAATCGCCTCGCTGTATCTTTCCTCTCTTGCCAAGAGATCACCAATAGCTCGCATGTAAACCACTTTCCCATATTTAGAAATCATCTGATCTAAATATGTAATCCCTGCATCTGTCCCTTGTAGGGCCGCTAAAATTTTAGAAAAAGTCACATGAACATCTTCATTACTAGAATCAAGCTCTAAAGCTCTTTGTAAATATCGGAAAGCCTCTTCAGGATCACCCTGTTCGTTTAAAGATTTTGCTAATAAGATAAGGCTAGGAATATCTGTATCATATAATTCTAGTGCTTTTTTTGCATAGCGAATAGCACCAAGATAATTACGTCTCCTATACTCAATTAAAGCAATGCCTCTAAAAATTCCATGATGTCGAGGATTAATCATCAGAGCACTTTGTAGTGTTTCAATCGCATTTTCATAATCAAAACGTTCACTCTGAAAATCGGATAATATTAAATAACTTCTAATGAAGTTAGGATCCGCATCAATAGACATTTTAATCCAACGAATGGCTTCGTTACTTTGCCCGAGTTTCCAAAGGGCCTCACCAGCACGAAGGGCCGCAAATCCATTTTCTGGATTAGACTCAAACGCAGCCCTAAACTCTGCTTGGGCTCCAGAATAATTGCCCATCTTCATATATTGTTCACCCAAGTAAACCATGTTCACGTTGTCTATACTGACCGAATTCAAAGCACTAATCCCACCCATGCTTACAATGAGTTCTCTTGCTTCTTCATTGCTTGAATCTATTGAAAATGCTTTTTGTGCATTCTTAAGTCCCTCGGTATTACTTCCTTGCATAATACTAATTTTAGCTAATGTTAGATAAGCCTCCGATTCAATCATCTTAGGTATAAACTGCCCAGAAGTTAGACCACTATTAATATAATCTTTTGCCTTTGCTATGTTTTGATAGGGATTAAACTCTAAAATTCCGAGTTCAATTTTAGCAACAGCATGCTGAGGGTTCGCTTTCAAAAGTCTTTGATAGAGTTTAATGGCAGTCCCATGAACTCCTCTCTTTCGATACATTCGCGCTTCCTGTAATATTGATTTTGACCAGACTGGAGGAGGTGTCCAAAGCTCTCTAACTTTTGAAAAATAATAAGATGCAGATCGGTAGTCTTTTCGGGCAGCATAAATATCTCCCACCATATGATTAAAGAAAATCATTCCTGGCGACTCAGCCAGTTGATTATTCATAATCCTCATCGCATCGTCATACTCCCCTTTAACCCAGTGTGAAACAACTAAACATATATTTGCGGAAGGGCTTTTGGGATTCACTTTTTGTACCTGTCTCAATACAAGCTGAAAGGTTTTATGATCTTGAGCATCTTGGTAAGTAAAAGGCCAGAGCTCTCTGTAAGTCATACATAAAAAGCCAAATGCATCTAAGCTTCTTGAACTTTGCACGATTTCAACCAATGCATCTTGTGCGCTTAGATAGTCTTTAAAAGTATCTTTACGGAAATACTGTATTGCCCTCTTCATATTATGTTGTATATCCGCTTTAGACATCTTTTCATTGTTTTTGAAAAGTGGACGACGTAAATGCGTTTGATTAGCCCCTCCCGTTGTCTTTTGTAAATAGGAATAGACGGCTGCAACCACTAAGATAGAAACTCCTAGTGCTATTAATTGAATTTTAGTTCTTTCTGCTCTTCTAGATTTCTTATAAGATTTTCCTGTACTATTTTTCTTTTTACTTGAATTGCTAAGCTGTGGTTGAGTATCAACGACAGCTCTCCCGACTTTTGGAGCCTCTTTTTCCATCTCAATAATAACGGGTGTTTTCGCATCAAGATCCTCAAAGATGGCTTCACCCTTATTGTCTTCCAACTCAGGTTCGTCTTTACCCTTTGCAAATTCTTTTTTTAAAGTTTCGATTCTTTGTGTAACTTCTTTTTTTTCTAAAGAGCTTTCATCCTCTTTTTCAAAAAGCTCATCCTCTAGAACTTCAAGAAGTATATTAAAGAAATTTTCATCATAAGAAATTGGGAACCAACGTCCCGATGGAAAACGAGAAATATACTCTTCACCAATATAAAAGCCTGAACGAATTTTCCGAATTACTTCAACTGTTGTGAATGGCCCTTCAATTTCCCCTTTAGGAGTTCTGATTAACCATTGAACAATTTCATTCACTCAAACACTCCCCAGGAAAACTTCTACTCTTTCAATCGTACTATGTTAGCACCTAAAGATGCCAATTTGCCCTCTAAATTTTCATAACCACGATCTAAATGATAAATGCGATTAACCATCGTTTCTCCCTGAGCAACTAAACCTGCTAAAATAAGACAGGCACTTGCACGTAAATCAGTGGCCATCACCGGTGCACCAACCAAGTGCCCCTTCTCTCCATTTATTATAGCCTCATGCCCATCTATTTCAATCTTCGCTCCCAGTCTTACTAACTCCGATACATGCATAAAACGATTTTCAAAAACTTTTTCAATAATACGACTCTTACCTGACGCCTGAGTCATCAAAGCCATTAATTGAGCTTGTAAATCTGTAGGAAAGCCTGGAAATGGTTCTGTTGTTACTTGAATAGCAGAACAATCTTTAGGTCCACTCACTTCAATAAAAGTGTCGCCAACTTCCATTTTAACACCCATTTGTTCCAATATTTTTATGAATGATGTCAGATGACTCGGGCTACAGTTGATAATTCTAACCTTACCCTCGGTAATAGCTGCTGCCACCATTAAAGTTCCTGTTTCTATTCTATCTGGAATGACTTGGTGTTGTCCTGCCTTTAAGACCGTTTGTCCTTCGATCTGTATTGTCGATGTACCATCACCAACCACATGCACGCCCATTGTTCTTAAGTAGTTAGCTAAATCGATTATCTCAGGTTCTTGAGCCGCATTCTGTATAATAGTCTGACCTTTGGCTAGGCTAGCGGCCATCATTATGTTTTCAGTCCCTCCCACAGTTGGAAAAGGAAACTGAATTTTCTCTCCCTTTAACCCATTAGGGGCATTGGCGACAACGTAACCTCCATCAACTTCTATTTCTGCTCCCATTTTTTTTAAAGCATCTAAATGCATTCCGATGGGACGAGCGCCAATGGCACAGCCACCAGGCAAACTCACTCGGGCTTCCTTAAAGCGCGCTAACAATGGACCTAAAACCAAAATACTCGCCCGCATTTTTCTGACTTGATCATAGTGAGCTAAAGTTTCCAGCTTTTGATTTACTTTAATGTTTAAAGTGTTTGCAGTTAAACTTGTTTCACACCCCAAAGAATCCATTAACGCATTGGCTGAGCGAATGTCTTGAAGATGTGGGACATTTTCTAGCTTATGTTCTCCTTCAGCAAGAAGAGTCGAAAATATCAATGGCAACGCCGAATTCTTTGCGCCACTAACACTCACTTCTCCTTGAAGGCTCTGCCCACCAATAATTCTAATTTTATCCATTTTTCGCCTATTCTTTTTTAAGTTTAAAAAATCTCTTTATACCGGAATAATCAGCAATAACTTCTATGATACTGTAATCAGTGGACTCAATAAAGTCAGTTAATGGCTTTTCCTGGTTTTGCCCAAACTCAAATAAATAGTACCCACCTTGTATAAGCAAATCATAGGACTTTTTTATCCACAACTTAGGAATTTTAAGACCATTTTCATCACTATAAAGTGCCATGTGAGGTTCATGCAAATGAACGCTCTTTTCTACTCGTTGATCTCCCATTTTAATATAAGGGGGGTTAGCAACAATAATATGAGCCTGCTCTTTGACAGGAAACATAAAGTCACCTGACAAATCATACTGACATTGTTCCACATTGGTTAACATCATTTCTTGACTGTTTTTTAAAGATACTTCTAGGGCCTCAGAACTTTTATCAAAGAGAAAAATATTGTTTTTTGGTCGTATTTTAGCAATCGACAGTCCAATACATCCTGAACCTGAGCCGAAATCAAAAATCACAGCCTTCTCTGTGTTTATCAGCGTGAGTGTTTTCTCAACTAATATTTCTGTTTCAGGCCTAGGAATTAAAACTCTTGAGTCCACATAGAAGTCCGTTTCATAAAAATAGCGTCTATTTGTAATATAGGAAACAGGCGTTCCACTTTTAAGTTTTAGGATTGATTCTTTAATTTTCTCAATCTCTTGTTCTGGTATTTCTACTTGATCAATTAGCTGAAGTTCCCCCCAAGTCTTATTTAGGTGAAAGGACAGGAGGTCTTCTATCGCCCTTTTATTTTTTAAATTGAACTCTTTTTTGAATTCATTTTTGAGGATTAAGTAAAATGCCCGAAGAGTCATTTTCTAGTGAGTACCACTCTCAGATTCTTTTAAAGCTTCCGCTTGATAATGGGCTATTACAGGATCTATCACTTGCTCCATATGACCCTTCATAACTTCATCTAAAGAGTGAAGAGTTAAGCCTATTCTATGGTCAGTGACTCTCGATTGAGGAAAATTATAAGTACGTATTCTTTCAGAGCGGTCTCCCGTTCCTATTTGCGATAATCTAGCATCAGAAGCTTCTTTTATCGCTCGCTCTTCTTCGGCCGCTTTAAGACGTGACATCAAAATTTTCATGGCACGATCTTTATTCGCATGTTGAGACTTACCTTCTTGGCAATAGACAACGATTCCAGATGGGTGATGGGTTATACGCACAGCCGAATCCGTTGTGTTCACATGTTGTCCACCTGCACCACTCGCTCTCATGACATCGATTCTTATATCTTTTTGCTCAATGGCTACTTCGACTTCCTCAGCTTCAGGTATGACAGCAACAGTAACAGTAGAAGTGTGGACACGACCTTGAGATTCTGTTTTCGGCACCCTTTGAACGCGATGGACACCACTTTCAAATTTTAAACGAGAATAAACTTGTTCTCCAGAAACCATCGCAACGATTTCTTTGGCACCACCAACATTACCAGCAGAATAGGAAAGTAACTCTGTTTTAAACCCCAAACCTGAAGAGTAATGAGAATAAGCCGTATAAAGCTCTTCAGCAAAAAGGCTCGCCTCATCTCCCCCTGCCCCAGCTCGTATCTCTAAAATAATATTTTTATCGTCGTTGGGATCTTTAGGAAGCAAACTGAGTTTTAATTTATGGGTGATGTCTTCAATTTGAGATTCAGCCTCATGCAGTTCTTCTCGCGCCATTTCACGCAGTTCCTCATTAGACTCTTCAGCTATGAGGTCTTTACTGTCTTTTATGGTTTTCTGAAGACTTTTATACTCACGATAGACTTTAACAACTTTCTCTAAATCAGCCTGCTCTTTCATAAGCTGACGAAACTTGTTTTGATCATTTGCTACATCGGGGTTTTGCAACTGATGGCAAAGGGATTCATATTTTTTTTCCACTTCACCCAGTTTGTCGAACATGTGTTATTGGTGTCCTTGAGCTATGATTATTTATCGTCTTTATAATACTTAGCGTATTTCTTTTTAAACTTTTCAACTCGGCCTTCTGTATCCACGAGTTTTTGTTTACCAGTATAAAAAGGATGACACTCAGAACAGATATCGATCTTAATCTCTTTAAGGGTCGACCCTGTTGTAAAGGAATTTCCGCAAACACAGACGACTTGAGCATCCGTATAATAAGTGGGATGAATTTCAGATTTCATAACGCATTACTCCAATTAAGATCCGGCAATTTAACACAGTGATTTTTCCCAGTCGAGTGATTTTTTGAATAAATAGGCATTTTTACTCAGTTATACACAGCTTTCATAGCTCTTCCACAGAGTTTTCCACATATAGGTCACTATATCTGCGCATTTGTGAACATTTTTACACTAAATACAGGGGGTGAACTCGACTTTTGTCTTAGATTTAGGCGAACAGTTGTACGCCTAAACCCTATAAAATGCTTATTATTTACCCATTCCTGCTAAGAAAGAAGTGTTGTCTTTAGCCGATTTCAACTTATCAATTAAAAATTCCATGCTATCCACCACATTCATAGGAGCAAGGACCTTCCTTAAAATCCAAAGTCGATTCAAATCAACCTTTTCAATCAACAAGTCTTCTTTACGGGTCCCTGATTTATTAATATCCATACAAGGAAAGATTCTTTTTTCCATTAACTTACGGTCAAGGTGTATTTCTGCATTACCCGTACCTTTAAATTCTTCAAAAATAACCTCATCCATGCGTGAACCAGTATCAATAAGAGCTGTCGCAATAATAGTTAGACTACCGCCCTCTTCAATATTTCTAGCCGCTCCAAAGAATCTTTTTGGTTTATGAAGAGCATTTGAATCCACACCACCAGACAAAATTTTGCCCGAAGGAGGAACAACAGTGTTGTAAGCACGAGCCAAACGAGTAATAGAATCTAAAAGGATCACAACATCATTTTTATTCTCAACCAACCTTTTAGCTTTTTCTAAAACCATTTCTGCCACTTGCACGTGACGAGTCGGAGGCTCATCAAATGTAGAACTGACCACTTCTCCCTTAACATTTCTGGACATGTCAGTAACTTCTTCAGGTCGCTCATCAATTAATAAAACAATCAAACGAACTTCAGGATGGTTGGTCGATATTGCATTAGCAATATCTTGAAGTAAAACAGTCTTACCTGTTCGCGGAGGAGCCACAATAAGTGCTCTTTGCCCTTTTCCAAGAGGAGCCATTAGGTCTACAACGCGAGTGGTGAATTCTCCAGGTTCATGCTCAAGTTTTAAACGTTCCTCTGGATACAAAGGTGTTAAGTTATCAAATAGGATTTTCTCTTTTGATTGAGCTGGTGGTTGATGGTTTAATTCTTCTACTTTCAAAAGGGCAAAGTAACGTTCACCTTCTTTAGGAGGACGAACAGTTCCACTGACAGTGTCACCCGTCCTTAAACCAAATCTTCTAATTTGAGAGGGACTCACATAGATGTCATCTGGTCCTGGTAAATAGTTGTAATCTGGCTTTCTTAAAAAACCATAGCCATCTGGAAGAATTTCTAAAACACCATCACCAAAAACGTCCACAAGTTGTGCCGCTCTTTTTAAAGTCTCAAATACAAGCTCTTGTCGTCTTAAACCGGCGGCATTTTCAATTTTGAGTTTTGTAGCAAGCTGTAAGACCTCTTCGATTTTTTTAGTCTTTAAACCTTTTGAACTTAACGCTGCCTTTTCATCTTCTGAAAGCTCGACATCTGAGAGATCAACAGGCTCACTCGCACCAACAATTGGTGGAACCATATCATCTTGAGCATTGGGGTCTTGTTGTTTGAAGTTTCTTCTGCCGTTATTTCGATTTTTATTACGGTTATTACGATTATTGCGGTGGTTTTTATTTCGATTGGCTCCACCATTGTTATCTTCATGGGAGCGACTTTTTGCAGCAACAGGTCTCTTTTCTTGTCTTTCTGAACTCTCGGTTGATTCTACCGCTTCAGAGGATTCTTTTGCTTCTTTAGCTGGCGGGGTTTCTTGTTTTGGTGTTACTTCTTTTTTCGAGGAGGCTTTTCGTGTTGTTTTCTTTTTAGTGGTTTTTTCTTCCGCCACGTCAGTTTCTGACATAATGACTCCATTTATAAAAGGTGAATGATTTTATAAGATATGAATAAACAATAGTTGTTCTAGTTCCTGTTTAATTTTCGGGGAATAACAGCGATACTTGTTTCTTCGGCAGATTAGACAATTACTTAATGACATGAAAGTTAAAATTTCAAAATGATACACTGCTTCAAAAACTTTGTCGAACTTCCATACGCTGTCCCTCAAGGTGTTTCTGAATGATACAAAACACCAGGCAAATGTATAAAAACTCATCAAAGCTCTTATTATTTTAAAGCACTTGTCCGAAGAATTTTTATGAAGGAGGTTCATTTATGGAAAAAATGGACAAACCAGCACCTCGCCTACCACTACGACTTCCCATTGAGTTTCGTAAAAACTATTCACGAAAGTCAGATTATGGTGATTTAAGAAATATAAGTCTCACGGGAGCTTTTCTTATTCACAACACAGATGAAATTGTTATTAATGATAAAATCAATATCCATTTTAAAGTGAGCGGTAGAGAACGCACACTCATCGCCTCGGTTGTATGGCTCGGAGAAAACGGATGTGGTTTAAGGTTCCATCCTGATAATAATCGTGATGTTCAGATTGTTGATGATTTAATGTACTTTGTTAAAGGTCGTAGAGTTAAAAATAAGAATGTCCTCGACGAAATTTTCACAAAAGTAAGCTAGGGGTTGTTGACAATTCATCAGGCCCCTAATCATTCAAATTTGGATGATAAAACACCTCAGAAAAAAGTGACCATTATATTTTTGCTGCTAAAAATGAGATCCAATTTGATTGAATTCAAAAAGTCTAAGTAGGTGCATGTCTAATGCACCTTAAATTCACAATATCCAATTTTCTGAAATAAATTGAAAAATAAAAGCTCAGGTTTCTGAGCTTTAAAATATTTAAACTTGTGTTTGAGAGAAGTTCACTCGTTTCGCACGGTTTCTTCTAATAAAAATTAGGACAATCACTGCCGCTAAAATTAATAGTGCGCCAATACCTGCCATAATTGTGGAATCATCACTTAAAGCTGCAAGTGGATCATCATTTCCAACATTACTAACATTACCTCTTTTCTTTGGAGCAAAGGGCTTATTAAAATCCGCTTTGGGCGCTGGTGGTGGTGGCGGTGGTGGCGCCACTGGTTTTGGTGGAGGAGGTGTTCCTGTCGCCCCAATTGTTGGTGGTGGATTAAGATTTTCTTCTGCGGGCAGTTCTTCAAATGCATTGGGATCATCCAGTTCTGCCATCTTATCAGATTCATTCATCGCAATATCTTCTGCGGGCAACTCATCACCTTGATTCATTGCCATATCACCAGAAGGAATTTCACTTGGTTCAGCAGAAGGTTCTGGCATAGGCGCAGGTGGCGGGTCCATAGCTGCTGGCTCATTATTAACCGGCTCATTCATTGCTAACGTCGGTGGTGCACTTGCACCATCGGTCCAATAGCGAAGACGAGTTCCTGCTGGAAGGGCCCACTTAGACTCTACATTTTCATTTGTTGCCCAAACTTCCATCCAGCTTCTTTCGTGTCCAAGAAGTGATTGAGCCACTTTTCTCAGGTTATCACCCTCTTCACTTGTGTAGTATTGAGGTGAGACTCCACTATCTTCATAATAGGTAAGCATCGCCGGATCATTGGGGTTATTCGGAGACTCATAGTAAACCTTATCCCCAACTTTAACCGTTTTTCCACGAAAATGAGGATTTATGGAATAAAGGTTTTCTAATTTATTAGCGTTTCCATAAATCTTTTGTGCAACAGATTCCATGTTATCGCCAGGTCGGACAACATATAATCTATTCACGTTAGCTCCGGCTCTTTGATAAGCCGCTGGTTTCATCTTTTTAACTGGAATATAGTTCTTTTCTACTTCCTCACCACTTCCAAAGGAGTCCATCCCAGATTCAGAAAAACTAGAATCGGCATATGTGGGAGTATCAATAACAGGTTCCATATCCTGTTCTTGTCCAAATAAATCCGTATCTTGATTTGCAGACATTGTGTCTGTTGGAAGACCTCCTTCATCTACAAATAAGGAGTCATCAACTGGTTGAGCTTCAGTAACATTGGTATCAGCCGCTCCGAAGTTACCATCATCTAGGAAGTCTTCTGAAAAATTGTCTTTTGACCCTTCTCCCAACTGAGCATAATCGTCATCAGAGTATTCATCTCCAAAATTGTCTTCAACTTCAAAATCAGCTGAAGCTAAATCGTTGAGACTCCCGCTTTCATCTTGGGCCATTTCTGTAGGGTTGAAATCCAGATCTTCACCAAACTCATCCCCTCCACTTTCAAAACTATCAGTCGCCTGTTCAGCAACAGTATCTTTTTTCTCTCCCATACTTTCAAAATCATCACTGGCAAATTCATCTTCCGAAAAATCACCCGCGCCAGCAGGCATTCCCTCTTCAGCGACAGTGGCTGTTTCACTTTCATCTTGATCCGACGAAAATAAACTACACCCCGTTATATGGAGGGAAAAAAAGAGTGCGAGAATCGTTAATAGAATGGAGTTTCTCATAGCTGTATCCTTCAGTCCTTTCTCAAGTCATCCTGACTACTATTTATATTAGAGCACAACTGAACTCTATGGGAAATCTAAGGTCCTGATTTCACGACCACTAAGTGTGTTTTCAGACCTGTGTCCAGGAAAATCAAGAGGCCAATCTCGACTCACTTAAGATCTAAGTCTGGTAGTGATTCTTAAACATTAAGCATTCAGTTCATTTTTTTGATAGAACAGTTAAGCAGCAAAATGCACTTGGCCCCTCACGAGAAAATGAGCCTGACTAAAAACTAACTTTATCTCCGATTTTAATTTTATTTTTTTTAAACCAGTCTTGATTCACTTCAATGGCATACTGGCATAAACAATGACTAGGATAATGTTCAAGGCTTGGTTCTCTTTCCAACAAACTTTGCGGCGACATATGATAAATTTCCTTAATCTTTTTATCTTTATTTAAATAAGCGATGCTCAACGGAATATAAGTATTTTTCATCCAAAAGCTTAATTTTTGAGGTTGAGGGAAAACAAAAAGCATACCTTCATCTTCAGGTAGCTCGGTTCGATCCATGAGCCCTTTATAACGTGAATTAAAAGTATCAGCCACTTCAACGGTGAGTTTTTTCCCATTCGTGAAGGTGAGCGTTCTCTTTTCTAAGTTTGAAGAAAATAAGAGAGATAGACCTATCAATATATTTATTATCACTTCAGCTTCTCCTTTAATATTTTATTTACAATCGGAGGACTCGCCTGTCCCTGAGTCTCTTTCATTACCTGGCCGACGAAAAAACCATAAAGTTTAACTTTACCGTTGCGATATTCTTCCACTTTATCCTGATGACTATTAAGTATACTTTCTATAATTGATTGGAGTTTGTTCTCATCACTTAAAAGCGAAAGACCTTTTTCTTGCACAATTTCTTGGGGAGTCTTGCTCGTTTTCCACATTTCTTCTAAGACTTCCTTACCTATCTTACCGGAAATTTCATTATTATTGATCATATTTAGTAAGTTAGAAAAAGTATCTGCACTAAATGGAATTTTTGACCAGTCTTCTAATGAACTCTCATTGTACAATCGAGTAACCTCACCAGTTAACCAATTTGAGACCATTTTAGGTTCATTAATTTTCAAAATAGTTTGCTCAAAAAAATCAGATAATTCACGCTCAGAAGTTAATAATAACGCTTCCTCTAAACTAAGTTGAAAATCCTGCACAAACCTTTCAACCCGAACAATGGGCCCTTCACTGAGTTCTGATACAATACGATTTATAAACTCTTCCTCTAATTGAAGAGGCATAAGATCTGGCTCTGGGAAGTATCGATAATCATTGGCTGCTTCTTTTTTTCTCATTGATATCGTTTTATTTTTAACTGAATCATAGAGCCTTGTTTCTTGAAAAATTTCTTCTCCATTTTCTAAACACTGAATCTGTCTCTGCACTTCATATTCAATAGCCTTCTCGATAAAACGAAAAGAATTAATATTTTTTAGCTCCACTTTCGTTCCAAGTTTCTCTTCGTCTTTCAGACGAATACTGACATTGCAGTCACAACGCATACTTCCCTGTTCTAAATTCCCGTCACACACCTCAGCATATCTCAAAACCTGTCTAACAGTTTTTGCAAAACCCGCTGCCATTTGAGGAGATGTCATGATTGGCTTAGATACAATTTCAAGGAGTGGTGTACCTGCTCGATTAAGATTAATCAGTGAATACTCTCCATAATGAGTTGATTTACCGGCATCTTCTTCCATATGGGCTCGCTCTAGCTCAACTCTCACTTTTTCCTCTTCAAGATAAAAATCAACATAGCCATTCAATGCAATCGGATACTCGAATTGGGTGATTTGATAACCTTTAGGCATATCAGGATAAAAATATTGTTTCCTCGAAAAAATAGAAGTTTTTTGTATATTACAATTTAATGCACTGGCCGTTTTAATAGCTAAACGGACAGCTTCAGCATTTAAAACGGGAAGCGTTCCAGGAAAGCCAGCACATATTAATGTGACATGATTGTTATGGCCCTTACCAAATTCTGTCGAAGCGCTGGAAAAACACTTACTTTTTGAGTTCAACTGAGCATGGATCTCTAAACCAATATTGACCTTGTATTTGTCTTTAAAAATCATATTTGCCCACCTTCAACAAATAATTGTTCAACTTGGCTAGCAAACTCAATCATCTTTGAATCTTCAAATTGAGGTGAAATAATCTGTGCACCAAATGGTAGTCCCAAATCATCTTTCCCCATTGGCAAACTCATACAAGGTAAACCTGAAAGGCTTGCCGGAACGGTGAGAATATCATTGTTATACATTTTAATTGGATCATCATTTTTTTCGTTTATTTTAAATGCTGTATGAGTCGTGACTGGACCAACAATATGATCACACTTTTGAAATGCTTTTTGGAAGTCGTCAAAGATCAGTCGACGAACTCTGCACGCCTTTATATAAAACTCATCATAATAGCCAGCAGACAAGGCAAAAGTACCTAATAAAATTCTTCTTTTAACTTCGTTCCCTAGGCCTCGAGAACGTGTTAATTTATAAAACTCTTTGAGCTCGTTCACGGACCTACCATCATCAATATTTATATCACGCAGCCCATAACGAATTCCATCGTATCGCGAAAGATTACTTGAGGCCTCACTGGCAGCAATGAGATAATACACAGGAATGGCGAAACGAGTATGTGGTATCTCCACTTCCACAACTTCCCACCCCTTATCTTTAAACATTTTTAACATATTATCTAAACCGTTTTTAATCTCTGGCTGTAGATCTGATTCAAAAAACTCTTTGATTATTCCAACTTTATATTTCTTATTCTTTGTTTCTTTATGACTTTTAAAATCAAAATCAATGTTTGTTGAATCTCTAACATCTTTACCAATCATTATTTTAAGAGCTAAAGCCGCATCATTAACATTTCTTGCTAAAGGCCCCGCTTGATCCAGTGAAGATGCAAAAGCAATCATTCCGTAACGACTGACTGCTCCATAAGTCGGTTTTATCCCAGTGACACCACAAAAACTTGCCGGTTGACGAATTGATCCTCCCGTATCAGAACCCACCGATATAGGAGCCATTTTTTGAGCTACTGCCGCGGCTGATCCACCGCTCGATCCTCCTGGCACTCGTGTTAAATCAATTGGGTTTTTACAAGGACCATATGCAGAGGTCTCATTAGAAGACCCCATTGCAAATTCATCCATATTGCTTTGAGCTATCACAATAGCTCCTTGTTTCTCGAGGCGCTCAATACAATGAGCCGTATAGGGAGAAACAAAGCCTTCCAAAATTTTAGAACAAGCTGAAGTTTCTCTGCCTTTAATACAAAAATTGTCTTTCACAACTATCGGAACACCAAGAAGTTCTCCCGATGTGACTTTGCCCTCATCAATTAATTTTGCTTTTTCTAAAGCTCTTTCATCAAGCCTGATTAAAGCATTGGTTTTCTGATTTTCTTCTTTACAGTGATTGTAAAATGTTTCACAGACTTCTAGTGCAGAAAGTTTTCGTTCTTTGATTTCTTTAGCTATTTCAATAGCACTCTTTTCTATAAGCATTATACCACCGGAGGAACTTTATAAAGTGAATCTTTTGAGTCTGGTGCAAGCTCCATTAAATTATCCACAGAAATATCTGGATTTATAATGTCTTGCCTTAAAGTCGTAATAACTTCATGTGGAGTTATCATTGGTTGAACGCCATTAACTTCGGCTTCATTAAGAATCTCAAAAAACGTAAGAATTTGTTCAAAAGAATCCTGAAAAGTATCCTGCTCCAATTTATCAAATTTTAAGCATGCTAAATCAGCAATTTCTGAAATATTATTTTTTTTATTCATTTCTTATCCCTCAAGAACCTGTAAGAATATATTAAAGCGATCAAGATTCTCATTATTCCTAGTCATTGATTGACTACTCACTCAAAACTACCAAATTTCAAGCTGGCAAGCAAAAATTCATCGCACATTACATAAGTTAAGGAGATCTTTTTGATGAATTGGAGCTTGATACTATGCGATCAATAGAACAAGAAGTTATTGACCATCCAGTAACCTGAAACCATAATCTCGATCGTGAAGAAACAAGAAGCCGAAAAACTAATCCAATCTCTTCGAAAGCAGATCGAAAAACATAATGAACTTTATCATACTCAAGATCGCCCTGAAATTTCGGATTTTGAATTTGATAAATTATTTCAAGAGCTCCTAGATCTGGAAGAAAAATATCCCGAGTTTAAAAGTGAAAACTCTCCCACTCAAAAAGTTGGCGGTCATGTTCTAGATTTTTTTGAAAAAGCCGAACATGAAATGCCTATGCATTCCCTACAAAACACCTATTCAGCGGAAGAAATTATAGAATTTGAAAAGAAAATACAGAGACAACTTAATAGTGATCAGCCTATTGAGTTTTATTGTTCTCCTAAATATGATGGCGTCGCAATTGAATTGATTTATAAAAATGGGAAATTAACTGAGGCGATCACTCGTGGTGATGGTAAAGTCGGTGAAAATGTTTTTAATAACATCAAGACCATTGCCGATGTACCTCACAATTTAAAAGGTAAGAACATACCTCCTCGTATGGATATTCGGGGCGAGGTTCTTATCTATAAGTCTGAATTTTTAAGAATAAATCAATTCCAAGAAGATCAAGGACAAAATACCTTTGCCAACCCAAGAAATGCGGCCGCTGGAACAATTCGTCAGTTGGACTCACGCGTTGTTCGCTCACGTAACTTAAAAATGTTCTGCTACTCACTCGGCTTTAGTGAGCAATTTGACCCACCCTCTCAAGAATCCTTTGAAAAAGTCATTTTAGACTTTGGCCTTCCTGTCATGCCCCTTTCAAAGGGACCTCAACTTGAAAAAAACAAACTTTCTTTTCTCTGTCACGGAGCTAGTGAGGTCATTGAATACTACAAATCAATAGAAGAATTGAGACAAGATCTCGATTTTGAAATTGATGGCATCGTTGTAAAAGTGAATTCCTTTTCAATTCAAAAAAGTCTTGGATACATTGCCCGTAGCCCACGCTGGGCCTTTGCAGCAAAGTTTACCCCTCAGCAGGCAGAGACAAAAGTAACCAACATTCAAATTCAAGTTGGCAGAACAGGGGCTCTTACTCCTGTCGCGATTATGGAACCTGTTTCTGTTGGAGGAGTGACAATCACCAATGCAACCCTTCATAATCAAGATGAAATCGACAGAAAAGATATTCGCATAGGAGATGTAGTTAAAGTTCACCGCGCCGGTGATGTCATCCCTGAAATTATCGAAGTCGTCAAAAAGCACCGCGCCCCTAAATCTAAGCCCTTCAAAATTCCCGAGCACTGCCCCGTTTGCGGTGAAAAAGCGGAACAACTTCAAGATGAAGTAGTCAAAAGATGTATCAACTCCCTTTGCCCTGCGGTAATGAAGGAAGCTCTAAAACATTTTGTTTCAAGAAATGCTATGAATATCGATAAGTTGGGTTCACGCCTAATAGAGGTGTTTTACGAAAACTCCCTTATTTTAAAGTTTTCTGACATCTACAAACTCCAGTTTGATGACGTTATCAAATTAGAACGACAAGGTGAAAAGTCCGTCTCTAACTTATTAAAAAGTATAGAAGAAAGTAAGAACACAGAGCTACATCGCTTTATTTATGCTCTAGGAATTCGATTTGTCGGTGAACAAACAGCTCGTACCTTGGCACAAGCTTATAAATCTCCTCAAAATTTTTTAAGTGCCACCTACGATCAATTAATTGAGCTTCCTGATATTGGCCCAAAGGTAGCCGACTCGGTGGCCAAAGTACTACAACATGACAATTTTAAAAATGAAATTCATAACTTATTGAAACTGGGAGTGCATCCGAAAGAGATTAAGGATTTATCCAGTACACAAAGTTCACAACTAAAAGATGTAAGCTTTGTTGTTACGGGTACACTTCCTATTCCGAGAAATGAGGTTAAAGATTTAATTAGAGCTGCCGGAGGAACAGTGAGTTCATCCGTGAGCAAAAAAACTTCCGTTTTGGTTGCCGGTGAAAATGCAGGGAGTAAGTTAGAGAAAGCTGAGAAGCTAGAGGTTGAAGTTTGGTCTTGGGAGGATCTCCAAAACAAACTAAATGGTTCAAAAAATTCTTAAAACCTTATAATCCTAATGACAGGCCCAAGTGATTTCTCAAAAAAAAAGCCTTCTATTTTGAAGGCTTTTTAAGTTCTAAAATTAGAAAAATCTTAGATATGATCAATAACAATATCTCTAGCCATAACAGTTTTACGTCCATCAGCTTGAGCCGACTCAACACCTTTTTTACAAAGTTGCTCAACAGCTTTACTTAAAACATCAACTGTTTCAGCAGAAGTATTACATCCAGAAGATTCTTTGATAAATTTTTTCACCTTGCTTGTTACTACTAATACGTTTGCCATTTATACCTCCCAATGGTCAGCGGATAAATATTCACAAGTTAATCTAACGCAAATTTCGATTTGAAGACAAAATTATTTCGATCTGGCATCATACGGCAAAAACAAACAATCCTAAGTTATTGAAATTAAATAGTTTGTGCGACGCATTTAAATTTGCCTAATTTTTTAGCCCTTTTAATAAGTGTGCTGTTTTTAACAACGACCTTATAAAAAATGCTTAAAAACTATCCTTTTGTAAAATAATTTCTTAACAAACAGGGCTAATACCGTTTAGTTAATCTCCCAGTTTCGTTGACGGCGGCGTCGCAGGTTCGTACAGCTTCTGCCTTGCACCTCAATGCGAACTTAATAAACGGTATGCCCTGACCTTAACGGCATTTTTTACAGCATACCTATATAAACTGCGCACCAAAAAAGTTTCTCACTTTTCCATTTTCAATCTTATAGGCTTTGGCCGTACGATTAGGGCCTTTAGGAGTGATCCATATAAAAGTTTTACTATCTTGTGCAATCGTACACTCTACGTCAGAAAAGGCCGGTGACCATGTTCCAGAGTTTAAATGCTCCACTCCGCCAATTAACTCATGACGAACATCGTGAGTATGCCCATAGATCACTCGATTCACATTACAGATCATCGCTGAAGTCGTTAAAATCTGTTCATTGGGTTTCTTATAATAACCAACTCCCGATTCCACACCTCGAGCATAAAGAATAAACGGAGGTAATAGAAAGAAAATAGGAACAAACATCCAAAAAAATGAAAGTGCATAGACTTGTTTAATAATAATAAATAACTGTAGTAGAGAAAATAAGGCAATTAAAACTAAAAAGGCCCTATCTAACCACAATTCTCTTAAAATTCTTAATGGATTAGAAGCCGCAGGTTTTACAATAAGTGCTTTCATTTCTCTAACAATTCTAGCCGATCCATTGGACCGCTTAGCAATACCTTCCACTCTTTTTTCAACAGTTAATGGATCTGAAAGTGGACGATGCATATTAGATCCAACGGTTCTCCAAAAAATCGCAACACTGCTCCAAAACCAGGTCCAGAGAATTAGAGGTTGTGCTCTAACCATATATTTAAAAAAGTAACGGACATACTCACCTAATGACATGACATAATTGGCTTCTATGTGAGGATTAAAGTATCCAAGTCCATTAACTAAATAACGACAAGCCCAATCGCCAAACGGAAGCCTAACCTTAACCCTATTGTAATCTATAACAAAAGGATTAACGGGATCATCGCATAAGCAGTATGGATCATACTGGTTCCCATGTTCAATTAAAGTATCCCCATTACTGATATAAAACCACTCAACAAAACGAACACGAGTTCTTTCTTCTGAAGTTAACTGAAGAAAATTCATTATTTCGACCTGAACAGACTTCCAGTGAAGTTCCAAATCATGATTGCCCGTTACAAAGACAACACGATGACCTTGTTCTATAAACCAGTGAAGGCCTTCGCACCATTCTTGATGATCTTCGAGGATAATTTTAATTTTATCCACAGATTTTTCTTCTTCAGGTTCTAGTCCTCGTTTTTTTTCCATCCACGAAATATTATAGACCGGTACGGGTGGAATATAGACCACACTGTCAAAGTCAAAAATATCACCATTAAGTACAAGCTCTATTTTTTTTTCACCAGCCTCTTCATGGATATAATGCAAAAACTCCTTAAATTCTTTATCAAAAAAAAATTCGCGAGTTTTATACTTCTTCCACAAAGGATATTTAGAATGAAGTGGTTCCGCCTCGCACAAATGAAGGTCACTCACTACAGCTGTATAAGTCGCCTTAGAAAAATCGACTCCATCGAGATTAAAATCAGCCATTAGATCTCTTCAGGTTTGTGGCCCAACCAGCCAACCAAAACAATTGATAATTCATATAAAGCACATAAGGGTAAAACTAAAAGAATCATACTCATCACATCAGGTGGTGTTATAACAGCAGATAAGACACACATTAAAATGATAGCATAACGTCTCATTGCGATTAAAAGAGTCTTAGAAACTATTCCCATCATACCTAAAATTGTTAAAATCAAAGGTAATTCAAATGCCAAGCCAAAGACGAGAGTTGTTGTCATAAAAAAAGACAGATAATCGTTTATAGTAATCATGGCCTGGTCAGTCTGTCCGCCAAAGTTTAACAAGAAATCAAAGGCCAATGGATACACAACAAAATAAACAAAATTGACTCCCACTAAAAAAAGAAGAGTTCCGAAAAAAATAAAATAAAGTCCGTATTTTTTCTCTTTTTTATATAAACCTGGAGCAACAAACATCCAGAACTGATAAATCCAAACGGGACATGCAGCAATGACTCCTGTTAAAAATGACACTTTTAGATGGGCCATAAACTTATCCATTGGAGCAGTAAACACGAGTCCGTTTTGAGGAAGATAAGGAAGAATCGGTTTCCTAACAATCGAGAAAAAGAAATCACTAAAATTCCAAGCTATAATTGAAAAAATAGCCACAGCAATTAATGACCGAATAAGGCGGTCTCTCAACTCTGTTAAATGTTCAACTAAAGTGTAATCATCTTGTGGATTATTGCTAACTGACATTACAGTTTCTCTTTACCATCAGAGTCATTTTCATTTTCCGCAATTTGCTTAGTATTTTCTATGATTTGATCTGAAGGGGCCTCATTGGCATTGGATAAATGGGAATCAATAGCCGGAACCTTTTCACCATGAGACTCTTCTTCCACCTGAGTCACATCATTGATAATTTTGCGACCTTCATTTGCGATATGAGTCTTAGTTTCATCAATAGAAGTTTTAACTTCTCTGGTTACTTCTAATAAACCACCACTCAGTTCTTGAGTGGCATTCTTGATCTCCCCTAATAGCTTACCAACAACACGGGCAACCTCTGGAAGTTGTTTGGGACCTATTACCAACAAGGCGATTACACCTATAACTAAAAACTCGGTAAAACCTATATTGAACATAATTTTAAGATATAGGAGGTGTTGGGATAATTCAATCAGTCTTAGAGTTGAGGGTAAAAATCATCTAATCAACCTATTGTTTAGACGATTTCTTTTCTGGACGATTAAAAATACCTTTTTCAACCAAGGCTTCACCAACCAAAGAAGAGCCCGTTTTAGAATAAACGTCCATCATCCTTAGAATATTTTCATCATTTGTCATATTGGCTTTCTGACTAATAAAAGCCAATACATCAACAAGAGTCAGAAATTGTGAAGAAATATCTCGGAAAAGCTTAGAAAATGTATCTTCTGACACATCTTTAGATAAGGACTCAAAAGCCATGCGACCCATATCCACATAATAATCAATGTCTATAATTTTACGTTGAAATGAATCTGAGAAGAATCCAGAAATATAAAGAGAACGGTCTCCCAATAGTTTCATTTTACCAACTCTCTGAGTTCGGCTTTCTTGTCCAGCTTGTAAAAAAAGTTCAGCGAGAGTTTTGCGGGTTTTCTTACCGTTTGCATCTTCTTCGTCATATAAATTTTCAATAAAAAGATGATGCTTCAACAAATCAACAACATAACTTTGTATTTGAGGGTAAGTTTTTACTTTTCTTTCATTAAATGCCTCTTCCACTAAACTAGAAAAATAATCATGTGAGTTTAGAATCAGCTGTGTCGACATTGTTAGACCTCTTCTATTCAGTTAACCCAGTCTTTATTATAGCCGACTCATAACAGTTTCTTCTAAAAACTCTGATAAATTATGAGTTTTGTCTAGCCATTTGTCTCAAAATAACTCAATAATTTCAATAATATAACTATATTTTATGAAGCCCATTGAGCTTTCTAATAGACCCTTGTTCTCGCCTGTGCTAGCTATCCACACATGAATTCCAATTTTGGTATCTATGTTCACATTCCTTTTTGTATTCAGCGCTGCACTTATTGTGATTTTGCGACTTACTCTAAAGACCAAATTGCTGCCAATGACCAATATGTTGAAATTCTGTGTACTGAAATTGAAAAAAGACAAAACCTCTATACAGAAAAACAAGTTGATACCATTTACTTTGGAGGGGGAACTCCTAGCCTTCTTCATCCCTATCAAATCGATAAAATATTAAGGCAAATTAAGATTGTTTCAGCACCATGGGCAAAAGACATTGAAATCACTATGGAAGTCAATCCTGCAACACTCAACCAAGACAAACTTGAATCATTTTTAGAGGCCGGTATCAATAGAATGAGTATTGGCTGCCAAACTTTTGATGATCAAGCTCTCTCAGACTGTAATCGCGAACACAACTCTAACGATACGGTTCAAACTATTGAGCTTGTTAAAAAGTATCTTCCAAATTACAGCTTAGACCTCCTCTTCTCTCTACCAAAACAAGGGCTAAAAAAGCTAGAATCAGATGTTAATCGAATCCTCTCTTTTTCACCCCCTCACGTTAGCGCATACTGCCTTACAGTCCCCGAAAAACATCCAATGAATAAAGGGCGCTGTTCCGAAGAAGAACAGCTCGCCATGTTTGATCATATTTACTCAGAGTTTGAAAAACAGGGGTTACATGCCTATGAAATCTCTAATTTTGCAAAAGAGGGATTTCATTCAAAGCATAATACTCTCTATTGGACTGATTCCAATTACTGGGGGGTTGGTCTCAGTGCTCACTCTTATCAAAAAGAGCCTCACTGGGGAAACCGCTTTTGGAACCCTTCATCCTATGATGGATATTTAAAACAAATTAAATCATTAGATGAGCAGGTGGCTCTAGAGCACTCTTTCCCTAACACACAAAGAGAAAGCTTAAGCGTAGAAGAGTCACTGACAGATTTTTGCCACACCCATCTTCGCCTCTCTCAAGGACTCAATGTGGACTTGGTGCGGCATAAATTTGGTGACGCTTGGTCCCTGAAAGTCCAAAAAAAAATTAATAAACTTATCTCTCAAGAATTACTTGAAAAAACTGGCCCCGTGGCAAAACTCTCAAAAAAAGGGATCTACATTAGTAACTTAGTCTTTTCTGAATTCCTCTTCACAGTTGGCTCGTCTTGACAATAAATCATTAAGCCCCCTATTTAGTTTCAAAGGCTGTGAAAGTATCGAAAACGAGTTTTCACGTTTCTCTAACTAGTTTAATAATTTTAGCTACTTAAGAAACTGGAAGCGTTTGTACTATTAATTTCCAAAGGTATGTAGAAAGCAGGAGTCGCTATGGCACAAAATAAGTCTGAAGATCATGAGAATAAAAACTCAACTGAATCCACAGAACATGGTTCAGCTTTTAAAGATGAGGAAATTGAAGAGTCGGGATTAAACGACGAAGCCTCTGAATCAGTATCTCATATCGATGTAACTCCACAGCAAAGACTTGAAGCTTTAGAAAAAGACCATCTTTATTTAAGAGCCGAGCTAGATAATATCAAAAGACAAAATATCAAAGAACGTTCTCAGCTTTTAAAATACGGTGCAGAACGCTTAGCCAAAGACCTTCTCGACACTTTAGATGTTTTCAAATCAGCTCTTGAAAGTGATATTACGAGTGATAATTATACAGAGTTTGTAAATGGCGTTAAAATGACGGCTCAATCACTAAAAACAGCTCTTGAAAAACACGGAATTAAAGAGGTGGATTGTATAGGTAAAGCTTTTGACCCTAACACTCAAGAAGCTTTAAGTAGTGAACCTTGTGATAACGTACCCGAAGGACACATAACTCAAGTTTTCAAAGCTCCTTATGTCTATCACGATAAACTATTACGAGCCGGACAGGTTGTTGTTAGTCGTGGCAATAAGTAGTTTAATAAGTCTCTTAAATTAAATTTTCCTCAATTTCCCCAACCATAGTAACTCGGTTACTATGATAAAGTTGTAAGAGGAAACTATACAAACGTCGACACTGCCAACAAAAAAGTAGTTCAACTCATTAGGGGCTGTCTTAAGAAGTTTGATTGAGCAGACAACTTATTTGAGTTATTTTATCAAAAAGGAAAACTAGTATTTTCTAGATGAAAGTGACTTAACTTTGGCCCAACGAGACTATTACAAAATTTTGAATGTTGACCCAAAATCAACCAGTAAAACAATTAAAACAGCCTATCGACAGTTGGCCTTAAAATATCATCCCGATCACAATCCCAATAATCAAAAAGCTTTAGAAATGTTTACTTTAATAAAAGAAGCTTATGATATTTTATCCGATCCTTCGGCACGAAAAAATTATGATTTTACCTATACTCCCAGTAAAGTAGAACCAACAGTTGAACCTCAAAAAACAAGTCCTAAAGAAGCGACTTCAGCATCAAGTAAACAAAAAAATTTACGTTATAATTTATATATTACATTAGAAGATGTCTTAAATGGTTGCGAACGCACGATCCGTTTTATTAGAAAAAATAATAGCGAGAACGAGACAATTCAGTTGAAGGTGAAAGTTCCCAAAGGAGCCTTTAACCATCAACGTCTAAAGCTATCCGGTTACGGAGATATTACAAAGTTAGGTAATGGAGATCTATTTGTTATTATTCATCTACAAGAACACCCTATTTTCTTAAAAAATGATCTTAATCTAAGAGTGAATGTTCCCGTCCGTTATGTAGATATTGCCGTGGGATCACTTATTGAAATTCCAACTCTTAATGGAACTCGAAAGATCAAACTTAAGCCCTGCGAGTTTGACGATTTGAATGTTTTGTTACAAGGATTTGGTCTCCCAGACCCAAAGGGAAATTATAAGGGAGATCTTCTCGTCCACTTCTTTATTGAACATCCAAAATCACTTTCTACTTCGGAAAAAAATGCTATGCAAAATATGCAGAGAACTTGGCCTGAAGGAGATATGATGCGACAATACAAATCTTATCTGACCCAGCACAAAGGGAGCACTCTATGAGAACAACCTTAATACTTACTACAGTCTTTTTGCTTTTTGCTTCATGCTCAACATTTGGTAAAAAAGAACAACTCAACTCCGCCCCCGAAGCCGTGCAACAACAATTGGTGTTAGCCCAAAACCAATATAAAGAAAAAAAATACACTGCCGCTGCAAAAACTCTCAATACAATTTTAAAATTTCACAGAAATACAAACGCGGGTGACGACGCCCTTTATCTTCTTGCTAAAACCTATTCTCGCCTCGAAAACTGGGACAAGGCATTAATGGCTTATGAGGCCATTTATGATTCTGATTATTTTTCTACACGTGAGGGTATGTCTCGAATTGCTGGTGCTAGAATCCTCACTTTCAAAGTGGGTGATTACAAAAAGGCATTAACCCATATTGATCGATCCTTAAAATCACAATTAACCCCAGAACAAAGAGCGGATTTACTTGAAGTCAGATTCTCCGCATTGATGAGAACCGGAGCCCAATTAGAAGCATTTGAAACTTTAGTAAAACTCTCAGAGCAACATCCTGTTATTACAAAACGAGATAGTTTTAAAGTTAAGGCAAAGGCCTTTCTTGATTCAAGACTTTCTGGTCCTGAATTAAAAGACTTTGCTAATGATAGCGATAATCCTGAACTAAAAACAGATGCTATGTACCGCTATGGTGTATTACTTATGGGAGAAGGGCGATACTCTGAAGCCCGATCTTATTTTGAAAGAGTCATAGAAATCAATCCTCGAAGTTATGTCGGAACACAAGCAAAACAACTTTTAGATAAATTGTCGACTCGCGGGGAAGTCAATCAACGTACTATTGGTGTTATACTCCCTCTCAGTGGTAGATATTCAACCATTGGTTACCAAGCCCTTTGGGGAATTCAACTAGCTTTAGGTATAAAAGGTGGTCAGAATACTGAAAACGTCCGTCTCGCTGTTATTGATAGTCGTGGTAAACCAGAATCAGCCCGACAAGGAGTGCGCAGACTTGTTGAAGAAAACCATGCCATTGGTATTGTCGGCGGACTTTTAGCAAAAACAGCTTACTCAGCTTCTATCCAAGCACAAGAACTGGGTGTCCCCTTTATTGCTCTCTCTCAAAAAGAGGGTTTAACTGATATCGGGCCTTTTATTTTCAGAAACGCGCTCACCGTTGATTCTCAAATAGATAAACTCATTGCGACCGCTATTGACGAAATGGGCTTTAAAAAGTTTGCCGTTCTTTACCCAAACGATCCTTATGGCGTAAAAATGAGTAATCTGTTCTGGAAAAAGGTTAATGAAAAAGGCGGCACTGTAACAGGTGCTCAGGCTTATTTACCAGGTGAAACAGATTTCAATGATTCTATCCAAAAACTGGTTGGCACTTATTATGTTGAAGATCGAAAAATCGAATATGAAAAACGACTTAAAGAATGGTACGAAAAACAAGGCCACTCTGGACGCTCACGTAAAAAACCTCCTGTTGGCCTACTTCCCCCGATTGTAGACTTTGACGCTATTTTTATTCCCGATGGTCCTAAAGCAATAGGTCAGATTGCACCCATGCTTGCCTACAATGATGTTAATAACATTTACCTCATTGGAACTAACATCTGGAACTCCAATGAATTTTTACGTAGAGGTCAAAACTTTGTTAATCAATCAATCTTCACAGATGGATTCTATGACAAAGGTGAGTCTTTTCTAAACTCACAATTCTATAAAACCTACTCAGAAACATTTAATAAAGCTCCAACCACATTCTCACTCATCGGATATGATAGTGGATTGGTCATTAAATCAGTGCTATCTCAAAATGTTAGTAATCGCTTAGATTTTGCTAAAATAATAAAAGAAAACCGTGGTGTTCCTGGTGCTATTAGTACATTAATGCTCAATAACAAAAAAGAATTCATAAGACCTGTTGTGACCCTCACCGTTAAGGAAGGTGAAATTGTTCCTTATACTGAAAAAGAATCTGAAACAAAATAATTTCCCTTTTTAATATTTGGAGCGTTCCACTTTTATTTGAAACGCTCGATTTTTCTAACTTCTATTAACATATTTCAATCTTTCCAATACAGTTAAGTTAAGGATTCTATTTAATACCGCTTTAGTTAAGTTCCCAGTGAGGCGTATAGGGACAGTACCGCGACGACGCAGTCAACGAAACTGGTAGCTTAAATAAAGCGGTATTAGTTTTCACTATGTCATAAGTCTAGCTCTTAAGAAGAGTCTCAGTCCTTACCTTCATCAAACTAGACGAATCTATTAATTTTTAGATTGTAATTCACGCTTAAGACATTTGTACTTTAACTTGCCGTTATTGTTTGAGAAAGCTTGAACTCAAGCCATAGAAGCGGAATCTCGACCTTTTTGAGACCTTTTAGAGCTAAATAATATTTTAGTTCTTCCGAAATGTATCTTAGAGCAACAGTGAAAAATCTTATGGAGGCCGTTAATGGACGAAAAAAGCCTACAAATACCTGAACAAATTCCCATGCTACCAGTGAGGGATATTGTAATTTTCCCTTACATGATCATCCCTCTTTTCGTGGGACGTGAGTCATCAATTCAGGCCGTAGAAGATAGTTTAGCAAATAATAGATTAATCTTTCTTGCTTCACAGAAAGATCTGACAGAAGAAAATCCTAGCGAAAAAAGTATTTATTCTGTTGGTACTGTTGCTATGATTATAAGAATGCGAAAGTTAGCTGATGGAAGAGTTAAAATCTTAATCCAAGGCATGACCAAAGCAAAGATCACACAATTTCATCAAAGCGAACCTTTCTTTAATGTATCTGTTGATAAGATTGAAGATCAAGTTCAAGAAACAGAAGAAATTAAGGTTCAAGCTGAAGCTCTTATAAGAACTTCCAAAGAGCAGCTTGAAAAAATAATTGCATTAGGAAAAATTTTATCGCCAGATATTTTATTAGTCCTAGATGATATTACTGATCCAGGAAGAGTGGCAGACCTCATTGCAAGTAATCTTGGCTTGAAGGTTGATGATGCTCAAAAAATCTTGGAAACAGATGATCATCTTGAAAGACTAAAACTCGTAAATGAAATTTTAATTTCTGAAGTTGAAGTGTTACAGATGCAAGCTAAGATTCGTACTACAGCTAAAGACGAAATGTCTAAAAGTCAAAGAGAGTATTTTCTTAGAGAGCAAATGAAAGCTATCAAGTCAGAACTCGGCGAAGCGGATTCTAAAACTGATGAAATGGACGAGTTAAGGCAAAAACTACTAACAGCTGGTATGCCAGAAGATGTAGAAAAAGAAGTTGCTAAACAGCTCGGTCGACTTGAAAGAATGCATCCAGATGCTAGCGAAGCATCAATGATCAGAACTTATTTAGATTGGATGGTTGATCTTCCTTGGCAAAAAGAAACTGTAGATAGCATTGACATAGAGAAAGCTCAAAAAATATTGGAATCAGACCACCATGGTTTAGAGAAAGCAAAAGAACGTATCTTAGAATTTCTCGCTGTTAAAAAGTTAAAAAATGATATGCGTGGTCCTATATTATGTTTTTGTGGTCCCCCTGGAGTTGGTAAAACTTCACTAGGGAAAAGTATTGCAAAATCCATGAACAGAGAATACTTTCGCATTGCTCTTGGTGGAGTCAAAGATGAGGCCGAGATTCGTGGTCACAGAAGAACATATGTCGGAGCCATGCCTGGAAAAGTTATTCAAGCTCTGAAACAAATTGGTACGAATAATCCCGTTATTGTTTTAGACGAAATTGATAAACTAGGCAGTGACTTTAGAGGTGATCCTTCTGCAGCAATGCTTGAAGTACTTGACCCTGAACAAAATGCGACATTCAGAGACAATTACTTAAATGTGGATTTTGATTTATCAAAAGCTCTTTTCATTGCAACCGCGAACGTAGTTGAAAATATTCCAGCCGCCCTTAGAGATCGTATGGAATTAATACCAATTTCTGGGTACACAGAAGCTGAGAAACTACAAATTACTAAAAAGCATTTAATCAGAAAGCAAATTGATAATAACGGAATTACTCCTGATCAAGTTGAGTTTAGTGATCAAGGTATTAGCTTTCTAATTAATCACTACACTCGCGAAGCAGGATTAAGAAACCTAGAAAGAGAAGTCGGATCTGTTTGTAGAAAAGTGGCAAAAGAAGTTGTACTTGGATCTGAAGAGAAATTCCATATCGACAGTGAACAGGTTGTTAAGTTTCTTGGTGCACCTAAATACTTAAAAGAAGATAAACTTCAAGAAGACACAGTGGGTGTGAGCACGGGGCTTGCTTGGACTCAAGCTGGCGGTGAAGTACTTTATGTTGAAGCACTCGATATGAAAGGTAAAGGTGGTTTCACTTTGACTGGTCAGATGGGTGATGTGATGAAGGAATCAGCTACAGCGGCAATGTCTTATGCAAGAGCACATTCTGAAGAGTTAGGTATTGATCCTAAATGGTTTGAAAATAACCATGTTCATATTCATATGCCTGCTGGTGGAATACCTAAAGATGGACCTTCTGCCGGTATTACTATGACAACAGCTATTGTCAGTATCATTACCGATATCCCTGTAAGAAAAGATGTAGCTCTGACCGGTGAAGTGACACTCACAGGAAGAGTTCTTCCAATTGGTGGCATCAAAGAAAAAGCTCTCGCAGCCTTAAGCCATGATATCAATACTGTGATTTGTCCACTTGCAAATAAAAAAGATGTTGATGAAATTGCTGAGGAAATTCGTTCAAAAATTAACTTTATATTTGTGGAACATTTAGATGAAGTCCTACAAATAGCTTTAAAATCTAAAGTTAATAAAAGTAAACGTGGATCCAATAAAAACAAGCAGTCTCTACCAGCCGCTTAAGTTTTTATTTTAAGTAACCACTAAGTTAAAAAGCAGACATTAAATGTCTGCTTTTTTATTTTTAAGGCAGAAATTGTTTAGAGTCCTCATTCCTAATCAAGTCTAGTGACTCCGAATATTGTATCATTTGTTCTGTAAAGTGTTGTTGATGAGATTTTGAGTTCATATATTTTTCTATAGAGTCTAATATCTCAATAGCTTTATCTGATAAAAGCTTTGTGTACTTTTCCCGAAAGTAACTTCTACTCTTCTCATAAATATTTGAGATTCTTATTTTTTGCTCTTCTGACAGATTTCTTACATTTAAATGATCTGGTTTATGCGCCATATGATATGTAATTATAGGCCTTTTTTTAGTACTATTTATTCTCTTAAAATTTGATTCTTCAACTTTCCATTTTATAAAATCTGGTATATGCATTACGTTATAGACCGTCACTGTACATGCCATCCAAGAAATAATTGGCTCCGGTAAGTTGTCTAGTTTCTGTAAATTTGCAAAAACACTATCCCACTTTGCAGGATGTCGTTGAAACTCAAAAACATCTCTTATGCCATCAATGCTAGCTCCGACTCGAACTTGTTTAAAATTTTTCCAAAGCTCTACGACTGTATCTGGAAGGATTGTAAGATTTGTATTATACTCAAGAATTATATTTCCGGATAAATTCTTCTCTACTAACTTTGCAAGAAACTGATAATGTTGACGTATTAAAAGAGGTTCTCCTCCAGCCATATATATGTGCTTTAACCCTTTGACGTCCATTGATAGCGCCGACCAAAAACGTTCATCTTCAAACCAATTGTAGGACTTGTCAGGCTCTACCCAATTATCACCCCTTTTTTTTAGAGTCACTTCACCATGACTATCAGTAAATATTTGACTTCCCGTGAGAGCAACGTAATCTGAATACCAACTATCAGAATCAGCTGGTCCACACATTCTACATTTGAGATTACAACGATTGCCGAACCTTAAATCTAAATAACGAACTGGATTGTCTATAGTATTAATTGTGCCATCTTCAGATGTTTTTTCTGATAGCTGGTCTCTTAAGTCCCCCCAATTTGAAATTTCATATATTCTACGAGAATTTAAACTGGCGGCCTCTTCTTCCATACAACGTACACACTCAGATGGCCACTCCCCCTTAAGAAACTTCTGCCTCATAGTTTTTAAGCGCTTTGCATTTCTTGCTTCTCTTAATTTTCCATTTTTCGCATTAATGGTTTCTCCCATTTCATCTTGCAACAAACCTTTGCTATCAGAGACATTGGCCTGACAACAAACGCGAACATCACCGTTGTTTCTCACCGCTTGAAACAGCCATGGTATAGGACAAAAAATAGACTTTTGGTTCTTATTCACAATCAATCCACTTTGTAATTAGTTTTCAATCAGATATTGATTTAAATGAGGATTCACATCTTTTAAATCAAGACCACGCACTTCTTTATAGTAGCGGACCATATCTTTGGTTTTTGACAAAAGACTTGAACTATTTTTTTTACCAATCATTTCACGTAAATCTTTAATATCTTGATAGGTTTCATCCTTTGTTAACAAATATGTTTTATTGTTTTTTAAAAAGCTTAACGCATCATCAAAATATACTTGGAAACTATCATCTAAAATACCTAAACTTAATTCCTCTGGATAATCTACTGGGCTTATTCTAACCTCTAGAGGGCTAATTTCTTTCGAAAATGTGTTTGCATATACGAGTAAATTTTCTAAATCACAAATTGCCACAGCATTCATTGCCGTTTGCATAGTTATTTTAAAGCCTGTTTTTCCCCAAGCCTCCATATTATTCCTAAATCTTTCCCACTCAGCCCCATACCGGACATATTCAAAATTTTTGTTGGTACTCTCACCACTTAAGCCGATATGAACAAATAATCCTCTATAGCGATCTTTAAAATATTTTAAGGTGTCTATTGAACGTTTTAATACATCAGAATTCGAGTTTCCATTCGTTTGAATTGAAATACCAAATTCAGCCTCAGAGCTTGCTCTCTTATAAAACTCAGATAGTACTGTTTCTAACAAGCTTGTATCGTTAACTGAATGAATCAAGGGCTCACCGCCTAGCAATGTTATACTTGATCTCCAACCACGATGAGACCACTCCGCCATCCTTTCAATTTCTTTTAATATATACTGATTATGCTTAGGCTGTACTTTTTCACTTTTAAAATAAGGATTAAGATAATATTTAGGTATAGCTTCTTTATTCTTTTTAGCTTCTGCGGCCCATTTAGAACTATAAAGAGGGTTACAATAAATACAGGCTATATCGCAGAGACTCTCATAATATATCTCCATATGTTGTGCCTTTACATTGTTCCAAATTCTATTTCCTCTCTGCCGATGCGAGGTCACACCATTTTCTTCAGCGCGCCAACAGATTGAACATTCTTCCCTTTTAACTCCAGCTTTAACATCATCAACTAAGGATTCAAAACTACCAGAAGAAATAATTTTCCCTTCCATCTTACAACAAGGAGCAACTCGATCGCTAAAAGTCCTAACGATTCTCTCATGGTAAACTCTCGAACAAAATGGATTATCAATACTATAATTTGGTGATTCTTCCATACTATTTCCTCTCAAAGGTTAGGGTTCTCACCATTAGACACAAGTCCCCAGCGGCGTTCATCACACCACCAACACTGTCCACACGGAAGTTTTCCATCTATCATATTTTCTTTATTAACATCACAAGACAAAGTGATTGGAAAGATCGAATCAAAAATACCAAATTGTTTATATAATTCTACAACTCCCTGTTTATCACAAAAAGCCATTGGACGAGCTGATTTGGGGCTCACATATATGGACTCTGGAGAATCTCTAACCGTTTGTCGAAATTCATCATCATGAAATGTCTTTCTTACTTCTTCAGGAGGATTTAAGGTAACACCATTGTACTCATAATCGAGTAAACCCAGATTAAATAAAGCCCTTATGTGATTCGTTGATGCATAAAGCTTATATGGGTTTTTAGATTCACGAAGTGGTATCCTATATTCGTAAGAGTTTTCCCAACGAATATCAGGTAGCAGCTCTTTGAGCTTTTTTATGACTTTGCGAGCCGTCGGCAAATAATCCGGCTTGTTTCCCACATCACAACTAATTGTTCTGATCCCTACATCCAGTTTATGTTTTCTTATAGCTAAGGCTGTTAAATAAGTTAAGAGGGCGCTATCCAGTCCACCAGAAACTTGAATTCCCAAGACTGACCAACTCGGATCTAAAGGAATAATAACTTTATTTTCACTATTATTACACTCAAAGTAAGTCTCTATCATTTGCTTTATCTCTTTTGTTAAACAGATTTTAAAATCACAAGTACTAATGTAAAGAGAGTCTTACTTTACATCAAGTTGTATTCTTAATTCTTGATTTACAATTTTTATCATGTGAAGTTAGTTGCTATGCAATATTCCCAACAGTTTCTTACAGCAGACACAATTCGAGAAGTTCATGTTGAAATTACAAACCATTGTAACGCCGCTTGTCCCATGTGTGCTCGAAATAATTCTGGTCACGGCTTATCTCAAAATCCTGGATGGGGCAGCTGGGCTCCTGGAGATGAAAATAAAGTCTTTAACGATGACTTATCTTCTTTGAAGCGAGTTATTTTTTGCGGCACGCATGGTGATCCATTAGTTGCTCCTACTTTATTACCTACTTTACGCCACTGCAAAGCTCGAGGTTATGAGATCTGGATATTTACAAATGCTAGCGCTCATTCAAAAGCTTGGTGGGAAGAAATGCTAGCCATTCTCGATAGCCGTGATCGTATAGTGTTTGCCATTGATGGAATGAAAACCAACCATCTTTATAGACAAAAAACAAAAATAAACAAAGTTTTAGAACATCTGGAGCTTGCAGCTGCTTCTGATGTACAGACACAGTGGGACTTTCTAGTTTTTAGACATAACGAGAATGAAATTGAAGAATGTCGTGCTCATGCTGAAAAACTAGGAATTAATAGTTTTAACCTACGCCTAACAGCTCGATTTAAAAAAGACAAATTTGATGTCTATAACTCTAAAGAGAGTATATCGCACACCTTACTTCCTCCTTTAAATCCCGACTACCTCCACCCCAATTATAAAACTATGCAGAAAATTGAAGGCAATGAAAAAAAGGTCACTTACAGCATTGATTGCCTCTACAAGAAATCACAAAAAATTTATGTCTCCAGTCGGCTTCAAGTATTTCCTTGCTGTTATATTAGTGATAATTATGAAAATATGAAACTAAACATTGATCCAACTTCACTTCAGTTCCCTTTAGATGAATTAAGTCTTAAAAATAAATCTTGGATAGAAATTTTAAATCATTCATTTTATAAGGAAGACCTTATGAAGTCTTTTTCATCAGACAATGTGATTAGTCGTTGCATAAAAACTTGTGGTGTCGTCAATCGTGAGTCAAATCAAAATAAACCCCTCTTCTAGCTTTTAAAATTAAAAACCAAATAAGATTTAAATCTAAAGAGTTTCTAAATTACGATTTTCACCATAACCGCTACTAAATTCATATTTTTCACCGCATGTTCTTCCACAAGTGTAAAGTCGAGATGCCTCTTGATCTTCCCAACTTTTTTCAAGATACGATTGATAGAAATTAGATTGCAATAGGTCCCAACCATACACATCCAGCCTATTAAAATCTTCACCGAACTTTTTAAAAACTTTCTGAATTTGTTTCTTTTGTATTTGATTGTCATCTTGAAAAAGATAAGGAGCTCCTAACCAGCAGCATGGCCATAGTCTCATGTTAAAATCTATATAGATAGTTTTTTCATTTTTAGTTTTACAGATAATTCTAGTTTCTTGTGTGTATTGTTCGAAACTTGTATGGCTTTTTTTTATTTGCTCAAAGTTTTCTTTATTCTTGTTATCTTTAATATCTTCCACAATTGTTTTAGTAGTTTTTATCTCTGTTGTTGCTCTCTCCTCATCAGTTAATATAAATCGACTTGTCTTTTTAACATTAAAGCTTTTTACACCAATACTTTTCGCTAAATTTCTAGCCTCTCCAACTTGATGAGCATTATGAGAAAAAACTAGATAATCCCAACGAGCCCAGCCACCCGATGAGACAAAAGCTTTCAAATTCTCTATTATTTTTTCAAATTTTGAATTGACCCTGTAAATTGAATTCGTGTCACTTAATCCATCTATTGAAAAATAAACTTTACTGTTTTTTAATGGAGATAACTTTCTCGCTAAATCAGACCACCACTTTTCGCTTCTTAAACTACCATTGGTTACAATGACTATTTGGTGTTGTGGATGATTCTCTACTATATAATCTAACGCCTCATCAAACGTGGGACTTGAAATAACATCACCATAATTACCACAAAAAAATAATTTCAACCGTTGCTTGCTAAATGGTTCTAATATGATTTTATAGTCATTAATCTTAAGGTCTTTGGAAGTAGTTAGATTTTGATTGAGTTGACCGTTTCCAACAATTCTTGCGCACTGAGGGCAGCTTAGGTTACATCGATTTGTATGATCAAGCTGTATCGTTTTTATTTCGTCAAGGTTTAAAAACATATTTATGTTTTTAACATCAATTAAAGTTTAACGTTATTTATACATTTATTTTAATCCATTCTTAACGCCTATAGTCTGATTTCGTAATCTTTCACAATATGAATTCGTTTACATTCAAATCATCTTACTTTTGTTTTAGTTCAAGCAGTAAATATTAGAACATCAAAAATCTTCGATTTAATTACAATGTGTGTATAGCTAACACGCTACGAGAAATTATAATGTGGAAATGTTTTCTTTGCAGATTCCTGCCTTAAAACATCAAGTTCATTCAATTTTTCAATCATCTTCGTATGCAAATCATAATTTGTTACAGAGTCCATATAGGCTCGAAGATAATCCAAGTGCCTCAGTGACTCTGAAGATAAATATAACTTTGCACTCTCAAATTTTTTTCTTACTCTCTTTTTTTGTTCTTTGCTCAGGGCCGTCGCACTCAAATAATCAGGAAATGTTAAATGAGTTGGATTTTCGACAATACGATTTTCTGGCAAGTTTAGTTCTCTTTTTTTTCTTTCCCACCACAGAAGTGTTTCCGGCATGGAATAAATATTAAGTGCTCCAACTGTTGACCTCAAGATTAAATCTATGTTTTTATTCTCTTTTGCCAGTTTGAAAAATTTTTCAACATTTTGAATTACATTATCCCCATTACTCGGGTATCTCATATAATATGTTTCTTCAGGATGTATAGAATCAAGGCTAAGAGCTAATTCTATTTTTTTAAATTTTTCCCAGTATTTTAAAACTTTCTCATTTGGGAATATTGTTAAATTGGTACTGTAGTTTAAAAAAATATTCTCTGAATTTTTTGAACTCCCAATAAGCTCTAAAAACTTTAGGTGCTTTTTGTCAAAAAAGGGTTCACCACCAGTTACCTTTACATGAACAAGGTTGTCACTGATCTCTTTTAAGCTATCAACATCAAATTTATACAATTGTTTCTTTGCATAAGTTTTATCATATAATTTTAATTCATCAAAAATCCATTTTGTACTGTATCTAGAGTCACACATTCGACATGCAAGATTACATTGGTTTGAAAAAGGAATTTCTAACCAGATTAACTCTGGTTCATTCAGTGAAACCTTATGAAGACCTAGCTCTTGATGAGTATTATATCTTTGTCTTAGGCTTTTTTTATTTGCCTCTTCTTCCTGATAACATCTAATACAACCTGCAACATTTTCACCTTTAAGCATTTGAGAACGTAACTTCCCCCATTCTTTTCCATTAAAGGCCTCTACTATCGTCCCTTCAACTTTAGACCACTGACTCCCCTGAAAGCGACAACATGGTTTAAACTCTCCTTGAGGAGACACAAATATATGGGAAAATGGTAATACACATAGGCTTTTATTTTCAGTCAATTTTACCTTCATACATTGATAATGTTGAAAAAACCATTTCATTCAATCATATTTTTTTTCCAGCATCAATATCACTAATCAGACTTGGCTTTAAAGTCTCAATATAATTTTTATTATTGTAACATTTCATCTCACATGGAACTGGACAATTTTTTTTATCACTCCATTGCGCTTTAAAATTTTTCCAAAAATTGTGATTTAAAACTTCTGCAAGTGAATATTTCTTGAGATTAACTCTTTCTTTTAAGTGGCCATATGTTTCCCAATAAACCTGCTCTTTACCTTCTACAATAGGAGAAGGTTGTTTGGGAAAGGGGTGTGAAATCCATGAGCAGGGATAATAATACCCCTCCACATCTATATAACTACCTCTATAACCATAAGTACAACTTGGTAAGATTCGATTATTTTTATATATTAATGATGATTTACTAAAAAGTTCACTTTGTTTATCTTCAATAGTTTTAAAAATATCCCTCGATTTTTGAAACTTTTCTTTGTTAGTTTTAAAATTAATTTTATGTCTAATTGTCCTTGGAATCGAAGCTATATAGTCTTCAGAGGGTTTTAATGGGTCATCGTTATTACCAAAACGATCTGAAAAAACATAATGGAAAGAGTCTACTTTTTTATTTTCAGCTAATTTTTTAATTGTATCTAGTTTAGCTTGATTGAACTTAAAAACTATCGTCGACCATCGAACTAAAGCTCTTGACTGTACTGCTAGTTCGACAGCCATCATAATGGAGTCCCAACTGGAGCCAACCCTGTAATTTGTATTTGATTCTTGATCCCAGCCATCAATTGAAAATATTATTTCATCATTTTCTGTTAAAGTGCTCAATAAATTTTTCCACCATGATTCCGAACGATAACTTCCATTCGTGACGATGACTTGTTGGTACCTGTCATTTTTCTTTTTTAGATAATCAACAATTTCAGGAAGATGTTTATTATATATAGGATCTCCAACACCTCCACTAAAAGTCATCCTTAAGACATGTTCACTCATTATTTTTTGAGTGAAGTTCTTTTCAAAAAATTCGACCCCTAACTCACCTATAGAAAATGATTCAGGATGTTGTGTTCTGAAACAATGTGGACACTTTAAGGCACATCGAGAACTCACTTCTAAGTGCCAATTATGTGTTTGAAAAATTGGTTCTATGTTTTATCTCCTTCTTTAAGATAGCCTAAATTCTTCATTTTCTAATCAATATGTATGTTAATATGTCTTACTAGTCACACAATAATGCTATAGATGTTCCCGGCTGAAGAAACGAGAAATAAAGTTTCTTTAACCCACAAAAGCAAAGTCAAAAGAGTTAACATCTTGCTTAATCGGTATTATCTAGTCACAAGCGAAAAGATTGGTTATGTCTATTATCATTACATTTTAAAATTTCTATTTTAATTAAATTAACAAAGTGATTCGATAATTTATTACAATAATGGAGTCTACATGAGCTTCTTATGGAACAAGCCTGAAAAGACATTGAATAAACTTATAGTTAGTGGCAATTCCCATTACGGTTTAAGTAAAACAATATCAGAACGTTACCCTAAAGCTACATTTGCAAGCAGAACATGTAATGATCTCGATCTAACCATTGAAGAAAACCAGTCAGCATTTGCCGAAAAATCACTTCAATTTGACACTTATATTAGCTGTAGTGCTCTGGAACGATTTCATCAAATTTTGCTTTTAGAAAAAGTTATTAATCTTTGGAAGGAAAAAAATCACCAAGGACGTATCATCGTCCTTGGAAGTCGAGCAGATACTGCTAACAAACCTTCAAGCTGGGTTTATCCAATTGAGAAAAAGGGATTGAAGGCATATTGTGCTCACCTAAGTCTCATGTGTTTGGGCGGACATGGACGAAAGCCTATGCCCTTTCGCATTACATATTTATCTGTAGGAAATTTAAATACACCACATACAAAAAACAAATACCCCGAAGAAACTCATCTTGATTTGAATTACATTGTCGACGTCATCGAGTGGATAACAAAACAACCTTTTAATATTAATTTAAATGAAATCTCGATCGATCCCATTCAAAGGGATTAATAATATTTTCGTTAAGATGGACTATTTTGAGGATGATATTTAGAATTTTCTCTTTCTAAATACATAACCAAGGTTTTTAGATCAGTGATCTGCTGTTTTAGTTGAATGATTTGATCCTCTTTACTTTGTAACGCTTGCCTATAAGCATTTTTTAACTCATTAAGAAGCTCTTTAGAGTCATCAATCTTAGTCGGCTGGACTGAAGGCTGGGAGGAGGAAGAGTTGCCTGATGCTTTTATGGCTGGGACGGGCGTAGAAGCATGGCTTTGGGGAGGCAACTCTTGCCTAGGCAAAAAATATTTGCCATGAATAAGCTTGTACTTGATTTTCTTACCTTTTATACGCCTGCGTAGGGTGGATACACTCACACCATACTCATTAGAATACTCAGATAAGGATAACCAATTATTTTCAACTTCCACTTCATTCATGACTATTCAAGACTAGCATAACCACCAACTATGACAATGGCTAAGTTAATAAACCCTGCTTTGGGCCTGGTTACCCACAGAGTACTCACCTTGGATAATCAAATTCTTTTATAACTAACTTATTGATTTTACTAAGTCTTTGTAGCACCATAATGATGTGAGATTAAAAGATAAAAAAAAAATCGGACTAGCCCTCAGTGGAGGTGGAATTAAAGCCGCCGCTTTCCATGTTGGAGTTTGCTTAGCCTTAAAGGAAAAAGGCTTTCACTTCGCTGGTGGTTCAGCAACTGAAGTATCCTCAAAAACAGATGGTTTAGATAAAGTTATTAAGCTTTATGTTGGATCAAGTGCGGGTGCTGTTATTAGTACATTCCTAGCAAGTGGTTATTCCCTACAATCCATTATCTCTGCATTTGAAAAGGGAGCGGAGTGGGAAATTGGATCTATTAAATCCGATGAGGTTTTTGGTGATCCACTGAAACCTATATCCTATTCTGATCTTTTTGCAATTAACGGCAAAAATTGGCTCAAATACGTTCCTAATCTAATCAAAAACAGAAGTATTTTAACTGGTGGGCTTGAGGCCATGGTTAAAAATGGTCTGAAAATCAATGGATTAGTTACAGCCAAAGGTCTAGAGAAGTACATTAGAAGAAATGTTTGGCCCACTAATACTTTCGAGTCTTTGGGAGTTGAACTCTACATCGTTGCCACTCAACTAAATCATTCTCGTAAAGTTATCTTTGGAAACTTTCCTGAAACATCTAAGGTAAAACATATTGGCTGGGCTAACTATGCTAAAATTAGTGATGCGGTTGCTGCTTCTGCGAGCTTACCCCCCGTTTTTGCACCTTATGGTATTGAAAATGAGAGAGGAAAAACCATCTATTATTTTGATGGAGAAATTCGGGACACACTATCTACACATGTCGCAAAAGACCATGGTTGCGATCTTATCATTTCTAGTTATTCCATCCAGCCATACCACTACAACGAAAACATGGGAAGCCTACACGAATATGGGATACCTCTCATCTTTAACCAAGCTCTTTATCAAGTAGTGCAACAAAAGATTGAATCCCATCGAGCAGCACACGATGCCATAGATAAAATACATCATGCTATTAGAGGCTATTTTAAACAAAAACAACTGCCTGAAGAAGATATGAATAAACTCCTTAAAATCATTGAAGAAAGAGCAGACTATCGGCCCGATGTGGATTATTTGTATATTCATCCCAACCCACATGATTATGAAATGTTTTTTGCTGATCATTTTAGTTTAAACCCAAAAATACTCTCTAAAATTGTACAAACTGGGTTTAGAGCCGCCATTAATCAGTTGAGAAAACATGATCTTTAGTATGCTTTAATAATAGCTTTTGACAATTCATCAGCGTAATGAGGATTCAATACCTCAGTCATTTTGAGTTAAGCGCAGACTGAACTTTATGAGGTGTGGCCAAAGCCACAGCGAATAAGGTGAAGGTGAGCACAGCTCAAAATGGCGAGGGATTGAAGTCGCAGTAGCTAGATGAATTGTCAATAGCCCCTAGTTTAAAAATAAAAAAAGCCCGATGTTTGAGTGTAACACCGGACCAAGAATA
>CAXREJ010000055.1:0-27059 GCA_964229765.1 Bdellovibrionales bacterium | reverse complement strand
CCTCTGACTCTTACTATGACTCTGACTCTGACTCTGACTCTGACTCTGACTCTGACTCTGACTCTGACTCTGACTCTGACTCTGACTCTGACTCTGACTCTGACTCTGACTCTGACTCTGACTCTGACTCTGAGGAGCCCTCCTCATCTATGAATTCTTGTTGGGAGAATTCGTCACTTTCGATGTTATTGTTCCTGTCGTTGGTACGTTCTTCATATGACGAATCTCCTTCTCTCTCGTCACTTAAATCAGCAGAGTGGGGGGAGAATGATTTTACTTCAGGATAAAAGTTATTAAAGGGCCAAGGATCTGTTTCTAAGATCTTCTTGGTGTATTCGTATAATTGAGGTGTGATTTTGTTAGTTCTATACAATCTTTTTAAAATAACGTTCATTCGCCATATGTTGTTTGAACTTAAAGACTGATTCTCAACACTACGACCAAAATTTTTTGGGTTTGGAAGTAATGATACAAGATAAAGGCTTTCGATGAGATTTAATTGCGAAGGACTTTTTTTAAAATAAAAAGATGAGGCCTTTTTTAGGCCGTACACACCCTCAGAGAACTCCACCACATTAATATACTTTTCTAAAATTTGACTTTTGCTGAGTTTTTCTTCTATTTGTTTAGCTATAAAAAATTCTTTGAACTTCCTTGAAATACTTTTTTCTTTGCTAAGGTATAGATTTTTTGCCAACTGTTGAGTGAGAGTGGACCCGCCACGTGCATATCTCCACTCTAAAATATTTCTCCGAAAACTTTCCTTAAGTTCAAACCAATCGAATCCTTTATGAGACCAAAAAGAGGCATCTTCAGACAAGACAAGAGTTTGAAAAAAAATTTTTGGAACCTGGCTGTATTGTACATAATTACCAGAACTTGGACATAGATAAACTTCAAACATTTTAGTTTTAAAACATGTTTTCGGATCTGTAATTCTCTGTGTTTGCCAATATATGAATAAACCATAAAAAATGATGGCGAAAGAAAGCCCAAGTACTAAAAGAATGAATTTTTTCAGACTTTTTTTAATAGTCCGTTTTCTATCATCCATTGTACACTTTCTTTGATCGCGATTTGCGAAGCACGGGGAGTAAAGTTTAATTCTTTTTTTGCGCGACTATTATCGAACCAGTGATATAGGGAGGAAGTTATTGCTGTTTCACTGCTAAGAGAAGTTTCTTTTCCCATGGCACGCATTAGGTCCCCAATAGCTCCTAAAGTTTTCAATAGTATCTTAGGTATAGGGCGATTGGGTGCAGGAACCTGAGCTTCCTCTGCGATGATGGAGAACAGTTCTTTAATAGTTAAATTGTCTCCTGCAATAATATATCGTCGGCCAGGTTGACCTTTTTCTAAGCAAAGATCAATGGCATTTAAGACATCATCGACATGAACGACGTTGACTCCACCAGGAGGGTAAAACTTAAATTTTCCTTGAGCGACTTTAACCTGTGTTTTACGACTTCCTTTTTTCGCGTCTCCAGGTCCATAGATAGTGGATGGGTTAATCATGAAAGCATTTAAGTTATCTTCTTTTACGGCTCTTTGTATTAGTATTTCAGCTTTTCTTTTTGTTTCAAAATACCCGAGGTTGTAAGGGCCTAAGTTAAAATCGAAATTCTCATCTATGGGGTGTGGTGTGAAGCTAGCTCCTATGGTGACGACGGAACTCAAATGTAAGAGTTTAGAAACTTGATTAGTGATACAGGCGTCGATAACATTACTAGTTCCTGTAACATTAACATTTTCCATTAGTTTACGGTCTGATTTTTTATAAGCAATGACGCCGGCTAAATGGTACACAACATCTTGATTGTATGTGGCTTCGAGCAAAACTTGTCTATGGGTGATGTCCCCATAAAATATTTTGACTTTATTTTTATCGAAGTTATCAAATTGACTAGATTTTCTTGCAAGAATGGAAACATTGTTGTTTTGCTTAATAAGGTTACTAACAAGATGACCGCCGAGAAAACCAGATGCGCCGGTAACGAGGACGTTTTTACCTTTCAATAACAACCTCGATCAGTTGTATTGGCTCAAGAGGTCTCATCATAGCATCTCGGGGGGCATGGCTAATAAGATCGACGACATTGTGACCTGTTTCAACTTCACCCATAACGGTATAATCTTTATCAAGATATGGTAATGCTTTTGTTGTAATAAAAAATTGACTTCCGGCTGAATTTTCATTGCCTTCAATTTTAGCCATGGCCACCAAGTAGGGACGATCAAACTTCAGACTATTTTGCTCTTGTTTGACTGTGTAACCAGGCCAGCCTTTTCCATTGCCCCATGGGCATCCTGTTTGGATGACTAAGTCTGGATGCACTTTATGGAAAATCATATCTTTATAAAACACTGTATTTTTAACTTTCTTCCCAGTTTTAATGTCACGGAACTGTTTTTTTCCGCTCGCAAGGCCAATAAAATTATCAACACTTAATGGTGCTTCACGATTATAAAGTTTTAAGCGAATATCGCCTTCAGATGTCTTTAAAACTGCAAAACTAAAAAGTCCTGCTGGCTGGGCATAAGAGGGAGTTGTAATAAAAAGCATTAACATCAAGGTAAGACGCAACATACCTATATTGTTTGTGATTTTAATGGTTTAGGTCAAGCCTTTTCAGTAAGATTACCTGCTTTGTAATGAGCTCCGATAGTCTAAGAAAGGCGTCATCATAGCCAAGTATTTTTGCCATGCGAGTAAGGTGTAGGTTACTTTTCGCGACTTTAGTACTGGAACTATCGTTACAAATTTGAAAAATCTGTTCAAACCTTCGCAGTTCATAATAATTACTTAATATTTCATCTCTTAAACTGTCATCACAGTCGATCGTTTTTAAAATAGCTTCGGTGGAGGCATTTATGGGAGCCTGGTTGGATAGTAAACATAGTTTTTGAATTATAAATTCGGTGTGGATGATACCCCCATGACAATTCTTTAGATCAATGGATTCATTTTGAGGTTGTTTTAAAAGTTTTGTTAAAATTTCTTCTAGGCTATTCGAATCTTCTTTACTTATTTGTATTCGATCAAAATTATTCTCAAAATAACAATGCTCTTGATCTAACTTTCTGCAACGCAGATAAGCTTGTTTTTGCCACGGCTGAGCTTTTGTGTCGAGAAACTCCCAGAATTTTTTCTTTTCAAGAATGAGTGGGCCAGCACTTTCGTTCGGTTTTAATCTTAAGTCGATGTTATAAAGCTTGCCGGCTTTTGTTGGTGTAGAGAGTAGACTTATGAGTCTCTTAGCTACTTTGAGGTGTTCTCGGTGTGGTTTTTCTTCGGTTAAAAAGACGAAATCTAAATCGGACTGGATACCGAGTTCAAAGCCACTCCACTTTCCCATGCAAAGTATTTCTAAGCCATCTGTATTAAAGTGGTTCAATAGGTGTTGTCTAAGATTGGTTACAATGAAGTTTGCTTGTTCGGTTAGCTTTCTACTATAGCTGGATACATCTTTTTCTTTAATAAGCTGAATAATAGAAAACAGCTGTCCCAGCAGTTTGTAGTCAATAATATTTTCTAGTAAAAGATCGAGTTCGTCGTTGAGGCTGATCGGAACTTGTCCTAAAGAAAAGCTGTCAATCAATTCTGGCCGACGACTCAAGGTTTGTCCTACAAATGGAGAAATTGAAAAAAGCCAGGCTAGGTTTTCTAAAAGAGCTGGGTGTCGTTTTAATAAGTAAAAAATAGAAGATTTTGATTTAATTGAGAAGACAAAATCACGAAAAGATTGAATGGCCAAGTTTTGATCAATGGCTATAGAGTTAGAGATCTGAATATAGTCTTGTAAAATACTATTTTTAATGACTTCGACCTCGTTTCTCTTGAGTGAGTGTGATTTTAAGCTACGAATATCTTCGATGGCTTTGAGAGAAACTGGATTTAAATCTGCACTATCAGCGTTTTCTGTATTTGGACTTTTTGGAGTGCTATCGGTGAAAAAATCGCTTACGATTTCATTTGTTTTTTGAAATTTCTGAAAGAACTCTTCTTGATTCCAAGAGATTGTTGGTATCCGTTCAAAAAAGCCATTTTTGAGATTGTAGGTGTGATTATCATTTTCGATATGAATAAGATTTTCAACCTTTCTTAAGTCCCAATAAAAGTTATTTAAAAAAGTTTTTTCATCGTTTTTTAATGCACCTCGTGTAAATAAATTTTCAATGGCGACTGACATATTAGATGTTTGCAGCTTTGGGTCTTTGCCTCCATAGATAACCTGTAGTGACTGAATAAAAAGTTCAATATCTCTAATTCCTCCTGGAGATAGTTTTATATCTAAAGGTTCATGAGCTTTTCTCCACTGGTAATTAATTTTTTGCCTTATTTGTTTAATTTCATTGATGACAGAAAAATCTAAGCGTCGTGGAAAGCTATGACGTTGGCAATATTTAAAAATTTGATTATTTAAATCATCGGGTCCTAAAAGTGGACGCATTCTAATAAAGCTAATACGATTCCACGCTTCTAAGTATTCATCAAAATAGGAGAAAAATTTATTTTTTGTAGAAGATAAAGAGGATGTTGTCCCTCCTGGGCTCAATCCAAAATCCAGTCGATAGGCAAAACCAAAATTTGTAGTGTCAGCAAGTAGGGAGATGAATTTTTTCAATTGTGGGTGGCAATCCTGAGGATTAACGTCATTCTCTCTGACGAGGACAATATCAATATCAGAACTTAAATTAAGTTCTTGCGACCCGAGCTTTCCAAATGCCAAAAGTGAGATCGGTAACTTCTCTAGATCTAAACTCATCCAGACTTTTCTAAGAATATGTTCTGTTTGAGTTGTCCAATAAAAACAAATGTCTTGAGTTGGAGCAGTGTCGTTGAAAGTTGCTAGAGCACATTTAAGCCAATGAGTGTGTTTTTCTATTCTAATTTCATCAGAAAATTTAAATGCTGTCTTATTGATGAGATTTAAATAATGGCTAAAGACTGGAGAAAAGGCAGAAAGAGCATTTATTTCTGCCGTGGAATAGTCTTTTAATTCAGGTAAGGTGACCATTGTGGCTTGTAATAGTCTTTGTTGTCAAAAGTGAGTCGATGTTCGTATTTGCCATCAATACTCACGATGTACAGTTGATAACGTCCTGAGCGATCGCTTGAGAAAAGTACAAAGCGGCCGTCAGGGGAGAAGCTGGGATATTCATTGTTTGCCCATTTTCCATTTCTTTTTTTCGCAGATGTTAAGCGTTTAATATTTTTTCCATTGGCATCAATGGTGAATATATCAAAATGTCCTTTATCAAAACCAGCAAAGGCAATGCGTTTTCCATCAGGAGACCAAGAGGGGCTTGAATTGTAAACACCGGCAAAAGTTAGTCTTTTTACATTACCGCCATTTTTATCCATCGTATAAATCATGGGTTTGCCAGAGCGATCCGATGAAAAGGCAATAGTGTTACCGTCAGGGCTTATTGCGGGCTCTACATTCATCGCGGCTCGAGGTCCGTTGGTAATACGAGTGAGTTGTTTACCTTGTAAATCTGTCCAGAAAATATCAGAAGCTCCCTTATTAGAAATTCTGAGATAAACTTTATCGGAACTTGGAGGAAAGGCTCCTCCTGAATTAATTCCTTTTTTGTAAGACAACAACCAGCGTTTTCCAGTAGGAAATTCGTATAAAAATAAATCAGCGTTTCTAGTTTTGAGCTTCTTATGAAAAAGAAAGGACGTGTAAGTTAAGTAGCGTCCATCGGGAGACCATGCTGGCGATTGGGAGATTGTTCTGTGTGTAGATATTTGTTTTTGGTTGGCTCCGTCCCAATCCATTACAAAAATTTCTTTTTCCGCTTTGGTTGTTGATCTTGATACAACAAACTTTGTCATGAAGAAGCCATTCTTGCCAGTGAGTGCTAGCATAATATCATTGGAAAATTTATGGGCAATAGTTCTAAGGTCATTTAATGAGCCTGTGTAGGATTTGCCCATAACCAGTTTTCTTTGTGGTACATGGTAAAGGTAGGTTTCATATTGAAACTGATTTTTATTAATTTTAAAGCCTGAGCGAATCATAAACTCAGCTCCTATTTGCTGCCATGATGAAAAATCAAAACCACGAGCAGGATCATTTTCTTTAGGAGTTAGGGACTTGGATTTGTAATCTTCAATAAAAGCCTCTGGAGAAATAAATGAAAAATACGATGAAATTGTTAAGTCTTTTTCAATTATTTCATAAAAACGCTTTCCATAGCTAAGATGGTTGGAAGCTGTCGAGGGAGTGCCCAGGTAGATAAGTGGAACAAGAGCCATTGGACTTTGCTTCACTTCCGCCTTACCAATATTGATGTAGGGGCGCTCTTTTGCAAAGGTTGTTGAGCTTCCTAATAGCAACATGAAAAAAACAGCTAAAGCCGATTTATAGAATTTTTTAGACATAAGAACCTCTCTATTCAGGGAAACGAATTTCCACGCCTCTAGTAGAGTAGAAGTCGGTTAAGTTTTCAGGTGGTGCCGGTAAGGGGCTTGCTTTATCCAAAGTATTGAACACATGTTGATCAAATAAATCATTGCCAGACTTTGAAATAAAACTTTTATCCTTAATCGCACCATTTTTATCAATGAGTAATAATACTCGAGCCTTGAGGTTACCATTGGCTAACCACTCCGGCAAGTTCCAGTAATTTCTGATATGGGAGTCTAATTCATCGAGATAGGATTCGTGATGTAGCTTTTGTATGCCCTCAAGAGAGTTACCTTTACTAATTTCATTTCCTTTAAACTCTTGCTTTTGGGCGACCTCTTGTTTTTCTTTTAATTTTTGCATAGCTTTCAAGCGAGCAAGAGCTGAGTTCTGTTCTTCTTCAACATTTTTTTCTTTTGGCTTCTCTTTTTTCTTTTCAGTAACTTTTGGTTTATTCGGTGCCTTGGGCTTTGGCTTTACTTTAGGTTTTGGTGTTTTTGGCTTTTCTTTTTTAGGCTTTGGCTTATTTTGTTCTTTCTTTGTAATAGCCTTAGGCTCTGCTTTTTTTGCAATAGGTTTAGGTGGGGTTACATTTTTTTCGGGCAGCGCGACAACATCGACCCTCACAGCTTGCTTATATATTGGAGGTTCTGATGGGAAGAATAAAACTTTAACTGTTAGAACTATGAAAATGACTCCATGAAATCCCATGGAGAGGATTAAAAATTTTGAAAAGGAATCTCTTGGACTTTTCATTGTGGTAGAGTCACCAACCCAATATTATTGATGCCTGCAGCTCGTATTTCTGCCAAAGTTTTAGCTACGAGTCCGTAATCAACCGTCTTATCAGCTTTTAAATAAATTTGCTTATTTTTACGAGTCTCAAAAATGGCTTTTAGTTTCTTTCTAAGACCCTTAAGTTCGACTTCTTCATTAGCAACATACAGCTTATTGTTGTTTTGTATGGCTAGTATGAAGGGTTCATCGCTTGTTTCTATTCCAGAAGCGGCTGTTTCAGGTAAATCAATTTCGATTCCTTGTTGCATCATTGGAGCTGTAACCATAAAGATAATTAGAAGAACGAGCATTACATCCACAAGAGGTGTAACGTTAATTTCGCTCATAGAATTTCTATGATTCGAAGGTCCCATTCCCATAAATTAATCCTTTTGTTGTTGTAAGCGAGCAATATTAAGGAACTCTGAAATAAAATTGTTCATGCCATTTTCTTGTTTACGAACTTCATTGAGTAAAAAGTTGTAAGCCATAACAGCGGGAATAGCGGCAAACAGTCCAACGGCGGTAGCGAATAAGGCTTCTGATATCCCTGGTGCTACGGTGGCAAGACTAGCAGATCCGGCATTGGAGATGGCTCTAAAAGAATTCATAATCCCAACAACTGTACCTAGAAGTCCAATAAATGGGGCGGTACTCCCTGTTGTAGCTAAAAAGGCCATTCTTTCTTCAAGGGCAGAGATTTCCTGATCTTGTCCTTTGTGTAGAGCTCTTTGTAAGTTTTCAATACCGGCATTGCCGCCGAGAGTGGCTTTGCGCTGGACTCTTTCAAGCTCTGAAAAGCCAGATTTAAAGATACGAGATAAAGGACTTTCAGTGTGTCGTTCAAGCTTATCCTTTACTTGTTCTAGAGTGGCTGCACTCCAAAATAAATCGAGAAACTTTTCGTTTTCTTCTCGCGCTTTTCTGAATTGTTTTCTTTTATTAAAGATTATGGCCCATGAGATAATAGACATGGCTATTAAGACAAGGAGTAGGAATTGTACGGCAAAGCCGGCTCCCATAATGTCAGAGATTAAAGAGGTCTGCGTCGAAATTTCTGTTGTTGCGGCTTGTGCGTTCATACCTATTGAGGCTAATAGATCTTTTCTCTTGGTTCAATAAATAACCGACAATCTTGGTCTTTTTAATAGCTTAGGGTCATGCTATTCGGTATTGATCCTAAGTCGTTCAGAAATCTATCCCTTTCCAGGGAGTTTTTTTCTTAATCAGGTTTTATTAACCAACCATCGGGTGAGAGTCCATCCATTGGTCGAGTGACAGGTCCTATAAAGACAAGTTTGTTTTGGCGTCGACCTTCATCGACGAGGGATTGAAAATCTGTATTGAGATTAAGATTTTTGAGGTGGATAAAAAGAACATCAGCTGAAATTTTCATCAGACTCCCCAACTTTAAAGAATCAAATGAAAGTAAACGAGTTAAAAAGACCTCACCATTACAGAAGGACCATTCCGGTTCTAATTCTCGGATATCTTTTAAGAGTCCATCAGAACGAGAGCAAAAAATAATATGCTCTCCTATATTGTGCTTCTTTATAAAGGCACGCAATTCAGGCAATGCCTTCGGGGACTCCCATTGCACAAAAAGTAAAAGGTGATTTTTGCTGGCTAATTCAATTAAAGGTTCTAGGGAGGGTTGGTTATTTAAACTCCAAGTTTCTTTATTGTAGGAAATTTGTGCATACTGTAGCGGATGGGTAGGGGAGTTGAATTGGTGCCCAATCATTAAAGGACGGGTAAAGTCTTTTTGGGTTAACTGTTTAACAGCAGGAGGCTGATATTGTGAAATTTCACGGTTTTCCCCATAATTTTTAAGGGCAATCCAGATGAGAAAAAGCCCAATTAGTGTAAAAAAAATATAAGAAAAAAAACCTATAATATCTCTCATTCATCCCAAATATCTATTATTACTAAGGTAAATGTCAACAGAATCTAAAATAGTTTATAACTAAATAAGTCAAAATTAGCCCGATTTGTTGACGATCAGTTGGTGTTCATTTAGCTTACACAGCAAATTTCAAGGAGAAGTTTATGAATAAAATCCATAGAAAAGTGGAGTATGCCTTGATTTCATTACGTCATATGAAACAAAAGGAGCCAGGGCAACTAACGACAGTCAAAGAAATATGTCGTTCCTACGGTTGTTCTTTTGATGCGACCTCAAGAGTTTTGCAGAAAATGGTACAAAAAGGATTATTAAAGTCAGAGCAGGGTGCGCAAGGTGGATACCTTATACAAAAAGACTTAAGGAAAGTGAGTCTGCTTGATCTTATTGAATACGTTATTGGCCCGATTAGTATTGTAAAATGTCTCGATTCAGGAAAAGGTGATTGTGACATGGAGAATAGCTGTAATGTGATTGCTCCATTGGCTTATTTGAACGATCAGCTTATCCAGTTTTATAGAGGTATCAATATAGACTCTATGTTGAGCGTGCCGGAGAGAAAGTGTCTTTCCATGGATAATTATTTTAGTGGTGGAGCCTAATGTCGAAATCAAGTCAGGCCGTAACCGATAAAGAGTATAAATACGGGTTTTATACCGATATTGAATCAATCAGCTTTGGAAAAGGCCTAAGTGAAGAGATTATTAGAAAAATCTCACAGCGTAAAAAAGAACCGGAGTGGCTTTTAGAGTATCGTTTAAAAGCTTATGCTCATTGGTTAACTCTAGAGGAGCCTCAGTGGGCTGACTTAAGTTATGAACCTATCAATTTTCAAGATATTTCATATTATTCAGAGCCAAAATCAAAGGAAGAAGCAGACGATAAACCTAAGTCCTTAGATGATCTTGATCCGGAATTATTAAAAACATTTGAGCGCTTAGGTATACCTCTTGGTGAGCAGAAAAGGATCTCTGGTGTTGCTGTCGATGCCGTTTTTGATAGTGTCTCAGTGGGAACAACACATACTGAGGAATTGAAGAAGTATGGGGTTATTTTTTGTTCCATTTCTGAAGCTGTACATTCTCACCCTGAGCTCGTAAAGAAATATTTGGGATCTGTAGTTCCTTACAAAGATAATTTTTTTGCCGCTTTAAATGCCGCTGTCTTCTCTGATGGTTCATTTGTATATGTACCTAAAGGTGTAAAGTGTCCTATTGATCTTTCAACTTATTTTAGAATCAATGCAATGGATACGGGGCAGTTTGAAAGAACACTTGTGGTTGCAGACGAAGAAAGTTTTGTTAATTATCTTGAAGGATGTACGGCGCCTCAGCGTGATGAAAATCAACTTCATGCCGCTATTGTGGAGTTGGTTGCTCTAGAAAAAGCAGAGATCAAATATTCAACAGTGCAAAATTGGTACACTGGAGATAAAGAGGGAAAAGGTGGAATTTATAACTTTGTGACCAAAAGAGGACTTTGCAAAGGTCGTCATTCAAAAATTTCTTGGACACAAGTGGAATCTGGATCCGCTATCACCTGGAAGTATCCCAGCTGTATTTTACAAGGAGATTATTCTCAGGGAGCCTTTTATTCCGTCGCACTAACACATGATTATATGCAAGCTGATACTGGAACAAAGATGATTCATGTTGGGAAAAATACCAAAAGTACAATCATCTCTAAGGGTATCTCCTCGGGCTTCTCTAAGAATAATTATAGAGGATTAGTAAAGGTTATGCCTAAAGCCAGTGGGGCTCGCAATTATTCACAGTGTGATTCCATGTTAGTTGGCGATCAATGTTCTGCTAATACTTACCCATACATAGAGGTTAAGAATAATACGGCCACTTTAGAGCATGAAGCAACAACAAGTCGAATCAGTGAAGATCAACTTTTTTATTTACAGTCCAGAGGTATGTCTATGGAAGAGGCTATATCTATTTTGGTGAACGGATTTTGTAAGGAAGTTTTTAAAGAGCTACCGTTAGAATTTTCGGTTGAAGCTGTAAAATTAATTGAAATGAAATTAGAAAATAGTGTGGGTTAATATGTTATTAAATGTAAAAGGCTTAAGGGCAAAAGTTGAAGAAAAAGAAGTACTCAAGGGATTAGATCTTACAATCAATCCTGGAGAGGTTCATGCGATAATGGGCCCAAACGGTTCGGGAAAGTCCACCCTCTCAAAAGTAATAGCCGGACACCCTGGTTATGAAGTCACTGATGGGGTGATCGAATATGAAGTGAACTTTAAAGAAAAAAACTTGTTGGAAATGGAGCCGGATGAGCGTGCAAAAGAAGGAGTTTTTCTTGCCTTTCAATATCCGGTAGAGGTGCCAGGAGTTAGCAACTTTGATTTTCTCATGTCCTCTTATAATGCTATTGCAAAACATCAGGGCTTTCCTCAAAAGTCAGCTGAAGACTTCAGTGCGTTTGTAAAAGAAAAAATGAAATCCGTTAAGATGAGAGAAGAATTTCTCCATCGTTCTGTGAATGCTGGGTTTTCTGGTGGCGAGAAAAAGAGAAATGAAATTTTACAAATGACAGTCCTCAATCCTCGACTGGCCTTTCTTGATGAAACCGATTCAGGTCTTGATATTGATGCTTTAAAGATTGTTGCAGATGGAGTGAATCAATTTAAATCCTCTGAAAATGCAATTGTAATGGTGACCCATTATCAAAGACTTTTAGATTATATCAAGCCCGACTTTGTTCATGTTTTATCTGGTGGGAAGATCATTAAAAGTGGCGGTCCAGACTTAGCGCATAAGTTAGAAGCAGAAGGTTATGATTGGATTCATTAAATAAGGTTAAGTTGTGAAAAGTATTTTAAAGGTTTGGAATAATTATATAGATAATACGACGAATGATTTGCACACCAGTGACTGGAAACAATGGAGCCAGGAGAGTGTAAACCGTTGGTCAGGATTAGATTTTCCATTAGGTGAAGACTGGAAGTATGTAGATTTTAAAACAATAAGAGATCTCGATATTCATTTTCCGTCAAAAGAAATTCAAAATAGCTTTTTTGAAGATGATAGCCAATATGTCTATCAGGTGAATAATTTTACAAATTCAATGCAAACATTTGATGGGAAACTGCCTGATGGCCTAAAGATAGAAAAAGAAATGGATCTGTTAAGTCGGGCAGAAAATGAACCATTAGACAAGAGGGAAGCAGGAACTAATCCATTTATATCGGTGAGTCAGTCCTTTATGGGTCTTGGAATGTGCGTGGAATTTTCGAGCGAGTACAAAAAGAAAAAACCACTCAAGATTGTTCTCAATATGGGTGACTTTAATGAAGATAATTTATTTTTGAATTATAATATTCATATTAAAAGTTATTCGGATTCAAATCCTCATGTTCTTATCGAAATCCATGGCGTGAAATTCTCAGGTCTTGCTAATATTAATTTGATAGGAAGTGTGGGTGAAAACTGCACACTCTCCGTAGTTTTTAAAGAAAAGGGTGGGGAAGAAAGTCATTTTGTTGTTAATCATTCCTATTTTATAGAGAGGAATGGCTTTTTAAATGTTTTTGATTTAACAGGTCCCTCTTTATGGAGTCGCCATAATCTTGATGTTGATTTAGAGCAAGAGGGAGCCGGAGTAAATCTCAGTGGGATTTATTTAAATAACAATAACAACTTCATAGATCATCATACAGCAATAAGACATAAAAAAGGGCACACAGAATCCATGGAAGATTATCGTGGTATCCTCAATAATAAGGCTAAGGCTGTATTCAATGGGAAAATTATTATCGAGCCCAAGGCCGCTAAAAGTAATTCAAACCAAATCAACAAAAACTTAATGTTGTCCTCACAGGCAGAGGTCGATACCAAGCCTGAACTTCAAATATATAACGATGATGTGAAAGCTGCTCATGGAGCTACAATTGGACAGCTTGATGATGATCAAAAATTTTATTTACAGAGCCGTGGTTATTCAGAAAATGATGCCAATCAAATTCTGGCCCGTGCATTTGTCTTCGACTTGTTAGAGCAGCAGACTCAAGTGGTTCAAGATTTTATTAATGACGAGGTCAGTGCTGCATTAAACCAAGTTAGGGGAAACTTGGGATGAGTTTTAATAATTTAGAATTCAGAAAGAAGTTTCCGCAGTTAGAGAAAACCTTTGGTCCGAGATCGCTTATTTATTTTGATAGTGCAGCTTCCTCTTTAAAACATTCCGATGTGACTGATAGGGTTAATTCATTTAATCGTTTTGAGAGTGCTAATGTGCACCGTGGGGCTCACTTAACCAGTCGACAGGGAACTGAGAACTATGAATCGGCTCGCGAAAAAGTTAAAAACTTTATTAATGCAGAAAAGTCTGAAGAAGTTATTTTTACTAGAGGCACGACAGAAGGTATCAATCTAACGGCTTATTGTTTGGAGAGTGTATTTAAACCTGGAGATGAAGTGCTTTTGTCGCCTTTCGAACACCATTCAAACATTGTTCCTTGGCAACAGTTGGCGCATAAAACGGGTGCTAAAATTGTCGTTGCTGACTTTGATGTAGAAGAGGGAATGAGCCTTGAGTCATTTAAAAAGGCAATAAGTAATAAAACAAAGTTAGCTGCCTTTACGTACTACTCAAACAGCTTTGGAAATAGACTCCCTATTGAGTCGATGATTTCACTTTGTCGCGAGAATAACATCTTAACTTTAGTTGATGGTGCGCAATCTGTTTTGAGTGAAAGAATAGATGTGCAAAAAATGAAATGTGATTTTTTTGCTTTTTCAGGTCATAAAATGTATGCACCTTTTGGTATTGGAGCCCTTTATATCAAAGATGAACACTTAAATACTCTTCCCCCGTATCAAACTGGCGGAAGTATGATTGATCGGGTGCAGTTTGAGTCAACAACCTACGCTCATGCTCCGCAAAAGTTTGAAGCTGGTACACCCAATGTTAGTGGAGCTATTGGACTTGGCGAAGCTGCAGAGCTGATTACAAAAAGTAGTATTTCAGAACAACATGAATATGTACTTAATTTACGTCAGATTCTATTAGATCGTTTAGAGAAGATGTCTAATATTGATGTCTACAATTTTAAATCAGATTCTCATACAGGTGTTGTTTCATTCAACATTAATGGTTCTCATCCTAGCGATGTTGGAACTCTGCTTGATAAATATGGTATTGCAGTTAGGGCAGGACATCACTGTACTCAGCCCCTTATGGATTTATTAAACATCCCTGGAACCGTAAGGCTATCTTTAGCACCTTACAATACTGAACTAGAAGTTGATTTTTTCCTTAGTACAATGGAAAAAGTAAAGGAGTTTTTCTAATGCTCAATTATGATGTTCTCGTAAGAACTCAATCCACTCCCAATCCACTTGCAATAAAATTTATTGTAAACTGTCCAATTAAGTTAGAGGGTAAAGCGACCTTTGAGAAAAAGGAAGATGGAGAACCACTGATGTTGGCTAGAGAGTTATTTCTTGTTGAAGGTGTTGAGCAACTTCATATGTTTGAAAATGTTATTACTGTGACTCATACATCCGATTGTGATCGTAATAAGCTCATTGATGATATTACTGCCGTATTGCAATCTCGTCTGCCAGTTCATGATGCAAACTTTACTTTAGCTAACGAAGAAAAAAAGAAAAAGACAAGAGAGAGTCGTAGCCCTGAGATAGATCAAATAGAGGAAATCTTAGACCGTACAATTCGTCCGGGGTTACAGGCCGATGGTGGCGATATTGAAGTTGTGGACTATAAGGATAAAGTTGTCACAGTCTCCTATGAAGGAGCTTGTGGTTCTTGCCCTAGTGCTATGTATGGGACACTAGATGCTATCTATTCTATTTTAAGATCTGAGTTTGATCCTGAGCTTGATATCATGATTGCCTAACGGCATTATGCTGAGTTGAGCAAAGAACCTAACAGAGTCAATCCCTTGCTTCTTTCAAATTGAAGTTTTATCCGCATTCAATTAGTTAATGCGGCATTGATAGTCGGCTCTATAGTCTCCAGGTGGTAGAAGCTCATCAAAGATAAGCTTGTTGTTCTGGACTTGAAATGAGCCGCTATAGTTTTGATAGGTGCCTCCTCCATTGGCTCGATAGAAAACGGTGACCTCAGGTGTTCCATCATTATTACTGTCAAATGGGTTACAGTCGAGATTAATAGAGTTTCTAAGGTCTTTAACGCTTTGACCGATGTCAGCAAGTTGTGAGGTGTAATCCATTTCACAAACAGACCCAATTATAGCACCTCCTAGTTGACCATAACCTGTCAAACGTGAAAGCTCATCATAGGTGTTACCAATGTTGTAACCTTCACCGTTTGCGCACGCGGTATCTCCTGGTCTTGAGATAATGCTGTGGAAAACCATATTTTTTTGTCCGCCAAAGGTGTTAGTTACAAAATTAACAAATTGTTGGGGTGTGACTCTGAGATTGTTACCATTTGAAGCTTCGTCTTCATCAGAAAGTACAACAATAGAAAGATCGGCTCCGTCTCTTATAAATTGGTTGTGAGGAGTTTCTCCAGCGAGAGCTCTTTCGATGACTTTTTTAGAAGCTAGTATACCTTCTTCATTACCAGAACCATTGCCAAAGTTTTGGATGGTTTGTCCAAAAGAATACTGTGCAGCCATAGGGTCCATTGCAGGTGTAAGAATATATTGTCCTGTCATTCCTTCAAATTCAAGAAGGCGACCATCTGATTTATAATCATTATTAGTCATATCAGTACTTGTTACTGCGATTTGCCAGTCTAATCCTTCGATTTTGTTAATCATACCATCGATTCTTTCAGCCAGGTTTTGACGTTCAAAATCCATCGAGCCAGAATTATCGACAACAAACAAAATATCCACTGGACGATCTTCTCCTATGGTTTGAAAAGTGCTTCTTTGTTCTGAAATATTCACACTTTGCCAATTAATACTTAATGATGCGCTATTACCTAGGGCATCTGTGGCTGTAACTGAGAATACATAAGATGTGGGACTTGGAGTTGGAATATTGAGATCTTGATTGTTTACACATGAGATGGGAGTGGCATTGAGAGTACAAGAAGTATTAATTCCTGTGGGACTGTAAGTGTCCGATACAGAAAAATTAATTGTACTAAGAGTACCTGTGTACACGGTTTGAGCGGGTCGTTTATTAATCGTGATGGTGGGAGCTGATCTGTCAATTATCCAAATATGGTTTGTCTCACTTGACTTATTTCCAACAGAGTCAACGGATCTGACGGTGAGTGAATGGTGACCTTCACTTAAGGAATTAAGAGTTTCATTTTCAGAACATTGAGTGAAGGTAGAGTCATTAATTTTGCATTCATAATGTGATACTCCGCTACCCTCGTCACTAGATGAAAACTGGAAGTCAGCCTGATCTTCATTATTGAGAGGGGATGGCGCTTGTGTGATCAGAACTTGAGGTGGAGTGGTGTCTACGTAGAAAGTGTAAGAAACTTCTCCTGAGTTATTATTATCATAGTCGGAAGCTTTAGCCGTTAAAGTATGTAGACCTTCATTAAGTTGACTGAGATTAACCTGTGCATCGCAATCGCCATAACTATTGTCATCCAATTTACATTCTATTTTTTTTAGTCCACTACCACCGATATCATCAGCAGCCCACAGCTGTATAGTTCCCGATGTATTAGGAATATAAGGGGCTGGTGTATATGTAATAGCAATGATTGGTTTGATCGAATCGGAGCGAGGTTCTAAGGCAAAGTTTCTATCAAAGTTCATTGTTGTTCCTATTTCAGGATAACTTGCACCTTGAATACCTTCAGATGGTTCGGAGAGGTCCCCCGGTTGTGGACCTATTGGTGGATTTTCAGGGTCTGGGTCTTTATCTGGATTTGGTTCCGTATCTGGGGTTGGTGTGGTTGTTGGATCGTCAACGCTTGTTGAGTTATTGGAATTATCAGAAACTGAGGAGTCAGATCCTCCACCAAGACAACCAACAAGTAAGAAACAAGTTGAGATTAATATAATAAACTTAAAAAAACTCATGAATGACCTCCATCCAACGCACTAATCTTTCGGATTCAAGACTAAAGGCCTGAAGAGAATCAACCGGTATTTAAAATACTTTAGCTTCTGTTTAAAAAAGATTATCCATTCTTTTTTTTCTAATAGAGAAATTATAACTAATTTTAGTAATTTAAAGAGACTACAAAAGATAGACACTTTGAAGAAAATTATAATTGTGGAAAAGTTTGTCAAAAAAGCGAGATAATACCGTTTAGTTAAGTTTCCCGTTTCGTTGACTACGTCGTCTCGGTACTGCTCGTACAGTTTCCACCCTGCGCCTTTCCGCGAGCGTAACTAAGACAGTATTAAATAGAGTCCTTAATTTAACGGTATTAAAAAGTGAGAAGTACAACTATAAAGAGCTAAATTATTATTCGTAATAGCGAATCGACTTAGCCTTTTTTTGCTTTTGCAATTGTAATCCTGAATTTTCTTTTATTTTACTTTGATTTTGATAGAGAAAAGAGTGGCTAAATCCAACGGTTTTTCCATTTTCGTTTTTAGTAATAAAAAAGAAAATTTGATTTCCGTATTGTATGGAGGCTTTGTCAATTATGATTTTTGATTGGAATGAAGAATCTTCAAATCGAATGGAATGTCTCATTTCTCCATTTAAAATTTTTGCTTCCTCTGGGAGTTTCCAAAAAACATCGGCACTTGTGAAATTTCTTAAAGGTACAATATTTGCTGTAAACTCAATGGAATTGTTGGTTTCATTTGTTATTTCAATTGAAGCTTTAAAGTGGCCGGTTGACTTACCCTGAACATTTGCTTGAGGGTGTCGTTTTAAAAAATTTTTTTTAGACTGTGTTTGCCCGAACGTACATCCAGAAAAAATAAAAATGATGAATAAGTGGTTTAAAGTTGTATTCATAGTCTTTCCTAGTCAGGGCAAACAACTTGATTATTGATTCTCAAATTGTAGTTAGCAGTTGATTTAATACCATTTTGAGTATTGTAATTTACATTTAACATATAAGTGCCAGCCGCAAGTGCTGGAATTGAGATAGTTTCAATGTCCGAGCTAGAAGCATTATTAATTTCATCGACACTCATGGCAACCACATAGGATTCTACACCAAAAATATAATCATTTTGATACAAGTAGATATCAAGGTCAGCCGCATTTCCAGATGTTGTATTATAGTCCATTTGAATTGCGAGACTACCTCCATTATGATCAATTCGATAAAAGTCATTAGACTTAAACATGTTGGAGTTCACGAATGTTCCATCTTCAGGTTGGCGACCAGGGTTATTCATGGGACTTGCTCCTGGAACACTTTCTGCAAGGATAGCGACGGGACAAGCAGCACCACTGGATAAAGTATTTCCGAAGTTATCAATATTTGGTATTTGGTTTTCACTTGTTTGAATAGCAGACCAATCAGTGGCACTTCCTCGGTTAGACTGTAAAAGATAAAAGAGACCGACGCCGCGAAATCTTTGAGAGCTATCAGCAAAACTATTGGATGGGGCAGTAAAGTTTGACCAAAACTCCTCAAAAGATACTTGTACACCATCACTATCGCCGCTGGAGTCATCATCGAATAAATCAATCAAGGCTCTTGTAATCGAGAACTCTCTAAAATTACCTTCTCCCATCTCGCTGGGTGTATCTGTTGTCCCTGTGTCTAGATTTTCATTTACAAATTCACCGCTTGTTCCTTCGGGAGTTCCATAGGTATCTCTATAGACGGGAATACCAGTAACTTGTGCTTGGAAAAAATTAGCCCAAGCTTCGCCCCAGGCTAACCTTGGATCAAGGATATTGTCTCCATTATGTTGACCACCAGGAGAGTTGGTGATTGAAAAATTGTGTTCAATGAAATGTCCGTATTCATGAATAATAATTGTATTATCAAAATGATCGGTATCGGAACTATCGACATCTCCGTAAGAGCCACCTAAAATATAAAGTTGATTATAGTCTGGCAAAAAGAAACTTAATGGAGGAAGTCCAAAATATGTTCCTGGATCAACACCTTTTGCCCAATAAACATTAGCTAGAGGCGCAACGCTGAAGGGAGTGCATGTAAATGTAGTGCCACAAGTATTAGTTGCAGACCTTAGGTAATCATTAGCATCATGCAATTTATCTAAAATATTAAATGCACCACCTTCTAAAGTACCTGTTGCTAGAGCTGTAATACTACCAATATTTTTGCTGACATCAAGCTCAACGCTTTTAGAGATGCTGTGAAATGTGTTGTCGGTTGGATTCTTTAATACGTAGGCTTTTAAAAAATTATTATTAGATCTTGAAGTAACATTGATAAAGACTGTTGAGTTATTTTTGGGAAGGCTTATGCTAAATTGTCCATTGGCATCCGTCTCACCACACTGTACGACACCTCCACCGGTATTTGTAACTCGAACTTCTGCATGTCGAATAGGATTGGGGCCGGCAACAGCACCATTACCATTGGCTCTGTATTGATATTGAGCGGTCCCTGTTATTGTAACGCTATCATTAAAGCTAAGAATATTATTACAATATGTGACTGGTGGAGTGCTTGATTGATTTGAGCCACCATCACTGCTACTAGAGCATCCAAAGCACAACGGAATAAAAGCAACAACAATAGAAAGATTGAGCAGTGAATTTCTTTTTAGCAAACGACACCTCTGGAATATTTGCTTATCGGGTCAGCCAGCCGGCGTCTTAAGAAAAAATCTGCTTGATTCAGTTTGAGAAAAAGTTGATATTGAGCCCATGGAAGCTGGACTAAACTCAGATATACAGATTAGAGATAGAAATTTTCATGTTCAGACTGAGGACTGGGGTTGGGACAATCCTTTTATCGTGACCAAGATTTTCAGCCAGGGTGCCGTACTAAAAAGTTTTAAAATTCCCTATCAAAATGTCTTGAAATCACCCTTTCCATCGGCTGATGCTATTCGTTCGGCTATAGAAGTTCAGCATCAAGAAATTCTAGACCGTCTCATTTCTGGTCAACTTGGATATTGAGAGTTAAAATTATGGGATATGATAGAATTATCCCATGTATATAAAACCTATATAGCCAATCAACATGTCTTAAAAAATTTAAGCTTGCAAGTAGATCAGGGAGATTTTGTCTTTCTGATGGGGCCAAGCGGAGCGGGGAAAACAACCTTATTTCGCCTAGTGACAGGTTTTGAAAAAGCTTCTTCGGGGCAAATTAAAATAAATGGTTTTGACTTGAATAAGTTAAATCTAAAAAGAAGAGCTGCCTTTAGACGTAGTATTGGTGTTGTCTTTCAAGACTTTAAGCTTTTAGAAGATCGCAGTGTATTTGAAAATGTAGCCATTCCATTACAAATCATAGGTTTAAAAAAATGGGATATTGTTGAAAAAACAGAAAAAATTATTAGAAAAGTTGGGCTTTCAAAAAAAATAAATGAAAACCCCAGTTATTTATCTGGTGGAGAAAAGCAAAGAGTGGCTATTGCTAGAGCCCTTGTTCATGATCCAGCTCTGGTTATTGCCGATGAGCCCACTGGGAATTTAGATTGGAGACTGAGTGAAGAAATATTAGGTCTTTTTAAAGAAGCCAATGAAAAAGGGACGACACTATTGATAGCAACTCATGATTTTGAAATCGTCAAATCCACTTCAAAGAAGCGCCTTATACAAATAGAGCAAGGTCAATTATTTGAGAAAGGAAAGGATCAGCCATGTGGTCAGTTTTTTGCTCCATTAAAAGAAGCTGGACTCAGCATTTTGTAACACAGTTTTCGGCCTTCTTAGTGATGACCTTAACGTATTCGGCGGCAATATTTGTAGCCTTTGCAGTCGTCAATATGGAGAGTCTTTTAAATTGGTGGGGGCAGGTTAACAAAGTTACTGTTTATTTAAAGCATGGTACAAAAGAGGGTGAGAGTAAAAAAATTGAAAGTTATGTACAGGGTCTAGATTTAGTAAAAGAGTACAAGAAAGTTAACTCTAAAGAGTCGTCAGAAAGATTCAAAGAGCGTTTTTCAAAAATAGCAAATCAAAAAATTAATCTCGATAAGATAGACAATTTTTTTCCTGAGTTTTATGAGTTGAGTTTGACGCAGAGTTTGGCTTATCACGCCGATAAAAATGTTCTCAGCACATTTGTAACTAACATAAAAGCAAAGTTTCCACAAATTCAGGATGTCAGTTTTGGACAGCAGTGGTTGGAAAAGTACATTTCAATACTAAGTTCGTTTAAAATGATTGCATGGCTATTGATTGGTTTGTTTGTTTTGGCGAGTCTTATAGCTTCATCGAGTGTAATAAAAACCTTATTGTTTTCACGCAGAGATGAAATTGAGATTTTAGAATTTATTGGTGCTTCTGAGTTTAGAATATATCTTCCACAGATGGCCAATATTTTATTAGTATCTAGTGCTGCTTTCGTATTATCCGTAGGTTTAAATTATATTTTCTATCTTCAGATGAATACACCCAATATTCCAATCCTGCAGACTCCTGTTGGTGAAAAACTAGAATTTGTTTCTATTGCGATGATCCTACTTTTATTTTTATTTAGTTTTTTTAGTAACATTTTATATTCGTTGTTCACCATTTTTAATCTTATGCCCAGTAGGAAGAAGGCGTTGGTAATTAATGAGGTTTTTCAAAAGTGAAAATTTTTTTTATCGCAGTATTATTATTTGTATCCGTAAACTCCTTTGCTGAGGAAGACTTATTTGACATTGCTGCAAGATACACAAAGCAAAAAACTCAAGTTGTTGATCTTGAAGAAAAGAGAAGAAAAACTCTGGCAGATATTTATAGTATTGAAAGAAGAACTAATAAGATCGTATTGAAAAAAGGTGAATTAGATAGAGATCGACTGAAATTAGATGTGGAAATGAAGAAAATATCTAAAAAAATTGTGTCCCTGCAAGATAACCTTTATGAGATGACCCCGACATTGATTGAAAGACTATCTGTTGTCGAGCAGATGAATAATTTACCTTGGTTTTACACAATTTTAACTTCATCGGACCTAAGTGAGTTGGATCAACTATTTAAGTCGGCTAAAAATATCAATGAAAAACAAGCTGAACTTATTTTTCAGTTTTTAAAAATGATGACATTGTTGAATGATAAAAAACTTGAGCTTGAAAATACAGCGAAAGAAATTTTAGCTGTCAAAAAAGAAATAGAACATAAAGAAAAGCAAATTGAGGATAATCAATTGCAAAAAAAGAAATTCTTAACAAGTCTGGAAAAAGTTATTAAAAGTGAAAGAACAAAATTGAAAAAAATTAAGGGTGAAGGTCAGAAGAAAATTGTAGAGTCTAACTTACAGGAGCTTTCATTGCTTTTTGGAACTGATTTTTTCGATCAAAAAGGAAAAATACCTCACCCTATGAATAGTGCTATTATTCAAGGTTACGGTTTAAACGAAAGTTTAAAGGAAGACTATGTGCAATTACTACATAAAGGCTTCTTCTATTCTTTTGATGGTCAAGAAAGGCCTCGCTCTATAGCTGACGGGCGAGTTTGTTTCTCTGGGTTGGTCAAAGGTTTTGGTAGAGTTGTTGTCATAGATCATGGTGGTCGTTATTACTCGACTTATGGTGGTTTAATTGAAACAAGTTTGAAAAAGAATGATATTGTAAAGAGTAAGCAGGAGCTTGGAACTCTTGGATATGAGAATCTTCTTTTAGGACGAGGTTTGTATTTTGAAATTAGACATTTTTCTCAACCACAAAACCCTGCTAATTGGCTTAAGAAATCAGCGGACTCATTAGCCACACTTTAATAAAGGAAAAATATGAAATCTTCTACACGAAAATTTATTCAACTTGGATTAATTCTTTCTGTATTTTTGTTTGTGGCTTTGCAGTTTGGATCAACAGCAGTTGCAAAATCTAAAGACCATTATTTAAACCTACAGCTATTTGCAAAGGTAATGAATCTTGTTCAAAAATACTATGTAGAAGATGTTGATACTAAAAAATTAATTTATGGTGGAATTAAAGGGATGCTTCAGGAATTAGATCCTCATACAAACTTTTTGCCGCCCGATATATATGAAGAATTTGAGAATGAAACATCAGGAAAATTCGGTGGTCTTGGAATTGAAATTACAGTACAAGATGGGATTCTTACAATTATCTCTCCCATTGAAGATACCCCTGCTTGGGAAGCTGGCTTGCAAGCTGGAGATAAGATAGTTTCTATTGATGGACATTCCACTAAAGGTTTGAGTTTGGCTGAATCTGCTCAAATGATGAGGGGAGATATGGGTTCTGCAATTTCTCTAGGGATTGTTAGAACTGGAGTTAAAGGTAAAAAAGATTATTCAATCAAACGAGGAACCATAAAAATTAAATCAGTTAAATATACTGATATGGGAGATGGTTACGGTTATATACGTCTGACAAGCTTTATTGAGAACTCCGCAAAAGATATTGAGAAAGTTCTTAAGACGATGTCAAAAGATGATAAAAAAATCAAAGGTGTCGTTCTTGATCTGAGAAGAAACCCGGGTGGTCTATTGGATCAGGCTATTAAGATCAGTGATTTCTTTTTGTCTGAAGGAACTATTGTTAGCACTATTGGGCGTGACAAACAGAATAAAAAAGTAGTGAAAGCTAATAAAGCGGGAACATACTCAGAGTTTCCCATTGTTGTATTAATTAATGAATACTCAGCGAGTGCCAGTGAAATTGTTGCTGGAGCCTTAAAGGACAACAATAGAGCACTGATAATGGGAAAAAGATCTTTTGGTAAGGGATCCGTTCAGTCGGTTGTAAAGATGGGGGACGGTTCAGGTTTAAAAATGACCGTGGCACGTTATTACACCCCTTCTGGTGTATCTATTCAGGCTGAGGGGATAACACCTGATGTTCGTATAGATGAGGTGGACAATGAGGCTTTCAAGAAAGCTATTATTAATCGCAGTGTGAAGCGAGAAGCTGATATTGAAGGGCACTTGTTAAGTGAAAAGAAAAAGAAAGAAGAAAAATCCACTGGTGGTATTTTTAACTGGTGGGCAAAGTCTGATAAAAAATCAGATAAAAATTCAAAGGATGATTTGCTGAACGATTTTCAAGTACAGCAAGCATACAATTATCTGAAAGCTTACAAAGTCATGAAGGGTATATAATACTTAATCATAAAATAATGGTGGTTATTTGAATTTGGTTTTATCAATCCGATAACTTCATTCTATTCTCTACATGCATTTAGGCACGCCTAAGGTAGCCATCAATTATAAAGTCATTATCTTTAATAAAATGATATTTCAAAGAACCAATATTCTTTAATGGAGTTGGTATTATTAAAGGATAGACGTTCTTTTTTTAAGTGTATTTTTGTCTAGGAATAATGATAGCTGGTTGTTCTAGTAGTAGTGATCCGGCTCCAACAGGACGAACTGTGTCTGACAGCTCTGGTGCTTCTATTATTGGTGCAGCAAGTGCCGCTGTGGGATCAGCTGACATTGGATCCAGCGGATCGGCTTTAGTTGTTAAAAATCAAAGTAATTTTGATCCCCTTTGTTCAGAGAATGGAGATCCATGGGATACAAACACAAACGCACCTATGGATGCTAATGATCAAGAGTATGCAAATCGAGTATTTTATTGTTTGGTAACGAGCAACACCTTAGAGTCGGTCGATACTCTTCCCGGTTTCTTAAGAATGCAAGAGTCTGTTTTTTGTGCTTTAGAGGCTCATTTTGGTATAACCTTGAGTGACTTTACCACGGGTGGCAATGAATTAGTTACTTCGGCTCCAGAGGCTATGACTTTAACAACATCGTGTTTCCCTCAAGGTCTTCCTGATGGAATGACGAGTGTTAATTTAACTTCTGCTGTATTAACAGCTTTAGATCCAGCGACAACAGGTTATGAATATGAAATTGCATTGAATGGTGATGTGCAAACAATTCTAAGATACTTTAATGAAAATGGAGTGATTGGTTTTCAAACCACATCAGATGGAGAGGCTGAAGGTGCCGGAGAGGACTCTAGAGTCACTGTTGACACTAACACGGGTGTTGTTCTGTTGAGTGTTATTCAAGATCGTGCCGGTGGTGGCGGAGCAGATTCTGTTTACAGAAACCTTATTCGAGGTAGAATAAAAGGAAACTTTAATACTTCGACCTATCAATTCACTTCAATTACAGAAGGCGATGCCTACTATTTTATTTCTGGTCCCATGGATGATGGTGATGATGAAGAGTTTGCATATTCCGTATACACGGTTAAGGGAAATAGCACCACTGGTTTTGCCTTTAAACATTTTAGTACAGCGAACTCCAACACTACGGATCCCACTGTTGTTGCCGCTAATACTCTATGTTCCGATGGAGATGAAACCTGTCCCGATTCCGACTTTGACACATCGGCAATGAATGCAGTTTTTAAAAGACCTGCCGGAGTGAAAACAGCTTGGAGCAATTACAAAAATTCAGGGTTACCGATGTGTGAACCAACTAGTAATGGAAGAGCTTCTATTACGGTTTCAAATGTTCCGACATCTACTGGAGCATTGGGCGTGTGTAATTAAAAATTGACTAAAATTAAGATTTTCAAAGGGAGCCCATGCTCCCTTTTTTTATGAATACTCCATATCCTATTCTACTTTTCTAAATGATTTGTGCTGGATACTTTTATCTTTAGGACCGATTCATCTAAGCTCCATTTTTTAGAGCTTATAAAAGACAAACAAAGCATCAAAGGTTCGAGTTTAAGGCCTATTTGGGTTTATTCCATGAAAGTTCACGCGACTATAGTCTAGCTCTTTAAGGGCAGAGCTGGTTACATTCGGAAACTCAGTAGTAGCCTATAAACCTCTCATCACTCTAAGAAGGGGGCGATATGCTATTGAATTTATTTTTAATGTTTTTTGTATATGCACAACCAAATCAATTGGAAATTGATTCAAAAGTCATTTATGGGGGAGATAGGTTAGCTTCCCCTAGAATATTAACCAGGGAAGGACGGGTCGCTAAAATTATTTTAAATGGAGGGTCTCAAGTTAATGAAGTGAATATAGAGGTCCATCCTAAAAGTTTGAGTGAAGACGAAGTGAGTTTAAAATATTCATTAAGTATTAAAAAGTATAAAAGTGAAACTTTAAGTCGAGGAACAATCACTTTGCCTTTAAATGAAAACGGCCTCATCTCACTTGATAAAGGCCGCATTCAAGTTTATTTGAAAGTTAAAAGAACTTAGGCTTCTTCTTTTTCCTCTTTTTCAAGTTCCTCTTTGGGAACTTCTTCAACTTTAGCTTTGTCTAAAAGAAATTTATAGACTTTCTCTTCGGTCACTTGAAACTCAAGATTGGCGTGCTGCTGAACTTGCTTATAAAACTCTTTCACCTTGCTTAGATCAAGACCTGTTTGGTCTGCAAATTCTTGCATTTTTGCATCAACGTCTTCGGTTTTGGCATTAAGATCATTATCTTTTGCAATTTTTTGAATAAGAAGAGCCGAACGAACCATAAAGTTAGCTGTTTCAGAAAAGTCTTCTTGCCACTTTTGCTCGTAAGCTGCGAATTCTTGAGGGCCAATACCCTGACTTTGCATTCTATTTTTAAAGTCATCAATAAGAGCCGAACGTTGTTCTTTGACAAGTGTTTCGGGAACATCAAAAGGGTTGGCTTTAACCATGGCTTTAAAAAGACGGTTTTTAGTATCTTGTTCAATTCGCTTTTCTTCGCCGGTGACAATGTCTTTTTTCAGTTGTTCTTTGAAATCAGCCACTGTTTCTTGTTCACCCATCTTTTTTACAAATTCATCATTCAGTTCGGGCTTCACCTTTTGTTTGATTTTATTAAGGACAACTTCAAATTGTACTGGTTTTCCTTTTAAATCTTCAACATGGTAGTCATCAGGGAATTTGAGAGAAATGGTTTTTGAGTCTCCTTGCTTCATCCCAATTAAAGCTTCTTCAAAACCAGGGATAAAAGAATCAGAACCAATTTCGAGTACATGTCCTTGAGCGGCACCATTTTCTAAAGGAGCACCATCCA
>CAXREJ010000054.1:0-30081 GCA_964229765.1 Bdellovibrionales bacterium | reverse complement strand
GATACCAACAAATACTTTCTTTCCTGAATAATTTCTATTACTTTGGTCTCTCATATCAGCCCCCTTTGATTGGATTTTTGCTTGAAACCCACCTTAGGGGAGCTGGTTCTTTTTTCAATACTCAGGGCTGCATGGTATCTAAAGCTTCAATATCGCTTTATTTACGTTCGCAGTGTTTTTTAAGTTATACCTAACGCTACTTCACAGTTGAGGGTTAAAATTAACGTTCTTAATTAAGCCTTCGTTACATTAGGTATTAAATTAACTGGCCGATTAATTTTATTATGATTTAAAATAGTCGTTGCTCTTTCGTACACATCGGATTCAAAGTCTTTTTCAAACCTGACATCAAAGACATAGGCTTTAACTATGAGCTGAATTACCAATTGATAGTTCTGATAAGTCTCGTTAACTATTATTTTAATTGGCTTCTTTAAGTAGACAAACCGGCTGGTTGCTACAACTTGATAAATCAGTTGTTTCGCTTTACCAATGTCTGCATCCATCGCTAAATGAAATTTCCAAACGAGCATCATATCCAATGCCCCAGAATTTCCCGACGCAACCACATCAGACATAAATTTGGAATTAGGAATAGTAACCTCATTATCATCTAATGTTTGCAGTCTAACAGCTCTTAAACCGATATTCGTGATTTCACCATATGTACTTTCAAAAGTGACTCGATCGCCAACCTGAAAAGGTCTATCAAAAAGGAGTGTCACACCAGCAACAATAGAAGTTACTAAATCCTTTAAGGAAAATCCTATGGCAACAGCTGCAGAGCCTCCTAATGCTAACAAAAGCTCTTTAGACGGTTTTAAAACTCCAAACACCAGGGCTGCCGTTCCAAATATATACAACCCAAAAGATAGCATTGTCGTAATTTGCAAAAAAAGTAACCTATAGTTTGGTGCTCCCTCTCCAAGTCTATCAGACAAACGCTTTAGTAGGTTTCCAAGAACAACGACAATTAAAAGACCTATTGCAATAGTAAAAAGTTTTTGGAACTGTAGAAGTTTTAATATTTCTGAAAAATTATCACTGGGATTCATATATTAGGTTTTTTCCTTTTAAAAATTTTCTTAAATCATCAATCCAAACCATTGCTACTTGGTAACGACCATCATTATTAACGACAAATCCTTCTTCTAATCCTCGATAAATTGCCTGCTTAACAACTGACCTCGGTAAATTAGTAGCTCTAGTAGCCTCACTAATCGTTAAGTTTTGATGACGAAATAAACTCGCATATACAAAGTGCATCTCTTGATGGAGGTCAAAAAGTTCATTTATCTTATTGTCGACAGGTAAAGAAACTCGTAATCGATTCGCACTTATTTGCCTCAGACTTCTAAACCAGTAAAATATAGCTGAACCAGGATTACCGCCTGATCTCTCCCACAAAAGATAAAAGTATCGGTTTTCAGATGAAGTCACCCCTTCTTGTACTTTTTGACTAGATCTAAAAATAGAATCATACTCTAAACTAAACCCCGTCTGATTGTGTAAATTTAAAATTAACCTCTTAATCTGCTCTATTGGCCATTTGGACAAATGACATTCTAAACGGAAGTATTGGTTTTCTCCCAAAACACTATTGAGAAACATCCAAGAATAATCATTAAATCCAACAACAAAAAATACATTTCTAGTTTCTTCAGTTCTCTCTAGAAATAATTTGTAAGTATCAAATCCACCAATGGTCGACAAAAAGAAGTTATGGGCGTTATCCATCAAAACAATAACTTTTTTATCTTTAGGTATTTTTGCTAATGGCTCTAATAAAGCATCTAAAGATTTCTCAGTGAATGTTTTGGCAGGAACATTTAAAGTCAAACACTCTAGCCCCTCATTTTCTAGTCTCATTTTATATTTTTCTAGAAAAGTAGTAATACCAGTCCCTCTTGGGCCGAAAATCGCAACCGTTTGTTCTGTGTTTTCACCTTCTGACCATGTCTTTATTTGAGTGTCTATACTCTTAAAAACAGTAGAATTAAAAACACTATCGTCAAAATAACTCTTACTGTTTGATAAAAAAATTTTTTTGTATTCTTCATTAACTAAATTTAAATCATTACTTGCTGACCTGGTTGTTTCAAATTTGATCCTTAAGATTTTAGCATAAATTAATTTAACAAGTTCAAACTTAGAACTCCAATCAAGGAGTCGACTTGTAAAAAAATGGATGGCTATAAGTATAAGGAGTGGAAAGGACACAAGATACGAAAAAATGGTATCTTCAAATCTAGCTAGCATTGTAAAGTAGTTTAATTTTGTAGACTCTAGGTATATTTTAATTTCCTCTTTCCACTTTTGAGATATGTAAAAGAGTAAGACTAAGGTTAACCAGCCGAAAAAAGGTTCAATTAGTTGAAAAATAAGTGATTCACCTAAAATAGACTTAAACGTCGTTCTCAATGAATAAACAATTAATACAAATAGGCCAAGAAATTGAGATGTTTCCCTGATTTTTTTATTCAATTGAGTTCTTGATGGTATTTCAATTGTATCAGCAAACTCTTGTAAAACGATCTCAAGAGTCACTTGAAATAATTTATAATAAACGTAGTAAAACAAGTAAGGTAATATAAATGAGAACTCTGAGAAAGCAGAGGCATCTATAAGAAACTCAACAATATTGAGGGCTAATAGGATAGACGTCCATAATAAATAGGAAGATAAGACAGATAAAACTGGAATTATCTTCCTATGAAAATTTGATCTAAAACTCAAATAAAAGGACTTCTTCCTTTGCTTATCAATCAGTCTATCTATCTTCTTAACTACCCTTACGAATAAATAAGGTATTGTAAAAATTAAAAGCAGGAGCAAAACTTCCCAAATGATATCAAAAATACCCCAGAAACCTCGCCCCAAAGTCTCCTTCAACCAATAAGATTTTTCATACAAATAAGCACGTAGCTTATAGGGAATTAATTTAATTTCTAGTAAAACTCTTTCAAAGGTTTTTTCTGAAAAGTGAAACTGCCCATTTTCTCGTAACTCTTGAATCGTTTTCGCTCGAATTCGACTCACTCTTTTTAAAAGCTGAAAATCACGAGCTACATGAAATCTCCAATCTTCGATTGATATTTCGGACTCATTTTGATTTATAGTAGGGTCTTTAATATTTTGTATAAGCTGTTCAGCAATGGCTTTCCAGATATCACTTGTATTTTCATACTCTGTGACACTGGCTCTAATATTTTCTGCCTCAAGCTGCTCAACTTTATCTTTGAATGTTATTCTTTCTTTGGGCTTTTCTTGAGCTTTGAGATCAGTAACTAAAATTATAAATATAATGCCAATTAAGGCTGGAAGTATTTTTATCTTAAAATCTAAAACTTTGTTACCCCTCACCCCAAACCTCTATTTATAATGAATTTGCAATAGACGACTGTACAAATATAAATATTTTAGATGATAAAATACCTAAAACACAAACACCAATCGCAGATATAATAACTATAGACTGTGAAAAGAATGCTTCACTACGGGGTTTCACACCCTCACCCTCTATCATATACATCGCTACAACCGGTTTCAGATAATAATAAACACTAATCACAGATCCTAGGACGCCAACAAAAGTCAGCCAGTAATACCCTTGTTCAATAGTTGCTGAGAATACATAGAATTTACTAAAAAAGCCAAGACTTGGCGGTAATCCTGCTAAGCTAAATAATAGAACACTCAAACTCAGTCCTAATACTGGATATTTCCTACCAATACCTTTTAAGTCAGATGTTAGCAAAATAATATTTTCACTCTTCTCAAAAATAACGACAATAGCTAAAGTACCCACTGTCATAATGGAATATGAGATTAAGTAAAACATTAAACTCGTTACACCCGCATCACCATCAGTACCAAAAGTTGATACGATAATAGCCATAAAAGCATACCCTGAATGAGCAATACTTGAGTAAGCAAGCATACGCTTAAAGTTTTCTTGCATTATCGCGGCAATATTTCCAACAATTATCGTTATAGCCGATAACCATTGCATGAACCAAACAAAACGATCCGTATCAAGGTTATAAAAATCAGAGTATAAGAAAAATCTTAAAAATGCGATAAAAGAGGCCACCTTTACAGCTGTTGCCATAATAGTTGTTATTGGAGTCGCGGCCCCCTGGTAGACATCTGGTGTCCAAGCATGAAAGGGTACTAATGAAATTTTAAAAGCAAATCCTACACATGTTAAAATCACTCCAAACCTAAACAATGTATTGGATTCATATAAACGTGAAGCTAGTTCTCCTATAGAATGCAAATCAGTGCTTCCAGCACCACCATATATGAATGAAATACCATAAAGTAAAATCGCAGAACCCAGGCCACCTAGAACAAAATATTTGAAAGAAGCTTCTTTTGATAAAAGTTTTTCTTTGTTCAACGCGATTATAAGGTACAGAGAAAGTGACATTAATTCTATAGCGATAAATGTCACAATTAAATTATTCGACATTATAACCAATGCCATTCCTATTGTAGAGTTTAATATTAAGAAAAGGTGTTCAGAAAACTGATGATCTCTTGTAGCTTTTGAGTCATAAAGTAAAAATAAACAGAAACCAACAACCACAAAAATGATATACGAACCCCAAACAGTTATACCATCGATTATTATCGCTTCAGAAAAAGCTTCCACATAATTTAACCCAGAAATTTTCCAAAAACCTTTTACTGCCGAAAGTGTAAGGCCAGCTGCTCCGATTAAGCCAATAGTTGCATAAACAAGAGAGGTAAAAGGATTCATTTCTTGGCCATTTCTAAAAGCTTTAACAGTTATAGGAATAATACTCGCAAAAAATAACCAAATAATTGGAGATACAACTATTAACTCTGAAATATTAAAATTCACTGTAAACTCCAAGTTCGAGATCTGATACAAAAGTTATTTCTTTTACACTTTGCAATTTTCTTTTCTTGTTATCATTCATTCGCAATGTATTATTATTGATCATCTTATCCTGTTCTAAGGGTGTTGAGTAAAATAATAAAAAGTCATTTCCTACAAACTTTTGTTTATCATTACGAATCACCCGATGATCTTCTTCAACCTTTATACTATGTACGCTTAACTTTAATCGATATTCTAACTTATGAGTGCTCAAGTAGTTCAAGCTCTCTCTTGAATAAGATAAAAACGTCTGTGGGAAAATTCCCATCAAAAAAATCATCACGATTAAAGGAGCAACAGTTAGTATCTCTCTTAAATTCATATCTGGTATATTGGGATGAGCCTTAAATATTGGCCCCTGAGCACCAAAGAAAACTTTTTTAACCATCCACAACATATATGAAGCACCAAGTATTACACCTAAAACGGCAATGGAACCAATAAGTGGTGAGTAATTCCAAGTTCCTAGTAAAATAAGAAACTCACCGATAAATCCATTTGTTAATGGCACAGCTATACTAGAAAAAGTCATAATCAAAAAACAAATGGCATAAATAGGTAACACTTTTGCCAATCCGCCATAATCTGCAATTTTTCTTGAATGCGTTCTTTCATAAATAACTCCAACTAATAGAAATAGACCTCCGGTACTAATTCCATGGGCTAACATCTGAAAAAGTGAGCCTTCCAAACCAAAAGCATTCATAGCAAAAAGTCCTAAAATAACGTAACCCATATGTGATACTGATGAATAGGCTACAAGCTTCTTCATATCCACTTGTACCATAGCGACTAACGCTCCATAAATTATACCAACCACTCCCAGCACCATAAAGGTCGGTGTCCAGGTTGTAACTGCTTGCGGGAACATGGGAAGTACAAATCTTAAAAACCCATAAGTTCCCATTTTTAACATAACTCCCGCTAGAATCATGGAGCCACCCGTTGGAGCCTGAACATGAGCATCGGGAAGCCATGTATGAAATGGAAACATTGGAACCTTAATTGCAAAAGCGATACAAAATACTAAAAACAAAATATTTTGAGGACTAATAATCTGCCCACTCACAAAAGGTATATTTAAGCGATAAAAGTCGATAACACTTGCACTTAACTCCCCTAACTGTAAATCACATTGAAAAATTAAATAAATAATTCCAGCAAGCATCAGCAATGAACCAAACATGGTATAGATAAAAAACTTCATTGCAGCATAAATTCGATTTTCACCACCCCAAATACCAACAATAAAATACATAGGTATAAGCGATAACTCGAAGAATATATAAAAAAGAATAGTGTCAAAGGCGACGAAAGAGCCAATCATAGCCGACTCAAGGACCATGAGAGAAATTCCAAACGCTTTTTCTTGCTTATTTATTGAGGTCCAACTACCCGCAACAACAATGGGAGTCAAAAATGTTGTTAGTAGAACAAGCCAAAAAGATATTCCATCAATAGCTAAAAAATAACTAACACCTAATTCAGGTAACCAAGAGAACTTTTCAACAAGCTGCAAATGACTCGTTGTTGGATCAAAGTGCTTAAACAAAAGTAATGAAAAGAGAAAGTGCACAAAACTTCCCGCGAACGTAACAAGCTTAGAATATTTGTTCGGTACAATCGCAATGATAAGTATATAGATTAGAGGTAAAAATATTAAAGAACTTAACAACATCTCATCACCTTCCCATTAAGAACCATAAACTAAAAAATAATCCGATCAGGATATAGAGTGCATACATTTGTAAGTTCCCAGATTGAACCATTTTTAAGCCTCCACCAGAGTTTCTAACCATATCAGAAATGGCGTAGGTTACTTTATCAATGATCTTAATATCCACTTTGGACCACAATACTCGGCTTATTTTTATTAATGGACCAATCAACATTTTGGAATAAATCTCATCAACCCAATATTTATTTAACAGTAGTTCATAAACGGGCTTCATTGATTTTGCATTTCGTTCAGCAACCTCTGGCTTAAGAACATATATATAAAATGCAAATAGAGCGGAAAGTCCAACTAGGGCTAAAGTGATTCCCATTAAAGAAAACTCTAACATTAAGTCATTGGGCCCATGAGGGATGTGAAAATCAGCCATTAACGGTCTAACCCAATCACTTAGAAAATTCTTTGGATGACCAGGTAAGACTGAACTAAGACCATGAGGCACACATAACCAACCAGCAAAAACAGATAAGAATGCCAATACAATAAGTGGAACGCTCATTGATGACGGCGATTCATGGGGATGAACCTCTGATGGAACTCTTGATTTACCCCAAAATGTTAATGCCATTAAACGAGTCATATAAAAAGCTGTCATCAAGGCCGCAACAAAACCAATAAACCAAAGTAGAAAGTTTCCTCGTGGAGAATGATAGGCCATCCATAAAATTTCATCTTTTGAAAAGAACCCAGAAAAGAAGGGCGCACCAATAATAGCAAGCCAACCCATTACAAATGTCCAATGAGTTATAGGCATTTGATTTTTCAAACCACCCATTTTTCTCATATCTTGTTCTTCATGCATAGCATGGATAACAGAGCCCGAACCAAGAAACATCAGCGCTTTGAAAAAGGCATGAGTCATAAGGTGGGCCAGTCCAGCACCAAAAGCGCCGACTCCTACAGCTAAAAACATGTAACCTAATTGAGAAACTGTTGAATAAGCTAAAACCTTTTTAATATCTGTCTGTACAATGCCAATACTTGCAGCCATCAATGCTGTTATGGCTCCAACAAAAGCAATGACCAACATGGCATTTGGAGCGGCTAAAAATAAAGGGTTTAAGCGAATAATCATATAAACGCCCGCTGTAACCATAGTCGCAGCATGTATTAAAGCAGAAACAGGTGTTGGTCCGGCCATAGCGTCAGGCAACCAAACATACAGAGGTATTTGTGCCGACTTACCCATCGCACCTATAAATAAAAACAAACAAGATAAAGTTATCGGAGAGGTCCACAACTCTACAGGTGTAGTGGGAGCAGCACTCGCAATTTCATCAAAAGTAATAGTTCCAAATAGACCAAAAATTGTAAAAATCCCAAGTAAGAAACCAGCATCACCAATCCTATTTGTTATAAATGCTTTCATCCCTGCGGATGCTTTTTCTGGGTCGGTAAACCAAAAGCCAATAAGTAGGTAGGAGCACAAACCAACACCCTCCCAACCAACAAACATAATAAGAAGATTACTTCCCAAGACAAGTAACAACATATTGAAAATAAACAAATTTAAATAACTAAAATATTTTGCGGGCCTTTCATCGTGTGACATATAACCTATGCTAAATAGATGTATTAAAAAACCCACTCCAGTTATGATTAAGGTCATTACTATTGATAAAGGATCAATAGTAAATGCCATAGGTACATCGAAAGATCCAACTTTAATCCAATTAAAAAGTTGTATAGAAATGGATCTTTGATCAACGGGAAGTTGCATTAGTTTTATAAAAAATAAAATGGCAGATATAAAAGAAAGAGCCATTGTCGAACAAGCTATCACACCTGAAAGCTTTGCATTTTTACTTTTAAAACGGACTCCATTAACTAAGAAACCAAGAAGGGGCGGAAGTAGTAGTGTATAAAACATGTGATTAACCCTTTAGATGCTCAAAGAATCTTATATTAAGTTCATTAAAGTTTTTAAATAGTGTGACAACTATAGCCAAACCAACAGCAGCCTCTGCCGCTGCAACAGCTATAACAAAAAGAGTTATAACAGCTCCATTGGCATCATTAAGATAATACCCAAAAGTGACAAATGTTAAGTTCACTGCATTTAACATCAACTCTATAGACATCAGAATCACTATGATATTTTTACGCATTAATACGCCAACTAAACCAATCGTGAACAAAACACCTGCGACTAATAAATAATGTCCCAAGCCGGGTATGATCATATCACTTAGCATGTGTACCTCCTTTAATCCTTGAGAGCGCAACAGTTCCAATAGGAATGACCAGGAGAAGCAATCCAAGCACTTCAAACAAAAGCATGTAATCAGTAAACATAATTTTAGACAAATTTCTTACTTCAAATTGAGGGGCGGACTTGTCAGGTATTAGATAACCAAATCGATTCATTTGGAAAAAAATTTGAAAGACAAGAAACCCAGCAAAGCCTCCAGCAAATAAAACTTTTAATCCTGATGTAAAAGTACCATAAGAAAATATCTGTTTTCCCTCATGGTTCACATCAAAAATCATAACAACAAATAAAAATAGAATTACAACAGCCCCTGCATAAACTAAAATTTGAACCATCGCTACAAAAGGCGCACTCAAAGTAAAGAAAAGTCCTGAAACACCCACCATAACAGAGACTAACCACAGAACGCTCTTCACTGGATTAACACTAAAAAGCACAAATAAAGCTGAAACTATACTAATAGCTGAAAAAATGTAGAACATGAAAACGTCCATCATAGAGCACCTCCAGTAGAATTAAAGTAGACAATCACAATCGCTGTAAGCACCGTATTGAATAAGGCCCACGGCAACATTGTTTTCCAACCTAAATCCATCAATTGATCATAGCGGAAGCGAGGGAGGGTCCACCGTACCCAGATAAAAACCCAAAGAAAAAATAAAACCTTAGTAAAGAAGACAAGGAACATAGTTAATGAATAGAGAAACGATGATCCCACTGTCTCTTTTAACCATTCAGAGCCAAATGGTAAGTCCCAGCCTCCAAAATAAAAAGTTGCCAACAACCCAGAGGCAACCATCATATGGCCATATTCTCCTATATAAAACATCAACATTTTTAGACCACCATACTCGGTATGATAACCTGCAACGAGTTCAGCTTCAGCCTCAGGTAAGTCAAAAGGAGCTCTGTTGGTTTCTGCAAAAGTTGCGCAGAAAAAAAGTATAAAGCCAAGAGGTTGATAAAAAATCCCCCAGTTGGGTAAAAAATCCACAACAACTGGTTTTCCTAACAACATAAAACGCAATGGGCCCTGCTGTGCTTCAATCATTTCGGCAAAAGAAAAAGTGCCATATATTAGTAGTATACCAACTAATGATAATCCTAGTGCCAACTCATAACTGATCATCTGAGCACTCGCCCTAAGAGCTCCCATCAATGAATATTTATTTCCCGAGCCCCAACCAGCAAAAAGAAGGGCGTAAGCTCCCAAGGAAGATATTGCTAAAACAAAAACAATCCCAGCATCAAAATGAAAACTTTGAAATAAAAAATCATAAACCTCTCCGCCAAATTCGAGAGTGAATGGAGCGGAGAGGGGGATGGCTCCAAAAGCCAATGCACCCGGTATTAAAGCAACAACGGGTGCCGCATAATACATAAAAGCCACACTCTTAGGTGGTCTAAATTCTTCTTTCATCAAAAATTTTACAGCATCAGCCAATAACTGAGTTAATCCCAATGGTCCCACTCGATTAGGGCCAAATCGATTTTGGATATAGGCAGAGCCTCTTCTTTCAACCCAAACAAGAATGGGTACCATTTGGACCATCAATAAAAAAATTGCGATCATTTTTATCAAATTAATTATTATTTCAAATCCAGATGATCCCATTAATCCCACTCCAAAGCTTTTGAACGAACTTCCCAAACCAAACCAAATAAAAAGAGAGCTATAAAAACAAACATGACCCAAAAAATGTAAAGTCCATGCCCCGCCGCTATAAACTCTTTATAAGTTAATGCCCATGGATACATAAAAAGAATCTCGATATCAAAAACGATAAATAAAATCGCTGTCAGATAAAAACGAACAGAGACATTCGTTTTCTCAGGATCGCTTCCTGGCAAGCCACACTCATAGGGCCTGTATTTAGCTTTTGTAAAATGTTGTTTCGGGCCCAATATAGATGAAACATAGACCAAGAGACTTCCAAAAGTCGCCACAATAAGCGCGAGGACTAAAACCGGAGCAATAGCTTCCATAACCACTTCCTAGTTCACATAAACCTGTGGAATATCTATACACTGAGTAAAGCTATGTCTCCAGCATCCTAAAGTGCCGCATAGCATCTTTTCTTAGTATTTTCAGGGGCTTCTTTGACAAAACCCTCGCCCTTGCAAATAAAAAACCATGCGATCTTATTTAAATTCTTTGATTGATAACAAAGCTAACTTTCATTATTCCGGCACCACAAGCTTGCCCTCAGAAGTCGTTTCCTTTTTTCTTGGTACTAAAAAATCTTTTAAAACACCCCATTTAGTCATTACTGAAAGTCGTGAATCCGCTTTAAGGTTTAAAGATCAATTTGAATTTTGGAGCACTCATCAGGCCTCGATCTTACCAAATTTTGATCCCTCGCCTTACGCTGGTGTACAACTTAGCTTTTTTCAAGTTCAAGAACGGTTATCTTGGCTCTATAAAGCATTTAATGAAAATGAAAATCATGTTTTTGTTGCCCCTATACTTGGCCTCTTACAAAAAACATTACCCCCTGAACTCTTTTTTCAACATACCTATGAATTCACAGTGGGTGACCACATTCCTGACAATTTTTTTGAGACCTTATATCAAATAGGCTATCTATCCAGCCCAATCGTTGAAGACTCTGGTCACTTCTCCAATCGTGGTGGCATTGTTGACATATACTCGCCACAAATGCTCTTTCCCATAAGGATTGAGCTTTTTGACAATGAAATCGAATCACTTAGAGAGTTTGATCCCCATTCTCAAAGAACAATAAAGCAAGTAAATCAATTATCAATTGTTCCTGCACGAGAAGTTCTCCTCAATTCAAAAAGTGCTTTAAAGGCTAGTCAGCAGCTTCTAAAATTTAATGATCCAGAATTACAGACTATGGCAAACCATCTACGAAAAGATGAATACTGTGAAAACCTTGAATATATATTGCCACTTTTTTACGACTCCTCTTTTTCTCCTATAGATTATTTCCAGAATTCACCCACAGTGTGGATGCTTGATGAGCTGAATATAGAAACATATAGACAAAAAGAAATTTCTGTTTTGGAAAATTTATATGATGAAAAACGTCACCCTCTCAAACCTAATTCATTGTTTTCAGACTTTACAGATACAAAAGAAAAATTTTTAAAAACTTTTAGCTTTGATAAATTACATATTATTGATAGCGCAAAAGAGCTTGATGAGAAAAAAATTGAAATTGCGTCTCAAGCTTTACCAAGTCCCAAAGAAAAAAAATTAAACGAAAGACTTGATTCATTAGCTCAATCAGTGAAGAAACTTCCCGAAAATTATTTAAAAGTTTTCAGCGTTAAAGGTGAATCACAGTTCAAACGCACTCAATTATTTTTTGAAAACTTAGGCTATCAATGTCAGTACCATGAGGATACCCACATCGATTGGGAAGTTTTTTTATTAAACAAAAATTATAAAACCTTACATTTTTTCCCAAGTAATTTAAATCAAAGTTTCTCATTACCTTCTGAAGATATTGTTATTTATAGTCTCAATCATTATTTGGGAAAAATAACTAATAAGAAATCATCTAAACAATCTCCAAATCGAGGTAAACATTTAAGTTTTGGTGAGTTAAAAGAAGGTGATTATATTATCCATGCCATTCATGGGATTTGCCAATTTAAAGGTCTCATTAAAATGCCTGTTGGAGAAATCGAAGCTGAATTTTTACAACTTATCTTTAAAGATAACGATAAGCTTTTCTTACCAATTTACCGAATCCATCAAATTCACAAATACTCATCTGAAAAAATTAAACCAACCTTAGATAAACTTGGCGGCTCACGCTTTAAAAATATAAAGACAAAAACTAAAAAACGCTTGCGTGAACTTGCTCATGATTTAATTAAGCTTTACGCACAACGAACACAAAGTGTCCGAGCTCCCTATGTCACTAACAATGATGATATCATCGACTTCTTTAACGCTTTTCCTTATCAAGAAACTGAAGATCAAGCCGAAGCTATCGAAAATATCCGGACGGACCTATCTTCTAGTAAACCTATGGATAGGCTGATATGCGGTGATGTTGGTTTTGGTAAGACTGAAGTTGCGATGAGAGCTGCATTTATTGCAGTATCAAATAAAAAACAAGTGGTTGTTCTAGCACCCACAACTGTTCTTACTATGCAGCATTTTGAAACCTTTAAAAAACGATTTGCAAATTGGCCAGTCAATATAAAAGTGGCCAACAGAATGCAAACTACAGCTAGTATTAGAAATACTCTGAAGGAAACCGCTGAAGGAAAAGTTGACATTTTAATTGGGACCCATAGACTACTGAGTAAAGATGTTAAATTCCAAAACCTTGGGCTTTTAATTATAGACGAAGAACAAAAATTTGGTGTTAAACATAAAGAAAAAATTCGCTCAATTAAAATCAATGTAGATACGATCGCATTATCTGCTACCCCAATTCCGAGAACATTAAATATGAGTCTTTTAAATATCAGAGACTTAAGTTTAATCAACACTGCTCCGGTTGACCGCCTTGAAGTTAGAACGTTTATTTGTAGACATAATAAAGAAATTATTAAACGAGCCGTAGAAACAGAAATTGAAAGAGGAGGACAGGTTTTTTTCTTACATAATCGCGTTCAAAGTATTTATTCAATTGCAGAAGAATTACGTCAACTCTTACCAGGAGTTCCTATTGGAGTAGGACATGGACAACTTCGTGAGAAAGAACTTGAAAGTGTTATGGTTGGTTTTTTTCATAATGAAATTAAAGTTTTAATTGCTTCTACGATTGTCGAATCTGGAGTTGATATTCCAAATGCAAATACTATCCTAATTAATAATGCCGATAACTTTGGATTAAGCCAACTTTATCAGTTGAGAGGACGAGTTGGCAGAAGCGGTCGAAGAGCTTATTGTTATCTATTAACTGAACCCAATAAAAAGCTTACAGATATAGCCAAGGAACGTTTAAAAATAATTCAAGAAAATACAGCTCTTGGAAGTGGTATGCAAATCGCTCAATACGACCTTGAACTAAGAGGCGCAGGCACTTTACTCGGAGAAGAACAGTCAGGATTAATTGATACAGTCGGATATGAGTTTTATATGGAGCTTTTAGATGAAGCTATTAAAGAAGCCAAAGGACAAACACTCATCGAAACTGTTGAACCAGAAATTAATTTAAAAATTAAAGCCTTTATACCTAGTACTTATATCTCCAACATACGTTTACGACTTTCATACTATCGCGCACTAACTCAAATAGAATCACCTTCTGATATCGATGATCTAGAAGATGAGTTATCTGATCAATTTGGCAAACCTCCTGAAGAAGTGATCAATTTACTTGGAATTATGCTAATCAGATTTTTGTGTATTAAACTCGGGGTAAAAGACATTTCTTCTGGTAAAGATAATCTTGTATTAAACTTTACGGACAACACCTCTCTTCCCGTGGAAAAAGTGATTGAATTAGCATCTCAAGAAAATAAGAAATACAGTATTACTCCCGACAATCGTTTAAAGGTGAGAATGAAAGAGATCAATTGGCCTAGAGTACAAGAAGAAGTTGAACTTCTTTTAAAGTACTGTCCATAATATTTAAGATTAGAGAAGATTTGAAAAAACTATTTCATCACAATATTTAATCATCTCAAAGCTTGAACTTAACTCTTGTTAATTAAAATAGGCTCTATGCATAGCCATTACATTGAAATATCTGAATCGAGCACTTTGAGCTTTTACAAAGATCATGACGACCCTTCTATATCACCAAATTTGTCTTACCTGTACTACAGTCTGTTTCAAGAGAGTGTCCCTACTTCGTCTGAATCATTTTTAACAATCTTGCCTTCTATTTGTTCATAAGAACTCTTATATTAAGTTATCTCTCATTGCTGAAAAATAGGCCCCTTCAGAGGCTACCACCATTATTCAATACGTTTAAACTCGTTAGCCTATTTTTAGCCCGACTAAATACTTATAAGGGTCCAGGCTTGTAGGAAACTCGCGTTATGTAATGTTAATATTTATCAATGAAATACTTTTTTATTTTACTCATGGTATTGCCAATCACTTTACCTTCATTTGCATTTAATAAAAATAAATCTATTGATCAAATGATAGAGAATATGTCTGATGAAACAAAAGCAGGACAATTCTTTATTCTTGGCTTCACTGGCTCGCAGTTTAACCAATTCTTAAAGAAGCAAATTGAAGAGCTTCAACCAGGGGCTATTATTGTTTTTGGTCGCAATATTAAAACTTTAAATCAAATCAAAAACTTGAACTATCTTGCTCAACAGTCTTCACTTAAAAAATCAAAAGTACCTTTGTTAATAGCAGTAGACCAAGAAGGTGGAAAAGTTATTCGCATTAAAACATCTCCATCACTCCCAAGCGCTCGCACTCTAGCACTGTCGGATAATGAATCTTTGGTGCAAGATGCTGGCTATGTAACTGGAGAGCTATTATCAGCCCTTGGATTTAATATGAATCTGGCTCCAGTTGTTGATATTTCAAATGCAAACTTTACTGATTTCTTGGGGAATCGTTCTTTTAGTGATCAAAAAGAAATCGTCAATAAAATGTCTACAGCTTTCTCGAAAGGATTAATTGATGCTGGAGTTCTTCCAACAGCTAAACATTTTCCTGGACATGGTGGCGTAAGAACAGACTCTCATCTTAAAACGCCTTATAAACAAATCACATTAACTGAGCTTTTATTTACGGATCTTGCTCCTTACAAAGAAATGCAAAATAATCGAATTCCATTTGCGATTATGGCTTCACATATTTCATACCCATTAATTGATCCTTCGCAAAAACCAGCTAGCTTTTCCTCTTTACTATTAAAAAATGTTCTTCGAGAGGGCCTTGGGTTTGAAGGTATTTTATTAACAGATGATATTCAAATGGGGGGGGCCAAAATAGACAAACTCTCCATTGGTGAAAGAGCCGTACAAGCAATCTTAGCTGGTAATGATCTGGTCATGGTTGGATGGAATCATCGTGTCCAAAAGCAGGCTGTCTCCGCAGTTACTAAAGCAATAAAGTCTGGAAGAATTAGTACTGAAAGAGTAAAGCAAACATTAAGTCGAACTCTTCAATATAAAATGCAGTTTTATAAAAAACAGAAAAAAGAGTCTTTAAAAAAGATTTTAGCAAGAATTCCACTAAAGAAGGCTTATGATAAAATATTTCATGCTGTTTTTAAAAATCAATCTAAAGAGCTCTCATTAAATGGTAAATCTGTTGATGTTTATAGTTATGCCTGGAACTTTCTCACTGGTTATAAGCAACAGCAGCAAAGTCGACTTTTTCATTTAAAAGATTTTAAAAATTGGGACAAGAGTCAATCCGTTGATAGCATCGTTTACCACCTCAGTGGTCCTGTGACAGCGAATATTCTTAGATCAGCACCTCATAATATAAAAAAGAAAATCATTGTTGTAAATTCCAGTAGCGAGATATTTTTAACTGACAATCAAACCTATAAAAAGGTGATAAACATTCATTCTTACCATCCGAAATTAGGAAGTTTTGCTGCCTATCATTTAAAAACAAAAGATAAATTAAAATTACGAGAACCTTCAAATAACAATTACTAATTTCAAGATGTACCTATAATATCTCGCGTTTAGGGTATCCATATTTTTCTACAATCAAGAAGTATCTTTAGAGATCGAATATTACTAATTTATTTGAAGACCTTAAGTTCTAGTTTAAAGGGCAAAACTTTTAAAAGTACGTCATTTTTTCTGGGAAAAATGCTGACCCACTTTTTTCCTTTATAAAAGGCAATATTATCTTCCAAGTCGATAGATCTTATTTTTTTCCCAATCAAAACCATTAATGGACTGAGGTTATTTTCACTAAACTCTAATTCTAAGAGTATAAAAAATAAAGAAATGGGATCAAAAAAAGGGGCCTCACTGATTTTTGTTTGCTTACTTTTTTCAAAACTCAGTTCATTGTCTTTAGCATAAAAAGTCTCATTTACTTTAAATCCTTCAATTTTATAATAACCATTCTGCCATTGCATTTTTTGTGTATTATAAGTACTGGAGCCTAACACCTTAGATCTTTTCGGTCCCAATCGCAACTCACCCAAACATGCAAACTCAATTACATCGTTCATTTTTTTATAACTCAACTCTAAATCAACTTTATAAAGTAGACTTTTTCCATAAACTTTTAATCTGGATGAATCTTTAACAAATAAATGAAATGGATCTTTTGTCATATACATTAAAATGACAGAAATATTATTATTCGCAAGTTGTATTCACTTGGTTCTATTTCTTATCTTAAAATTGAAGAGTATCTCAAGTCTTTCAATTAACAGCGAGAAAAATATTTAAATAGTTATTTTTAGTAATTAAGAATGAACTTAAGGTTTGGGGCTGTAAAAGACACAACCCCCATAGCTTTAAAAGTTTTCAACGACTTCGATTCGAGCTTCCGCTCTTTTTCTCTTATGATGATACTTTTCAAGTGTTTCTGGTGTCGCTTCTACTGAGTCAATGGATGCCTCAGCACTTTGAAGTGATTTTTTTGCCCTGTCGAGATCAATTTCACTTTTTGATTCTGCAGTTTCAGCGAGAATATTAACACCTTGAGGAGTAACCTCAACATATCCCCATGAAATAGCAACAGCTTTAAGTTTCGCCTCATTTTGTAGACGATACTTTAAAACTCCCTCAGTCAGTGTACTAACAAGAGGTGCGTGGCCAGGTAAAATATTTAATTCACCTTTGTAAGCAGGAACGAAAACCTCTTCCATTTCCTGCTTTTCTACCAACTTTTTTTCTGGTGTTACAATACTAAGTACAAACATTATCCTAAAGTCTTTGCCTTTTCGAGTACGTCTTCAATGGTTCCAACAAGATAAAATGCTTGCTCAGGAATATCATCATATTTACCTTCTAAAATCTCACTAAAACCTTTAACCGTGTCTTTAATATCAACATAAGCACCTGATAAACCTGTAAACTGTTCTGCAACGAAGAAAGGTTGAGATAAGAATCTTTGAACTTTTCTTGCGCGACTAACTACAAGTTTATCTTCTTCAGAAAGCTCATCAAGACCAAGAATAGCAATAATATCTTGAAGCTCTTTATATCTTTGAAGAAGAGCCTGCACATCACGAGCCACTTTATAATGTTCATCACCAACAACATCAGGAGTTAATAGTCTTGAAGTTGAATTTAGGGGGTGAACCGCGGGATAAATACCCATAGCAGCAATATCACGGTCTAAGTTAGTTGTTGCATCCAAGTGAGTAAACGTCGTTGCAGGCGCTGGGTCAGTGTAATCATCGGCAGGAACGTAGACTGCTTGAACTGATGTTACTGAACCTTTTTTAGTTGAAGTAATTCTTTCTTGTAGTGCCCCCATGTCTGTACCTAGGGTAGGTTGGTAACCCACAGCTGAAGGAATACGTCCTAATAAGGCAGACACCTCTGCTCCTGCTTGTGTGAAACGGAAAATATTATCTACGAAAAGTAGAACGTCTTGACCTTCTTGATCTCTAAAGTATTCCGCAATAGTTAAGCCTGTTAGAGCCACACGTTGACGTGCTCCTGGAGGTTCATTCATCTGACCAAAGCAAAGTGCTGTTTTCTCAATAACACCAGATTCTGTCATTTCTAACCAAAGATCATTTCCTTCACGAGTACGCTCACCAACACCAGCAAATACAGAGTATCCACCGTGCTCCGTTGCAATATTTCGGATAAGCTCCTGAATCAGTACAGTTTTACCAACACCCGCTCCACCGAATAATCCAATCTTTCCACCTTTAGCATAAGGGGCAAGCAAATCCACAACTTTGATTCCTGTCATAAGCATTTCAGCTTTAGTACTTTGCTCTTCAAATGAAGGAGCTTCTCTATGGATAGACCATCTTTCCTTAGAAGCAATCGGGCCCTTACCATCAACAGGCTCACCAACAACGTTAATGATTCTACCTAAAACTTCTTTTCCAACAGGAGCTGTAATCGAATCCCCAGTGGCATTCACAAATTGTCCTCTTGTTAGTCCTTCAGAAGTGTCCATTGCCACAGTTCTTACTAGTCCATCACCTAAATGTTGAGCGACCTCAAGTACGAGGTTATCCTCTTTATCATTAATGGATTTGTTAGTTGTTGTTAGAGCCGAAAGAATTGGAGGGAGGTTGCCCGAGGCAAATTCGACATCCACAACAGGTCCCATAACTTGTTTTATAGTTCCCTTTTCCATTCAAGTTTCTCCTTTAGCCGTTCAGTGCTTCAGCACCAGTTGTAATTTCAATAAGTTCTTTTGTAATCGAAGCTTGTCTTAATTTATTATAAGTAGTCGTTAATGACTTAATTAGCTCACCTGCATTTTTAGTTGAGTTTTCCATTGCCGTCATTCTAGCACCATGCTCTGAAGCTACACTTTCAGACATGCATCGATAAATTTGTACTGCAAAATGTTTTTGTAATAACTCTTCAATGATTTCTTCAGGGCTAGGTTCAAAAATAAGATCCTTGGCAAACCTTTGCTCTGACTGTTCATCAAAACTGTTTGAACCTGTTGCATCAATAGGAAGTAATCTTTCTGCGACAACTTCTTGAGCAATGGCCGATTTAAATTCATTGTAAACAATATGAATGTCATCGTATTCACCTTGCTTGAATAAGGCGATTACTTTACCAGCGACTTCAGCAGCCAGTTCATAAGAGATATCCTTATCAAGTCCAGTTATGCTCTCTATGGACTTAATATCTCTACGTGAAAAGTACTCTAAGGCTCGTCGCCCTATAAAAAAGAAATCTAATTTTTCAAAATTAGCAGACTCTTCTTTTTGTAACTTTTCTGTAAACTTATTAATCCCTGAGTTAAACGAGCCACAAAGTCCACGGTCAGAAGAAATAACAACATACAACGCTGATTTAGGGTTTTCATTTCTCTGTAAAAGCTTATGTTGAACTTTTTGTGTCTCAGATATGTCGGCAATGAGAGTCAGTAGGCTCTTTGCGTAAGGTCTCAGATTAACAATATTCTGTTGAGCGCGACGAAGTTTAGCAGCCGACACAAGTTTTAGAGCACTTGTGATCTTCTGCGTATTCTTCGTACTGTCTATTCGACTTCGAATATCCTTTAAACTTGGCATCTAGAAACCTTATTTACTTGGCTCAAAAACTGCTTTGAACTCTTTAATTGCAGCATCAAGTTTTGTTTTAATATCATCACTGAGTTTCTTCTCATTATTGATTCCATCAATAATGTCGTTATTCTTTTGTTTCAAAAATTGTAAAAATTCTTTTTCAAATCTTTGAACATCTTTAACTTGAAGGTCATCAACAGCACCATTAGAAGCAGCGTAAATAGCTATAATCTGATCAGCTACTTCATAAGGTGAATATTGACCTTGTTTTAAAAGTTCAACAAGACGCTCTCCGCGAGCAAGTTGCGCTTTAGAGGCAGGATCTAAATCAGAAGCAAATGCAGCAAATGCTTCAAGTTCGCGATACTGCGCCAGAGCCAGTTTCAAAGTTCCACCAACTTGTTTCATCGCTTTAATTTGAGCCGCTCCACCCACACGAGAAACAGACTTACCAACATCTACTGCAGGACGAATCCCTTTATAAAATAGATCACCGATTAGGAAAATTTGACCATCTGTAATAGAGATTACGTTAGTTGGAATGTAAGCAGAGATATCTCCAGCTTGTGTTTCGATAATTGGCAATGCTGTTAAAGAGCCACCACCTTCGGCATCAGACATTTTTGCTGCTCTCTCAAGAAGTCTTGAGTGAACATAGAATACATCTCCAGGGAACGCCTCACGACCTGGAGGGCGACGAAGGAGTAATGAAAGTTGACGATAGGCCTGAGCTTGCTTAGTTAAATCATCGTAAACAATAAGTGCATGACGACCGCTATCTCTGAAATACTCAGCCATAGCTGTTCCAGCGTATGGAGCCAGGTACTGCATTGGAGCTGGAGATGATGCACCAGCGGCAACAATTGTAGTGTACTCTAAAGCACCCGCTTCTCTTAATTTTTCAACAACGAGGGCAATTGTAGATTGCTTTTGTCCAATGGCTACGTAGAAACATTGAACATTCTTTCCTTTTTGATTGATGATCGTATCAATTGCGATAGCCGTTTTACCTGTTTGTCTATCACCAATGATCAGCTCTCTTTGTCCTCTTCCAATTGGAATCATGGAATCAATAGCTTTAATTCCAGTCTGCAAAGGCTCATGAACGGGTTGTCTTGAAACAATACCAGGAGCTTTTACATCAATGACACGAGTCTCTTTACTCTCAATTGGACCTTTTCCATCGACTGGGTTTCCAAGTACATCAACAACACGGCCAAGTAGAGCTTCTCCAACAGGAACCTCAACGATTCTTTGGGTTCTTTTTACAACATCGCCTTCTTTAATGTTCTTATCTTCGCCGAAAATAACAACACCCACTGAGTCTTGCTCAAGGTTAAGAACCATTCCAAAAATTTCGCCAGGAAATTCTACTAACTCACCAGCCATAGCTGTTTGAAGCCCATAGACTCGAGCCACACCATCACCAACGGAAAGTACGGTTCCAGTCTCTTTAACCTCTAGTTGAGTATTATATTTTTCTATTTGCTCTTTAAGAATACGGCTTATTTCATCAGCGCGGATTTTAGTGGCCATTTACTGTACTCTCCTCGTTATATAATCATTTAATTTTTGCATATGGGTTTTTATACTATCTTCAAAAATATAACTTCCAACTTTAGCTTCAATCCCACCAATCATATTGGATTCTACATTGAATTGAAGTTCCACTTTTTTAGATAATTTATTTTCAATAATTTTTTGTATTCTTTGTTTTTCATCATCGCTAAGTTCGGTTGCCGAGCGAACAATGCCTTTTTCAACACCTTGTTCTTCCGCAACTCTTTCTTCAAGCTTTGTAACAATCATGGGAAGATCTGCTAACCGATTATTTTTTAAAAGCAACTCAAAAAATGTTTCAAGTTCTTTGGTTAAGTCGTTACCAATAGCATTTTTAACAATTGATAATTTTTCTGTATCACTAATCATTGGTGAATTTAATAAATCAATAATTTCACTGTTTGATTTTAAAGACTGCTTTAGTGCTACTAAAACAGAAACATTATTATCTATTTGGTTTTTATCTTTGAGGACTTCAAAAAGAGCCGTTGAATATCTTTCCGCCAATTGAGACATATCTTAGTGCGCTCCTTCAACATTTTGAACGAAATGAGAGTTCCAGGCTTTTTGTTGTTCTGGAGTCATTTTAGATTCAATATCTTTTTCAGCTAACTTTGCCGACTGTTCATAAGCTTCAATTCTTAACTTTTCTATCTCTCTTTGCATTTCAAATTCGAGAGATGAATGAGTTAGGTTTTTCAAGCGAATCGCTTCATTTTTTGCATCAGCAAGTTGTGTTCTATAGGATTCATCTGCGTGTTTTTTTGCATCTTCAATTTGTTGAGTAAAGGTACTTTCTAATTTTTCTACTCTTTTTTGAACTTCAATAAGTTTAGCTTCCGCTTCTTTTTTAGAATTTGCTGCTGATTCCACTTGCGAAACAAATTCTTGCTTTTTTTCAGCAAAATAAGCAGACACTTTTTTTCTTTGAGTGAAAAATAATATAGCTATTAAAATCGAAAAATTAACCAACTGAGAAATAATTGTACCCAATGGAAAATCATCATTAATAAAAAATGTTTCAGCACCTTCTTCAGCACCAAAAACAATTTGGCTAAAAACTACGATAATAATGACAAGTAAGCTTATTTTTCTCATTTTTTACATCTTCACAAATTTTGATTGAATATCTTTACTAATTTCTGGGATATGGCTTTCTAAGTTTTTTCGGGCTTCTTTTACCGAATTCTCCAGCTCATTTCTAGCTTGCTCTGTTTCAGCTTCAGCTTGCTGCTGAGCTTCCTTTATGATTTCTTCTGTTTCTTTTTTAGCTAAGCTATTTTTTTCATTAAATATTTCGCTGATTTTTGAGTTTAACTCTTTAGCTTTTTGAGAAAAAATAGCTTCACTTTTTTCAGCTTCTTCTGTGAGGTCCTTAGCAGCTTGTTCACTTCCAACTGTTCTATTTTGTCTTTCTTCATAGGCCTTCAGATAGGGATTAAAAACTATAAACTTCATGCCTAAAAAAGCAACAAAGAATATCCCAAACTGGATATAGACAGTGCTATTAATGCCAAGGGAACTCAAAATCTCAATGACTTGACTCATACATACAACCGTTCTTTGGAAATTTTAGTATGATTTAAGCGCCTTACTACATTGGGTCAAGTCTTTTGAGGCAAATGAATAAACTAATGCATTTAAAATTTGGATATTTATTCAGCACTATTGGAGTGAACTTATTTAATTCTCATTTTTGCTAATCTTTAATAGTGGCTGTCTACAAACAGTCATCTTTTGCGTTGCTCAACTTCAGTTCTCACTCAACGTGTGTATTCGCCTCATTTGATCTGAAGGTTTCACGCCTTGAATTTAACCATTTGGCGACAACCTTATAATATAGAGAGTCGAGCTAATTCTTCTACAATGTTTTTGCCTTCACAGCATTCAAGTACAGTAAAATAATAATTTCTTCATATATACTTTATAATATTTTGTGCTGACAACTTGTATAAGTTAATACTTTCAGTAACTTACTGATTGCTAAAGAGGCTTCTCTCAATTAATCGAAAATCAACAATGTCTCTTTTAATGCCCCCTTCCGGAGGCAAGAGTTTATGTATCAAAAACAATAAACTAATGGTCTAACCAAGCGTCTTTGATTCTTTCGGTGATCGTGTTTAACTCTGAATCACTATAGAAGGAGATCTGTATCTGACCTTTTCCCTTTTTATATTTCATCTTAACTTTTGTGCCTATTAGCTTTTGAAGCTCATCAGAAAGTTGAAATGCCATTTTTTCTCTTTCAGACCTTTCAGCAACCGCTCCTTCACCAAAATTGTCTTTTTTCTTGATTTCATTTTCTAAAGCTCTAACAGACAACTTTTTTTGTACACATTTTCGAGCTAGCTTTACTTGTTTTTGGCTATCTTCCAGACCCAACAATACCTTAGCATGACCTAAACTGAGTAATCCCTGTCTTATCATCTGCTTAACATCTCGAGGCAAAACCAATATTCTTAATGAATTCGTTATTGAGCTCCTACTTTTGCCTACTTTTTTAGCTAAATCTTGTTGAGATAGGTTATATTCATCAACTAAAAACTGATAACCCATAGCTTCTTCTACAGCATTAAGGTCCTCTCTCTGAAGATTTTCAATAAGAGCCAGTTCCATTGACCTTTGATCATCCACATCCTTAATAATTGCTGGAATTCCATGCAACCCAACAATTTGTGAGGCTCTCCAGCGCCGTTCTCCAGCAATGATTTCATATTTATCTTTTAATTTTCTAACGGTTATAGGCTGAAGAACTCCTTGTTCCTTTATAGATTGAGCCAGCTCTTGTAAGGGTTCTTTTTCAAAATCCTTTCTAGGCTGGGTCTGATTAGGTACAACCTTTTCAATAGGAAGATTCCAAATTCTACCAGTCTGATCTTTTGACTCTTTAGCCTCTGGGACGGGCGATGTTATTTCTTTTTTAGCTTCAGTTTTTTCTATTTTAGGCTCTGTTTTTGCCTCTTTCTTGACAGGCTCACTGTCAGTCTGGCTCTTATCACCAAAATCATTGATATCAGTGGATAATAAACTACCTAATCCACGTCCTAATCGTTTCTTTTGATTATTCACTTTAGCCTTATCAGTACTGGGCATCTTGGCCTCCATGACTACTCATCTCATCACTCACTTGGTGATTAGCTTGATTTCTGTTTATAATTTCTTTAGCTAAATCCATATACTTACGTGACCCAACAGACTTCTTGTCGTATTCAAAAATGGGTAGCCCATGACTAGGCGCCTCACTAAGTCTGACATTGCGCGGTATAATTGCTCCAAATACTTTATCATTAAAGTGACTTCTTATTTCACCAACCACCTGATGAGACAAGTTATTACGGCTATCAAACATTGTTAGCAAGATACCCTCAATTTTTAATTGTGGATTTAAACTTTTCTTAACAAGGCCTGCTGTGTTTAATAACTGGCTTAATCCTTCAAGAGCATAATATTCACATTGAAGGGGAACGAGAAAGGAATCAGCACTTGTTAAAGCATTTAAAGTCAACAAGCCCAAAGAGGGAGGGCAATCTATAAATATAAAGTCAAATTGAGTATCAACTTCTGCAAAGGCTTCTTTTAAACGATACTCTCGTCTATGCTCATTGACCAATTCAATTTCTGCTCCCACTAAGTCAGCATTCGCTGGAATTATTGATAAATTTTTAAATTGCGTTTGATAGATAGTCTCTTCAACAGTTTTTTCAGAAATGAGCAAATGATAAACGTTGGACTCTTGATATTCGTGCCTTTTTAAACCTAAACCACTAGAGGCATTTCCCTGTGGATCTAAATCCACAATCAGAACTCTTTTTCCTAGGCTCGCTAGAGCGGCTGATATATTGACAGAAGAAGTTGTTTTACCCACTCCTCCTTTTTGATTCACGATGCAAATTGTTTTAGCCATTATCCCACCTTTTTATTAAAAATAACTCCCGAACTATTAACATTTCAAGTGAAAAGACCGATGTTCTACGTGGAACATGGTACTTTTTTTACGAAAACCCCTTATTTTGCTTCTCTTGCTTCTTTTTTTAGGCTGTGAGTCTAAAAAAAACTACGATATTGGCAGTGATAAAATGATTTCTGATTTAAATATTAGAATATCATCTTTACAAGAAGATATGACAGCTCTCACAAATGACTTAGATCAGGTAAAGGTTGTACTAGATGATAAAGATATCGATGCTGAATTAAGGAAAAATATAAAAAGAGAAGTTTTAGAAGGGGATTTACACAAAAAAAAATTACAACAGCATATTGATTTTTTAAAAATTAAAAGAAAAAAACGCTATCGCTCGCTTTATGAGAGAAAAAGCTCAAATACTTTAAAAGAAGAGGCTGAAAAAGAGATTAAAGCCTATTTTGTTGATAAAGAACTTAATCCAATTAAAAAAACTTGGAATGATCGTTTTAGAACAGCTGTAGAGTTATAATTTCATAAAATTCATCATGTTCCACGTGGAACATGGCCAGATTTATTAAAATAAATTAGAATTGGACCTTGAGTAGGCATTTTTAAGTATTCATTTGTTTGTTTTAACTAGTTTTGACTACTCTTTGACCACTTAATAGAGCCCATTTTTGAGTATTCAAGCAACTTGTCCCTGTTTTTAAGCTTAGAAACAACTATTAAGTGAATTTTAATAGAGTTATCAATCCCACAAACATATATAAAGACACTTATAGATTAATATATTACCGGTCTTTGATAAAAGCGAAAGAGTCGAGGACGTCTTTACAAGTTGGACGTAACAAATTTTGGGTTTAAGGATTTTTATACCCTATGACACTTGATAATAAAGCGTTCACCTTCATTATTGGGCAATAAGTAGCTTTTATATAAATCCACTTCCCAATATTCAAATACCTGAGCTGGAACAGAACTTAATTCTGTGGACCAATGCTCTCCTTTAAATAAGAAAGTTTCTGAACCAGCAGGCATTCTTTTTCGAGCTTCTAATAAGAATTTTGGTAACGGCGCCATAGCTCGACTAATCGCTTTATAACAAGAGTCTTCTGGTAATTGATTTAAGTCTTTATCAAAAACTTGCATACCATCTAACTTAAGTTCATCTATTGCAATTCTTAAAAACTCGGCCTTTCTCTGGTCTCGTTCAACCATCACTATTTTTTGTTCAGGCTTAACAAGACCAGCAATAACTCCTGGCAGTCCATTACCAGAACCAAAATCGTACAAGGTATTTTCAGTGAAAATTTCATCTTGGATAAGAAGCAAAGCCTGGATGCAATCATAAAAATGTTTAGAACTTAAATCATTGATGGCCTGTTTTGATAATAGATTCAGCTTTATATTGTACTGACTAATAAGTTTTCCAAATTTTTGAAGTTGATCAAAAAAAGTGGGTGGAAAATCAGGGAAAGATTTTTCTAAGTTATTGAAATCATTCACATTATCTCCTTGTGTACATCAAAATAGCTTGTATAGCTGACGGATTAACTCCGCTAATTCTTTGAGCCTGAGCTATGCTGCGAGGTCTGATCTTCGAGAGCTTTTCCATTTCCTCACGCGAAAGACCCTTAATTTTCCAATAATCGAGCTCAGGATTTAACTTCATTTTCTCTAATCGAACGGACTGCCTAATATACTCGTTTTGTCTTTCTATATAGCCACTATATTTTACCCTAATTTCAACCGGTTCTAAAATTGATTGGTCATCAGGGATATCACTATAAAACACTTTTAAATCTTCAATATTAATTTCTGAACGTCTTAGCAAATCGGTTAACTGTACTTGTTTGTTAATTGGTTTAGTCCCAAGTTTATCAAGGGTCACTAAACACTCCTGTGTGGGACTCACTTTTATGCTTTCTAAATTGGAAAATAAATCTTCTCGCTTCATTAAGAGCTCTTCAGCTCTCTCAATGTGGCTTGGCTCTAGTAAACCAAAGCTTTTGGCCCTATTATGTAACCTCTCAAGATTATTATCTTCTCTTAAAACTAATCGATGCTCAGCTCTTGAGGTAAACATCCTGTAGGGTTCTTTTGTTCCCTTTGTTACAAGGTCGTCAATAAGAACACCTATATAAGCTTCTTCTCTTCCCAATATAAAGTCTTCTTCTCCGAGAACTTTGGCCGCAGCATTGGCTCCGGCAACAAGCCCTTGACCTGCAGCTTCTTCATAGCCACTGGTTCCATTGATTTGACCTGCTAAAAATAAATTTGCTAGTTTTTTTGTCTCTAGAGAGTGTTTTAACTCAGTTGGAACGATAAAATCATACTCAACGGCATAACCAGGGCGAATCATATCTACATTTTCAAGCCCCTCAATGGTTCTAAGAAAATCTAATTGAATTTGTTCTGGTAAACTTGTCGAAATACCCTGAAGATAAATTGAGTCGTTCTCTAATCCTTCTTGTTCTAAGAAAGTTTGATGGGAAAGTTTTTCTGAAAACCTTGAAATCTTATCTTCGATGCTTGGACAGTACCTTGGTCCAAGTCCTGAAATTTGCCCAGAGTACATCGGAGAAAGGTGAATATTTTCCCTAATAATATTATGTGTTTTTTCATTGGTATTTGTTAAAAAACAAGCAATTTGGGGTAGTTGTAGCTGTTTTGGACTTTTAAAACTAAAAGGTTGGTAGTTACTATCCCCATATTGAGGCTTTGTTTTTTCCCAATTAATAGATGATTTCTTTAGCCGCGGAGGTGTTCCTGTTTTTAATCTTAGGACCTCAAATCCCCTCTGAAGAAGTTGATCAGATAATCCAACAGTGGCTTTTTCACCAACACGGCCACCTTCAATTCTCTTGGTTCCAATATGAAGAACACCATTCATAAAGGTGCCGGTGGTTATAATAACGGTTTCAGAAAAAATTCGAGAGCTATCGGACAACTGGATTCCTTTTACGGAATCATCCTCAATAATAAGGGAAGTTACGTCACTTTCCAAAACATCTAAATTTGGCAGTCCTTTAAGAAAGCTTACCATTTCTGCACAGTAAAGATCTTTATCACACTGAACACGAGTTCCTCGAACAGCAGGTCCTTTCTTTGTATTAAGTTTTTTAAATTGAATGGTTACTTTATCAGCAACAACACCCATGGCTCCGCCAAGAGCATCTATCTCTTTAACAATATGACCTTTACCCAAACCGCCAATTGAAGGGTTACAACTCATAAACCCAGACTTATTGATATCGGATGTAACTATAAGGGTTTTAAGGCCTTTTCTAGAACAGGCTGCTGCAGCCTCAATACCAGCATGACCAGCTCCAACAATAATACTTTGATAAACTGTCGACATGCTACTTTCCTATGCAAAAATCACTGAATATTTTATCTAAAATCTCGTCGTTGTATTCTTTACCTAATAACTCATGAAGCTCTGAAAGCCCTAATTGAAGCTCCTGTGAGATTAAATCAGGGCTTTCACCTGTTTCAATTAGATGTTTAGAACTTTGAAGGCAGCTTTGAAGCTTACTTAAATGATCAAAGTGCCTCGCTTGAGTAAGAACATTCTTTTGATCACTGCTATTCACACTAATGATTTGTTCTTTAATTCTCTCTTTCAACTCATTAACACCTTCACCTGTTTTTGCAGAAACATACTGAGTATCCTGAGTATCCATGTTTAAATTATTAATATTATTTATTTTTCTATGAACTTCTTCTTTCTCGTGGTTATTCAGGGTATCCATTTTATTAACCACTAGAATAGTCATACTGCTATTCAACTCTATGGGTAGCTGAGTAGGTATCTCTCCTCCATCGAATACAAAAAGAATAAGGTTTGCTGATTTTTGATAATCCAATGCTCTCGTAATCCCTATATTTTCAACAACATCAGAAGAGTTTCTAAGTCCAGCACTATCTAAAAACTCTACCGAATAGTTATCAATAAAGACTTTCTCTGAAATAAGGTCTCTCGTCGTTCCCTCTATATCTGTTATTATGGAGCGTTCTTTATCAATAATTCGATTGAATAGGCTCGATTTACCAACATTTGTTTTCCCTAAAATGAGTATCTTAAAAGAGTCACTTAAGTTTTTACCAACATCATAAGACCTTAGTAAGTCTTGTAACGTCTGTTCCATCTCTCCGAGTTTCTTTAATAAAGACTGTAGATCATCGGGAGTGATATCCTCTTCCACAAAATCAATATTAGCTTCAATATGACCAAGAACAGTTATTAGTTCTTTTTCAAGAAAATCCAATTTGTTTGAGAGCGAACCTGAAAGCTGATCAAGAAACTGTGATGAACCAAACTGGTTATCAGACATGACTAAACTTTGAATTGATTCAGCTTGCACTAAATCAATATTACCATTGAAAAAAGACCTAAAAGTAAATTCACCACGCTCTGCTGAACGGCAGCCTAAGCTTAATAAGTTATTTATAATCTGATTCACTATAAGAGGGTTTCCGTGGCAGGCAATTTCTATAGTTTCATCACCAGTAAATGACTTACCCTTTGCGAAATAGGTAACCACGGCTTGGTCAACTTTTAAGCCTTTTTCATCATTAATTTCAACAATGCGGCAACAGTGAGAATCAATGTCTGTTAGGGTAGAAATTTGTTTAATCAGATTAAGTGCTTGATTTCCAGAAATA
>CAXREJ010000053.1:0-196991 GCA_964229765.1 Bdellovibrionales bacterium | reverse complement strand
GAGAATGGGCTATGGCTACAGCAACCCCATATCTTTTTGTCGAAAGATCCTCCAAAGATGTGGTTTTCTTAACCATCTATCTATAAATACTGATGAATTCTTTTTCAGAGTGCCAAACCCCGTTTAAATACGGAGAGGGTTTTTAGGGTGACCAAAGAGGGCACAGGGGTGAAAAAGATATGAGCGCAAACAACCCTCTTTAATTTAAAATTCCTGTATCAAAAAGAGAAATTGGCTCGGTCCCTCAATTTTCAGGTATTTAATAACTGGCACTGCTTTTGAATATGATAATAGAAAAAAGGATTGAAAAATGAAACACTTAATTAAATATGTCCTGTTTATCGTTTTTTTTAGTCAGGTCTCAATGGCTCAAGAAGAAGGTCAAAGTGTTATGAGAATGATCTGTCTAAAAACGACGGTCGCTTCGATGGGGCAGTCTAGGTACACAGGGAGAGTGTATGTTATCGAACAATCTCATACTGACGACTACGAAGCCGAAGTGTTTACAAATCCTCATGCCCGTCTGAATGGGCGAATTCCTCATACAACCAACCATACCGATTTTAATATTCGAGTTTTTGCAAACGTGGACCAATTAGAACAAGTAACCTCTTTTGAGGCCCTTGCAGATCAACTGGTGTCGACAGATGAAGCTTCAAACACGGCTCAAATACAAGCCAGAGGGTATAGATCTAATATGGCTGGAGATCGTAAATACACCTTTTTCTGGAATGAGCCTTCAGAGGGTATGATCCAATTTAACGTCGAATCTCCTAGTTCAACCTTTTATCAAGATGGTGCGGATGGCGGAACCATGGAGTGCCACTCTCCCTACACTGTAGCCACACACTCTGCTCCTGAAATTTTAAACGAAGAGGTCATCGCAACTGAGGTTTTAGCCTCAAACGCAGCCCAGTAGTCGATTTCTCTTGTGCTCATTGACTACATTGTGGCACTCGTGAAAATCTTTCAGCCCCACTACAGTTAGCTCTAGAAGCAAAGTATATTCAGAGACCAATAAAGATTGTTTAAACTGAGGTCTATGTATGCTTTATTTTTTAATTTCTATAGTTGGTTTCTTTTCATACGCTATCGACGATCAAACGAGTGATAAAGTGATGGAAGTCTTGTGTTTACCAACGATCATCACCTCGACAGGTGATGATGAGTACAAAGAGCAGGTCTATGTGGTTACACAGGTTAATACTGACAAGTATAGTGGAGAGTTATTAGTAGCGCCAAACCCTCGTCAAAATGGTCTGTCTCTTTTATTTACTGAACAAATTCCGTTTGATGTCCAGATTTATAAAAGCGTCTCGGGTGTGATCAATATTCAATTAACTCAAGAGGAAATATTAAACTTAATTAATGACAAAGAGCCTTCTGAAGTTGTGCAAGCATCAGGGTATCGTTCAGCAGTTCCCAATGATTCCTTTTATTACTTTGAGTGGTCAAACAATCAATCCGTGCCTGACTACATAAGAATCGATGGTGAGCTGGATACGGCAACAACCTACAATGACGGTGATAATGGAGGAAGAATAAAATGTCTTCCTCCGTATCTTGTTAGTCAATAAATAGGGAGAGTGCTTGAGGATATAAGCTCTTTGCTCAGGAATATTAGGATTACCGCACTTGGATATCTACTATTTATAGAGCGGGAATTTTTCGCATAATGCTTTTACTTGTTTGCGTACAGACTCTAAAACACTGGGGTTTTCAGGGTCACTTAAGACCTCGTGAATCCATTGCGCTACAAGTTTCATTTCCTCTTCTTTCATTCCACGAGTTGTAAGGGCTGGTGAACCAATGCGTATACCACTAGTTACAAATGGACTTTGTTTTTCATTGGGCACAGTGTTTTTATTAACTGTGATGGCGGCTTTATCCAGTTGAGCTTCAGCCAATTTCCCTGTGATTCCTTTTGCAGACAAATCCACTAAAAGAAGATGATTGTCTGTTCCGCCGGTCACAAGATCGTATCCATAACCGAGAAGACATTCTCCTAATGTTTTTGCATTAGCAACCACTTGCTTACAGTAATCTTTAAACTCAGGTTTAAGAGCTTCGCCGTAAGCTACTGCTTTTGCAGCAATAACATGCTCTAAGGGGCCACCTTGAATGCCAGGAAATATTTTTGAGTTAATTTTTTTAGCCCACTTTTCTTTACAAAGAACCATCCCACCACGAGGACCACGTAAAGTTTTATGGGTGGTTGTTGTTACGAAATCAGCATAAGGAACAGGAGAGGGGTGCACTCCTCCTGCCACCAAACCAGCAAAGTGAGCCATATCAACCATAAGAAGAGCTCCCACTTCATCAGCGATCTCTCTGTATTTAGCAAAATCCAGTTCTCTGGGATAGGCGCTGTATCCAGCAATGATCATTTTGGGTTTGTGTTCTTGAGCTAGGGAAGCCAACTGATCGTAATTAATTCTGTGAGTATTGGGATCAATTCCATAGGGTACAATGTTATACAAAAGTCCACTAAAGTTCACTGGAGATCCGTGAGTGAGATGTCCTCCGTTAGAAAGGTCCATACCCATCACAGTGTCACCCACTTCTAGTGCTGCGAGATACACGGCCATATTGGCTTGAGAACCTGAATGAGGTTGAACGTTGGCATGCTCAGCTCCAAAAAGTTCTTTAGCTCGATCAATAGCGAGCTGTTCCGTTTCATCAACAAATTCACAGCCGCCGTAATAACGTTTTCTTGGGTACCCTTCGGCATATTTATTTGTCATGACTGAGCCTTGAGCTTCCATAACAGCTCGACTTGTGTAGTTTTCAGAAGCAATCATTTCAAGTCCGTACTCTTGTCGTTGAGTTTCTTTTTGAATGCTTTTAAAGACTTGAGGGTCATTGGTTTCTAATGACATGTTTACTCCTTTAGATAGTTTTATTTAATAAGGGGGGTGCTCAGTTTCTGCACTCTATGTTGATGTCGACCGCCTTCAAATTCTTCATGAACGAAAGCTTCTAAAATAGCAAGAACGACAGAGTTTTCCAGTAATCTGGCTCCAACACAAAGAACGTTGGCATCATTGTGCTGCCTTGCTAGTTTTACGCTTTCGGTATTCCAACAAAGTGCGGCTCTTATGTATGGGTATCGATTGGCTCGCATGGCCATTCCTTGTCCTGAACCACAAACCAAAATTCCTCGGCCTTCAGGGACGTCTTTGAGTTTTAAACAGACTTGATCGGCGTAATCAGGGTAATCCACTCGGTCATCAGAAAAAGGTCCCAGGTCTTCAACCGGAAGGCCCCACTCTTTTAAACGATGTAACATAATGGTTTTTGTTTCAAAACCAGCATGATCAGAAGCTATGTAAAAAGTTTTTTTGTTCATGATGGTCAACCATATTAAAAAAAACTCATAAAAGCTAGATCTGACTCTTAAGGACGGGAATTAAGTTTTAAGGTTAATAATGTTTAGTTAAGCTCCCAGTTTCGTAGACGGTGTCGTCGCTGTACTGTTCCGTGCAGCTCTTCCCTTGTGCCTGACTGCAAGGACAACAAAAACGGTATTGAATAGATTCCTTAACTTAAGGGTATTAGTTTTAAGGGTTTGAAAAAGTCTTTTCACATGTCTTAAAACTAGAGTCTTTGTTACTTAGATAATTAAATCTTAAATTTTTGAAAATACTAAAGAAGCGTTTGTGCCACCAAACCCAAAAGAGTTGTTTAATACGTGATCAAAATCACCATCTCTTGCAGAAAGGGGGACATAATCAAGATCGCAGTCTTCTGATGGATTCTCTAGATTAATCGTCGGAGGAGCCACTTGATGTTTTAAGGCAAGTAACGAAAAAATACTTTCAATCGCTCCGGCAGCTCCTAAAGTGTGACCTGTCATACTCTTTGTACTTGATACCCAAAGTTGTGAACTGTGGTCTCCGAATACAGACTTCATCGCAGAAGTTTCAACACCATCTCCCGCAGGGGTGCTTGTCCCGTGAGCGTTAGCGTATCCAATGTTCTCTGGATTGAGGCCAGCGTCTTTGATGGCAAGTCTCATGGAAAGAGCCGCTCCATCTCCACCAGGAGCCGGATTGGTCATATGGTAAGCATCTGATGAAAAACCGTAACCTGTGACCTCACCATAAATGGTGGCGCCACGGCGAGAAGCATGCTCGTAATCCTCTAGAATAAGAGTTCCTGAACCTTCACTTAAAACAAAACCATCTCGATCTTTATCAAAAGGACGGCTTGCCAGTTCTGGTTGTGAATTGCGAGTTGAAAGAGCTTTCATTGATCCAAAACCAGCAATGGCTAGGGGAGTGATGGCAGCTTCTGTTCCACCAGCAATCATCACATCGCAAAAACCATCTCGAATATATTGGGCCGCTTCACCAATTGAATGAGCTCCCGATGCGCAGGCTGATGTGACTGAGAAGTTAGGGCCTCTCAAACCATATTTTATTGTAATATGTCCTGAAGCCATATTGGTTATGACAGCGGGAATAAAGAAGGGGGAAACCCGAGAGGGGCCTCTCTCAGCCAATGTGCCTGCTGTTTTTTCAATATCAGGCAACCCTCCGATTCCAACACCGATTAAAGCACCACTTCGAGCTTGTAAAAGCTCTTGGCCTTCAAACTCAAGACCTGAGTCTTCAATGGCTTGTCTTGTGGATTCTAAAGAGTACTGGATGAACAAATCCATTTTTTTCTGCTCTTTTTTTTCAATCACAGTGGAGGCATCAAAGTTTTTCACACTTCCCGCTATTTTCGATGAGTACTGAGATGGATCGAAAGCGGTTATCTCTGAGATACCTGATCGTCCATTAATTAAATTATCCCAGTTTTCGCTCACTGAAAGACCGAGTGGGGTTATTAAGCCCAAACCGGTGACCACAACACGACGTTGTGGCTTTGATTCTCTTAAAAAAATGCTTTGTCCCATATAATTTAAAAGCCCGTTTTAAGCTTTTCCTTTAGCTGCAAGATAGTCTGTGACATCTTGAACTGTTTTGAGTTTTTCAGCTTCCTCATCGGGAATTTCAATCTCAAAAGTTTCTTCCATCGCCATAACAAGCTCAACAATATCAAGACTGTCGGCGCCAAGATCATCAATAAAAGAAGCTTCACCTTTTACACGTTCTGGATCTACACCCAATTGCTCAGTAATAACTTCCTTAACCTTAGCAGGAACTTCGTTAGACATTCTATACCTCCGTTTAATTTACATATACAGGCCGCCATTGACTCCAATGGTTTGACCAGTAATATATTTAGATTCATCACTCAACAAAAAAGCCACCGATTGTGCCACGTCAATAGGCTCCCCAATAGAGTTCAGGGGAACTGATGACAAAATAGCCTTTTTTCTCTCTTCTGGAAGCTCGTCAGTCATATCAGTGGCGATAAAACCAGGAGCTATACAATTCACGCGAATATTTCGAGAGCCTACCTCTTGTGCAATGGACTTAGAAAAAGCCTCAACTCCGCCTTTACTTGCGGCGTAGTTGGATTGTCCAGCGCCTCCCATCTGGCCAATGACAGAAGTGACGTTAACAATACTTCCTTTTCTTGCTTTCATCATCGCTTTTACGGCCAACTTGGTGCATAAAAAGACACTTCTTAAATTAGTATCAATAACTTGATCAAAGTCTTCATTTTTCATTCTTAAAATAAGTTGATCTCTTGTGATTCCAGCATTGTTCACAAGTCCATCTAAGGTGGTAAATTCTTTTAATAGAACTTCAAATCCTTCTTTAACAGAATCTTCATCAGAGACATTAAAGGGGAGAAGTAAATGCCCATCACCGTTGAGGTTTTTAAAGATCTCCTCAGCCTGCTCTTTAGAGCGTCCATAGGTAACGGCGACTCTCATGCCTTGTTCAGCTAAGTACTGAGCTGTTTTAGCTCCGATTCCTCTTGAGCTTCCCGTTACTAAAACTGTTTTACCTTCTAAACGACTCATATTGACCTTCTCAAGTTTTATTTCTGAGCTTCCACAAAGGATTGAATATCCTCTGATTCACTAAGGGATTGTATTTTTAAATCGAGATTTATTTTTTTTAAGAGTCCCGCTAAGACCTTTCCTGGGCCAAGCTCTAAATAGGTTTCAATTCCTGTGGCCTTCATGGAGTCAATGCATTCAACCCAACGAACAGCACCAGTGATTTGTTTGATTAAATTTTCTTTGATTTGTTTAGGCTCGGTCTCAAGTTGTCCCGTAAAATTTTGAGAAACGGCAAACTGGGGAGCCTTGAAATCAACTTCCTCAATCGCACCAGCCATTTCATTCTCAGCCTCGGCCATCATTGAACAATGAAAGGGGGCTGAAACTTTAAGAGGAATGAGTCGCACCTTTTTCTTTTCAGAATTAATTTTTTCAGGTGAGAAATTTTGTACAGCAAACTCAATAGTGTTTGAATTTCCACTAATAACAATTTGATTGGGAGAGTTGTAGTTGGCAGGTTCAAGCGGGCTTTGTCCTGACTCTTTCGTGGCCCATTGACATAAGTCGATGACTTCTTGAGGATCTAGTCCCATGACAGCGAGCATTCCACCCTTACCAACAGGCACCACTTTTTGCATGAGTTGACCGCGCAATCTAACAAGCTCGACAGCTTTTGCAAAAGATAAAACCCCACAGGAGACAAGGGCTGCGTACTCTCCCACCGAGTGTCCAGCACAAGCTTGAATCTTAAGATCAATTTCAGATCTTAGACTGTTATAAGCAGCAATAGAGTGAGTGAGAAGAGCCGGCTGAGTGTTCTCTGTCAGTTGGAGCTTTTCGGTTGGACCCTCAAGGCAAAGTTTTTTCATATCGTAGCCGAGAGTGTCACTTGCTTCTTCAAAAATAATTTTTGCAGGAGTGAATTCCTTGAGTAGACTTTCTCCCATGCCTACTGACTGACTCCCTTGGCCAGGAAATAAAATACCGTACATAATTATAACCTCAGTAGACAGCTGCCGCTGGTTAAGCCAGCCCCAAAGGCGGTGAGGAGAAGTAAATCTCCTTTTTTGATTTTTCCAGAGGTCATCGCGTGATTGATAGCCACAGGAATTGTTGCAGCAGAAGTATTGCCCATGTTCTCGATGTCCACGATACATTTTTCAAGAGGAATTTCACAATGCTTAGCTACGGCTTCAACGATTCGCACATTGGCTTGATGGGGAATGACCCAATCAATATCTTCGATTGTAACATCGTTGGCTTTCATGGCCTCTTTACAGCAACGGGACATGGTTCGTACCGCATGTTTAAAAATTTCACGACCTTTCATTTCAACAAATATTTCTTTTTTATCGAGAGTTTCTTGTGTGAATGGACTGACTGATCCGCCGCTGGGTACATAAAGAAGATCGGCGAGAGAACCATCAGCGTGGCCATGGGTGCTGTAAATTTGACTTTCTTCGTTAGCCTCAGCACGAGTGACAATAGCGGCTCCAGCCCCGTCACCAAAAAGAATACAAGTTCCTCGGTCTTCATAATTCACTTTGTGGTGAAGTATTTCAGCGCCAATGACCAATACGTTTTTATAGTGTCCTGTTTTTATAAATTGATCCGCCACACTCAAGCCAAAAATAAACCCACTGCAAGCAGCATTTAAATCAAAGGCCATCACATCTTTTAAGCCTAATTTAGCTTGTAAATAACAAGCAGCAGAGGGCATTAAATGATCAGGGGTCACTGTGGAAAAAATAAGAAGTTCGATATCCTTTTTCTTAATACCACTTTTTTTGATAGCTTCTTCGGCTGCCACTAAAGCGAGGTCACTGGTGCCTTGCCCATCTTCAGCGATTGAACGAGAATAAATACCGGTTCTCTCCATGATCCATTCGTTGTTGGTTTCCACCATTTTCTCAAGATCATGATTAGTGAGTTTCTTTTCAGGTAAATGAGAACCAAAAGCGGCAATTTTACTTTTAAACACGCTGCTATCCCCCTGGTTCTAAACGAAAAATAAACATTTAGAACTCAATTCAGTTGCTTGCAAGTTATTCGGCAGCTGCTTGCGCAACAACCACTTCTTTGCCTTTGTAGTAACCACAAGATGGGCAAACATGATGAGGTTTAACAACAGAACCACAATTGGCACAATCAATCACTGTTTTAGGAGTGGCAAAATCGTGACTACGGCGCATGCCCCGTCTGGAACGTGAAATTCGACTCTTAGGTCCTGGCATGGATTCCTCCTGGAAATAAAAAGTAAGCCCCTATAAATAGTGGAAATACATGAAAAATCAATCTTTTATTTCGTAAATAATCACTCTTTTTTTAGCTTAAAGGAAAATAAAGCTATGAATTTCAACAATTTTTAAGATCATGTTGAAGATTCGATCAAAGTAAAAAAAAGCATCATCCCCACTTTCGATTTTAAAGAAATTACAATAGATATTACAAAAATGAAGAACCTCTCTTAAATAAAGAATATGCCTAGCAGCTCTGTTTATATGAGGTTATCAGTCCTCTTAATCGCCATTTTTTTAAATACATCCCCCTCGTGGGCCCTGCCCGCAAATAGTTGCTACAGTGTCTTTCAAAAAGTGGGGATAAATCCTTTTGGATTTGTCGAAAGTGAGGCTGATAAACAAAGGGCTCAACAATTGATGATAGATGGCTCTGAATCTTTAAGTCGAACCATCGTTTTGGGAAAAAACCTACTTTTACGGCTTCGTTCAGAAAAGGTCTCAAGGCTTGCTCAAAAGAATTTTCAAGAAGCCACTGACTTTATATTAGAAAACTACAACGAGTTGCCCCTTAACAATTCAACGGCGACTGAATTGAATATGATTCTTACTGTTGGTTTGGTGGGTGATAATTTTTTGGGAGATTCGTTTTATCGCTCTAAAGGAGTTTTGCCAGAACAATTGGATCACTTTATTGGAAGCAGCCCAAGAGACTTTTATGTATGGTTGGAAAGTGGACAGGCTAAAAGAATCTTTCGCACAAGCCCAGTTCTATTCGCTGAAATTCTTCACAACTCCTATGTAGCTAATGATGCTTTCCCAGATGGCAATGGCAGAACAGCAAGGTTAATGGCGGATTTGGCTCTGTTAAAAGCGGGAATGGGACCGGCTCATTACACTGATATGAATACCTACTTTGAGCGAGGCAATGCACGCTCTCCTGTCAGTCGTTTTTTTAGGAGGATATACTTTGAAGAAGCGGTACGAGCAGGGCAAAGAGCGTTGCGAGAATTTAATTAGTTTTGTGGTCTGGTGAAGCGAGAAGAAAGAGCTGCAACAAAAAATAATTGTGTTCCCTTTAATATTTAAATTGTTCGTAACGGACGTGTTCCTTTGACTCAAACACTATAAAGTCAAATCAGTGGGAGGCTCTTGTGCTTGCAGAGTATTGTAGGTTTCTCCCGAGAGTGGATGAACCAATGTTGAAGAGTTTTTATAAATTCTCGATGTCTGGTAGAGGGCTTTAATAGCCTTCCATTTTGGCATAAACTGATATTTGTCGGGAAATTCTGATTTTAATAAAAGGTGAACTTTTTTGAGGTGTCGACCTGAGAGGGTCGGAAACAAGTGGTGTTCGACATGATATCCAAAGTTGAGATGTAAGGCTTCAAAGATTGGGTGGTTTGTCACTGTTAAAGAGTTGGTCAGGGGATCATTGCTTTTCGTTAAAGGGCTTAAGTTATGATTGGTCGAGATATAGGAAAAGGGTAAGTAGTTCATAAAGACAAATGGAATGAGCACGGCCCATAACCATTGACTGGGGCCAAGCCAGATCAAAGCGGACAGGTGTATAAGGCCAGCTAAAATAAGCTCTCGATTCACCTTTTTATTATCTAGTTTTTTAAAAATATTATTTCGGTATCTGAAATAATGTTGTGCAACCTGAGCGTTGAAAGAAAACCAAAAGAAAAGGTATAAATAGCTTCTTTTACGTTTAGAGCCAGGTGTGAAGGGAAACATCCAACGAATAAATCGGCTTTGACGATATATTTTGAGTGTCGGGAACGCATCAGGATCCATAATAATTTTTTGGGTGTAACTGTGATGAAGGTTATTATGCCAATAGCGCCAAAAAGTTGGAGAAATTAAATAGGGCAGGAAACAGAAGAATCCCAAAATATTTTGGACTTTTTTGCTGCGAACGATACTTCCATGGAGAAGCTCATGACCAAAAAGGCCACCGATCGACCAACAATATCCAATGACAAGTGATAGGCTAAGATTAAAATACCATGGGAGTTGAGTGATTCCAATAACGGCAACGCAAATAAGGCCAGCCAATTGAGAGGCAACTAAAGGAAAAAGATAGTAGATATTTGGTTTAAAAATAGAACGAGGTAAATGCTGCTTTAAATAGCGATACTCTTTCAATTGATTCTCCCCCAGTGATTCCCAAAATAGATCTATATCAGATTGATCTGAGAAATTTGAGAGAAACATCATAAATTAACACGACGCTTTTAGCATCTTAGACAAAATTAAGTAGTCATAATTTGTGCCAATAGGCGCATTAGAAGCTTATTTTCTGCCTGCCCTTGTTTTTTCATGATTTCATATCCAATTTGCCGAAATAAAGAAAAGTATTTGGTGTGACTGCTATTATAGTAGGCGTTGGCAAAATCTTAAATAACCGTAGACAATGGTCGTGTTTAATCCAAGTAGAATACAACATTATTTGTAATTTGAATTATTAATCTCTGCTAGAATGTTGTTATCGTTATCCTAAAGTCGAACTTATCTGGGAAATGAGTCAAATTATAGGAAGAATAAAGTAAAATTAATGAAATATTACCGACTTTTTCTACAGGGAGTTTAGGTGCCAAAAAGTATTATTGTTTTAATGGTTTTCCTTCACAGCAGCTTTTCCTTCGCTTGTTTGAGTCTTCCTCGAAATATTCAATTCCAAAATTCACCCTATTTTTTCGATCATATTAATTTATCAGGCTTTGCCATTGAAATTCCTTTTTCCAATGGAAACCAAGATGTTCGCTTAAGGTGCCGCAAAGAAGAAAATGGCACTCACCAGTGGTATCTAAGAGCTTCTGATGATTTGTCGACACCGCAAGCAGATGGAGTGGAGGAAATGCCCTTGTCGCAAAGAGGGAGCGATGGAAACGATCAGTACTTTATGGATACCAGTGAAATTCCGGCTGGTACCCAGATAGGTCCCTTTATTAGCGGTCAAGATGAAGCCACCTTAGAAATAAGAAATCCCAATTCTCCTTTTTACATTCAGATTTCATGCAGTGTGGATAAAAAAGGTGTGTCACAGGTGATGGCTAATTTTAAAAACAGTGAAAATGAAACGATTGCGTCTGTTGGAGCGGCTCAAAGTACACTTTACCGTAGTATCAGTAGCGGGAGGTCTCCCGATGCGACGGTTGATTTCTCTAATCTAACAGCTCAAAGTGTGGTTTTCCCAGGGTGCGGAGGGGCTGTGCAAGAGCCGACAAGGTCGCAACAAAACAACACTAACATCAGTCAATAGGGGTTTTATGTTAAGACACTTTGCTATTATTGCTCTACTCACTTGCTCTATTGCCCATGCAAGACTCACTTCAAAGTCTCCAGATCTAAAATTATCGGTAACTAATTTTGATAAGGATCGTGTTTTTTTAATGGATGATCGGAAAAATCGTTACATTATTCCAAAAAAAGAATTTAAAAGTAAAAAAGTAAAGGTTCATCAAAAAATTAAGGTTCACTCCGAAGAGTGGAAAAAATATAAGGTTCAAAAAAAATAAATAAAATTTGATATATAAATTCTTTTAATAAATCAGATTTAACATTGAGGTTAATATGGCATCTCTATTTCATTATTTATTAGTGACAATATTATCCTTACTTCTTCTATCTTGTACAAATCAAGACAAAGACGTGATTGTATTTAAAACTGGAGATAAAGAGATAAAAATCAATAAGCACAATACTCTTGTCGTAAACAATGGGTTCTTTAACCCCACATTTGACTGGAATCGGGCTTCACTCATTCGATCCTTCGTGCCGATTAATAATGTTATGGATGGTTTAATCTCTTATGATTTTTCAAAAAAACAGAATGCCATCGTGCCGGCTATAGCTGAGAAATGGACAACTCAAAATAAGGGTGAATTATGGCAATTTCAAATTCGCAAAGGGATAAAATGGTCAGATGGTAAACTTCTTAAAGTTCAACACTTTCTTGACCAGTTTTTCTATATTTTAAATCCAAAAAACGGAATCGCTCGTGTTGATACTTTGTTTAAAATAAAAAATGCTGAGAAATATTATAAAGGCGAAGTGAATCAAGATGCCGTAGGAATAAAAATAAAAGAAGGAAATATCCTGGAATTCACCCTTGAAACGCCCTCACTACAATTTATAAACTATCTGATTCTTCCTTGCTTTTACCCCATTCGATTGGATCATGTGGAAAAATATCCTCAAAGTTGGGGAGAACGCCTGGATGTTCCTGTGACGGGAGCCTTTGTCCCTTATGCAAAAACTGATGCAGGAGAACTCATATTAAAAAGAAACGCCCATTACTTTGGTCAAAAACCAAGTTTTGAATATATACAATTCTTATCCATCGAAGATCAAAATACGGCTCATAGGCTTTTTAAACAGGGTGAAATTGATCTTAATTTCGAAGTTCCAAGCCATATAATTCATAAAAAAGATCCATCGGTTAAGAGTCGAGTTAATTATGCTGTTCTCTTGTTCAATTTTAATTTAACGAATCCCCTCTTTAAGAGTCCTGAATTACGTCAGGTCTTTGCGCGAGCTATTAATCGAGATGAATTAATAAAAAGCCTTGGTGAAGGATTTGTACCTTATCGCACTCTCTATCCCACTATCTCACCAGGGATTGAACAAATAAAGTCCATCAAAGAAGAAATAAGTAGAGCTGATATAGAACTTGTCTCTCACTTGAATAATCACAATTTAAAAATAGCCACTTGGAAAATCCCATTTTGCCAAACAGCCGCTGAAAATATTCAGTACCAATTAAAACATAAACTCAATCTGAAAGTTGATATTGAAATCAATCCTCATAAAATTATGAGCCAAAAACTCAATGATCGAGAGTTTCAATTGGCTATATTGCCCTATACCTCGCCAGTAGAAGATCCATCCATTTTCTATGATTTTGCATATGGAGAGTACTTTGGATCAGAAGGAATGCCAAAACTGAAACAACTTGTTGAGAAGGCCAACTCAACTAAAACTCCAAAAGATCGAATAACAGTCTTCAATGAGGCCGAATCCTATTATCAAAAACAAATGCCTTTTGCTCCTCTTGTTATGGTTTCAAAGCCAGTCCAAGTTCAAGACTACATCAAAAATTATTATATTGGAGATTTTGGATATTATTCTTTTAAAGCTATTGAAAAAAATAAATAATTTTTGCTGCTATTCAAAATAGCTTCTTATTTATAGTTACAAACCTATAAAAAATTACGGTTTTAAATACTATCTAAGATCTCAACTGTATTGATTGCATTAATCTTTAGAAATTCTCATTTTGAGAAAAATGAAGAGCTTATTTACAATAATGTGAGAAGTTAACAAATTTTGTCTCTCTAAAAGAAAATAAACAGTTTTTGGACGGTATTCTTTTTGCACTATTAACATTGCAATGGGAATTAATTTTTTGGGGGGAGGGACTGATGTCTCAATTACGTACACTCTTAGCTTTATCAATTGCATCACTATTTTTAACAGGTTGTGGTGGTATTTTCTCGGCCCTTTTAGGGACAAATGGAGTCACTTATAATTCTATTCACGATGATATCTCTCGTCTGAATGGACAAGATGGATTGAATCCAAATGGTGATGGCGGAAGTCTTGGTGGAAATGGTTCGGGTGGTAGTATTGATGGTGAAGGAACGGGTGGTTCTGGTGGAGAAGAGCCGACTGAAATTCTTCCCACTTTTGAATTAGGAACAATCCCTGTTCCCAGTTGTTTTGTTGGTGAACTGGATGTAATTAAATACGGATTACAGTGTCATAAAGAGCTTCCCGTCATTGCCACTCTCATTGATGAAGATGGAGAAAAGCTTATAAAGGACTTTGGTTCTTTAGGAGATAATCCAGATCTTGTGAAAGAGCTTAAAGACTTACAAGTGGATGTTAGTTACCGTGGTGATTCTGTTGAGTTACTTTTATGTATTGATGCTAATGCTAATGGAAGTTGTAAAGACGAAAGTGTGCACGATCTAGAAGAGATTTCAAAGGTGATCTTAGGTCATATCCGCAATAATGGAGTTAAAATGACTCATGATGCTGGTAAAGGTCACATTAAAGATGATATCACCACGGGACTTGAGGACACACGCATTGATCAGCTTTGTGATAATGCTGCCATTAAAACATTAAACCAAGGTTTAGTGTTGTTTCACAATCGTCATAAGTTTGTTGATGAAGCAGACTTCACAACCAGTGCTATCATTTCAGGTGGCGTGGCCGAAGTTATGGAAACTTATGTTAACAACATGAAAAAAGGTGAAGTTATAGGTGAGTTCGTTCGAGATATTGAATTTAAAGACACTCCTCAATTTATCCTGGTTGAAGCCGATGTTCAATACTGTTCAGAACTTGGACATAGACTTGGAATGGGTTGTTTTGTTGAAGGAACTAAAATTCAAGTTTCTAAAAACACTTCTATGGATGTGGAATTATTGAGAAAGGGTGATGAGGTTCTTTTATCTAATGGTAAAATGTCTCAAATCGAAGAGATTGTAAAAGGTCCTGAATTAAAACCAGTTATTGAATTTAAATTAAAGAACTCTAAAAAGGTGACTGTAACCGATGCTCACCCAATGTTAACTCAACGTGGAGTGATTCAAGCAAAAGAAGTAACAATTGCTGATCAGTTTCTTTCAAATGGCAGCTGGACCTCAATTGTCGCTATGACTTCCAAAACTTACAAAGGTGATGTTTATAACTTTGTATTGGCTGGTGAAGGTTTAGAGAACCACTTACTTGTGTCAGATGATATTGTAACGGGTGACTTGTTTTTACAAAGAAAACTATCAAAAGAAAAAGACGTTCCATTCCAATTTGTAAATCTTGATGGATTTTAAAACTTAAAATAATCAAAAAGAATAACATTAAAGGCCCTTTATGGGCCTTTTCTTATTTAGAGGATGAGTTTTCGCATTTCATCCTGGGAATATACGAAATCGGCATAAATCATGGTATTAGTAATATTCCTGTGACCAAGAGCCAATTGCAAAAGTCGAATATCTTTAACTTTCTTGTATAGTCGAATGGCAAAAGTGTGTCTAAGGCAGTGAAACTTCTTTTTAACGGGTCTATAGTTCTCCCAAATTTGTCTTAAACGGTGATAACTCAAATCAAATAACCTATCCTCAGGAACTGATTTTGAGTAAGCCTCAAGGGCATCAAAAAGCCAAGTAGGAAGGGGAATTTCTCGGTCATTAGAGCCTTTAATTCCATGAATAAAAACACTTTGATCGTACACATTAAGATCTTCTTTTTTGATATTAAGGAGTTCTGTGGCGCGAGCACCAGTATGCATAGCTAAATAAAGAAGTAGGCAATTCCGTGGTTCTTTTAAGATATAGCGTTTCAGGAGAATCTCGAGGTGTTTATACTCTGGATCCAGCAAGTACTTATTCTTGTTAATAGCATAAGGTTTTGATCGGCGAGTGGACATATATTTATAAGAAGTTGAATAAGGTCATCTGTCAAATGATAGCCAGAAAATTAATAACAATCATACCTTGAGAGGTAGTGTAAGAGGGATGCGTAAAAAATTTGAACAGCTCTATCTCTTTTTCAATTTGATTGGCCTTAGAGAAAGTTTAAGTTAGTCTAAGTTTGGTCTATAAATTTTAAAGCTTTTTACGGGAAGTTTAATAATTAGAATGAAATTTCTGAAGAAAACATTCAAATTAAAGCTATTAAGTGCTTCTGTATTTATGATTTTCATGTCACCTCCCGTGATAGCTCAGCACTTGTGTTCAAATGTTCTCCGCTTAGAAGAGCCAGCGGCTCTTGGAGAAATTCGTTTTACCCAAGATTTTATTGGTTATGCATGGGCACTGAGAAAGCTTGATGAGTTAAGAGTCAAATACAAATCTTGGCTTGAGACTCATCCAGGAAAAAATGCTGGTGATTTCGTGCTGGAAAGGACTTCTAATAAGCCTCTCCCAATTATTAAAGACATTGAGGGGCGTATCCGCTTGGTTGATAATCATCATGCATTTTTCAGTTATCATTTACTACTAGGAGGCTTAAATTCAGCTCGATTCGGTATTAAATTATTGAAAAATTATCAAGAAAACCTGAATCCTGCGACTCAATTACCATGGACGCGTGAACAATTTATGGAGGACTTGATTGAAAACAACTGGATCTCACTTCAAGGGAGCTCCAGGCCTCAATGGGAAGATTTGCAGAGTTTACCTCAATCAGTGGTTGAATTAGCTGATAATCCTGCAAGATCTTTATTGAGTTTCACTTTAAGATCTTTACCTGTTCCGATAAAAGGGTCTGATTTGCGCCCTCATGGACAAAATGAAATTTTGGAGTTTTTATCGCCGACGATTGAAGAAATGTCAGCTCATGGTGGTGAGTTGGTTACTGAGGTAAATGTGGATACTTTGAGAGATCGAATCTTAAGGGATCGACCAATGCTCAATCGCTTATTGGAAATCCTTTCGCCCAACCTCAGCTCTTCCAAAAGAAAAAAAATAGAAGACTTTATTAAAGAGGCTTTAAGCCTTTTGGAGAGTTCCCTTAGAGCATTGTAATGCCGATCTGTTTTCCTAAATCCTACCATTAAATGGGCTGTAAAAGTCATCCTTACACAAGGACAATAGATATAAACAGGCTGGAGAATCGTCCGGACGTCATTGTTGTCAAAATTTAAGATTAAGCGAACTTTATAAAAACGCAAAACTCCTCATAAAAAAAGAGGGAATTTTTTTGGGTTCTAAAAATGGGGGTTTAAAAAATTGAAAAGTCTGATTTTAGAAATCAAAAATGAAAAAAGATTTTGATTTTTAAATTGAGATTTTTTTAAATCAAAAAAAGAGGTGAAAACCCAATTTTTCATTTGCCTATAATATAAGCATACCAAAATGAGATTTACCTAGGTCTTACCCTTCGTTTTGCTCTCGCCTCATGTAGGGCAAATATGGAGGCCTGAATTCAAACACCTATTTTACTCAATAATATCAATTATTTAAGTATCTATCTTATAACTATAAGTGTGAATTAGTCTATTTCCTATCTAAAAACACCATATAAATCCATAAAATACCAGTAATATTAGATGCTTAAACGAGTATCGCTCGACTCCATTATTGAAGCATTGCGTATAGCAACGTATAGTATTGCTAAATACAATATATAAAATAATAAATCACAACATGAGAAGGGTTGAAATTGGACAAGAACAAAAATCACTCGGAAGATCCTCTTGGGCTTTCAAAGGCAGATTTAGAAGCCCTATTTGAAGGCAGCTTTAATATCGACACCGAAGGGACCAAAAAAAACACTCAAAATAAGGCTCAAAATACCCCCTTTTTAGGGGCTTCTTTTGACCAAGAAAAACGCCCTTATTTTTCTGATCAAAATCAACAATCTCGAAGCGAGAATTTGAAGCCAGCAAAGGCTGACGGGAGACCCAAATCTTCTTTACGGATTAAATACGACGCTGAAGTTTCAAGTATGATTAAAACCCATGGTGAATTAGAGGAGATTCGTCGCAAACTTGGACTTTCAAAGCGGAAAATGGCTCAACTTTTAATGGTGGATCCATCGGCCTGGACAAGATGGACTCAGAAAAAAGGGGAGGCTCCGCCCCACATTTATCGTGCTCTAGAGTGGTTTTTGCTTTTACAAGAAAAGCATCCTCAATATAAAGCCAGCCTTTGGTTAAACGCAGTTGCGACTCCACAACTTTCTCCAAAGGAAATTCATAATCTTAAAGCACAACTCCTTGATTGGCTTAAAGAACAAACAGATTTAAGGCAAAAAAAAGCAAAATACAGAGGTCTGCCCAAAGGACTCCTTTATTTTATTGGCGGAATTGTTTCGGGAAGTTTAGTCGTGCTCGCGTTCAATTTTCTATAAAATCTCTCAATATGAGTCTCTATAAGGATGTCTTGATTCTTATTCTCCTGGGCCAGTCTTCAGGTCGAATTTAAATATTTCCGCATTACCGTTGGTCGCAATACCTAACTTATCTTCCTATTGCCTTAAAATGGGCTTAAATAGCCAACGATAGAGGTTTATTTTTTAATCACATTAAAGAAAAACAATTGTTTCATTTTTTAAGAATTCTTTTGAAATAACCGATAAATAGGGGAATTGGAAAGGGGATTGTGAAGATGAAACAAGGTACGTTCTCTGGTATTAAATTTTTTATTCTCATTGTATTTTTATATGTTGGAGTGGGTTGTACTAAAAAACAATCCACAGCGTCTCTCTCTTTTCAATTTCAATCAAAGAGTTTGCAAAGTTTAAACAATGATATCAATGTTCTCATTGTCAACATTCATCATCCTGATGGGACTTATCAATATAAAAAATGTGAACAAAATTGCTCTAATATTGAAATTGAAACAACAACCGGCCCTAATAAATTGATTCAGGTTTTAGCAGTGGTTGAAAATAATATTTCCGCAGACCTTAACTACGGTGACCTTTTGATTGATTTAAATCCTGGCCAAAATTCTGTTGAAATCAATCTAGAAAAAAAGGGAAGTTTTGAAGGGGAAGGGAAAATCTTTGGTCGTTACATTCCAAAAGCCGGATTCCCTATGGCGGGCCGTTTTCTTACAGGTCGCGCTGATATGAAAATCTTTGTGGGTCAGGGAAAACCAGCAATTAAAATTCAAGAAACAGAGATTTTTGCTGGCTTCATCAATCTCTTTGCCTTAGATACTGTGGCGTTTCAGTACTTTTTCACAGGCTTTGATGAGGTTGGAAACAAATATTTTGATGTTCCCCTTTTTACGGATCTCCATGATGGCAGAGGACTTAATTTATTAAGTCCAGGCATCGCTCCTCAAGGACGGGAGATTGTTCACTTTTCAATGGGTTCTCCTTATTTTGATCGAAACAGAGACGGCACTTTTGTTCAACGACCGCCCCAAAAAGTGATTGCTGGTTTTTTTGGTCAAAACCCAAATACTAGAAGATATTGCGCCCTCCCTTTTGCCGCCACTGAAGTGCTTGATGGCTCTAATGGAAAAGGTCGAGTTTGTAAAAATGCAACCACAGTGGAGTGTACTGAGTATTTTAAATGGGGTGATTTTGCCAAAAGTCATACCGCTCTCAGCGGACAAAGCGAGACCTGCTCTGGTTTGACGGCTCCTCAGAAAATTAAACTGCCTCAAATCACGCGTGGTGGAAGTGACAGCTCAAGCATTGGATATAACGGACCATTTGTTCCGGCTCCTCAGAGTGGCTTAACGGAACTATTGGACTATGATCCATTAAATAATCAAATAAAATGGAAAATAGTGGGCAACACCTATCTTCCTCAAGGTGTTGAAGTCTTTATATTAAATAATGCCAATTCGTTTAATGACGATCTGATTCGAGATCCTGTGAGCGAGGGGTATCTTTGTGAAAAAATGAAGGATGCGGGCTTTGTGTCACTCGGCACTTACCCCAGTCGGGCGGGCCAAGTTTCTACGGTGAGCACCAGTGGTTATCAACCTTCTGTTGTGGCCATTTGCCTTAAGAACTCTAGTGGAAGTTATTATAAAACAGCACTCACAAACTTAAGAGAGGAAAATCACTCAGGACCACCAGAGAGCATTAACATTGTTAAAGTCCCGACTGTCGATGGATTCTCAGGAGTCACCTATGAAGGCACCTGCTATCCCATGAATATAGAGTTAAGAGACGAAGACAACCAATTAGCTCAGAGTGAAGATGGAGATGTGACGGTCAATCTTTCATCTAATGGTATCTTTCAGGTTTTCTTTGATAATCAAGAAGACTGCATTAATGAGATTGATGCGATCACATCAGTGGATTTAAATAGGCAACACACTGTCTGGCTAAAATCCACCAATACAGAGGCTACTTTTCAGTTAACGGCGGCTGACAATGATGCCGCTCTTTCTTCGGGGCACTTTTCTCTTTCTTCTATTTCACAAGAGACTTTTGATAAAATAAAACTAGTGCCAAGCTTTGAGCGCAATGATGCCCTTGAGATGGCCAATACAGAAAAGTGTGTAAAGTTTTATATTGCCTCTGTAACTTCAAGGGGAGAACTAATCAATATTCCATCATCTTCCAGTGTCAGTTTTTCAAGCCTTGTTGATGCTGACAGCAATTCAGTTTCTGTGTTTGAGAGCTTATCCGATTGCAGGAGTAACACCAATATATTGTCATCTTTTAACTTGCTCGATGATCGAGCCATGGTCCCCGTTTTCATCCAAGGTTTTCCAAATCTTAAAAATATATCCAATTTTTTAAGTGGAAGTAATATTAGCGCTCAAAATGACTCCATCACAGTTGTTACCCCTGGGCCCGTGAGTCATTACCATGTCGATGTGCATGGTGATCAAATCGCTGGGAGTTGTCGTGAAATAAGTGTGGGTGCCTTTGATAATCACAGGCCTAACAGTTACCCAACAACTTTCCCTGCGGGAACTTCATTGGTGAGTATCGTCGACAACAGCGATGACAAAGGTCTTTTATTTAATGATAATTTAAATTATGGCAATGGTTCTGGTTTTCCATGTGACAATGATGCGACCTTATCCACTGTTGCTGACAATGTTGCCGATTTAGGCTTTCAATCAGACCTTTCTGCAGAGACTGTTAAAAAGTTTTATTATCAACCCACCACTTATTTGAGCTCCACCAACCTAGAGTTTTCATTTGCGGGTCATCAAGACCATCAAAGTGTTAGTGTTTTAAACAACCAACCAGTGAGTGGTTTTTTAGCCTTTGATGATTCACCAATTTATGAGTTTCCAACGCAATCGGCCAGTACAGAACTCGTTAACACCTTCACTCTTTATAATAGAGGAAGTGACTCTTTGACTTTCTCAAGTCATAGTGTTGGTCCAGCATTTCTTGTGACTGGTCATACTTGTGCCACTCTGAGCTCTGGTAATAGTTGTACGATGAATGTGAAGTTTGTGGATTCCGGTGTGGGCACCTTTGAGGATATCTTAACTGTTATATACACAGCTAATGGTGATACGAGAAGAGCCAATATTAAGTTGTCTGGACAGAGAGTTCCTTAGGGTGCTGCCCTCTAAATTGTGGATGGGGCTTCGGAGAAATAGCTTAAATTGTCTGTTTTGCTGGCATTTGATTTTCAATAAGCTAAACTTATAACTTTTCCTTATAGAGCCCGTTTAATTAATATCATATCCCATCCCGTTCTATAGGCAGAACGCGGTTTTTTTCTTGCAAACAATAAGTTCTTTTTATTAAGGTGAGCGCTCACAATGACGCTATCTTTCTTTTTAGCGTGGGAGGATCACAATGGTTTTTGAAAATATTCAAAAATGCGGGAATCACGAACAAGTAATTTTTTGCCACGATAAAGCAACAGGTCTTAAGGGAATCATTGCCATCCATAACACCACCCTCGGTCCAGCCCTCGGCGGAACAAGAATGTGGAACTATAAAAGCGAAGAAGAAGCTCTTGTTGATGTTCTTCGCCTCTCTGAGGGAATGACTTACAAAGCGGCTGCGGCTGGACTCAATTTAGGAGGCGGTAAAGCTGTTATTATAGGTGATCCAAAAAAGGATAAATCAGAAGGTCTCTTTAGAGCTTTTGGAATGTATATTAATGCTCTCAATGGTCGCTATATTACAGCCGAAGATGTTGGGACCACTGTTAAAGATATGGAAAATATCTATATGGAAACATCATGGGTGACTGGTATTCCAAAAGGTCTTGGTGGATCAGGAGACCCTTCTCCTTACACGGCTCACGGTGTTCTTATGGCTATCAAAGCCTCCTGTAAAGAAAAGTTAGGCTCTGACAATTTGAATGGTGTTCGAGTGGCCGTTCAAGGTCTAGGAAACGTTGGATCCAATCTCCTTAATTATCTGAGTGAAGAGGGAGCTGAAACTATCATTGCTGATATTGATAGTGAGAGAGTGGAAGCTTTGTCTGAAAAGCATGGTTCTGAAGTTGCAAATCCAGATACCATTCACACTGTAGAGTGCGATGTTTTCGCTCCATGTGCTTTAGGTGCCATCATCAATGATAAGACCATTCCTGAGTTAAAATGTAAAATTCTAGCCGGTGGTGCCAATAATGTTCTTGCTGAGACTCGTCATGCTGATGCCCTAAGAGAAGTGGGCATTCTTTATGCTCCTGATTTTGTTGCTAACGCAGGGGGCCTGATGAATGTTTTCGCTGAGCTTGAAGGTTATTCTGTGGAGCGTGCTCTTGAACGCACCACATCTGTTTATGACAATATGACGAAAGTCTTTGCTGTGGCTAAAAGGGACAATTGCTCGACTTATGATGCGGCGTTCAAGATGGCTGATGAGCGTCTTAAAATTATTGGTGAGTTAAAAAGAAAACACCAAGGTTTAGGTTCTCGACCCTTTACCACTTTAAAAGAGGTTTACAACCGCTAGGAATACTGGTTACCTGTAAACTTCAAGAAGGAGTGCTAAGTGAGCGAAGATAAAAAAGAATTCGACTCCCTGGAGTTCGTTTCGCAAGTGGGCAAGATTATCGAAAAAAACTTTAAATTAGTTTTGGGCTTATTCATTGCTATTATAGTTGCAAGCAGTGTCTGGGCCTACATGTCTAATTTGAAATCAGGCAACGAAAAGGAGTCTTTTAAAAAACTCTATGCCATTACAAAGGTCTATGAAGAAAAAAAAGAATCCTTTGATGAAGCCAAAATAGCCAAAGAAGAAAAGAAAGAAAAAAAGGATTCTGAAGAAGATAAAGTGACCGCTGTTGAAGCCTCCGGCGAGCTTGAAAAAGACTATCCTCAAATTGTAGAAAAATTAGAAAAGTTTCTGGCTGATCATTTAGGAGATAAAGCTTCTGGTGAGGCGGCCTTAACACTCTCCGAAATCTATGAAGAGTATAAGCAACCAGAAAAAGGTGTGGCCGCTCTTGAGAAAGCCATCGAAAAATGGGGAAGCCAAGATATCGTTTATTATGTCATGCAAATGAGAGCCGGTGATTTGCTAGCGAGTCAGAATCAATGTGAAAAAGCATTGAAATTCTGGCAGCCTATCACCGAAGGTTCAAGCTTTATGACTTCACAAGCAAAACTTAAAAAAGGGGTTTGTTTGCAAGAGATTGGGAAACTTGAAGAAGCAAAAAACATATTTGAAGAGATCAAGAAGGGCAGTGGCGAGAGTCAGGGAATGAATCCCGATTCATTCAGTGCCACTCGCTACTTGCGTTATATTCAGTTTAAAATGAAAAATTCAGATGTTCCTGCTCAATCAGGAAAAGCCCAGCAAAATAAAAAGGATAAACAAAAAGCTTCATGAAATGGCTTCTCTTTATAATTTCCTTTAACTATTCCTTCGGGACTCAAAGTGCCCCTCACCTCGAAAGACAGTGGTCACGTACGACACTTTCGACCAGTCATTTAGGTTTTCGCTATCTTAATAGAATGCCGCCTTTACTAGCTGGTGACTTTATTATTCAGGGAAATGCAGTCGATGGTATTTCAGCCTATGATCGTAATTCTGGTAATAAGAAATGGGAAATGACTTTAAAAAATGGAGTTGAAGGTGGAGCCGCTCTTGATGAAAATCGCCTCTACTTTGGAGCAAATAACGGTAAGTTTTACTGTGTCGACGCTCTTTCAGGAAAAGTTCTTTGGACTTTTAAACTGAATTCCGAGTCCCTAACACAACCTTTGGTCCATGGAGATTTCGTTTACCATGTCGCTGGTAATAACACTCTTTACTCTCTCAACAAAAAAACAGGGGAGACAGTATGGGTAAAAACGAACTCAGCTAAAGCCAATATGACTGTGCGAGGACAGACAGCTCCCGTTTACGAAAGTGGCATTCTTTATGTGGGAAGCAGTGACGGAGGCTTTGTCGCTGTTAATGCCCAAAATGGAAGAGAGCTTTGGAGCAAAAGAATCGGTGATGACAAAAAATTCAATGATGTTGATGCCCGAGTGGTACTATCTCAACACTGTCTTCTTGTGTCGAGCTACGCCAATGCTCTTTATTGCCTTGATCGCGATAACGGGACAATAAAGTGGCGCCATGATTTTGGTGGCTACAACGCTGTTCTTGTTATTGAGGATAAGGTTTATTTTCCAACGGTTGATAATGAAATCCATGTGCTAGATGAGGACTCTGGAAAATTGTTAAAGAAAGTCATTAACCTTGAAGGAATGGCTACCGAGATTGTTCGTCTTGATAACTTTCTCGTTTATGGTGAGAGTCAGGGGTCTTTGGTCCTGAGAGAGATAAGCACTTTAAATAAGGCTTTAGAATTTGACTCAGGCCTTGGGGTTTTTGCGAGACCGACAGTTGATACCGATAAAAACCAGATTTATCTTATAAGTAATGATGCTAATTTGTATCGTCTGGATTTGACGCAAAGACCTTCTAATGCTTTCCAATGGAGTATTTCACAATGACAAAATCCTTCTCACAGTGGCTCTTATGGTCTTCAATGTTAGTTGTCGTCGCTTGTTCCACAGGGCATTGTCGCAGAGGAGAAAAGGACATTTTAAAACCTTTAGACCCTAAACCTCCGACCGGGTATGAGGAAGAAAACTTAGGCAGTCTTTTTGTTGGAAAATCAGACGGAAGTTTACAATGTGGAATGAGAGAAGGTGTTCCTTTAAAGGAAATGGCAAAGAAGGAACTTCCTGGTGTTCAAATTCTTTCTTCAGAAAAAAAGAATGATGGCTTAATGAGAATACAGTCTTGCGGGGCCGACACCGGAATGCTCAATATTTATGAGATTCGACATCAAGACCTACGTAAAGCGCAAAAGGCAGGCTTTACAGTTATGAAAATGAAATCAAAGGAAAACTAATTTTATTCTTATGAAAACCCTGCCAAAAAACCTTAGCAAGTATAAGCAAACTCCTAAATTCACGGAGAAAACGGTTCCAAAAGGCTTACTCAATGACCACAATACGAAGGCCGGAGTTTGGGGTAAAATTGTTCTAGAAAAAGGGGAGATTGAATATGTGATCTCTGAGCCTGAAACAAAATCCTATATTTTAACACCAGATTATTTTGGTGTGGTTGAGCCTGAGGTTAAACATTACATCACTCCTAAAGGAGAGGTTCTCTTTTATGTCGAATTTTACAAATGATGATAGGGAACAAGAAAGCTATGGATTCCTAGACTCCTCTTATAAAGCGGCTGGAGAATACCAAGGACTCAGAAAACTCTGTGAAGTCTTTTACCGCAACATGGAAACCTTCCCTGAAGCTCAGGTCATACGCGAGATGCACAAAGAAAGTCTAGAGGATATGACGGAAAAACTTACTCTTTTCCTCTCCATGTGGCTCGGTGGTCCCAAGACCTACAGAGAAAAATATCAATTTGTAGGTATGCCGCAGGCCCATAAAAACTTTATCATCAATGAAGCGGAAAAGGACGCTTGGCTAATTTGTATGGATAAGGCCATTGATGAGCAAAACTACAAAGAAAGTTTTAAAAAATATTTAAAAGAACAATTGCGGGTTCCTGCTGAAGTTATTCGTAGAACCTCGCGGAATAACTAGAGTCTTTTATTCTTGTGTTCAGTAAAAAATAAGATCATCATAACTTGTGGTCGCAATAGACTTAGTGATGACTCCTCTTAGTACCTTTCGTTTTATATCATCGCTCATTTACATAAAACTTCAATAGGCCCTTGTTATGCAGACTTTTACTATTTTCTATGGAAGAGGTTGTCTCGACCAACCTCTAGTCACTCACTAGCTCTTTATAATTCAACGATGATACTATGAGTGCCATGGGAAGATTAGAAAACTTTATTCCAAAGATGAATAAAAATGTTCGCCTTGAAGGTGGCGGTGGTGTCTCTATTTTACAAGTTCCCGATTCAGACTCAATACCGGTCGAAGAGGAAGTCGCTCCTTTTTTAAAGCAAATTAATGGTCACATGTCTCTTAGAGAAATCTTTCTTTTTCTCAATGATAAGGGTGAAAAGTTCAGTATTGATAAGTCATTAATGATGTTAAAACATTTAGCCTCGCTTAAGGTCTTGCAAAACGCCGCGGACTTCTACGACACTGTCAATGGAGCTGTTCCTGGGAAACTCAATCACCTACAATCAAAAACTTGGGATAAGAGTTATTTTTCCAGTGAACGCCTGATCGCTCTTATACAAAAAACCACTTTATTTTTGAAATGTGATCGCTCCACGGCTCAAAAAATATTGAATGTTTCGGAACTTATACAAGTTAACGAGGGTGATAAACTCATTAGAGAAGGAACTAAGAGTGATGAGTTTTTCGTTCTCTTGACTGGAGAGGTGGGCGTTTTTAAAGGAGCAGAATTTATTGCAACCCTTGGTCCATTGTCTGTGTTTGGAGAAAGTGCTGCTATCTTTAATAAAGTGAGAAATGCTGATGTTATGGCAAGCCAAACCTGTTGGCTTTTGAAAATTAAAGCTAGTAAAATTGTGGACACCTCAAGTCCAACTTCCTTTGAAGCTTATAAAGGCCTGAAATCTCGATTGATTCTCAACCAAACATTGGCTGCCAATCCACTTTTTAGATCTCTTCCCACTGATGTGATGCAATTCTTTATTTCTAAGTGCCGTATAGAAAAATACGGAAAAGAGCAAATGGTTATAGAGCAAGGGGAGCGTAGTGGTGACTTTTACTTTGTCTTGCAAGGTTCTGTTTCTATTATAAAAGACTCAATGCCTGTAACAAGTTTGGCTGAAGGAAATTACTTTGGTGAAGTCGCAGCAATGTTTCATGAGCCAAGAACGGCCAGTGTTCTAACAGAAACTGTTTGTACCTTTTTAGTTCTAAATCAAAAATCACTGTTTGAAGTTTTAGCCAGTCACTTTAGATTAGCCATTGATATTGAGAAAACAGCGAGGCAACGTAAAAACTCAAAAAGTAATCTTTTACAGATTTTTGAAGAAGATTATGAGCCTGAAGAAACGACTGTGGTTACAGCCAGTGAATTGAGTGAGTCCAATATTTCTATTGATGAAGACTTTTTTGAGGTTTCTCAAACAAACTTTGATCTAGAGCTGGTTGATTTCTCTAAAGAAGGTCACGAAGATTACTAGGGTTGAAAAATGAATAACCCCTCATCTTGGTCATAGAGTTTTGATTGGATACACTTTATCCTATCACTTTAAATAGGTGTAAATTTTAAAAACTATTGATTTTACTTTTACCCTTAAATATTTTGATTTCTTGTGTTTTTTAATATTATTTCTTCACAATTAAATTTAAACAATGAACGCAACTGGTAAGTTATTGGATATCAATTTATAGGGTGCTAACCTTTAAGAATTCATTCAGGAGGACCCATTGTCAGAAAATAAAAGTCAGTTTTGCAAACAAGTGGAAGATAACTTTCAAAAGGCTTGTCAGTACCTTGATATTGATAAAGATGTTCTTAATCAAATCAGAGAAACCAACGCCATTGTTCATTTTAAATTTCCTATCCGACGAGATAATGGACGTATTGAAGTTATTGAAGCCTGGAGAGCGCAACACTCCCATCATCGAAAGCCCTGTAAAGGGGGAATCCGTTTTGCTGAGATTGCCAATGAAGATGAGGTTAAGGCACTGGCAGCTTTGATGACTTATAAGTGTGCCATAGTTGAAGTGCCTTTTGGGGGTGCCAAGGGAGCTGTGAAAATTGATTCTAAAAAATACTCTGTCGCAGAAAGGGAGCGTATTTGTAGAAGACTCACCTTTGAGTTGCATAACAAAAATTTTATAGGTCCCGGTATTGACGTGCCGGCTCCTGACTATGGTTCTGGAGAGCAGGAAATGGCTTGGATCTCTGACACATACAGTTCGCTGAACCATGAACTCAATGCTCCAGCCTGTGTAACCGGCAAACCTGTTGCGATGGGAGGCGTGAGAGGGCGCACAGAAGCTACCGGAATGGGTGTGGCCTTTGGTCTAAGAGAGATTTGTCGCAATAAAGTACTCATGGAAAAAGTAGGCTTACCGACTGATATTTTAGGCAAAAGAGTCACTGTTCAAGGGTTTGGAAATGTGGGCTATCATGCCGCTAAGTACTTGTCCGAGATGGGCGCTCGAGTCACACATATTGCTGAGTTTGAAGGAATTATTTCCAACCCTGAAGGCCTTGATATTAAGTCTCTTGCGGAATTTCGTCAGGAAAATAAATCCTTTGAGAAATATCCTTCAGGTTCTTTTTCAAAAAAACGTGATGATATTTTTTCAGTCGACTGTGATATTTTTGTGCCAGCAGCATTGGAAAATCAAATTCATGAGGATAATTATAAAACAATAAAAGCACCTATTATTGGAGAGGCCGCCAATGGTCCTATAACAGCGATTGCAAGCCAAAAGCTTTTTGAAAAAGGCAAAATTATTGTTCCAGATATTTACCTTAACGCTGGAGGGGTGACAGTCTCCTACTTTGAATGGGTTAAAAATCTTTCTCACATTCGTTTTGGAAGAATCGACAAAAGATTTGATCAGGGTAAGTTTGAAAATATGGCTTCCCTCATGTCAGAAGTGACACAGAAAGATATCAGCTCTAGTCTGATTGAGAAGTTTTCAAAGCAAGGCGATGAAGCTCAGTTAATTGCGTCAGGACTGGAAGAAACAATGATTGAGGCACTTAGACAAATCATCGAAGTGGTCGAGGAGAATGACTACAAGATTGATTTGAGGACAGCAGCCTTTGTGACAGCCATAAAAAAGGTGGGCAAATCCTACGAATTAGCAGGTATTTTCCCAGGCTAAAGGCGAAATTTATTAAGAGGAAAAAGTCTCATGAATGCTTAGGATAAATGAACTATCCTAAGCGTTGGCCTCAGTTTAGAGACCGTGTATCAGTGAAACCAAGTGGGCGTGCGCTTAATTTCCTTAAAAGTTCTCCGAGAACGCGACTTATATTAATTGACAATTTTTCGCTCCGGTAGCATTTCCCCAGCATTTACTTTAACTTCAAGTTTTTTCTGTAACCCCACAGGACAATGCCAAAAAGGAGAATGAGCGCAGAAAAAATTCATGGCACGGTTAAAATCAAGCGTGAGTTCTTGGTTCTGATGAAGACCTGCAGGGGTATCAACAACAAGCTCTCTGCCTCCAGGATAGGTTTCAAGTCCAGCTGTATTATCAGAAAAAACAAGAGCGACATAAGTGATTTTCTCGCCTTTTTTTTGCCAATTGTAGGCCGGCAAATAAAAGTCTTGCCCCATAAGATGAAAACTAACATTACCAACTTGGTTCACTTGAGTCGCGTCACCTTGAACGGTTTTATAACTGACAAAACGCGGAGGATGAACTTTAAGTGATCCCTTAACAATAGCCTGAGGATTAAACTCATAAAACCTAAACCCTGTGAATTGTTTTATTTGTTCAGGATCATATAAATAAGTCCAAAGCTTTTGAGATCTTTTGCCATAAACAATCTCAGCAATGGCCCCATTGGGAAGTTCCACTTTTTTTCTTCGTTTATTGGGTTGATCAAAAAGATAGCCAATGGTTTTGCCTTGCTTTTTTACTCGAATCTTTTCACCTAAGTGCTCAGCATCCATATAGAATTTTTTGGGTTTAGCTGTAACCCACTTTGTATTATGTCGACTATTGTCGATGACTAAATAGAGCGAATTACCTTTTTCTGTTTGAGAGAGGGAATAAGCATTGAGGAATGAGGTGGGAGAGGTGAGAGCTCTTTCATAGTTTTCCTTTTTCCAGAGTTCCCAATCATTTTTAGTATTTCCTTTTGCCAATGAAAAAACAGTAAAAAATAACAATAAAAACGGCAATTTCACTCCCTTTATTTAAGAGTCCTATTAGCAAAATCTTACCGTCCGGTAGACTCTTGTAACCTTGATCTAAAGGCTTCTATTATGCATGATATAGAAGACTAAAAGAGAAAACAACTTTTTGCGAGACTTGCTATGGACAATAAAAACAACAGTGGGATTTTGAATGAACTCGAAAAAACCTTGAAAGAATTGACCTCAACCCAATCCGGTCGCCGCAGTTTTTTAAAAGCCATGCCTCTGTTGCTGGCCGCTTGTTCCAGCGCTCCGAAAACACGCTACAGAGAAGGTGACAACACGGGACAAGCCAGTTCGTTGAGTGTTGCCGACGAAAAAAAAATGACCTCAGAAGTTCTGCCACAAATGAGAAAGGATTATCCTCCTCTGAAGGATTCCCAGACTCAAAATTACATAAGAGGACTCGGCCAAAAAATTGTAAAGCAAAACAATCTTGAAGGGAGACCTTACAACTACAATTTTACTGTGGTTGATGTGAATTACGTTAATGCCTTTGCGCTCCCTGCAGGCACTATTTTTGTGACAACTCCTCTTTTAGCGATGGCCGAGTCGGAAGCTGAGTTGGCGGGAGTTATAGGCCATGAGGTCGGACATGTGAAAGCAAGACATTCGGCCGAGAGAATTCACGCGGCCAAGCAAGCTCAGAAGAAATCCTGGCTTTATGCTCTGGGTGGAGGTTTGGCTGGGGCCGTAGTGGGTTTTGGTGTCGGTCAATTGGTTTGTCCACCAAGAGATAAGGAATGTATCGCTCGTGCCGCTACTTATGGTGGCGCTGCTGGTGTTGGAGGAGGACTTCTCATACAAAAGTATGGATTTATGGCCAACTCACGTGAAGACGAAATGGAAGCGGATCGTATTGGTTTTCGCACCTCAACTCGAGCCGGTTATGATAAAAACCACGTGGGACGCTTCTACTCAAAGCTGTTACAAATGGAAAAAGAGAGAAAAAGAGGAGGAGGTATTTTAGCCTCATTTGCTGATGCTTTGAGCACACACCCTCCAAGCCAAGAAAGAGTCAACCAAATGAATGAAATGGCAGCTCAAATATCCTCAGGAAAAGGTCAGGTGACTTCTAGCGACTTTTCTATCATCAATCAAAAAGCTAAAAGAATGGTACGACAAAAAGGTGGGAAAGTTTAATTAGGGAGAATTTTAAACTCTCTAAGTGTCTTTTAACTTGAATCACTTTCCCTCAGTCGCAAGCGACAAGAGGAATTTATGAATTTAGAAAGTGCATTGAGAGTGGTTCCAAACTTCCCAAAAGAAGGGGTCGATTTTCTTGATATCTCCCCGTTATTGGAGAACCCAGAAGTCTTCCAACATCTAATTAAGAGTCTGGCAGAAGTGGCTGAAAAATATGACTTTTCTAAAATAGTTTGTATCGAGTCCAGAGGATTTATTCTTGGAAGTGCACTAGCACTTCATATGAATAAAGGCATGGTTATGGTCAGGAAAAAAGGAAAGCTGCCTGGTAAAACAGAGAGTTTCACTTATGACTTAGAATATGGCACGGACACCATCGAAATGCTTCCAACCTCCATTGAAAAAGGGGAGAAGGTGCTCGTCCTTGATGATGTATTGGCAACTGGGGGAACAGCTGAGGCGGCCTGTGAACTCGCTGTCCGACTAGGAGCTGAAATTGTCTCTTGTCTTTTTTTAGTGGAACTCGATTTCTTGAAGGGAAGAGATAAGTTAAAGTTTCCTTCCCAATCACTCATTCACCGTAAGTAATACTTTAAAAGGTTATTCTATGTTGCATATTTTAGTAGGAACAAATCGATTGGGCTCACGCTCAGAAGAAGTGGCTAACTTCATCAAACCCCTTTATGAAAAACAAGGCGTTGATGTACGAATTATGAATATCAAAGATGTTGGAGTCGACGATTTAAAAAATGAGAGTTATTCGGAAGAGCATAAGCCTGAAAAAATCAAAAAAGCCATTGATGAACTATTAGACTCTGATGGTTTAATTGTAGTTTGCCCTGAGTACAATGGCTCAATGCCTGGCGCTCTTAAATACTTTATTGATCATTGGCGCTTCCCTGAAACCTTTGAGCACAGACCGGTGGCTTTTATAGGCTTAGGTGGACGATTTGGTGGATTAAGGCCGGTAGAGCATCTGCAACAGATCTTTGGTTACCGCAACGCTTTTATTTATCCTGACCGCGTATTTCTTCACAATGTTTGGGGCCTTATTAAAGATGGTAAAATTGAAGATGAAGTCATTTGCCAACTTCTAGAAAGTCAGGCACAGGGCTTTTGTCGGTTTATCAAGGCCCTAAAGTCTGAAAAGCTCCACGGAGGGGATTACAAACCCGAAAATTAAGTTAAGATGGATTCTATGAAAAGAATCCTAATTTTACCTTTACTTCTTATCGTTACAAGCTGTGCTCATAACTCTGAAACTGACGCTCAAAGAGCTGAAGTGAACGAAAAATATCCCGTGGTATCAATAGAAACCTCTGGCGATCTATACTTTGAAGACGGCGGATCAAATATTCAAATGGACCTTTTTGGTAACTGTGCTCCAGGGCAAAAAGTGATTTATGTTGAAGTTGATCAAAAGAAAATGGCTACGGATTGCAACAAAGGCCGTTATCGATATTCACTGAACTTACCTAAAACTTTTTTTGAAAATAGATTAAAGGGTCGAAGTCCTTCTTCAAAGTATGTCACTAAAGAAGTGAGCGCTTACCACGATGGATACAAAAAATTACGGGCCACATCTTATATTCTTATTGATAAAACAAAAAAAGAAGTGAAGTCTGTGATCAACAAACAAGTGCGTTTTGAAAAAATCCCAACGGGAGAGTATGAGCCTGTTACACAATACAATGCCTTTGGTGGCTGCACATCAGGTTCTGTTTTGAAACTTGATATTACGGCTCCGGATCGCTTTGGTCATGAACGCTCTAAGTACGATGAAAAGAAAGTCTGCCAAAAAGCGGGGGGCTACTATTTCCTTAGCCAAGTTCACGGTTTTCCCAAAAAAGGAACTCAGATCTATATCTTTGAAGACGTTAAAGTCTCCAACAAGAGAACTCCTGCAAGTAATCAAAAAACACGCTATCGCAATCTTTTTAAATGGTCACAATTTATTGATTAATATTAGAGGGAGAACTTTCCCTCTTAATGTTACATAATATATTATTAAAAAACCAAATCACTCTATTGTAAAATCATCTAACGCAAAGTAAGTAAAAATAAGGTCAGCACCAGATCTTTTAATGCTTAATAACATCTCACCAATGGCTTTTTTCTCATCAATCCAACCTTTTTCTGAAGCCGCCTTAATCATAGCGTACTCTCCACTGACATTATAGGCAGCAATGGGCAGATGAGAGTGTTGTCTTAAATCGTTAATGATATCCAAATAAGCCAGTGCAGGTTTAACCATTAAAATGTCAGCTCCTTCGTCCTCATCAAGCTCAGCTTCAATCAAAGCTTCTCTTTTACTCCCAGGGTCCATCTGGTAAGTCTTCTTATCTCCCCCTCTCGGAGCGGAGTCGAGGGCCTCTCTAAAGGGGCCGTAAAAAGCCGAAGCATATTTTGCACAATAAGAAATAATAGAGGTGTTCTGAAGACCTAGATTATCCAAACCTTGTCTTATTTTTAAGACTCTTCCATCCATCATATCAGAAGGGGCCACAACATCAGCTCCATTCATAGCCTGCAAACAAGCCATCTTCTCTAAAATCTCAAGAGTTTCATCATTGAGAATTTCTCCATTTTTGACTAATCCATCATGACCATCACTGGAATAAGGATCAAGTGCCACATCAGAAATAAGAATGAGTTCAGGAAATTCTTTTTTGATTGTTTTGAGGGTGCGACAAAGAAGGTTTTCTGGATTGAGAGCTTCTGAGGCTTGTGAGTCTTTTAAGGAATCTTCGATGGCTGGGAACAGGGCTAAGGCTTTTACACCTTTATTTAAAGCCTTTTCACAAACAGGCAAAAGCTCATCTATAGAGTATCGAAACTGACCTGGCATAGCCGAGATCTCTTGTTTTTGTTTTTGTCCATCAACTACGAAAACAGGGAACACAAAGTCTTCTCTTGTTAAAGAGGTCTCTTTTCTCCAATGTCTAAAGGTTGCATTTTTACGATTACGTCTGGGTCGTTTCAAAAGATTCACGTTTTTTCCTTATTATCATCAGGCTCTTTGAGCCCATGTTTTAATCGGCAGTTTTTCAAATGTTTTTTACCAGCATGACCTGTAGCTAATATCGCCGTCAGCATCACAGAAAGATCATCGGCGTAGCCTCCTGGAAGAAAGTCGGGAAGAGCATCAATGGGTGTGATCAAATAAACAAGAGCACCCAAGATAACACTTTTATGGCGCCAAGAGACATCAGGGTCGTTGAGTGTAATATAGGCTGCCTCTGCGATAGCCAATACTTCCTTGCCCGCTCTACGAGCGTATTTTTTTACAATGGACCATTGGAGAGTTTCTTTAATCGCCATACCAGGATCAAAAGTAGGGGACAGCTTTGCTTGACTCAAGTATAAAGAGTAAACTATGGATAAGGACGCACCATGACAAGCACCACTATTTTAACTGTTCTGCTCGTATTCAGTTTCCTCATTGGTCGGTTTCTCCGACGCTTTGAGACTCCACACTTTGTATTCTCTGGTGTGATTTATTTAATCATTGGTTTACTTCTCGGTTCCTATATGGGTTTTGGAATTCTCTCTGAGGAGCTTCTTTACAGAATGGACCCACTCATTGATTTATTAACTGGCTTTGCGGGATTTCTTCTCGGAGTGAGAGTTAAATTTCTAATGCAAAATAAAAAAACCTTTTTTAGTGGAATTATTAGCGGACTTCTGGTTTTCGTTGCTATGACCATAACCTTTTATTTTCTAGCTCCTTTGGCTGTAGAGTTTGAAAATATTGGTTTTGACCTTGGGACATTGAATTTCTTTTCAGAAGAAAATGCCTCTCGTTTTAAAATACTTGGGATGATCCAAGAAATTAATAGAAGACAGTTTTGGTTTGCCTTAGGAGTGAGTGCCACGGCCTGTTCAGCCTCACTATTAAGTTTGGGAATGATTTCTAAATTTCACAAAACACGCTCAGAAATAACGAGAGTCCTCAGTATTTTGGCTCCCACTGGGCAAGTCGTCGCCGTCACTTTATTGGGAATTGTATTGGCAATGGCCAGTGGTGATACCACGGCCACTTCTCTTCACATTTCCATTCCAGAGTGGTTGTTAGCCACGATCACTTCAGGACTTCTTTGTGGCTTACTCTTTTCACTTTTTATTGGTAAACAGTCCGATGAAAATCGCATTATGCTCGCTGCTCTTGGTGCCATTATTTTTGCAGCAGGCCTTGGAACACTCTTAAGCGTCTCTTCCATGTTTGTATGCTTTATCACAGGGCTCACCATCGGTTTATTTTCAACCTACGCTGCGGTATTAAAAGAGAATCTCATACGAATTGAAGAGCCTATTTTCGTTTTACTCCTTGTCTTTGGCGGCGCCACTTGGAGACCCGAGATCAATCAAAGTTGGCTCTTGCCAGCCACTTATTTTGTGGTGCGTGCGATTTTGTTAACAGGATTCGTTCATAGGATTTACACTCTTATTACCAAAAGAAAGCTATCAAGACTGGGTCAGGGCTTATTAGGTCAAGATCTTATTGCTGTGGCGATTGCTTTGAGTCTTTCAAAAGAGTTTCCAGAGCTTTCCCAGTTATTTTTAACCACAATTCTTGGTAGCATTTTCTTCAACGATGTCGTAGCCAATTCTGTACTTAAAAAAGTTATTTTAGACAATGAGCAGGTTATTGAAGTGAAACCCATTGAAGAGGGGGACGAGTGAAAATTGTCATAGTCGGAGCAGGAGATGTGGGTAGCTTTCTTGCTAAAGAGCTTTCCCAAAGATCAGAAGATGTCATCATTATAGATACCAACGAGCGAGCTCTTGAAAGAGTGGAAGAGAAAACAGATGTTATGACCTTAAGGGGTAACGGAACTTTTCGTAAAACTTTACAAGAGGTGGGTGTTAGTTCTGCGGATCTTGTTGTTGGCGTAACTAGTCATGATGACACCAACCTTGTTATTACATCACTCGCTAACTCTCTTGGTGCTAAACGGACGGTTGCTCGAGTGGATGCTCCTGAGTTTATTATGACTTCAGGAGGAATTGAGCGGGGAGTCCTTGGAAGTTTTGCTATCGTTTGTGCCGCTCGCCTTGTCAGTGCTGAACTACTGAGGCTTGTCCGCAAAATCGACATGCCCTTTGTCGAAAACTTCTCTTCCAATTCAATTTCAGTGGCCCTTGTTGAGGTTACTGAAAACTGTCGTTATTTAGAAAAATCAGGTTCCGATGTTGAACTTGGAAAAAGTGCCAAAGTCATTGGTGTTTTCCGAGATGGAGAATTAAGACGATGTGCCGACCTCTCCCATCTCTACAATGGTGATAAAATTCTTCTAGCTTCAAAACTTGAAAAACTTCCCATCGCTATGAGAAGACTTGTGCAAATCCCTGGAAAAAAAGCCGTGATTATCGGTGGTGGTGACGTGGGATATCAGCTGGCTAAGTCTTTACAAGAAGTGGAAAACCGACTCACCCTTATTGATGTTGATCGCAGACGATGTGAGTTTCTTGCCGACAAACTAGATCACGCCACCATTGTTCATGGGGATGGAACAAGTTTACCATTACTACAAGATGAGCATGTGGAAATGGCCGACTATACATTGGCCGTTACTCGCGCTGATGAGGTGAACCTTATGTCTTCACTCGTCAGTCAAGAAATTGGAGTGAAACACTCCTATACTCTTGTGCACCGTCCTGGTTACGCTCATGTTTACGAACATCTTGGAGTCAAAGGAACGGCCAGTGCCCATGAGCTTATTTCTCAAGCGGTGAATAAATATTTTCCGAATCAAACCTTACTCACCGATGCGGCTATCCCAGAGACCGATTACTTAGTGGGAGAATTTCAGGTTCCTCAAAATATTAAAAACAGTACTTTGAAAATACGAGATCTCCCTATTCCTCCTGGATGCTATCTTGTCGGTATATCACGCAGCGAAGAATTCTCTTTTAGCGATGGTGATTCCGACGTTTATGGGGGAGATATCATTATTATTGTGTTAAAAAGAAGTGAACTCAAGGGACTAGAGTATATGTTCCGAAAACTGAAGTAGGTTATTATTGCATAAAACAATTGTCTCCTATTATGTAGGACAACTTTTTATTGTGCTGGCTTTCTTTATGATGGCTCCTCTCGCCTTGGCCTATGTTGATAGTTCACAAGCCTCACTTTTTGCCTACTCTGTCGCCAGTGGAGTTTCCATGGGGATGGGACTTTTATTAAGATACTTAAGTTATCGCTTTAAGGTTGATATTCGTATGGTCTCTCGCAAAGAGGCTTTTGGAATTGTTGCCATTGGATGGATGGGGTCGGGAGTGGTGGCTGGTCTGCCTTTTTTTATAGAAGGAAGTATTTCATCCATTAGCTCATCCACATTTGAAGCCATATCTGGTTTAACCACCACTGGCGCCACTGTTATCAGTGATATTGAGGGGCTCTCTAGAGCCACACATCTGTGGAGAGTGCTACTTCATTGGATTGGTGGAATGGGAATTGTTGTACTCTTTGTAGCGATTTTTCCGCAACTGGGCTTGGGAGGAAAACATCTTTTCAAAACAGAAGTCGCAGGCCCCATCACTGAAGGATTGAAGCCAAGAATCAAACAAACCGCATTGCGTTTGTGGTGGGTTTATATGTTCTTCACCGCTACCTGTACTGGTCTACTCATATTGGCTGGCATGAGTGTTTTCGATGCCGTTTGCCATGCGTTTTCAACTCTGTCTACCGGTGGTTTCTCTACAAAAGCAGCAAGTCTTGGTGCCTTTGAAAACCCCTTTGCTGAATGGGTTGTTATTATTTTTATGCTGATTGGTGGAATCAACTTCGGGCTTTATTATGGTCTATTCCGCGGACAGGTGGATCGACTCTTTACTAGTACTGAGGTGAGGTTTTTTATTGGACTCAATTTAGCCGTTGCCGTTGTCATCTTTTTTGCCACCACAAAATTTGATGCCTATTACTGGCATGAAGAGTTTCGAGACGCTCTCTTCCAAACCGTGGCTGTGACCACAACCACGGGCTTAATGACTGCTGACTTCGACATCTATCCTCTCGTCAGTAAATACTTACTTTTTTTATGTATGTTTATTGGAGGCTGTGCAGGATCGACAGCCGGCGGTTTAAAAGTGTCACGAGTCTTAATTGTTTTCAAGAGATGTATTCAAGAGCTTCGTCTCACTTTGCATCCTCAAGAGGTTGTAAGTACAAAGTTAGGAAACCAAACAATATCAAGACGTGTCTTAGCTTCTGTTTTTATTTTCTTCTGCACCTACTTTTTTCTTTATATCTTTGGTGTATTTATCATGTTTGCACTAGGGATGGACTGGGTCGGGGCTGCCAGCAGTGTTGTTGCTTGTCTTTCCAGTGTCGGCCCTGGCTTCGGGTCTGTTGGGCCCACTCAAAATTACGAATTCATCCATCCTCTTGGTAAATATGTTCTTTGCTTCTATATGATTGCTGGGCGTCTGGAAATTTTCGCTCTTTTAACTCTTTTCACCCCATCCTTCTGGAGAAAGGGATAAATGAGAAAAATATTTATTCTATTTATTCTATTTTCTATCTGTGTTGTTCTCAAACAGTTTGGAATACTGAGTGATTCACACAATTCCGTCCTACTTGCTATTGGTTTAGTTCTTTTATCGGCCTACACTTTATCTGAAATAGGATCATCACTAAAACTTCCCAGAGTCACCGGCTATATTTTAACAGGACTTCTACTTGGTCCTTTTGCTCTCAAAATTCTTTCAACCAACGTTGTTAAAGAAATTGAAATGTTTAACACTCTGGCCATTGGACTGATCGCCATAACCGCTGGGTTAGAGCTTCATTTTAGTTCTTTAAAAAAGGTTATTGCCCCTATTTTATCAACAACAGCCATAAAAATTATCTTACTCGCGCTGACCTTTATTGGTGGCGTTTTCCTCAGCAATGAGTTTGTTTATGATTTTGGAATGCCCATGGGGCTTCCTCTTATTTCAATTACACTCGTGTTTGCAGCACTTGCACTTGGAACTTCACCTTCTATTTCGATTGCTGTTATTTCAGAGATGAAAGCCAAGAGCCGTATGAGTCAGATGGTTCTAGGCTCAGCCATTGTAAAAGACGTGGTTGTCGTTATCATTTTAGCAGTCGCGTTGTCTTTTGCTAATTCGGTAGCCAGTGGTGGGGGAGACATGGGCGGAAGCTTCATGCGCCTAATGAAAGAAATCGGTTACTCTCTTATTGCAGGTATTATCCTTGGTGGACTTTTTATTGCCTATATTCGTTTTATTCGCCAGGAAATGTTTATTTTTATTGCGGCCATGATTCTTGGCACGGCTGAAATTAGCGAAGCCATCCATCTTGAACTTTTATTAGTCTTTATTATGGCGGGGATAGTTGTCAGAAACTTTTCAAAAGACCCCCATTTTCTTCATGATGCTCTAGAAAAAGTATCCCTCCCAGTTTTCGTTGTGTTCTTTACGAATGTTGGAGCCGGTCTAAACCTAACAACCACATGGCAGTTTCTACCTGTGGCTGGGATTTTATTTGCTGCCCGAGCCCTCTCATTCTTAGCCTCTTCATGGATTGCAGGTAACTTCCACGGAGAAGCACCTGGAATCAAAAATAAAGCTTGGTTAGGATATCTGCCCCAAGCCGGTGTGACATTAGGATTAATTCAAATCGCCAGTCGTGACTTATCTGATCATGCAGAACTGATTACTAATATAGGAATTGGCCTCGTCACTCTCAATTTATTAGTAGGTCCTGTCTTTTTACGTATGGTTTTAAAAAGTGAAGAGCCCGATGCCGACAATACCGAAGAGGAGGACAGCATGTCCCAAAAAGAGGAAAAAAGTGATTTAGAGTCCAGCGAGACTCAAGATTTACCAACCTCATCTTCTTACGAAGACGATTTTAATCTTATGCTTCACTCTAAAGCTGAAACTTTTGAAGACCCTTATCTGGAAAAACATTTTCTAGAAATCTCTAACAATTACTTTGAAATATTTAGAAAAAATCAACTCTTTCCACAAAAAGGAATTCTCACTGCTTTTGTACAAGAACTCGGTCAAATGGAAGGTCTTTCTGAACGAGAGATTGTCGCTAAAATTGATGATCATTTCAAAAAAATGTCGGCCAAAGGCAAAGACACTTACAATTCCATGAGTCAGTTGCAAAAGGAAATTGATTCTATCCTGGTTTTACAAAAACGACCTTTCCCGAACTCAGGAATTTATATACAAAAAGGCGATTCTCTTTGGATCAAAATGAGGAAAATTTTACGTCGCCCTCTCTTTTGGTTTAATAAAAAACCAGAAAGAGATGTTCCTCTTCGTAAAATAGCCAAGTATAACTTAGAACCACTTATTGGCTCCTTTACTACAGAATTAATAAGTTCATGGTATCATTTGCTTGGTCGCCACATTGAAATCTTTCAACGTTCTCTTGAAAATCAAAATTTTGAAAATCAAGAGATTATGGCAAAGATTCAAAAAGAAAATGATTTTTGGCTACGCACAGTTAAAAGTGATTTCAATAAAGAATTTTCAAGATGTGCTAACAAGTGGGTTAAGCACTTACAACAAATCAATACACCTTATCTTTCTGACAGTTCCATTCGATACTCTCAAGTTGAGCCTGAAATCACAGAAATGTTTGAAAAAGCAAAGAGCGACTCACTCAATTGGGACGAAAAGTTTATCTATTGTCGCAATCGACTGAAGGTCATTGTTCAATCGGCTCTATTATCCCATGCGGTTGAGAAACTTTTAGAAGAAAAGTTTTTCCAACAAGTCGAAATTGCAAAATCAAATGCTGATACTCTTGTTAAAGAAGTTTTTGAATATTTCGATAAAATTAACGAAAAAATTAATCAGGCAGATGAGAGAGATACTAAAACTTTTGAACAACTCCTTACTGAGACAAAAGCATTTGCCGAAGAGAACTTACAGGCTGATTTAAAATCAAAATATGTGAGAGGTAGTTTTAGGCTCCTCAATCGCGACATTTCAATTAACCTCAAGAAAAGTCTTCCTAAGGAAGAAGGAACATTTCAAATTGCCTCTGAAAACACAGCGGCCCACCAAGTCCAATCTCCTTCTGAAATTGTTGTAAAAAAAATCAATTTACATGAGCTATTTGAACAAAGCATTCTTATTAACTTTTTACCTGTTATTGAAGAAAGAATTGAGGGGGTTTCAAATTACTTAGAATCATTGTTGATGGAAATGGAGCAAGCTTTTTCAATTATTAATTATAGCTTAGAAACCCAAATCGCCGGAGAAAAGGGCTCATCGGAAACCTTAGAAATGAGCGAAAGCTTGCAGAACTCCATCGCCACGGAAAGAGAAAAGATTGAAGAACTCTATAATGGTTTAATGGAGTATATAAAATCATCCAACGAGTCGACTGAAAAACTCCTAGAAGAGTGTCAAATGGAAGTCAGACAAGGCATTGAACGTTTTTCTGTTGTTCATACTGCTAAAAATCAATTCCGACAAAGACTTCACAGCACAGTTCTTAAGTTCAGAGAGGTGAGAGATGCCGTGAACTTAAGATTTAAAAATTATTACGATAAGCTTAAAAAACTATCTCTTCAACAAAGTGATCGAGATATTGATAAGACCCTTAAAAAGAAGCTCAGCTCCCACACTCTTGATACTGCCACTGTGAGAGAGTTTATTACCTCTACTTACGATTTAAATACTCAAATACCCGATTTACCACGTCTTTACTTTCGACTTTTTAGCCTTGACCCTATTCAAGATAGAAGATTTTTTGTCGCCCATAAAGCGCGAGAAAAGCATTTTAAAGATTTTGCAAATCCTGAGTCGACATCCAGCGAAAGTCAAAAAATATTAATTATCGGAGATCGTGGAATTGGCAAGTCCTCACTTATCAATGTCGCACAGATGGATATTGAAACGGAAAGACTTATTCGTATCGAAGGTGATGATTACCGTGGTCCTTTGGCAATTTTATCTCGATCGTTAAATACAAAAAACAATGCTGCCTCCATTATTGCCACTCTCAGAAGAAAACCAGCTACTATCATCATAGACAACGTCGACCAAATGCTTAACCGACATCATTTGGATCAATTTGAAGCTCTCTTTGAAGTTATTAACAAATCTCCAAACAACACTCATTGGATCGTTTCTTTAACTCGCTTTAACCTAGAATCCCTAAACCGTGCTTTTAAGATTCGCAGCTTATTTAGTAAGATTATTGATCTTAACGAGATTAATTTAGAAGTAGCTAAAGAAGTGATTCTGACTCGCCATCGATTGAGTGGGCTTGAAGTGGAGTTTCCAAAAACATTTATGAGTGAGTTCGCTCTAAAGGCCGGACTTTCCACTGAAGATGAAATGTTCTTTAGAGTTCTTTACGAAAGGTCTCATGGGCACCTACGCCATTTAATTTATTTGTGGCTACGAAGTCTTAAAAGCTCTGATGGAAAAACAATTCAACTTTCTATGAGCAAATCCATTGATCGTGGTCTACCTATGATTCACGATTTTTCATTCCTACAAAAACAGATTTTAAATCAGCTTTATTGCAACCATAGCCTCAGTGTTCAAAAAATGAGTCACACTCTTGGCTTATCATATTCCGTTGTAGATAATGAAACCCAGTACCTTGAGCAGTGCCATCTTATTAAATCAAAAGGGATTGATCGCAGTAGTTTTGAAATTCCAAATTCACTGATTTTACCTATAGGAATTGAGCTTAAAAAAGAGGGGATTCTACAATGAATGATAATTCACTAGCTATGGACTTTCCTGAACTCTCCTTACAAGTGGCCTCTTTTTTTCAAATTGGCTTTTTTATTGTATTTTCTGGCGCCAGCTATTTTTTGTTAAGACGCTTCTTCATTATTATGGGCAACTCTGGAGCACTTGAGAAGAGAACCCTATTTTATCAAGTTTTAAATATTACAACTTTTATAGTTCCTGGAGTTATATTTCTCTATGGCCTCACCACGGTCTCTCAAAACTCTTTATTTGTTTCGCTCCTCTTTTTTGTAATCTTTAGTGTTATTTTTGGTTTCTCTCTAATTGAACCTGCAAGAAACATATTAAGCTCACTTTTTATTGCTATGAGAGGAGAATTGAGGGTGGGTGATTATATGAGTATTGGCTCTCTTGAAGGCGAGGTCTTAGCTATTGGTCCCTTTAATACTCAAATTCAATCTAAAACAGGTTCAAAAACTTTTATTCCAAATTACCATATATTACAGAGTCCTTTTGAGGTTCATTCCAAAAAAGGGGGGCCTTCCATTTTAATCAGCATACCCACTGATTCCATTTCCAGAAAAGATTTAGAAAAACTCGCTCATCTTTGTCCTTTTAAAAGAAGAGGATCTGATGTGAGAATTACGACGATTGATGGTCAACACAAGCTCACCATTGAAATTATCAACCGTGAATGTCGCCCTTGGGTGAATAAGTACTTTGCAAAGCACAGTCATACTTAAATCACTTACCTAAGGCTTGAATTTTGATCCGCGATTCTTTTTAATCCCTCTTAGGCATATTATCTACATATGCTAAGAATTGGACTTATACTAATTCTCCTTTCCATTACACATATATCCCATGGTTTTCATGCCTCGCTCGGTGGTTTTCAGCATCGAAATGCTGTGCAAGATTCTTCTGGCAGTAAAACCGCAGCCTCCTTAAGTCCGAATCTTGCTATCGGGCACAATTTTTTCCTCTTTGATGGTTGGGAGATGTCTCCGCAACTTGGATACATTCACCATATTTTAGGTTCTGATGATAGTTATGGAAAGTACACATCCTATTCTGTTTTTATACTTTTCGACTTTTTCTATAATCCCAGCTGGAGTCAGCGTTTAAAGTTTCGCTACGGAATAGGGAACTTTATGAGAAGTATCAAAGGGGAGGGAGGAGCTGTGACCGTTCCCAACGGATCAGGATTTGATACCGCTTATAGACCAGGATCCACCTCCACATCTTACTCGACAAGTCTTGATCTTGGGATGGATTACTATTTTTTTGAACCCAGTTTTGGAGGAGCGAGTTCTCTATTCAGCTCAGACACTGGCTACCAAGATGGTTTTGGGGGTGGAGTCAATTGGGGCTTAAGATTCTCTCTCTTTCTTTTTGAAATTTTAGACTCAGATAAAGCAACCTGGTCCTACCAAATTGCATTAACGGGGTATTTTTAATGATTTTTTTACTTAGCCTTCTCTTCACTTTAATTTCACAGCCTACAATGGCTTTTGTTCTAATTAGTCCTGGCTATAGACTCTCTGACCCTTCTAATACAACAGTTAATATTGCCAATGGTGCTTGTCGAGCCAATGGAGTTTCTGACGAAGAATTATCTTCAGCCATTAGCACAACAATAACTTGGTGGAATGAAATTCCTGGAAGCTCTCTTATATTAAAAAAGGGAGGAGAGGTCTCAAGAAATGTTATGGACACTCCAAATCCAGGTGAAATTTTGGTTGGCTGCTTTCCGTTGGGTAATGCCAATGGAATTACCTTTAATTCAGAGGAGAATGGTTCTGCTGCCATTGCTTTAAATGCCAACACCTTGGTTCCTGGGGGCTACCTACCTGGGGCGATCGAGAGCACTCTTGTTCACGAAATGGGTCATGCTTTAGGGCTTCACCATAGTGACGATCCCGCCTCAGTTATGACCTATCGAAATCATGACTGGTTCTTACCTTCTAGCCTCTCTGAGGATGATAAAGATGGAGTTCGTTATTTATATCCTACAGATCCTAATTTACTTCTTTTTGGTGGCTGCTCGGCTTTAGCGGGAACTCCTAATCACAATCAACCTTTCTTGTCTTTAAAAGGATTAAGCGGAGATTTTATTTTTGTTTTTCTAGTTTGGCTTATTGTTTTCATAAGAAGAAAAGTTTGGTGACTGTCATGTTTTGGGTATGCGATGCGTCTCCAAATGACTGAACCTATTCTCGCGAAGACTAATTTAAAAAATAAAAAGGATCCATTCGCTTTCTAAAGCTGAGGCTGTTTCTTTAAAAAAATGTCTATTTTATTATGAGACCCATCGAAAAATCTATTTTTTGTCTAAATCCTATTATCTTAAATTAGGATAAATCATTAAAATCTAAGCGTTTTTTTATTTTTAAGCTAAGATATAAAAAGCTTCGAGCGCGGAGGTTTTATGCTAAAACAAAACTTAAAGAAGGGTTTTCATAAAGCAATGACTCTTTCTTTTATCTTATTGATAGCGGCTTGCTCCAATGACTCTATTAATTCGCAAAACAACCTCTCTGAAAACACAGAGGAAAGCGTTAATCTTCATCCCTATGATGTCAATAAACACGCACTTAATAAAGTTGTGTGTGACCCTATGGGGGGCGGTGGTAATAATAACAGTCAAGCTGGTTTGATTGCTGAACTCTTTTATCTTGATAGTACTCAGCCACATTACAATCGTTTAGAAGACTATTTCCAATACGGAACTGCTTCTACGCAAGAGCTTTTCTTTACAGATCTCAATATCCCCACACGAATGTTTGATTCTGGCTTTCCATCACAAACCGGTGAGGTGATCAAAGACGACGCCGGAAATGAATTGATAGAATATTTTGCTCTAAGATTTAAATCCGTTCTAAAACTCAGCCCTGAAGATGAAGAGGGCGAGTACGAGTTAGCACTTTTGTCAGATGATGGAACTATTATGAAGTTCACAGATATCGATGGAGTTCAAAAAATTGTGGTTAACAATGACGGCGATCACGAAACTAAAATGGGTTGTGGTGATACCGTTCATTTTGACCACGATACAACAATGGATGTTCAAATTGAGTACTATCAAGGGCCACGCTTTCACATCTCTTTAATTCCTCTTTGGAGAAAAGTGGATGCAGGGACTCGAAGTGAAGGGGAGTGTGGACGTTCTGGCAATCATCGCTTCTTTGATCCTAATAACAACTCTTTAGCGACAAAGACTTATACCGATATGCTATTAAGAGGTTGGCAACCTATTGCAGCCTCTAATTGGAATCTTCCCTTAAAGGAGATCTTTAACCCTTGCACCGAAGGAACCAATCCAAAAATCACTGATTTTAAAGTTCAAGATATTGGCGAGGGGCTGGCTATTGTCACCTGGGAAACAGATATACCAGCGACAGCTCAGGCTCTAGTGAAAAGAAGTGATGGCTCCGAGTTCATTACTACCAGTGATAATGTATTAAGAACTTCTCATCGCGTTATTATTGATGACGAAATTGATTTTGGAGAAACCTATATTTTCCAAGGAATTTCAATTTCAGCGGATATGGGGAAAACTTTGAGTCGCGTTATCCAAGAGACATTTTAAATTAAAACCTAGAAATTTCCTTGGGGAAAAAAACTGTCTCGTGTTTTTTCAAAAGATTGACCTGGAGTGAGAAGATTCAGAAAGCTCACTCCAAAATCTATCTGAAACCGTACCCACACGGTTTGATCATTAAACTTTAAATCGCTTCCATCCACAGAAATATCTCCTTGGAAGTTGCCAGAATAGCCGATGACTAAAGCCGTGAGTGGAGAAAGGGGAAGAGCCAGTCCTGCATGCCAAACAAAAGGATTAAACTCATACTCGATATTCACGCCACTAGAGCCACTTTGTAAATGCTTACTATTTGCAAAAGCGTAATTTAATCCCACAAATAAATAGGAAAGATTGAACCTTAAACCACTGCCAAAGGCACTGTAATGACTCCATTCCTTAACGAGTGCACTTTCGTTATTATTCTCTAAAGAGTAATAAGTGTAACTCACTTCTAAATCGGTAGAGAAACTGCCATAATCGAGCAATGGAAATAAAGCTGTACCTTGTACTCCCACACCACTGTAAAGAGCTCTTTGCCCATCGTCAGAGAGTTGTACTTGTGGATACCCCAATCCTAACTCTAAACCAATCCCATTTTGAGTGGTTGCAAAAGTGCTTAAGGGAAAAAGAATGAAAAGCAAAATCAACTTACTGCGCATCACTTCCACCCACTACAATGATATCTTGTAGATTGAGACTCAAAGAGTCCTCGATAAATGGCGAGTTTCCAACCCGCACTCCCGAAGTGGTGATTCTCTCAACCGAATCAGTTTGCGAAGAAGCGACAATAAGGTCTCCGTTAGGAAGTTCAGCTATACCAGTTGGATTATTTATTAAAGATGTATCTGTATCCCAAACGACTTGCAGGTTTGATCCATCGAGATCAGCGCGATAGACACGATCATCGGCTTGAGTTGTAATATAAAGATATCCATTCGAGTGCATCACTAAAGAATAAGGATTATTTCCAATGGCTTGAGAACTCACACAAGTCGCAGCACTTCCAGAAACATCATAAATAAGTAGATTATCCGCACCTCCCTGATTCAAAACATAAAGTTGATCAGAGGAGTTCATAAAAATTCCACGTGGATTAGATAGAGTACAGCCACCAACAGTTGTGTTTATAAGTTTTGAACCATCACGATTTCCATTAGAGTCGAACACTTCAATTCTATTACTTTCTACCACATAAACAAAACTTTGGGAGTCAACGGCTATACCATAAATATTCCCATTGAGTTGGTTTGAACCGTGAAATAAGTTTTTTGTGCCATCAAAGGAAAGTTCATAAACAGAGTCAGTGACATCCAATGAGATCAAGACAGAGTCTTCAGACCATTGAACTAAATTTCTAGGAGTGGCCCCTTCGGCTCTAAAATTAAAAGCCGACAGAAAGGATCCATTCTCATCATATAAAGTAACACCTCTGTGATTGGTATCTCCCCCGAGAGTTATGATTTGCACAGGAGTGAGGGTGTTTTCAGAAGAGGAATTCACCGACAGAATATCACCCTGTTCTTTTCCACAAGAAAAGAGGAGGGGGCATAAAAATAGAACGATGAGACACATTTTCATATGTCTCATCTCGGCACATCTGTTGAATTGTTTTAATTATGTTAAATAAGGATTATTTATTATTAGTACCTTAATCTAGCGGATAGCTTCAATTCCAGTCACTTCCAGACCAACGACCAGTCGATGAATATCCTCAGTTCCTTCATAAGTGTTCACCGTTTCGAGGTTCATCATATGTCTGATCACAGGGTACTCATCTATGATTCCATTACCGCCCAACATATCACGAGCTTCTCTAGCCACATCCAATGCCATACGACAATTATTCATCTTAGCCAAAGATACTTGATGAGGATGCATTTCACCTCTTTCTTTTAAACGCCCTAACTGTAAAACTAGCAATTGTCCTTTGGTAATCTCTTGAACCATTTTAACTAGCTTAGCTTGAGCCAATTGATATCCAGCAAGAGGTTTTGTAAAGATGGTTCTCTCTTTAGCGTAATTAAGAGCTTCATGATAGCAAGTGTTCGCAGCCCCTAAAACACCCCAGGCTATGCCATAGCGAGCCTGTGTTAAACAACTCAATGGCCCACGAAGACCTTCTACTCCTGGAAGAATGGCATCCTCAGGAACAACACAGTCTTGCATGTGCAGCTCACTGGTGGTGCTCACTCGCAGGGAAAACTTCCCCTTCATTGTGGAAGTACTAAATCCCTTTGTGCCTTTTTCAACAATAAAACCTCTGACTTTACCATCAAGCTTAGCCCAAACAACAGCGACATCAGCCACACATCCATTGGTTATCCACATTTTATTTCCATTGAGTTTATAACCACCACTGACTTTTTCAGCGGTGGTTAACATTCCACCAGGGTTGGATCCCGCATCAGGCTCAGTTAACCCAAAGCAACCAATCATTTCACCTTTAGCCATTTTAGGAAGGTATTTTTGTTTTTGTTCTTCAGAACCAAAAGCATAAATAGGGGACATCACAAGGGCCCCTTGAACTGAGCAAAAAGAGCGGACGCCTGAATCGGCACGCTCCAGCTCTTGCATCAAAAGACCGTAAGAAACATCACCTAGACCAGGGCAGTCATAACCCTTGATTGTCGAACCAAACAAACCCAGCTCTGCAAATTGTGGCACCAAATCCATGGGAAACTTTTCTTCTCTGTGACAGTCTTGCAAGCGAGGAATAATTTCTTTAGTTGCAAACTCTCGCACAGTGTTCCGAACCATAAGTTCTTCTTCTGTTAATAGACTATCAAAATCCATATAATTTAAAGATTCATAAGCGGCCATCGAGACTCCTTTACACCTTTAGAGTGTCTTCCTCATCAGTTTATTTGCCATCTTAACATTGATTTGAAAGAATGGCATTGCGTGCTGTATGAGGATAAGTGAAAATAGGATTCTTGCCTATAAGCATTAAAACTTATGCATCATGTAAAGTCCGAAAGGAGTCCTTGAGGTGAGTACATTCAATCGTGCTGAAGTCGTAGACAAAAATTTTATTAAATCCGTTCGGCAAGGAACCTTTCCAGAGGCTCGAACTCATTGGGAATTTTCTGGATCCTCTCTTTCGAGTAGTGAATTAATTGATCTTTTTGAAACTCAAGTGATGAGTCGCCTTCTTGACTTAAGAGCTCGGGAATTAAAAAAAGAAAACTTGTGTTATTATACCATCGGTAGCTCTGGCCACGAAGGCAATGCGGCTTTTGCTAAGGCCTTTGAAGTGAGCGACATAGCCTTTCTCCATTATCGTAGTGGTGCTTTTTTTATTCAAAGAGCTAAGAAAAAGGGAGGAACCACTCCTTTATATGACCTTCTATTATCTTTTATGGCTTCAAAAGAAGACCCCATCTCTGGAGGTCGTCACAAGGTTTTTGGCTCAAAAGAACTATTTATTCCACCACAAACAAGCACCATCTCTTCTCATCTCCCTAAAGCGGTGGGAGCGGCCCTTTCCATTTCTAAATCTAAAGATTTAAACCTCACTCCTTATTTACCCCATGACAGTGTGGCTCTTTGTAGTTTTGGGGACGCTTCAGCGAATCACTCCACAGCCCTCGGAGCCATCAATACAGCCTCCTGGATTGCATACCAAAACATTAAACTTCCTCTTGTTTTTTTCTGTGAAGATAATGGCTTAGGCATTTCTGTCAAAACTCCTAACGACTGGATCAAAAGAAACTTTTCCGATCGCCCCAGTCTTCTCTATTTAGAATGTGATGGACTCAATTTAATTGATGTCTATCAAACATGTAAACAAGCGGCTACTTTTGCGAGAAATCGCAAAAAACCCGTTTTTATTCGCATGAAAACCATTCGATTATTGGGCCATGCGGGTTCTGACGTGGAATCCAACTATCACAGTCTTACACAAATTAAAGACACTGAAAAAAATGACCCCATACTTCACTCGGCAAGACTCCTTATAGAAAACAATCTTTTGTCGAGTGAAGAAATTTTGAATCTTTACCATAGTACGCGCGAACGCATTAAAAATATTTCCAATGAAGTTGTTATCCGCGAACCTCTTAAAACAATTGAAGAGGTTGCAAACTCAATCACCGCCTGTGACCACAAGAAACCACCTCAGCCCTTAGCTAGTGAGAGTGAACGAGAAAAGATTTTTGAACGAGAGTATTCAAAGCTACAGGTTCCTCAGCATATGGCAAAGCTTATTAACTGGGGACTAACAGACATCATGTTACAATATCCTCAAACCGTGGTTTTCGGAGAGGATGTGGCTCAAAAAGGAGGCGTTTACCATGTCACAGACAATTTAAAAAATCGCTTTCGATCCAGAAGAGTTTTCAACTCGCCTCTTGATGAGCAATCCATTTTAGGAGCGGCGATAGGACTGGCTCATAATAATTTTTTACCGATTCCTGAAATTCAATTTTTAGCCTATGTTCATAATGCTGAAGATCAGATCCGAGGAGAAGCGGCCACTCTTGCGTTTTTTTCCAAAGGACAATACTCAAATCCCATGGTTATTCGAGTAGCAGGCCTTGCTTATCAAAAAGGGTTTGGCGGCCATTTTCATAACGACAATTCTTTAGCTGTATTTAGAGATATCCCCGGATTAATCATTGCTGTTCCCAGCCATGGAGCCGATGCTGTAAAAATGCTAAGAACTTGTATAAAAATGGCCCATGAAGAGGGGAGAGTTTCGGTTTTTATAGAACCCATCGCTTTATATATGACTCGCGACCTTCACGAAGAAGGGGATAAGTTGTGGAGTCACCCTTACCCCGATCCTGACCAATTTTCTCCACTGGGGGAAATGAGTGTTTTTGGCGAGAGTGATTTCACAATCCTCACTTATGGCAATGGAACCTATTACTCACTGCAAGCCCAGAAAATTCTAAAAGATAAGCACAACATCTCTTCTCAAGTTATTGATTTAAAATGGATTGCCCCGCTCGACCTAGAGAACTTAAAGAAAAAGTTAAAAAACAAAACCCATGTTTTGTTTGTAGAAGAGTGTCGTAAAACCGGTTCTTTTGCTGAGTCCGTCATCTCTGAGTTGGCAATGAGTTTGCCGCAAATTCAATATAACATTCATGCAGCAGCCGATTGTTTTATACCTCTGGGGCCTGCAGCAACAGCAGGATTGCCGTCAAAAGAGTCAATCGTAGAAGCGGCTCTCAAATTGATTGGAGGCTCTAATGAGTAAAAAAAGAGTTGTGGTTATTTGCCCTGGTCGAGGCTCTTACACAAAAGACAATCTCGGCACACTATTAAATCGCAAGAGTATAGATAAAGAGCTTAATATCTTAGATCAAGAAAGAGTGAAGCTGAATTATCCAAGCCTAACGGAATTAGACAGTGCTGAGACCTTCAAGACCTCCCTTCACACCAAAGGAGAGCACGCTTCTCCACTCATCTATGCTTGCAGCAAAGCGGATTATTTAGAAATCAATCGCGAACAATACGAGATTGTCGCAATCGCTGGCAATTCAATGGGATGGTATCTAACCTTAGCTTTTGCCGGAGTGTTAAATCCATTGGACTCTTTTAAGCTCATACAAACCATGGGCTCAATGATGGAATCAGGCCTAATAGGGGGACAGATCATTTATCCCGTTATTGATGAAAATTGGCAAATAGACCCTCAGAAAATCCAACTCATTGATGAATTGATAACTGAAGTGAACACTTCCTCCAATAACAAGGTTTTTTACTCTATTCATCTTGGTGGTTATAAAGTTCTTGCCGGCAACAAAGAGGGCTTAAAAGAACTCTCGGAAAGACTACCTAAAATTGATAACTACCCCTTTCAACTGGTTAACCACGGCGCCTTTCACACTCCCTTATTAAAAGATATCTCTGAGAAAGCCACACATTCACTTTATCAATTGAATTTCCAAAAACCGATTCTTCCCATGATTGATGGCGAAGGACAAATTTGGCAGCCTTTCTCAACGGATATTAAAAAACTTTATGAATACACTTTTAAAAAACAGGTACTGGAAACTTATGACTTCACCAAATCCATAGAAGTCGCTTTAAAAGAGTTCGCACCGGATCATTTAGTTCTTTTAGGGCCAGGAAATAGTCTTGGTGGGGCCATAGGACAAATTCTAATTAAAAATCAATGGAGAAATATCGATTCAAAAGAGAGCTTTATAAATCAACAAAAAAAAGACCCTTTCTTACTATCTATGGGTCTTGCTGAAGCAAAGGCTCAATTAATTTAAGCGAGGGCCTTTATTTTTTTGAACAAGAGGGGAGAGGATAATGCTTAATACGTTTTTTAGTACAATAACCTCTTGAGTCTTTAGAATTAAAGTCGAGAAACATCACTTCTAATTTTCCAGCCACTTCCTTAATATAATTAATTCCACAGTATTTTTTTGAAAAAATAAGTTCTTTTTTATTCTTACTACAGACTAAATAAACATCCACTTTGTTGGGGAACTGCACAGGCTCACCTAAATAGCGAGACTCAGCAAAGATCTTTTGACCACTAGAAGTACTAACACTCCAGTTTTTATCTTTAAAAAAACCGTTGGGATCAGCATCGGCAGCCATTAAAAACGTTAATAAAACAGGATACAAATAGATCATTATGTTCCTCCCGTATTAGAGCGCGGCGTGGGGCAGGAAAGATGAACGTGGTCATTATGAAGTTCATTGTTCGGCTCTTCTGAGCCTTGGCAACTGATTGCTCCTCTGCAAGAAGCATCCTTGGGCCCTTCATACTCTTCCACTTTTTTTCTCCAACAAGCCACAAACTTATCGTAAGCTTCTGTGTTTTGATTACGCCCTTGGCTCGATAAGTCCATTGCCAGTTGTGAGCCATTACGTTGCCGACAAGTGATTCCAAAGAGATCCAACGCATCTCCTGAACTGTGACGGCTGGGTGATCCGGGTCCACTAGGTGTGTTTTTCTTTCTCTTAGCATGTCCACCAACACCACAAAAGCGAACCTGATTATAACAACCCATTTCTTCCACACATTCTCTAATCCATGCATCTAAAAAATTAGCGCACTCCTGGGAAGTCCTAGGACCATCACTTTGAGGTGTCGGATTTTCACCACATCCATCCTGACAAAACATGATACGATTACTATTGGGATCATTATCATAACACTGCAATTCAAATCCTGATATATCAGAACTTTCATAGCTGGCGAGACGAACATTTTCATTAACACCAATGTTTTCAAAGTTGCTATTTGTGGGATCGATAGCTTGCGAGCCATTCCCCCTTGTAACCTCAGCATGACTGAAATAGGGGAGAAAGGATATTAGAAAAATTAGATTCAATAGACTTAAATATCTCACTTTTTAAGTATAATATAAAATTAATAATATTGAAGCCTATAATCGTGATAACACTTTAAATTCATCAAAACACTTACCTTAGCCCAGGATTAAGATCTTGATGAGAGAATCTAAATAGAATTAAAAGGCCTACAAGAATCTCATCAACCACAAACTCCCGATTGAGTACACTAGAACTGCAGGCTTTTTACCTTACTCCTAGATTTTCCTTTGATCATATAATTCGCTTTAACTTCATCTAATATCAGCATATTAAATTCTCTTTGCTTCACTGGAATTTAATTCCTAGTATAAAGCCCGAAAGCCATGACAGATCTGTCATAAAGGTCCAATTTATGAATAGGACATATGAACTTAAATATGAATGCTGCTACCCTTGTGTCTCTATGGAAAAAACTCAGTTTCAAAGACTGCAATCCTCATTGGATTTATTAACTTTCAAAAAGCATGCAAATCATTTTGTGGGCGTCGATTTACCAACAACTTATCTCGAGAAAGCTCTCGTGATCGGCCTTAAAAATAAAAGGGGCGATATCTATGGTGGCTTTGTAATGGCCTATGATGGCCCTTTAAGATGCCTTGAGCAGTTGCCAGAAAAGGTCTTAAGGGAACACGATTTACTTATAAAAAATCGATCTCATTGTTTTGAGATCAATGGTTTATGGTTAAATAAAAGTCAGGCTCCACAGGGAAGTCGCCTACAGCTTTACTTAGAGTGCATGAAGTATGCTATCAGGCTAGGCCTCAAAGGTAAACACAAGTACGTCTACGCATACAGTTCAAACAATGATAAGCTTCGTGAGTTCTATAAGAATTTTAACTCTTGGAAAATATATGAGGGGCCGGTTAAAGCCTTGCCTGGTTGCGAAAACCCTGGATCAGAAGTGATAGAAATGGGATGCATTAAAAGACTTCCAGTTAATATTGCAAAAAACCCCACCTTCCTTATGGACAGAGCCTTTAATGGCACTGTTAAAAAACTGAAATGGATTAGTTAGCATGGAAAAGAATTTTCAAGACCTTCTCCAGAATTTTAACCGCGTGAGTTTAGCGAGTGAAAAACATAGTCAGGAAATTTTAGAACTCAGTGAAAATATTCAAATGCAAACGGAATCCGGTGGCTTAAAGTTTGATCGTAACCCCGATTTTTTTGCTCTATCTAAAATTCAAGGAGAAAAAACTTACACATTTTTATTTAGAAACTCTGATAACTCATTAACCGGCTATGGTTGCGTCTCTATAACACCTATGATGATCAAGGGCCAAAAAGAATACTTAGGCTACACCAGTGACTTGAGATTCTCTCCCAACATGGAAAAAGAAACAAAAATTCAGTTTTATCAGTTTTACGAGCTACTTATTAAAGAATTTAAAAATATTTCTGAATTAAGCTCTTGTCAGTACATTATAGCGAGCATACTTGATGGCAATGTTGCCGCAAAAAAGGTTATGGTCGATAAACGAGGGCAGAACAAAGGCCATCTCATACATCGTCCTTTCTACTCTTATTCTAATATAAATGTTATCGGAAGCTTACCTCTGCACAAAATAAATCATAATATTGTGAGGGCTCAAGAGAAGGATCACGAAGAAATTATAAATTTTTTGACGACTGACTCAAACCAAAATATCTCTTGGACCGAAGATGAAATTTTAAGAAGAAAGAGAGTTCACCAATTTTCTTGGAGTGATTTTCTTTTGTTTCGCGATGAAAATCATAAAATTACAGCTTGCTGTGCTTTATTGAGTGATTATCTCTACCGTAAAGCAAAAGTTTCTCAGCTCACTTTAGGGATTAAACTCAGTCAAATGCTAGCCTATTTTCTCGGCAAACCCAAAGTCACGGAGAATGAACCTCTAAGGCTTGGTTACATCAGCTTTCTAAAAATACAGTCTAATAATTTAAATGATAGAACCACCTATTTGAGTCAATTCTTCAACTTCATTAATTGCCTACAGAGAACTTTACCAAAAGACGAACGTTATCACTCTATCACCGTGCATGAGCCCTCCCATTACAATATGGGCAAAAGGCTCTTGAAAAAAGGCCACATCAACGTAGAGCTACCTGCGACTCTTTATCAAGTTATTCATGAGTCTGAATTAAGAGAGGACAATCAACTCATTACTCAAACAGAGCGACCCGACTTCGACATAGTTTTTCATTAAAGATATTCTTAAGGATTATTTCCAATCATATTGCCAAGCTAATGACCAGCGTGAAGACTCAATATTATGCTGATGAGCAAGGGTTACAACAATTGCTGACCTTAAACTAAAACGTGTCAACATCGTTAATCCATAACCAAAATAAAAAAGATTTTCATCTTCCAAAATAATATCCGGCTGAGTGGGGGGAGCCCAAAAACTCATTCGATATCCAATTGGTAAGACAATACCAAACTCGGTTTTTAAATTAGAACGGTACATTATTGTGGGAGCAAATTGCACATCGGTGAAGTTTTGAGTGTCAAACTCTTCATTAATAGTTCCCTGAGCACTTCCTTTAGCATTTCCAAATGTCAACTTACCATTGATTCCATAAACCCAATGAACATTTTTAGTACTCGGCTTTACATAGTTTGCAATGATCTCTATGCCTTTATACTCAACATTCATTTCACCAGTGGCTCCACGTTGATACAAACCAACCTGCTGTTGCCAAAAACTATACCCCACTCCAAACTGAAAAGATTTTTTAGTGAGAAAAGAATAAAATCGGTCTTTATTTTTTCCAGATTTTTCCTGGGCAAAAACAGAAACGCTTAAAAGCAAGCCTATGCAAACACATATCATTTTAATTCTTTTCAAAATAAAGCACTCCTCATTAAAGAGATAAATGAACCTGCATTAGTAAAGACCAAAAATCATCAGGAACTTGATTTGAACTCAGAATTTGCCTTGTGTTTTGAGCTTCTACACGAAATTCGTAACGAGATCGAGGAAAGGCAAGCATCCCAAAACCAGTTTTGATCGTATCGGCTTGCTGACTTACAAGCTCAGGTTTATAAGCCTGTCCTGTCGCAAATAAATGATATCCTCGAAAGATCTTTTGCATGATTTCAGAATAAATATAATAACCCATAGAATCACCAAGATTTGACTTATCCTCAAGAAGCCCCACTTCAAACAAGAGGGACGAACCATGCCCTAAACCATTCTTAGAGTGAAGCGCCAGTCTTTTTTGATCTTCATAATCATTAGAGGATACTAAAGATGAGAAGCCCACTCTCCAGGCCTCCTCCACATCAAACTCTACAATTGTTGATACACCTTTTTGCCGTAAATCTGCATCTTGATACATATTCCCTAAAAAGGTGTGCAAGGTAACTTCAAAGCCATCATCAATCCAATGAGACATGACTCCATGAGTTTGATCATTTTGCCCAATTCCAGTCATTGAGCGGCTATAGGCTGTGTGATCCACAATTCTAATGCCGTAGGCCTTATCCATCATCCCAACAAAAAGAAAGAGCTTATCGAGAGCTTGCCAGCGGAAATAATGTTCCCTAGAAATCCAGTTCTCTATCTCATCGGCTCGTGTCTGCCCCTGGAATCTTCGTGGGGTAGGAGCATAACCATAAGAACCTACAAATAAAAATTTATAGGATTCATCAAAAATTAAGGCAAGATTACCCTCAGCTTGCATCAACACATCGCCACTAACCTCAGCAGAGCTACCCGGATTTGATTTATACCAAAGCTGTCTCATCTTGAGACCGGGTCTAATCCAATAAGGCATCTCTGTTTTTCCTAAAAAACCTGAGGACTCTCCAAGCTCTTCATTCGAGGTTTTTCCAGCCCAAAGGCGCCCCCCAATTTCAGCTGCCCATAAAGCGCGACCATAGTCGTTAATGGCGCCATTCCCTTGGCTATTGTAGTGGCAGGTTAAGCAAGAAGTGTATTTATAGCCAATAAATTCGGGATAAGCTTGCGACGAAGCTCCAGCAAGGATAACTAAAATAAAGCAAAATAATCTCACGTGCAAAATACCTTGGATGAATTATTTAATATTCGCTAAGATTATACTAAAATAATTAATAGTGAAAAGTAACTATTAAAAGTAAGGTGGAAAATGAAAATAAAACGATTTCTAATTCTCTTGTCTATCTCATTATTTTTTGTCTTCAACCTGCATGCGGCTGAACTTAATGTTGATGTCGATTTAAGCCCCGCCGGTGACTTTGTTGCAAAAACAACTTCCATCAAAGGAACCGCATTAAAAATGAATAAAAATGGAAAAGACTTTTTTGCCGCTAAAAATATTGAAATTGACCTGCGAACCATTAAAACAGGTGTGAGCCTTAGAGATAAGCATCTGAAAAAATATTTAGAAGTGGATAAATACCCTAAAGCCACCCTCATTAAAGCCCAGGGAGCCAATGGCAAAGGGATTGCTTTAATTAATATTAAAGGTAAAAAAATAAAAGTGAAAGGTCAGCTTGAAGTCAAAGGCAATCAATTAACAGCTCACTTCCCAATAACACTCACCGAACTTGGGATTGAAGGTGTTCGCTACATGGGAGTGGGCGTAAAGGACAAGCTTCAAGTTCACGTTACAGTTCCTGTTGCCGCTCACACGAGCATGAGAACTCCTGCTAAAAATGGAAAATAACGAATGTCTAAAGTCGAAAAAAAAATTCGTCTCTTCATTAGACTTTCTTTATTAACATTATTATTAACTTCATGCTTGCAAACCGAGAATTCTAGCTCTCAAGATGCCGATCAATACGGCGACCAAGCACCAGCAGGAAGCGTTGAGTTTCTTGCCGCACGATCCGTATTCGTTTCAAAATGTTCTAACTGCCATGGGTTTCATCTGCAAACAGAAGACGAACTCATTGAGGCTAACTACGTCATTCCAGGATCTCCTAATAGCTCTCCTCTTTTTTATAGGATGCAAAATAGCTCCGGAGCCCAGAGACCTAAGAATATGCCACCAACTGGCACAGTCTCTGAAAATGAGCTTCAAACTGTTTTTGATTGGATTGATACGATATAAAACTCTACCAACAGCCCCTAAGTAATTGTAATCTCATAGTTTTATTTTCTTAAATTGAAAACAGATCTTAAACATTGTTTTTTGCACAAAACCCATGCTAGGACTCTTTCCTAGACAGTACTTTTCAGATTCTGTCGGGGGAGGGGATTATGAAAACGAGTATTATATTAAGTCTGCTATTCAGCACCAGCATAGGATTTGCGCAAAACACAACTCAGAATATTCAAAAAAGTTACAATGATTTGTATACTGAAGTTCTATTAGAAAAAAAACAATGGCCACAACAAATTGAGCAGCAGTCAGCTGACCTTCAGCAGGCCAAAGAAGCTTCTACTACTTCTCAAAACATCTATGCTTCCGTTCGGAGAGAAATACAATTATTAACACAAGATCTTGAAACTCAGAAGCTTCACCTCAATTTCTTAAAACAAGTCGAGCCACTATCATTACAAGAAAAAGATAAAATTAAACAATCGGTTGTTAACTCGGGGGAATTTACAAGTGCTAACCTAGTGACACTTAACTCTTTAGAGCAAAAAGCACAGACTCTCACTCAAGAGGCCAATGGAAAACAGTCCGAAATCGATCAAAATAATAATAAAATTGAAAACCTCAAATTATCGAGTGAGTACAAAAACTACATCAATCAAAAAGAACGTCTTGAAAACCAAAAACAGCAATCCACTTACCAATTGAATCGAGTAAGAAATGATATTCGATCTCAGACTTCAAGACTGAGTCAGCTTCAAATGGATTTACAAAGGTCAGAACATAGAGAAGAAAATGCCAGAATCAGAGTCGTGCAGATAAGACAGAATGAGATTCCTAATTTACGACGAGAAAATCAAAATATTCAGACTGAAATTCGAAGTCTAAGACAGGATACTCAATCAAAAAATCAAACCCGCCAACAGGTTGTCGCAAGAAGAGATCAAACTAAACAAAGAATTCAACAAAAAGAAAATGAACTCAACCAACCTGGTGCTGATGTTCCAGCCATTCAAGCCAGGCTACGCGAACTCAGACAACAACTTCGCAAACAAAATCAAAGGATCGACAGATTGACAACTCAGATCCAAAGCAACCGCAACAAGATTTCTCAGCTTCAATCCCGACAAGACAACAACGATCGCCAGATCAGTCGATTGGAAAACGAAGTTGTTCAAAAACAAAGAGAGATCGCCAACGAAGATATCAGACAAATTCGTATTAACGGCGACATTCAAGAAAGTCGTCGTTTGATCACCAACCTAGAAATAGAGGCTGTTAATCTTCAAAATGATATACGAAACTTTGAAAATCAAATTGCTTCGGTTCAATCTCAGATCAATCAATTCCACAGCACTCATATCAGACCTATTAAAAACTTAATTGATCAACTTAATGGAGAGAAAAGAGTTCTCCTCAGTCGAAAAAATCAACTTTTAGCAGCAAGAAACGACTTGGTCACACAGGATCAAAATATAGCGACGGCTCAAAATAAAATACCGGCGCAGCAAACATTGATTCAAGAAAGAGAAGCCAACCTTCAAAGCAAAGTTCAAGAAATTAGTCCTCTAAAAAACCAAGCGGATAAAGACAAACTTGCTTATGAGAGTGCGGCCAAACTCTTTAACAACCTAATTACAAAAATAAATAGTAAAAAAGAAAAACTAAATGATCTTGCGAATCAACTTATGGATTCAATCGAGTTACAAAAAAACGGGGGAAACTAAAATGGGAAAATTAATTTTAATATTGTCTTATTTAGTCATTGCACTAAACGCTCAAGCGCAAATCGTTGACGAAATCATCGTAGACTCTCAACAAACCGGTAAAGCCTGGGATAGTGAAACATCTCAAAACCATGAAATTTGGCAAAGACCCACATGTTCAGCTTTTACGATGAGTGAAGATGGTCAATCCACTTTAGAAGTAGTGGCTTACTACGACCTCAACACAGACTTATTTTCTGAACCTGAGGTTAATGTAGTCACTCAAGCTAATTTTAGCTTTCTTGACGTGGTCGTTAGAACAGACGGTTCCTCTCAACAATTTCAATTGTTACCCATACAACCACAAAACACCAACTTAGTGGGCGCAAGAGTACTTTTTGATGATCGTGAAGGACTAGTGAGTGCCATTCGCCGTTATAATAACTTAACATCACGTTATTTAGATAGTTCTGGTGAGGTGAAGTCTATAAGGTTCTCCTTAAGAGGATCTTCTGATGCTATTGCAGCACAGTTTAGCCATTGTGGCCTTGAGTTTCTTCCTGAACTTGACCTACCTAACTTGGTCAATCTCTAGAGAACTTGAAAATATTATTTCTTATTGTATTTTTAAATCAATCTTTAGCCTGTGAATCATTTAACGAGACACAGGCTCTTCATCTTTAATAATTGATTATAGTGCGATCATTTAACTTTTGAGTGGGTCGATTGTTTTTTTCAAAACGATCTCTAAAACGTTGAATTTGCTCTTGGCTCAACTGTAAAGGCGTATTGAATACAAACCATTGTACGCCTTCAAGGCAAGGTGGATGCGTTAAAGATCCTTCGTAGTGGTAAAATGTTTTTCGCGGCGGAATCAACTGCTCAGGATTAAAGCGAAAAGAGGTTGAAGATTGAAAGTTTGGCAAACCCTCACTTTTTTGCCATAAATCATCAAACCAAGCACTGCCTCGGCCTGTAATAACAAAAAGACTGATAACTGCTTGCTTGAGGCCATTAGAAGACCTGTGATAAAACTGCAACTCCATAGGCAGCTGATTACCAGACAAGGTATGTTCACTAGGAGAACGTATTTCAATCTTTTCTAATAAATAGTCTCGACCCAAATAACTAATCTGACTTTGTGGAGTTAAGTCCACCCGTAAAGTATAACCAGCATCAATAATTGTGGCAGTACCTGGCTTATAACTAATCTCTAAAGGATTATTCTTTTGAGGAGCATGCCAAACTAAGTTCACGGGAGACTGCTTTGCTCCGGCTGAACACATATCATACTGACGGTTTAGTTTTGACCAATTCTCAGGCCCACGAGGCCCGTTGTCGTACTGCCAACTCCAGATATCGGCTTTTTTTTCTGATGAGCTATCCTGGGATGGAGGAGGAATCACTTCTTCCTGCACGGGAGGATTGGTTGAGCAAGAACTGATGACAAAAGGTAAAATGAAGAATCCTAAAATTGCAGCGCGCATGTTATTCGCCCCTTGTTGTATATTTCTATTATGAATGAATAATAGAAAAAGCAAAAGGTAGGCGTAAGACTTAGGTCAAGTTGACGACTTAAAGAGCTTCTACATGGGGCTTAAGTTTAGCTACAAGATAGTACATTGGCAGAGTATCTAAAAGTGATGCTGTCCATTTAAACAAATAATTACTCATCAGTAATGTTATAAATGTTGATGAAGTGATCTCACCATGAAGAAGGCTCTGCCCAAAAGTCACCGATATCACAACAATTGAGTCAAGAAGTTGCGACACCATTGTACTGACGTTATTTCTTAACCAAAGAGCTTTTCCCTTAGTTTTCTTTTTTAAAAAATGAAATATCTGAACATCTATAAACTGTGCAGCGACGTATGCAACCATGGAAGCAAAAACCGCTCCTGAAGCACAGGAATAAAGAATTTTAAAAAGCTCTACTTGTCCTGTTACTTTCTGTCCCGTCGCTAACAAAATACCATCTTTTAGATTTAGGTTTTGCCAAGGAGGCTGTGAGCTCGGCTCCACCGATGGGAATAAATCCGCAAAAAATAAAAATACAAAAATAAAAATATTAAGACCTAACCCAACCCACACCACAAAGTTAGCTCGACTTTTTCCATACAACTCACTGATTAAATCTGTAATTAAAAAAGTCAACGGGTAGGGAAGCACACCAATCGCTATGGCAAAGGGGCCAAGTTGGACAAAACGTGTGATACCCAAAATATTGAGTAAAGTCATAAAACAAAAGAAGAGGGCTGCCAGCACAACAAATATTTTTTCTCTCTTTGGAAATTCCAATTGCACTCCATTAAGCATTAGCACTTTAAATCGTAAAACCCTTTAGTTAAGGATTCTTGTTGATACCACTTTAATAAAGTCCAACAAACTGTACTTCGACGATGTCGTCAACCAAACAGGGAGCTTTACTAAAGCGGCATTCGTTACATTCGTGGTCTAAAAATGAGACATACTCATGTACTTTTTACCAGTTTTTAGGGCTTTGCAAAGAAAAAAATCAGGTTTTTGAATCAAAAGTGGACCCTTAGAGCCGCTTTTGTTATTTTTAAGTATGGTCTTTTAAAAGATCTACCGATACGGATAATAATGAAAAAACAAATATTAATTTTATTATTTTTATTAAGCTCTTCTGTGGCATGGTCACAGACAAACTCCAGCTCAACAGACCCCAATGACCGCATTGGTAGAGAGAGCGGTCCATCTGTTTCAGCCATGAATCTTCTGTGGTCTGATTTTCAACCCTATGTGGTCTTAAGCGATCAAAGCAGTCAAGTCACCCTCGGCGGCGACAGCGAGACACCCTTCAAAGCGGAAGGACAGAACGGCATTAGCACTGAAGATCAGGGGCGATCTTCTCGTCGAGGCAACAAGTCTTCCAATTAGTTAATATCATCTTTTACCGTTTAACAAAGTCTCAAAAAATCTATCAAAGTCTTTAAATCATTCTTAGAATGATAAAGTTCTTATTTGATCATTCCGAAAAGAATGATGAAGATCTTCTAGTAATTGTTTTTAAGGGTGTACGATGAATCAAAATGAGAAAGTTCAAACCATTAGCTATTTACCTGGCGAGTTTATCTTAAGAGAAGGAGCTCAATGCGATTCTCTTTTCATTGTAAAATCAGGGCAAGTGCAAATTTATAGACTTAATTCTCACAAGAAAAAGATCATCATGGGTATGGTGCAGTCGGGTGAGTACTTGGGAGAAATGTCCCTTATCTCTAGTCGCCCTCATTCGGCAAACGCCGTTGCTCTTACTAAAACAGAGTGTATTAAAATTTCCAGTCAAGTTTTAGATGAGGAACTTAAAAAAGTGCCTAACTGGTTATCGGCACTCACTCGCGGCTTGGTCTTCAAACTTCATAGAACCAACGATATCTTAAGAAGAAATGGCATCGTCGATGAGTCGCTCTCCAGTGCTGTTAAAGCAATACAAGATAAAGAAAAAGCGGCTTAAAGCTTTTTGTCCACCACCAGATCTTGTTCAAAATAAGGTGACTCTTGTTTTACCCCAAAAGATTTAACATTGATCTCTATTTTGTTGTTGAACTCAAAATCCACGACTAAATAATTGTGTTCTTTTACAGAAACAATTCTTCTCGGATTATTTAACCAACTCTCTGAACCATCATTATTGCGAAAAATAAAGCTATGGATAGGACTGGAAGTGATCTCATAGGTCTCGTAACCAAGAAGTTCTTTTTCGATCTTCGCAATTTCAGAGTAATGAATATCACCAGATAAGAAAATCGCAGGCTGTTTCAAACCTTTTAATCCTTGCAATAGTTTTTTAAAATGCTTTGGATGATCATCAACAAAAGACTCATTAACTTGTTTCTTTGTTCCATTATCGCGCTCCACGACAGTGGCTTTGGCAAAAAACTGCCCACCATTAGCTAACCAAATAGGGGACTTAGATTCACTAATTTGTCTTTCAAACCATTGATGCTGTTCCTTACCCCATTGCCCGAAAGGAGCTGTATTTACTGGATCTCGGAAATAGCGATTATCCATAAAAATAAATTTTTGACCAAAACCTTTGAAGCTAAAAGAGACACCGTTGCGAGAAAACTCATAATAATTTTTCAATGGTTCCCCACCAAAAAAGGCTTGGAATATCTTTTTAGCAGATTCTTTACTTTTAAAAGTCTTATCAGAATTATTAGTTCCGAAATCATGATCATCCCAAACCGCCAAAATGGGGATAAGTTGTCGATTCTGAAATAGAGGGATTTTTCTAAAACTATCAATATAACGAGTCCATATATCAAACTCTGTTGCTTGATTTCTTTTTACAAAATCAAAGTCATCAACGTAAACTTCGTCTCCAAGTAGAACAATAAAGTCCGCTTTCTTCTCTAACATCTGGTCCCAAATTCTAGAGCGCACGTGCTCATAGGCAAAAGAGTCTGACATACAGGATCCAAGAATAAAGCGAGTTTTATTGTTGTTAACAGGCAAAGTCTTAAACACTCGCCAATCAATGGTCTTGTTTCTTCCACGATTGACCATACTCAATTGATATGTTTTTTCGGGGTCGAGATTATTGATTAAAACTCTATCCACTTCCCAATGAATTTTTTTACCCTTGGTGGTGCGAATTTTTTTTATCTCTTTTCCGTTCTTCCAGGAATCTACATTTTGAGGATCATACTCAGAGAGATAATAGTATAAATGAGCATAGCGAGGTCTAAGGATGTTAATATTTGTTGCTCTGTCAGTTGTCATCGTTTGAAAAGCAGAGACCCAACCAGGAGCCTTCGTTTGATCACCTTGAATCGTTGATTCTATTGATTTCTGGGGTAACGACTGGCAACCACATAGAATTAAAATAAATATTAATAAAAAACGCATAGTGAGCTACATCCTGTGTTTAAGATAATAATGATTGAGCCATAGGCTTAAAAACAAAACCACTTTTATACCCAAAGAAGGGGCATGACAAAAGAATGTGTGATTGGAATAGAAACTTAACCTAATTTTATATTATTAAGAATTCGATTTGGGAAAAATGGACAGGTGGAAAGTTAAGTTTACTTACAATTTAGTATCAACTTAACTTTTCACCTTATTATTGTGCGCTGTTTAAAATTTTGAAGGACTCAGAGTTAGGAATAAGAGATAAACGTGTAAAGGAAGTCTTTTCTGAGTTTATGTGTATTTATGAGGCTCTATGGCGGCGATCTAAACGGTATCTTTGAATAATACGCTTCCAGGCCTTATCTGTAGCCCTTGGTCTTGAATCCCCCTCGTGCATGTAAGTATGAATAAGAATTTCAGCCAATCTTTTTTGGTTCTCTGTAAAGTGAATGGTATCGGTTAATTTCATAACTCCTCCTTAACAGGCTAATTATGCCAGTTTCACTCTGCGTAAAACTTGTTAAAAATGAGTAAAATATTTGCAAGAACTGACACATTTCGCATAGCTCCATAAGTCACAAACTATCCTTTCCCTTTAAAAACCCATAATCTAAACCCGAAGTATGAAATGGTTTTTTGCAAAATTAGAAATTGTCGTTAGTTCACTTGTACGACAAATAAGAACTTTTATAGGCACCCATGGTTCCCATGTCGTATTAGCCTACACGGGTTATGGCAACGGAACCCAAATTCACCTTATGGGACGCGTGGTGGAGGAATTCCACCCCTATGACTTTACTAAAAACTCATTAAGAATCTATCACTTTTACCAAGTGGCTAAACTCTTTCTGACCTTTAAAGTTCCTAACAAAAAAGTTTATATCAAAGTGCATGAAGAAATGTTTGAAGTTCAAACAAACTCCCAAGGTTTCTTTTACAAAACAGTCGAATTAAATGACTCTATTAAGACAGATCTTGATGAGGAGCGCCCTCGGGTTTACTTCTCACTCAAACCTTTTTATCAAAAACCAGACCGCGTTTGGCCAGGTCGCTTTATATTACCAGAGCAGAAGACACAGCTTCTTGTTATAAGCGATGTCGACGACACAATAATTAAAAGTCGAGCCACGAGTTTTTTACAAGTGGCTTTTAGAACGCTCTTTTTTCCGGTCTCAAAACGTAAAACTTTTGATGAAGCCAGTGCCTTTTATAAAGACCTGCAAAAAGGTGCCTACACTGGCAAACCAGGACTCTTTTTTTATGTCTCCAGCAGCACTTGGAATATTTATCCCGTCCTTTCTGGCTTTTTAGAGCACAATGATTTCCCTGCGGGCGCTCTCATTCTTAATGATACGCAGACCAAAACACCGGTGACTGACTCGACATTGAAACATCGCCATAAAAAAGCACGCATTGAAGAGATTATGTCAATGTATCCCAAACTAGAAATTTTATTAATTGGAGATGCGGGGCAAGAGGATCCACAACTTTATTTAAGTATTGCAAAAAAATACAAAGAGCGGGTGAGGGCTATCTTGATTAGAGAGTCCTGGTGGCATTCTCACTTTGTCGTCAACGATGAATTTAAAAAAATGGCTGATGACATCGGGGTGGCTTTTCATTATTTTCAAGACTTGCAAGAACTTAGCGAATCACTCAATTAACAGAACTAAAGGTTATCTCAATCGCCCTGAAAAAAATTTATCTAAAATCCAAAGAGAGCCAATCAATAAAAAAGTAAGATCTTGTAAAAAGGACGGTTTTGCTTCTTCAAATTTATGACCAACAAATTGAAAAGCCCAAGAAATTAAAAAGATAAAAATATTTGTAATGAGTTGTGTTTTAGAGTCATTAAAAAAGTCAAAAGACAGGACCATTAAGACTGTTAATAAAACTCATCAGCAATCCCAATTTATAACTTAAACGCAGATAAAAAAGACCACAAAAAGCAATAACAATAAAAGCTAGTGAAATGGGGAGATTCAGATAATTTGGTCTTGAAAGAGCATCAATAATTCCTAAAGTAGAATAAGTAATTAAGGGAACGCAAATATAGTGGATGAGTTTATTACCACTATGTTGATGACTTAAGGAATACTCTTCAAACCATTGATTTACTGTTCTCATAATAACTCTGTTCCATAAAGCAAACGTTAATACAAATTATTTATTCTCTATAGAACAGAGCTTACATTAAAAACACTCTCACTCAAAGAACTTCTCAGCATTTTTAAAAGTTTGATGGCCTCTCGTCATCTTCTGGTTCCGAAGGAGGAGAGGTCGATGGAATTCCTACATCACCATCGCCTCCATCAGATCCTTCTTTTTCAAGAAGAATACCAGCATAATTTCTTATTAGCTTTGAAGCCCCAGGACATATTTTATTTTCATCAACTTTAAAAATCAAATCGATAGCAAGGTTGAAGTAACTCTTTTCACCTTCATAACCATGGCCATTTTCGAGATGATAAACAATCTCTTCAGGGCGAAGAAGTAAATTAGGGTAGGGACCAGCCATTAAAACCGCTGACCGCAGCTGCGTTCCATTACCAAAAGAGTCTTCTTCATCTTGGTGCACAATATGACAAGCATTAATGGCAGCAATACCCAGATCTCTCAAACCTCTCAGTTCTCCCTCTTCGCTCACACCATTACGGTTTTCATCAATCCAAATCTTTAGTTGATTTTCATAAATATCATGATCCCATGGGCCGACATAACGATTGCGCGTACCAGAACTCGTACAGTCTTTTCCAGCAAAAGCTTGCAAGGCCTTAAACCCATTAATGTATGTTTTGCCGTTGATCTGAATATTATCACCAAACATTTGCGTACTACTACTTACTAAGCCTTGATCATCGGGAATAACTAAAAACCCATCTGTTGATTTAAGTCTCACATCAAGGCTCACTCGATGATCAGGAGATGGCCCTTGATTATAATCAACATATTCACCACCTAACCAAGCGGTTCTGTGGGCCTGACCAACACCCTGTGCATCATCTAAGGCGGCCATATTAAAATAGGTTCCCCAGCGAACACTTGAAGTTCTAACTCCATTTCCGTCTAAATCAATCACAATAGGGGTGTACTGCGAAGAGAGGACTGTCCCATCCACATCATGGGATAAAATATTATTAACTAACTGTACCGCTCCTTGAATGGGATCAAATTGATAACCATTGACCTCTTCGGGTAAACTTAAGTTTTTTGTCACATCATAATAGTTCTTATGGACTTCACACACATTTAAAATATTATCAATGGAGGAGTCTATTTCTAATCCTCTAACGGTATCTTCTGAAAGCCTCACAATATCATGTTTCATTTGTTCTGAACGTAGATCCGCCATATAGAGTTTAATAATTTGAGGTTCGCCATTATCAAGAGAGGGGACCGTACTGAATAATCGATTGGCGTATTCACCAGCAAAAGCTTGTCCCTGAGCACATCGCCCAACGGCGCAATATCCCACATACATATAATGTATCATATGGCGAATACCATTGAGCTTTTGGGAAATTGTTTTTTTATTTTTTAATAAATCCGCCATGGGCGGAATGTCTGATTCATTGACATCAATAAAATCAAAATAGCCTCCAGCAACAGTCAATGCCGAAGGATCAATTTTTATGGTGCTAAAAAAGCACTTCTCTCCTGTTCTATACTGTCGAGCTACATCTGTATTATCGACTGTGTAATATGCCGATTTTCCATTTTGATACTTATTGGATGTTTTGCCAGCAATAGGAATGTAACTAATACCATTATTTGTTTCACTTAACACAGCCCTTTGATTGGCGTACTTAGCCAATGCATCGTGTTTTTTTCCAAAGGAATATGAAAATTTAACCGGCACTGTCACACCCGATGGATCTTGAGCTGCTTCATTTAATGCCATCTGCTTTTCCATCTCGTAAAGCCCAGGAGTGGTGCAATCTCGCACTGGAATTTCTATCGCTTCAGAAATTTGATTCACATGAAAGGGACGAGATCGGGAATAGCGTCCACACTGGAATAAACATCTCCCACGCGCTCATGAACGTTAAAACTTTGAGATAAGGCCACTGACTGCAAAGCCCGCCTTTCCGCTTCACTGACCTGACCTCCCTGACTACAAGCTTGCAGCAACAAGCCAAATATTAAAAAGGAAAATATTTTTCTAGGATAGGCACTACACAGCATGGGACACTCCTCCGCCACAAATTAATTAATAAGCTTATTGGAAAATTAGAAGTGTCGTATGGTTTCGCTTCATGAAGACAAAGTTTTATCGACTTGGATGCTGGAAGTTTTTAGAAAACCTGACCTAAATTCGTGTTTTTGTTTCAAAGAAAAACATTAATTTTCAATTTGATCAGAAGTTGATCAAAAAGATCAGCCTCCATTCACAATTGATTGTGACCTTAACATTCAATTTGGCTTTGCGTAGATCTGAGGTTGAAGTTAAAAAAAAACATACCGAGCTTAAAACTCCAGTCATTTAACAGGTTGAACTGAAATTCACTTGTCAGCCATTGAGTCTATGTTAGGCTCTTTTAATCCAATGGAGGCCGCAATGATTAGAACCTTTACAATCTCATTGATATTATTTTTAGCACTTGATTGGGTATGGTTTAGCCTATTCATGAAGAAATTTGCCCTCAATCAGTTAAGACCTCTACTCAAAACTCAGTCTAATGGAGCTATGGATGTTAATATGACTGCTGCCATAATCGCTTATTTATGTATGGCACTTATTGTCACATTGTTCCTCCCCAACAAGCTCACCGGCTCTTACTTATGGACAGGACTTCTTTATTCCGCTGCCCTTGGCTTTTTAGTTTTTGCTATTTTTGATTTCACAAATCTTGCTTTATTAAAAGACTACCCCTTATCTTTTGTGATTGTTGATGTTCTTTGGGGAACATTTCTTTTTGCCTGTGTTGGTGGAGTTTTAAAATTGACGAATCAATTGTTCTAAGCAAAAGCGACTGGCATTAAAAGGCAAATAACATTCTAAAAAAACTTAAGACATCTATTTTTCTTTTAATTGAATGTTTAACCAAAGAAAATAGGGCGAAATAAGGATAAAGGAACAGCCCATAAGCCGTCGATAATAACTCAGTCATAGTAAACTGTAAGCCCCAAAAAGTTTTAACCAAGTGTGTGAGAAAAAGACAAAGATACAAAAGGGATAAGATCCCTGTTACTTCAATTCTTAATAGAAATAAACTGATCAATATCAACAAGGCTAAAATTAAATAAAGAAAATGGGGACCTCTCAATACTTGCATTTTTTTGGTTTTATACAAATCATTATGCTTTAAATACAAAATGACTTTAAGACCTGCATTTCTTGCTTCATGTAAAAGTCTCCAAGGAGCTGGTGCTCCCACAGGATGCTCCACAATGGCTTTATCATTAAACGCTATTTTTTTATTATGGTTTAAAAAAGTCCAAGCAAGATCGGTATCCTCTAAATACCAAGGAAATTGTTTTGCATCAAAACCCCCAAGATCATTAAAAGTCTCTTTTCTATAAACGATATTACAAGTTTGATAAGTTCCTGGTCGAGCCAATCTCTGCAAACCTTTCCAAGTTAACGTATGGGACTCATTCTTATTTGTGATAGTTAAACCTTCCACACCATGAATGTTGGGATCTGCAAAGTACTTCAAGCACGACTCAAGCCACAAAGGGGAGGGGAGACAATCATCATCCGTAAATGCCAACCAAGATCCCTGAGCTTGCCCCGCTCCCTTATTTCGCTTTAAAGACACATTACGGCCCATTTCTGGGTCTTCAGTCGTCGTAAATACCTTCAGGGCGAAGCTGGATTTAAATTCCTTTAAGAATGCAAGGGATGGATCAAGGGGGCTTGTCACAACTATCACTTCAAACTTATTGGGTTCCAATGTTTGTTTTTCTAAGGTGACTAACAAATGTCTCAGTCTTTCAGTGCGAAAGTGAGTGGGTATAATTACAGAAATGAGTGGGGGAGCTAACGTATCGACTTGAGACACTTTCATTTTCTTATTTTACGAAAGCTCTTATAAAAAGTCATAATTTTATACAAAACCAGACCTCGCACAACTTAGCAGCAATTTAAATAAATAAATTATTTCATATACTTAGATTAAATCCATAAAGCCTCTTCTCTATTTTAAACAAACGTTTGATTTTATTTTACAAAGCGCTCAGAGACTGTTAGTTTTAAACAAACGTTTGAAATATTATTAGGAGCCAAAATGTCCCCAAACTCTAATTCTCGATCGTGGCTATATCTTCCTATAAGGCAGTGTTTATTTGCACTGAGCATCCTTCTTTTAGGTACTTTAGGCAACGCTCAAACTCGTGTTATCAGCCTCAATGAGGCGATCGGGTTAGCTAAAAAGAACAGTGAAGACCTACAACTTAGTCAGGTCAATTCTCAAAAAAGAAAAGATCAATACGATGAAGCCTTTGGAACCATTTTACCTCAAGTCTCCCTAGAGGCCACATATCAAAGATACTTTAAGGAGCCGGTCTTTTTTGGAAATCGAGTCCCCATTCAAGATCAAGCTCAAGCGGGAATCGTAGTGAACCAACTACTATGGGCTTTTGGTCGAGTAGGGAACACTCTTAAAGCGGCTCAAGCAGCCCTCGAAGTGGTCAAACATGAAAAAGAGTATGCCACAATTCAAGTGGAGTACATCACACGGGTTGCCTACTACACCGTTCTTTTAAGTAAAGACCAGTGGGAAGTGGCTAAGAAAAATTTAGAAAACTCACAGGAAAACCTAAGAATACTGCAAAGAAAATTCAGAGGAGGCAGACCTCCACAATCTGATCTACTGCGTTTGCAATCGGATATCGCTTCAACCACCCCCTTAGTCAGAACGGCAGAAAGTCAATATGACCAAGCCCGTATGACGCTCGCCCAAATTTGCGGTTTGACAGATTATAAAAATCTAAGAATCGATTTAAAAGATACGGATCAAATCTCCAACTACAGTCATCAAACACTGGCCGCTGATTTAAGAAAAGATCATCCAAGAATAAAGCTGCTCGAAGAACAGATTCATTATTCTGAAAAAGTCTCAAAATCCATGAACCAAGCAGACCTTCCCACTTTAAATCTAACCGCTGGTTATAATTATGCTGGGGCTTCAATGACTTCTGTTACTGGAGACGACCTGAACGACTCGGTTTACGCCGCTCTCTCTTTAAAGTGGAATATTTGGGATGGTGGTTCAACACGTGCTAAATACAGACAGGCGGTTTCTGATCGCATTTCAGCTGAGTTACAATTAGCTAAAGAAAAAGAGAAACTCAATTTAGATCTCAACAAGAAATTTAATGATTATATCACTTTGCAGAAAAACTTAAGAGAAACACAAGAGGCTGTGAGTCTCGCAGAAAGAACTTTTAAAATCTCACAAAAAAGATTTTCATCTGGTCAGACTGCCATTACTGAAATTAACAATAACCAATTCTCTCTTAATCAAACTCGATTAAACTTAGCCAACATTCGTTATAATTTACTGGCGACACACGCTGAAATTGAATTAATAGCGGGCCACTCAGCGGAGCATTAACATGAAAAAAACTAATATCTTTAGAGTTCTCATTTACCTATCCATAGCTATTGTCTTTGTTGCTTACATCCAAATAGGTAAAAAACAGGTTATAGAATCGAGACAACAAACAGCCATCACTCTTATCGGTGAAAAATTACAGAATGGTATACCTGTCGACATTACAGAAGTTCACCCAAAACAGTTGATTAAAACCATTAGAGTCACAGTCACTGAAATTAATAAGAAAAATAAAACCCTTACCTTTTATTTTGATTCCACTCAAAGAAAACAGTTGAAGAAGAATCAAAAAGTAATTGATACGGACAAGCAACAAGCCATTGGGAAAGTTACCTTTCTTGCCCGCAATCTTTCCTCTGGTCTCGGTCTTTATAAAGGAAAAATACAGCTCGATAAGGATCAGGATTTGTCCCAGCTAAAACTGAAATCACTTGATGTTATTGTGGGTAAATCAAGCAATGTACTAGCCCTTCCCCAGTCGGCAATTCTTTTCTCAGAAGACGGAGGATCCTTTATTTGGGTCGATGACAAGGGTGTATCAAAGAAGAAAGAAATAGAACTCGGGAAAAATTATAATCTTGATTATGAGATTACCAAAGGTCTTAGTGAAGGCATGAGGGTCGTAATCAATGGTGGAAAAACTCTTAACTCAGAATCAAAACTACGAGTAAGAAAATGTGAAAGCTGCGAAGGAGTGGTAAAAAATGATTAAACTATCTGTTGAACGTCCCGTCACGACGACAATTTTAATTCTTGTGTTCGTTCTTTTAGGCTACGTATCCTTCAATAACCTCAATGTTGAACAATCCCCACGTATTGATTTTCCTTTAATTAACGTGAATGTAACATATTTTGGCGCGTCCCCAGAAGAAATTGAAACTCAAATCATCAAACCCATCGAAGACGCCATTGTCGAAGTTTCCGAGATAAAAAAGATTAAAAGTCGGGCCTTTGAAAACTTTGGCTATGTACTCATTGAATTTAATCTCTCTGCAGACGTTAATGTGAAGTCCTCCGAGGTTAAAGATAAAGTTGATGCCATCATTAACGAATTGCCAGATGGTATCGAAAAACCAATTGTCGCAAGGATTGATCCCTTTGCCACTCCCGTGGTTAATATCGCTCTAACAAGCGACAAACATAGTCCAAGAGACCTTTTTGAATACGCCGATAAAAAACTTAAGAATGAATTCACCAAAGTGACTGGCGTCGGAGCTGTTGATTTGTTTGGTGGTGAAGAAAGAGAAATCAAAATTGAAGTGGATCCCGTGCAGTTACAAGCACGGTATTTATCAATCATTGATGTGGTTAACGCATTAAAGTCTCAAAATTTGAACTTACCCGCAGGTAAAATTGACAACCATATAGCTTCTTTCAGTGTACGCTATGAGGGTGAATTCACCAGTGTGGACGCCCTTAAAAAACTCACTCTTCAAAATAAAGATGGAGTGACCTTTACTCTAGATGATGTTGCTCTTGTCTATGATGGCTCAAAAAAGATTGAGACCATTTCCAGATTCAACGACAAACCCGTTGTTTCCATGTCTGTAAAAAAGATTTCAGATGGAAACGAAATTAATGTGGCCAGAGGTGTTAAGGACATGATCCCTAATCTGCAAAAGTCACTTCCCGAAGGTATGGAGCTACAAGTTTCTTACGATGGTTCAAAAAGAATTGTCAGTGAAACGGAAAGCACTATTCAAAGTATCATTCTTGGAGTGATACTCACAGTGATCATTTTATTTATATTTTCGGGTAACTTTAGACTCACCATCATTGCGTCTGTTGTTATTCCTTCATCCTTGGTCTCGGGTTTCCTCTTAATGGACTTCTCTGGATTCACCATTAACTTTATATCTCTTCTTGCTATGGCAACAGCTCTTGGAACTCTGATCGCCAATGCCATCGTTATTATTGAAGCGGTATTAACGCAATTACAACAAGGTAAAGATCCTAAAAGTGCTGCCATCGATGGAACAAAAGAGGTTCTTATTCCTGTACTCGCTTCTTGTGGTACCAATCTAGTGGTTTTCACCCCCATTGCCTTTATGGGAGGAATTGTGGGGCAGTTTATGCTGCAATTTGGTATGACTGTGGTTTATGCCACTTTATTTTCCCTCTTAGCGTCCTTTACTCTGACTCCCATGATGTGTGGACTTCTCCTCAAGCCCGTTAAGAAAGGGGAGGAGAAAAAAGGTTTTCTTGTTAGAAACACCGATAGAATTGTCGCTTTCTTATTAAAAGAATACCGACTTCTTTTTAACCTTATGTTTAAGCATCCCATCATTTGGACCGTTTTCATTATCGCAACCGTTATTGGCGGCTTTAAGCTGGCTTCTTATGTTGGAAATGAGTTTATCCCTATTTCTGACGAAGATCGGATTGAAATTATTATGACTCTTCCACAAGGCTCCACCATTTGGGAGACAAGTGCTGTTTCCAAGGAAGTTGAGTCCTTACTCGACAATAACCCTAATATTGAATCTCGGGTTGTAATTCTTGGAGAAAATGGAACAGAAAATGGTAAAATTATTGTCAACCTCCATCCCGCTGAGAATAGGCCAGAGAGTGATAAATCCATTATTGATAAACTCACCCCACAAGTAGCCAAAATACCGAACGTAGAAATTGAGTTTCGCAGAGGACGAGCTGGAGGAAATGCCGAGGCCGATCTTTCATTAAACATTATCGGAAAAAACTACTCTGATATGATCAAACTTTCCAAAGAAGTGGAGCAGAAAATGAAAGAATCCGGTTATTTCCGCTCCCTCACTCTTTCTTATAAAAACCCAAGCTCGGAACTCACCTTTGTTCCTAATTTAAAAAAGATGGAACAATATGGTGTCAATGGAGCCCTTATAGGGAGTGCGATCAGAACATCTATTTATGGTGATGACACCAATGTATTTAGAGAAGATGGCGAAGAGTACGACATCCGAGTTGAAATGAAGGAAAGTTATAAACAAAACGCCTCGGCTTTTGATAAAATGAATATCCTTACAAACTTCGGACTTGTGCCTATTACAAACCTTGGAACCATACGCAGAACCGAAGCCACTCCTAATATTTGGCGGCGTGATCGAAATCGAATTATTCAGGTTAATGGCTACTTAGCTAAATCCACAGCAGGGGTTGTACAGGCGGAACTTGAAAAAACTCTGAAAGAAATGGATTTTGGTTCAGACAATTCTTATATGTTTGTTGGGAACTCGGAAAGCCAAGAAGAAACGGGTAGAGAGATTGGAAAAGCTTTTGGTTTGGCTATTATTCTCACCTTTATGCTTTTATGCGCTATTCTTAACTCCTTTGTCCATCCCTTTACCATTTCCTCTTCGATCATTACCTCCTATGCCGGAGTGTTCCTGCTTTTATTCATTGGTGGATCTTCTATCAATATTGCCTCAATGCTCGGGATCGTGATGCTCGTCGGTCTTGTTGTAAACAATGCCATCTTATTAATCGACCAAACCCAGGTGAATATTCAAAATGGTGAGAAAGATATCAAGGTGGCTTTGTGGGGTGGTGTTGAAGATAAGTTTCGCGCTATCCTTATGACTTCCATCGCTATTGTGGCAGGAGTTTTACCGCAGATGTGGTCTCCTGATTTAGCAAAGGCTTCTATGGGCTTTGTTATTGCCGGAGGAACACTCGCATCCATCGTCTACACCTTTTTGTTCACTCCATTGGTATACTATGCCTTGGAGAAAACAAGGGTTTACATTTCCAGCAAGGTGGCCTCATGACCAAAGAATCACCATCAACAAAAGATTTAATCATCGAAAAGGCTTCGGAAATGTTTGCCACTCTAGGATTCAAAGGAACTTCCATCCGAGAGCTGGCTCAAGCTTGTGATGTTAATATTGCAGCCATCAACTATCATTTTGGTAGTAAACAAGGTCTTTATCTTGAGGTTTCCAATCGCACTTACGATTGGCTCGCCAATGGTTTAAAAGAAAATTGCGAAACTGCCAAAGATTTGGAAACATTTGTAGTAAAATGTTTTGAGTTTATGGTGACCAAACCTGAAGCCGTGTGTTCCTCCATTCGCCTGATATTAACGGATGGGATTGTTGACTCTGATCAAGAGGGGGGCGTTTGTCACAAAGGCAACCAAGGACCTCCTGGCTCGGAATATTTTGCATCCATGATTGAAAAAGAGTTTAATGAAAGTCTTGATCTAGAAACAGTGGACTTTATGGTTAAAAGCTTTTTTTCTCAGGTTATCCACTTTGCCATGATTTACTCTTCACCTCGTTACACAGAGTTTTTAAAAAAATCGAAAGGAATCACCAAAAAAAGAATAGGGGAGCATCTAAGACATCATGTTCGAGCGATTGTTGCCTACGTTAACACAAATAAGAAACTGACTCTTTAATCCTTTTGTGACCTCTTAAATTGAACTTTTCTGAGAGAGACTCACTCTTAACATTGATAATTGGGATCAATGTCTTGAAAATTAATTTTATCTTTCTTAACAGTTAAAATGCTGTATTTATCGAAATAGAGAAACTTTTATCTTAAAAAGAGTTTTTAACTCCATTTTCTATAAACTTTCACCACAAGAAGCACCCAGGGTGTTAAATGAAAAAACAAGTCAAATATGTCTATGGGCTTTTGCAGATGACCATTGAGTAACATCCTTACCTTCTCAACTAAATGAGGCTCAGGAAAAAAAGGGGCCAAACCAAGAGTTAATGCAAATAGAATAAAAAATGAAAAAGGGGCTTTATCTATAAATTCCATATTTTTAAATATAATCTTATTAGACATCGAAAGAATATCATCTAGCTGATAAAGTCTATGCATATTACTTAAAATATATTAAGGTCTAAAACCTCAAGATTACCACTCAATTGAGACTTTGATGTTTAGTAAATACCTTTAGTTTTTGTTTTAGGGCATATTAAAAAACTTAAAATATAGGAGATGATGGCATGCCTCACTTAATTATTGAAAGCTCAGACAGTTTATCTTCCGAAGTTGTAGCCGAATTGCATAGAACTGTGGGAGAGCAAGAATCCGTATCCATAGAAGCGGTAAAAACAAGATTGTTTGCACCTAACATTTCTTTTGCAGGAAAAGATTTAGAACAAGGTCACATTGCCATCACATTAAAGCTCTTGTCGGGACGCAGTCAGGAATTAAAAGAAAAGATGGCTGCCAATCTTTTTGAAAAAGCCAGCAAGCTCATATCAAATAGCCAAATATCTGTTGAAATCACAGAACTCGGTACCTACAAAAAATAGCTTAATATATAAGAAATAAACTTTGCTGATAATTTATCTTATGTTACACAGATAGTGTATATTATTGAGTTATTCATACAATATCAATTGGCAAGAGATTGTGTGTATTCACATTTGATGGAATCAACGGTCGCCACTTGTGCCTTGTTTTGTTTCTTACTTTTGTTTGCACTTTTAGCTTTGTTAACAACCTTAATACTTTTGTTTTTAACAGAGATATTCAGCTCAATCTTTTTTTCATTGGCAGTGGCAGCAAAATCAAAAACATATTCCTTAACAATTTCAGGTCGATTTTGACAGGCTTCATAAAAAGTATACTTTAATTGATTATTTCTAAAATTGGATTGAGTGTACAACTTACAGCGACTCACTCGATCTACAAGCTGTGTACTACGAGGCCTATTAATATTGGTAATTCTTAAGTCTGATCCAACGACAAAACCTCCACGTGCATAACCAAACTCTCCTTCAGGGCATTTTTGAGGATCCCCATCTAATTCATAAGAACCTGCATAATTGGTAAGAACTCTTTCATAACTACTTTGAGAGTTTGATTTATTTTGAGTGTGTCCACTTGGAATATAAACAAGGACCATTAAGAAGAGACATTTGTATTTCCACATAAAGGAAAACTCCTTATATTACGTATTATCGGACTGTTATTAAAACTTGTAGCATCTCTGACCCTAAGTTGTCGCCAAAACCCATGGCCAAAGGGAGCCTGTGTCGTGCCATTGCATCTTTCTGTGGGGTTTCTATAAAAACCACATAAAACCCCTGATAAGACTTCGACCGCACAAGTTAAGTTATTTTCTGTTTGAGCCATCAAATAGCTAGGAGGTGAACTATGAGTATAACTTGGTGGCACAACAGGCGGAGGGTTGGCTTCACACCCCCCAGCGTCATCATCCACCCCTTCTTGGTCTCTAATCCCTCTCCATTTGCGATTTTCATAGGAAGCTGGCATTTGCATCTCCCCTATGGAAACTCCGGCTGGATCATTTGGATTATAAGCATTTCGACCACATTCACTCTCCGTTCTTGCTTTTGAAGCATTATACCAAATCCAAAAATTTAATTTTTGATCGTCAGTAAAGTTATTGTAGTTTCGACAAATCTCACCCATACGAGGAAATGTATTGCGAAAATACAAACCTCTCATTGGCGTTGATCTCGCTCCAACAGCCCCTGTAATTTCACGCTTAAGGATAACTCCCTTTTCTCCCAAGCTACCATCCGCTTTGAAATACTGATCATCCCCAACACATTTATCAAATAAATCACCAGACTGTGGAACCACAAACCTATAGTTTTCATTAATATCTAAATGTAAGGTCGCTTGATCAACAAAATCCATGATCTCATCAGCACGATGCTCATGGCCACGCTCTGGACGTGGTCTTGGTCGCACTATTGTCGAGTCACCGGTGACTTCAGCAAATAAGAAAAAACATGAAAGCAGTTTACAGAAAAATAACAGCAAAAACATACAATAATGCTATCAATAACTATAGAGGAATACTAGGTCCAGTTTATACTCAAAACAAGCATGAGTAAGGCTTTCGCTTAACCTATTAAGTAATATTTTGTTTAAAGGCGGTTAAGCTCCGAATACCAGTCTTTACAAATATTGCTTTTATCTAATCAAAAGTCCAGAGATCGTGATTATCAGGCAATGCCATCTCTCTCTCATTCACCCTATCAATAAGATTGCTAAGGTCATCCATTTTAGATTCTAAATCAGAGAACGATCTCTCGTAGGTGGACAGTTCCCAAGACGAGTCACCAGGCTCTGTAATGAGATCGTTTTCTACAATAGTAGAAAAACCTTCATGGGCTTTACGACTCACGATTAAAATGGCTCTCCCATCTAAGTATCTTTTTGAAAAAGATTGTAATAACTCAATGGAAGGAGGATCAATAAACTGAGCCATTGAAATAGAAAGAAAGTTTTTTATTTCAGCCTGTATATCATCAATATTATTTAACCAAACTTCCATAAAGCCTGAAGCTTTGAGTAATAATTGTCCATAGGAACCCCTCTCCCCTGTTTGAGAGACTTCAGCAAGTTCCTGAAGAATTTCACGACCAGGATGAAGAGGGTGATGGTTATCAAGAAAGTTTAAAGCCCTACCAAGCTCCCCACCTTCAGGAGCAAGACTCTCCTCAAATATTCGATTACAGGTCATTGCTCGCAATGATTCACTCAAGAACATGGTTCCTATAAAGGCCACTAAAACCATTAAAGTCTGATAGTTTTTTTTCATAACGGGGCTATCTTACTACTTTTATATTACTTTTAGAGAAAAACTCTTTCTTCAGGTATTTTTTTCACTGGAAAAGTCCATTTTATCGACAGTTCCTAACAAAAACCATTGGATGCACTTAATTAAAGTTTCATTGAAAGTAATCAAATCACCCAATGATTATAAAAAACTAAAAGAATAACATTTGAGTTTTAAATACCCTCAGTGACGACTCATAAATCATCTCATTGACAGCTAAATAATTAGTTTTGAAAATAAGAGTTTAGTGAGGAGCACTCTCCTCACCTTAATTTCTTTATTTAGAATAGAGAACGGCAAGTAAGAACACCATCAACAGCTATGGCATCACTCACTACAGACTCTTCAGACTCCGGACTTGGCGTTGTTCTATCACGAATCTCCTGCCCACGTCTTTGTATGGCACGCTGAGTTCTTCTCTCTTCCCAACCCAGAATTTTATAAGGAATGGCTGTGATAAAACTCCATACAGCCACCATTGCACCAAATCGACCTAAAAATTCTCCCAAAGCATGATTAGGCAAATCGGCATTAGGATAAATTCTTTCAACTCCCTCTGGAGGTGCTGGCAATCTATCAGGAAAACGTTCAAAAGCTTCATAGTTGGTAGTGAAAAAATCTCTAACACCCTCAATCATCGTATTGATGGCAGGAGATTCCGCGAAAGTGTTAGCTAATTTATCTAACCAATTAGAAAGTAAAACTGTAGGAGTATCGCCACCTGTCAGAAAACGATAAAAGGCCCGAGTTCCCCATACCGTATTATCTTTAAGTGTGACAAGTTCGCCAATAAAATTTTCAAGAACAATCACCTGAAAGGCCTCAAGGTAGTAGTTGAGACGCACACGATTTGTCTGAATCTGCTTATTGATATAAAGCTGAGCCTCTGGATGAGCTCTAAATTTTTGCGGAACTTTATCATAAAAGTACATAGAAGCCACTTCATAGGCCTGGCCAATCTTAGATCCAAACCCACTTAAAGGAAGTGTCATCGCTAAGATATAACCTGAAAGTAAACCACCAATATCCACACGACCAAGACCATAATATTGCATAGGCGCAACAAGAAGCATTCCCGCTAAGAAATTAAAATAAATGATTTTTAAATTTTCGACTTGAAACATTCTCCATTTCAAAGCCGGATTCTTATAGGCCGTTTTAACATAATAGCGCCAAAACCCTCTTTTACTATCAGAGATTGTGGGGATTTTAACAAATCCTCCTTTCTCTTGGACCTTTTGATCAAACTGCAACTGCATCCATGCTCCCGACACAACTCCCATGAGAATCCCAGGAACAAAACCCGAATAAAAAACATAACGTGAAAGATACATATAATGAGTGTCTGTATTAAGGCCATTGGGATCAAATATTTGTAAGACACCTGTATCCACTCCTGAAAGCATCACTAAGGGTGTAATAACGGCAAGAGGTATTCCGGCAATTAAGTCGGCAAGAGAGGCTCTAACCGAACGGTCAAAAGCTCTTGTATCTTGACGATTTTTAGACACCACTAAATATCTCAGAATTGCCCCTTGATCTGGCGAAAGACCTGTACTTAAAATTTTATGGCGAAGTTGTATTTGTGTGCGCTCCGCAAATCTTGAAAGGCTATTCGTTGTTTCTTGAGCCCAAGTTTTAATGGTATCAAAATTAACAGCCGATTCCACTTTTTCACCCAAAGTTTGTATCTGCTCAGCCGTTGGAGGCGTTATCTCAAAGGATTCATTGGCCACCTGTTGATCTCGAATCGCTCTTGCAAATTGAACAGGGTCTTGTGGAAGATTATTAGACTCACCAGCTAAAACCACTTCTTTTACCATCTGTTGCATAATCACATCATAAGTCCGCGTGAAATAAGCTTGATAAAATGTTCTTTCTTTTTTCTTAAGAGCTTTTAATTTAGGATCATACAGATTTGTCACTCCGGTGGTCGCTCCGGAGTCGACATTACTCTGTGCAGAATCAAAGATAAAGGCCATTCGACTAGGATCACTAATCTGTTCAATAAGTGCAATCTGCGCTCTTTTCAATGCAATTTCTTTTACTAGCTCCTCAATAGGCGCCATAAAATCTTCAAACTGCTTTAATGAAGCCAATTGAGCACGAGAGTACAACACACTTCCTAAACCATTTTGAGCCTGCCCCATATTATGGGATACGGAGGAGAGCATACCCTTTAAGGTTCTTGACCAACCCTGTAGCCCACCATTGTAATGAGAAGGAAAATGTTGTTTTCCTGGCACTCTTGATACTGTTACATGAAAAAACTGGGGGTAAAAGAGCATCATAAGCCAGCGATAGGGGTTAAAGGCCGAAACACGAGCTATATTAAATCCCGACCAAAAAGCCGTAAAAACGTTCATTGATCCACGCACAGAAACATAACTCACAAAAGTCTTTTGCATTGCCCCTAAGAAAGACTTAATCGATACATCATTTTCTTCACTGACAACTTTAAGTGCCTCTTCATTTTTAACAGCCTCTTCTTGTACTCTTCTGTACTTACTAAGGAGATAACGAAAACCGTTAACTGTTAACCGTGTACCATTGATTGGTAACATGACCCCTTGACCAATTATTCTTTTAGCATAGGTATAACCTTGTCCCGTTCCAGATTTAATTTTAAAAATTACGGACTTAGTATTATAACGACCTGTACGAATATCTCTTTCAATAGCTTCCATCCCCACTCGTCCGTTTCGACTTCTTTCTAAAAAGTCTGCAAGCAGACGCTCATCTTCTTCGCTCATCGAGTTCACATCGCTACCTGAAATCTCTCGCTCTGAATCCGATAAACGACTCTTATATTCGTCAAATTCCAGTGCCGACACCTTGATAAAAGCATTTAAAAGACTTCTATCGGGCGCCTGTAAAGCCTTGTAGGCAACACTTTTAGCATACATTCTAATCCCAGAGACAACAAAATGTATTGGCGCTAGAACCATTAAAATCGAATAAAAAAGGTTCGCAACACCTATACCTAACTTAATCCATCGGCCATCGTAAAAATAAGCCTCTGGAATTGTTGAGGGGTTGAAAGCTTCAAAAGTTGTTCTAAAGGCATCAGCAGAAAGAGCAGCAAAACCTTGTCCAAATTTTATATATTCCAGATAACCCATAAAATGTTCATGAGTGGCGCTGATAAGATCCAAAGACTTATAAAGATTGATTGTATAAGGTTCTGGAAGCTGGGTAGCTGCCACAAGTATAGCTGGTAAGGCCACACCATAATACATAAATTTTCTAGCCACTCGATCAACACCACTCTCAGCCAAACGTTGACGAGCCTCAGGAGTGCCAACGGCCAACGTGATCATTGATTTTAGAATTGTACGTGAACCAGTTGGTCTTGGATGAATAAGAGTTCTCCAAACTAATGAAATTCTAGTAAAAAGCTTTCTCGCCACACGAGCGGACTCATTGGCTTGAGTGAGATCATTATTCACTTGCATATACTGTTCAAGTCTGGCGTACTCTTCATCAGAGATTTTTCCGTCACTCAGAGCCGCCTCCATAATTTCTTGAATCTGGTCTACGGGAACTTGACTTCTTGCATTTAAATCAGCCACGGACTGCTCAACGAAATCAAACCCACCCATAGAGCTTTCAATTTGTGAAGCAAACAGCTCTCCTTGCTGCTTCATTGACTCACCGAAATGTCTAATCAGCTCTCCTATAAGTGGCTGAACATTGGCTGCTGTATTGGAATCAACAAGAGCCACATTGGTGTTAAAAGCCATGGTTTGATTTTGTCCTACAATAGAAAATTGAGGATAAGAAATATTTGTCTCTCCTACTTTGAACAAACCATTTTCAATACTAAAACGTTCAGGCACCGTCTCCGTTTTCAACGGGAGAGTGAAGACTGGAAGTGGTGCGTTTCCAAGATTGGCTTTAAAATATTCTAAATCAATAAATCGAATAGGCAGAGTTCCCGTTTCGCTAATTCTCGCCAAACTATCAGTCTCAATGTACACAAGGTATTTCCCATAAAACATTACTGAGGAAACGGGACGAGCAAACTTGTGGAGAGAGTTCCCACGTGGATCGCGCAATTCAAATCCAAATTCCATTTCAGCATCCGTAGAAACAACTTCATTTTCTCTAGAGAAGGTATGAGAAAGGGATTCTCTAAAAGTAGATTGTCGTATTTCCAGTTCAGCATCAGAGTCAGTAGAAGGAACAATAACCCTTAAGTCTCTGCCCCAATAATGATTGGGAATGATTTCAGGATCAACCATATGCATAATCTGTAAAGGGTCACCATTAGCAGGGTTTTTAGTCTCAAGATGCTCTAATTCCAGAAGACGAGTCTCAAGCCTTGAACGAACATCATCAAGCATCATTTCAAATTCTTGTTTTTGATTCTCAGCGACTTCATCAGTCTGACTTGACTCAGAAAGTTCATCAATTTTTTCTTGGATAGTCGTTGTATAATTTCTCAGTTCTTGAATGTCAGATTCAATTATACTAATTCTTTCTTCGTAATCGAGTCGGATTTCCTCTTCAATAACGGCCTCTAACTTCTGACTACGATCATCAATCACTTGCTGAGCCGTTAATTGAAAAGGATCTAAATCGACCGGACGTCCACTGGGATTCAACAAAGCATCTTGGAGTAAGGCTATTTTTTCATCCATCTCTCTAGCGGCATCCGCTTCAGAGGCCTCTTCTTGCGAAGGCCTATCTTGAGCATGAGCCTGAATAGCCAGTCGAAAAGGAGCACCTGACAATAAAATTGTTAAGGATAGAAAACTAGCAAACAAGGGGCGATACCATTTATCCATTATTAGATCCTTTAATCCCCCAAGAAAACGAAATTAACAGTATATAGATAACACAGATACAAGAATTCGCTTGAAATGAAGTTTTTACATGACTGTCTATTTTTTGTTGTTGACTCTAATAACACCAAATTTCCAAAGTAAATTTGATCAAGAGTACACACAGCAAAACGACTAGATAAAGCTCAATAACAGCCTAGAAGATTTTTCGACAAAAGCGCACTCGCTCTTCAAATCCGTCTGATTCAAGCTCGTGCACGACCTGAGGAAAGTAACGCACCAGAATTTCCTGATGTGAAAAATGGGCTAATGGTTCCTGAGATCTGAACTCTTCTAGCCATGATTCAAGCCTGTAACTTTGTCCAAAACGATGATCAGATAACCAACCATCAATCACTAAGTAGTACTTTTTATCAGCCACTAGGTTTTCCCAAACGCCTTTTCCAGTTAAAATCTGCAAGCCACCCTCGTAAGACTCTCTAACAACAGAATTTAATTGAGGACTATAGAGTTTAGAATCACTTTGAGAGTAGAACTGGCGAAGTGCTATAAAGAGCTGCTCAATAGTACGCCCATCAAGCTCATACAGACTCGCTTCATTCTGAAACGGATACATTTGCCTAATGGTCAATTCGCTCAAAGGCCCTGCGTACAAGGGATCATCATGGCGATAAGAACTGGAGTTCGTCATAGCAATCACTGTGGTATCCACATCTCCAAGTATATCTTGCCCCCATCTTGCTAAGGAATCGGCAACTAAACTCCCCGTTCGACTGAGACCCGTCTTTAATACACTACGTGTTTCGAGAACTCCGTAGCGAAGTTCAACTAAGGTCTTCATTAAACGACGACTTTTTTCTGCAATGAGACTCTCCAGCCTAGTATCAAATTCACGTAGCCAAGGAATTTGCCTTATATCTTCACGTGATAGATCGTTTTCAACCACTTGTCCTTGTTGAAACCTCTCCCAATTAACTTCTCGCCCTTCTTGGTTCGGCGCTCGTATATTTACAATACTGGACTCGTCAACCAGTCCCTGAGCCGTTAACCTTACAAAGTTAAAGGAACCGTGGGAACCGCCACTGAGCATTCGACTGTCTTGACTAAGATAAGAAACAGTCTGATGATCATGCGCACCCATCACCAATGGTACTTTTATGTCCATCTCAAGATCTTGAGCCATGCTTTTAAACACATTTATCTTCTTTTCGAGTTTAACATGCCCTTCATGCACTCCAAAGATAGCTCGCTTCACACCCGACTCTTTCATTTCAGCAAGAATAGAAGCAAAAGACTCTTCATAGGGAGCAATTGAAGTAAAAACATGGGCCACTGAATCTTCATTAATATTAGATTTGTTAAATAAGTTGGCCAAAGTAAGACCAAAAAGTCTCGTGGGTAACCGCTGACCATGCAATATCAAACTTGATTTTAGGATAGACTCAATTTCAGGGTTAACACCTTTAAAATTACCCGCCACAACTTCAATTCCCGCTTGATCCATAAATTCAAGCTGTTCCCTAAAAAGATCCGGACCATTAATGGTAACTGACCAATCAAAGGCGTCATGATTACCTGGAGTGAAGGCCACTCGATAACCACGATCTTTTAATAGCTTCAAACCTTCAAAAAATATCCATCCACCATCATCAGCGCTCAAAGGATTGATAGAAGTAAAATCTCCGATAACATATATTAAGAACTCACCATTGGGATGCCTCTGCAAGAAGTCTTGACCGACTCCATCAATAGCCGCCAGTTGCTGCGAAAATGTTTCTAAGGTCGAATGCGCATCCGTCCACTGTAATATCCCTGTTTGAGCTTTTAACCCAATAGGGAATAATAACAGAGCAAGAAAAGCCTTAAGTCCCAACTGTTTTGTCCCTGTAAAAAAAACTTTGATAACATAAACGTCAGAAAAGAATTAGGATATTTTTTGTAAACTCAGCTTTCCACACTTATTGAGTAAATTTTTCCAGGTATCATAGGGGCAAATGGAAACAACTGCTTATTTCAAATGCACAGCCTAGCCAAAGAAATTACAACCTCACTTCTACACTTTATATAACTTATTATCCTCTTTCCATATAAAAGGCTCAACTCCCATTAGTCTTCTCAATCCGTCAGAGGCCTCTCTGATTTTGGAATAGGAAAATAACTTAATCACTATCTGACGTTTTCCTGGGAACTCTAAAAGTGTAAAACCGAAGGTTATCATAACCAGTCCTTGTCCAGGCAAGAACAGAAGAATAATACCGACAAGTATTACTCCACATCCCAGGAAATTAAAAAGGATTCTTTTATAAAAGATCACCTGATTCTCTGTTGTCATTTTTCGCAAAAAGTAATCCCTAGGTAATTTTCTAAAGTAAATCGGAAAAAGTATCAGAGGCAAAAAAGAACATAGAGTCAATAAGACGATTAAATAGGATGGAATCTGTTCATAAATTTTAAAAATGGTCTCAAACACTTATAATCTCACATTTTTGATTCTTACTAAGAGAAATTTGCTTTCTCCCCGCCTCGATACTAAGATACAAAATATATGAGCACTGGTGAATTGTCTACAAAACCAAACCACTTGCAAGAAAGGGCTTTTCATAATGCTCAAGCTTTTCTTGATGAGCTTGCATCCTGTATCCAAGAAGCCAAACAAACCATAGATCTCAATATTTATATTTTTGAAAATGATATGATCGGTAAACGCTTTTATTCTCTTTTATTGGAGGCAGCAAGAAAAGGAGTTAAATGTCGACTCAATGTTGATGGCTTTGGTTCTAAAAATTGGATTGAAGATCTCAATCCAGGCACCTTACCAAAAAATATTGAAATTAGAGTTTTTCACCCACTCCCTCTCTTCAGCTGGTTTAGTATTTTCAGCTTTTTTCGCCACTTTTACTCTTTTTTCTCTCACATTAACCGTAGAGATCATAAAAAGCTCGCCCTCATTGATCAAAAAAACGTATTCATTAGTAGTGTTAATTTAACTGAAGAAGTGTTGAAACAACGAGAATCGGGTGTAAAAATTAACTACGCCATTGATGAATGCTTAAAATACTTTGAACTTACTTGGGAAAAATCCAACGAGCTTTCTCGACTGCAAAAATATAACTTTAAGTTCTCCAAGCCCTATCGCAAACTTTTTAAAACTCAATATATCCGAAATAATTTCAATAGAGCTTCAAGAAAATATCACAACAGACGTTTCTTTGATTCGATTGAAAACGCTAAAAAACGAGTCTGGTTAGTAACTCCCTATTTTGTTCCTACTAAAGACTTTATGAACGCACTTACGCGGGCTTCAAAAAATAATGTTGATATGAAAATTCTTCTACCAGCACAACCCGATATTCCAATGATGAAATATGTGGCCTACCAATACTATGAAGATTTAATGAATCTTGGAATTGAGATATTTGAATATAAAAAAGAAATTCTACATGCAAAGTTTAGCTTTATAGATGAGCAGATCATCGTGGGAAGCAGTAATTATGATTACCGTAGTTTTTTTACCAATCTAGAGGTCGATCTTTTTTTACAAACTCAAAGTTGCAAGCAAGATTTTACTAAACAATTTGAAAATGATTTAAAGCATTCTCGTCAAATCACCCACAAGCCGAATCGCCCAAGCCTATTTTATGAAATACAGGCAAGAATCTTTATTTTCCTGGAGTCTATCACATGAAGCCCATCAGGATTGTTACCTACAATATGTTAAAAGGTAGAAGTTTAGTTAAGAAAACCAACATACTCCCACATATTAACGAACTCATGCTTGGTATTAATCCTGATATTCTGGTGTTACAGGAAGCCCCTGGCCGCTTATTAACGGAAACCTCCCACGCAGGATCGCTACACGAATTATTACCCTATAGCTTCTTGGGAATGAATGCTCTTACCAAACGTGGGGAACATGGCAATGCTGTTTTCAGCAAAATCCCTTTACATGAAACAAAAAATCAAGACTTATCAAGAGTTCGCTATGCCCGTAGAGGACTTATTAGCTGCCACACCAAGCCTAAGAACTTCAAGCAAAACATTCATCTCTTTTGCACCCACTTAGATCTTCTGCAAAAAGCACGATTTGAACAAATTGATTTTATAATTGAATTGATCAATAAGACAGTCGACCCAGCGACCCCTGCTATCTTGTGTGGTGACTTTAATGATTGGAATCAAAAACTGGATCGCCTGATTCGCCAAAAATTTGAGCAAGAAAATTTAAGTTATACAGGGAAACTTCTAAAAACCTACCCCTCTATAAAGCCTCTTTTACCATTAGATAGGATCTATTTAAAAAACCTAGACCTCGTTAATATTGAGGTTCCCAAAGAGGCCGCTTGGAAAACACTTTCTGATCACCTTCCTTTAATTGCTGATTTTTTACCTCTTTCATAAGAGACTGGTTTTCAAGAAACCGAATCCTAAATATTAACAAAAGCAAAACAGTTGCATTCCTAATTAGATGATTTTAGAGTTTAGTAAACAAATTTCCACGGAGGGGTTAAATGGGAAGGTTTTCCAGTTTATTTTTTATTTTATTGCTTTTAGTCGGAAGTGGGGCACAGGCCGCATCTTCAAACTCAACAGGGTTTGGAATCAGTGCCGGTTCAGGGATTCCTTTTGTCGGTCAAGGTGGAGTTCATTACAGATACTCGGACACCTTCACTTTTTACGGTGGATACAACATGCTATCACTTTCTTCAGGAAGTGCCAGTGTCGACTTAACAATGCCCGAATTACTTGTACAATACCATCCGTTTGCTGGTTCTTTTTTCCTTGGAGTAGGTGTCGGACAAGAAAGTCTCGATGTAAAGTCCACCGATGTGACAACAGGACTAGAAGCTCGTGCTGAAGTCACAGCAATGACTGGTATCGCTAAAGTAGGATGGATGTGGGGTGCTTCAAATGGTGGATTCTGGTTTGGTATTGACCTTTCTTACATTATGCCGATGAATTCAGACACAACGATAACAGCTCCAGGTGTTCCGACAACAGATCCAGCTTATCGTGATGTTCAAGATGCTGCCGATCGTTTTGGTGAATCTTCTTACATCAACTTCACCTTTGCTCGCCTAGGTTACATTTTCTAAAGGATTTGAATGCTTGATAAAATCATCCCCCATAGTTTAGAGGAAGTAAAAAGCCTCATCGACAACTCAAAAACATCACTTTTTGAAGATTATGGGGGATTCAAGCTTTTTATCATTAGGAAAATTATTCTATCAGGAAAAAATCTTAGCTTTCCAACAGACACTTTTATTATTGTCCCAAAAGACAATCAAATTTATCAATTCGATGCTCAAACAAACCAAACCATCAAAATAGAGGATGGTTACGAAGGTCTTTTAAGAAAAATTGAAACAATCTACTCTGATAATCAAAAGATTATCGCCACCTACTCATCTGGGGTCGAGAATCTGGAAGATTATCTATACACTCGCTCAGCTCCAGAGTATTTTATGGACTTGTGGTTTGACCTAAAAAGAGTTCTCGCTAAACTTGAAAACTACTATTATCGCAACTCCATTGTCTATAGAGAGTTCTTTAAAACAATGGAAGGATCATTTGGCGACTGGTGGGACGAATACAAAGATGTTGAAGAAAACATTAGTTTTCAAATCTCCAATATTACGACTCTAATGGGGCGACTCGATGGAGTTTATAACTATTTTGAATCCATTAAAGCCGATCGACTTAATAAAACTCTTCTTAGCCTCACTGTTATTTCTGGTATCTTTTTGCCACTCAACCTTATCGTCGGCTTTTTTGGCATGAACACTCCAGGACTGTACTTCTTGGAAGATCAACAAGGGACTCAAAAAGTAATTATTTTTTTAATTGCTGTATTATTGACTTTCTTAGTGGGATTCAAGATCGTACAAATAATAGACCGTTATTTATTGCGCTTTATATTAGGTCGTTATGACTTTTATAAGAATCTCACTTCAAAAATTGAAGACCTAAACTCCCGCATGCACGGCCGTTAACAACCGGCCATTTTGTCTTTTAAAAAACTACACATTTACATCATCAATCCATCATTCAATATTCTCATTATCCTATATGATTGAATTCATAAATGGGGGGAGAGGTAGTTTATCTTCTCCTAAAACGATCTCTTGCAAAAGAGACTGCTATAAACCTTTAGGAGGTTAAAATGTCTTTAATTAAACTATTAATCACAGCTTCAGTGACTTTGCTTTTTTCCAACGCCTTAATGGCTGAAAGTTTTCAAAGTCAGAATCAATTTAATACAGTGAACACCTCTCAACAAAATCAACAGCAAAAAAGTAAAAAAATGAATCTCTCTAAAAAGCAAATTAGGAACGTTCAGCAAAACCTTAACGACAATGGATATTCTGTTAGCGTGGATGGAATTCAAGGAAAACAAACCACAAAAGCCATTAAAATGTTTCAACTTGAAAACAACCTCGTCGCAAGTGGAACTTTAGACACTAACACTCTACAGGCTTTAGGACTTAATACTCCCGACCAGAATACAACGGACACCACTCAATCTCAAACGAGAAAGCCTGCCAGTGTAAACTCCGAACCAATGGATACTGAAATTGATAACCGTAACTTCAAGGATAAAATGGAAAATGAAAATAATGATGAAGTTTATCCGAACAATGAAGATATGGACTAAAGTATCATAACAATAAAAAGGTGTAAGGATGGGTATAAAAAGTTCTTACACCTTCTTTATTTCTAGCAATCCATAGATTGTTTTTCCAGACCCTTTCAGATCCAATAGAGGCCGTGAGCAAAGCCGAAGTGTTTCAAACTTGCTTGGAGGATAAACTCAGTAAAATAGGAACAAGCCCCAACCCTTTGTGAAGTTTCTTACACATTCGGTGGATATTTTTTAAAAATTATCTTATTCTTTAAGACGTGATTTACCGTCTTCTTTTTATTTTCTTGCTCACACTAATTTTCACTGCCTCTCCTTGGGAGACTGCACAGGCTCAATCAAAATCCACTCAAAAGCTTAAAATAGCAGTGATTGATACAGGTTGCGATTTTGAACACCCCCTTCTTCAAACATATATTCGGCTCCCCTCCCTCTTTGATGGATTGGACCAATCAGGACATGGAACCCATATCGCTGGAATTATCGTCAGTGGACTCAGAAAAAAACACCTAGACCAGTACTTAGAAATTGTGCCCATTCGTTTTTTTGATGAGAAAAACAACGACAAACAACTTACAAATTCTTTTGCTACAGCCATTAAAAGAGCCATAGACCAAAACGTTCAAATTATACATATTTCTGCAGGCGGACCACAAGCCAGCCTAAAAGAACTTGAACTATTTGAACTCGCCCAGAAAAAAGGAATCCTTGTTATCGCAGCAGCCGGCAACAAATCCACCACAGAACCCAGTTACCAATTCTATCCAGCGGCATATCCTTTGGATAATATTATCTCTATTGTTGGAACAAACTCTCAAGGCCAACGTCTTGAGACTAGTAACATTAATAACGGTAAAAGAAATTTTTATTTCCCAGGTGAAAATATATATTCATCCCTCCCCGGAAATCGCTTTGGTCACCTCACAGGCTCGTCACAGGCCGCAGCAAAAGCCACTGCTAAAATTGCCTCTTTATGGCTGACAAAAGGTCAAGAGACCGCCTTAGCCTACGTCTCTCCAAAGTCCTTTGCTGGAACCTCCCGCCAATAGGTTCTTAGTTTAAGACCCACAATTATTTTTGGACTTTTGCGACAAATAAATATCTTTATAGCGTGGTGCTAATTCACTCAGCTTATTGATACGAGTCTCAGGGCTTGGATGGGTCGATAAAAACTCAGGGGGACCACTTCCTTTCTGTGCCATTTTTTTCCAAAGCTGTGGCGCCTGAGCTGGATCAAAACCAGCTTCCGACATATATTTTAATCCCAGCTCATCAGCCTCGGACTCTTGCTTTCGACTAAATGGCAACAAAATACCAACCTGTGCTCCTAATCCCATGGCTCCCAAAAGAATTTTGTCAGTGTTTGAATCTTGCCCAAGATACAGTTGAGCTAAAACCATCCCTCCCTGCACAGCCAATTGTTGAGAGGCTCGCTCATTACCATGCTTAGCGAGTACATGACCTATTTCGTGACCAATAACGGCCGCAAGCTGACTGTTATTATCGACTAAATCAATCATTCCTGTATGAACTCCAAAGTTATTCCCTGGAAGAGCAAAGGCATTGGGCTCATCATCTTTAAAGACATTGATGTCCCAATTTTGCGGATCCTCTCCCATAGCTTTTAGCAACGCCACCGAGAGACAATGAACTCTTTTATACTGAGAAGAACTTTTCGATAATGTAGGCTGTTTTTTTATCATTTCAGCATAAGCCGTATCACCCATTTGATTCATCTGATTCTCAGGAAGCAAAGTTAATCTCTTTCTCCCTGTGGGTGTCGTTGAACAAGAACTAATAAATAAAATAACTAAAACGTACTTAAGTATTTTCATTGTTAAACAATATAGAAAAAAGAAGAACATGACATCCATTATTTTTGCTTCAGTTGTTTAAGCTTTTTCACAAACCTCAGAAACAATCAAAAGATTTAATAAGATCCAAAGTTCTCCAGGGAAAATTGGATTTTATCTTCTTCACTCATGTTTTTAGTATCCACCAGTGCTACTTTTTGTAAACGTGGCAGCAAACCTTTTCCATTAGCGATTTGTATTGAAAGACCTGGTCGAGCATTCATCTCTAAAACCAAGGGCCCTCGTATAGGATCTATAACTATATCCACTCCAAGATATTGAATACGAGCTAAACCAGAGCACTGAGCCGCGACCGCGAGTACTTCTTTCCACATAGGGATCTTAAGTCCGATCAACTCTTGCTCTCCGCAATCAGGATGCCTGGATATTCTCTTATTGTCCTGCATGGCTCCAATGATAGACCCATCCAGCAAGTTAATTCCACAACCTACAGCGCCCTGATGAAGATTTCCTCGCCCCCCTGAAGACTCTGTTGGCAGTCTGACCATAGCCATCACAGGAAAGCCTCTAAATAAAATCACTCGTACATCAGGAATTCCGCGATAACTAATATCTTTGAAAAAAGGATGAATGACTAATTTTTCTTGAAAAAGAGCCCGATCCATTTGACCTGATAGCGAAAAAACACCACTTAAGATCATTGATATATAATAAACAAACTCATCATAAGACATTGAAGCCTGTCTAGTGGTGACTATCTTTGTTTTCTTTTTAGATTCGTCCCAATCCACTTTCTCGACAATAACGATACCATTACCCATGGCACCTTTAGCAGGCTTAACAACAAACTCATCAATATTTTTTAGCTGAGAGTGTAGGTGCTTAGTATCACTAATAACCTGAATAAGCCCACGGGTTTTGGGATGAGGAATACCTTTAGACAACAACAATTGACTCGTTAAGAACTTATCATCCACTAAAGGGTAATCACTTTTATTATTATAAGGAAGGATAAAGTCACGAATCCTGCGATTGTTTCCTAGTACCCCTGCCTTAGCAAGCTCACGAAAGATTACCATCTTGACCTTCTTTTAACTCCGCAAAGCGAAACAATTCAAAAAGCCTAAAACCTCTATAGCTTCCTATAATCAGATTGAGACCTACCGCGAGTAACAACATCTCAGGATTATTGAAAAGGAAAACCTTTAACCATTTAAAAGCTAATAGATAATAACAAACTGTGGCCACAGCGAATGTTCCCAGCGAGGTCTTAAGGGTGTTTTTAGCACCTTCCTCGATATAATAGATACTAAATCTCTCAATAAAAACCGTAATAATAACAATAGGAAAGTAGTTAAGAGTTTTATTGTTAATCGCTAGTATTCCCCAAGAATCAGCCGCTATGGCAAATAAAATATAAAGCAGAATAACAATAGCCAATAGAATGGATAGCCGAGGGACAGCCAAGAGATAAAAGCGATCCAAAAGAGCCCTTTGCATCAAGCCCACAATCACTACCAAAAACAAAAAGGTAAAACCAAAAACAAAAGAGGTTTGTAAAAAGAATAAAGTTAAAAGAATTGGCATAAAAATACCAAAAGTGGTGATTCCCACAAATACTCGCGCAAAAGATAAAACCACAGTCCCAAAGGGAATAAGCACAATCCCTAAAAAGATGGATTGTATCGAAAGAGAAAAACGATGGAGAGAAAAAACAGACCAAAAAGAACTCACTTCGTTTAAGTTCTGCAATTGCTCTTTTGAACTCATAGGATCAAATTTAACCGGATCCAAGAGAATTTTTAACAGATCTCTTCTCTCCAAAAAATTTGCAAAATTTTCGGTATCTCGGTGAACGACAATCTGATTACCAGTCACTTTCCCCATCAATCTTTTTTCTGGAAAAAGAGGAATCCACTGGCCATTTAAAAAGGCCTCAGTGAAAAACATACGAGAGTATTTGATTTTCTCCCCCACTTTATTATCGAGAATTTGAATTCCGAAAGCAATGCGAGATGGTATACCATTGAGTCGAGCGAGTCCCATCATCGTTTGAGCTTGTGCTAAATAACTACCGCTCGCAAGTTCAATAACATCTTTTACGGTGTGGGGTTCTTTTTTAAGAATGATTTCATCTGCAAGATAAAAAAAGAATTTTTCTAATTTAGCTTCTGCACTATCGCTATTGAAAACGAGAGTGTCCGATAGCTTTTTAAGAAGTCCCAAAGTTTCTTCATCAAAGTTATCCATAGTCAGATAACGCATTCGATCTTCGTAATCCAATCGAGAGTCGGGATCACGAGCGCTCATGTAGTCATAAAACTCTGTGTTAACATCAAAATGCATTGATGTGGTCTGATTGCCTCCTCCATCCTTACCAAATTGGAGGATTGAAGAGGTCATATGATCTTTTTGACTCGAAATCTCTTTACCATTCAAAGTGACAGAGATTACTTCTTGGGAGGGTAATGAGTGGGGAATCGGCAAAACATAGGGAGGCTCCACCTCCTGGCTATCAACTCGCTGGATATTATCCCAATTAAGGGACATTTCCACTTTCCAGAAGGTTGTTGCTTTTTTAGGGATAAGTCTTAATCCTAAAAATTGAGTTTTATAAATCAAACTGGCAATAGGAACAAACAGACATAAAAAAATGAGCACCGTCTTCAATCGCTTCACTGCTTATCTCCTAGCAATCGAGATTGGGACACATCAACAATATAATCACCAAGCAATAAGTTTCTACCCACTAAAAACCTATGCCTTAAGTTTTTTCTGTTATTCAAGTTGACATTGACTTCTAGTTCCCGCTTCCCAAACAGCAATGTCATTTTAACCACATACCGTTTTTCAGCCACCCCAGAAGTGCCTTTAACTTTTGTCATTTCAACTACTTTTTTCAAGAAGCGATGAGGTTTACCTGATTCATCCAAAGTCGTGAACTCGACGTGTCTCTCTCCATCGATACTTTTTTCAGTGATTTTCTCAGCGTGGATGGAACAAGTTTGAGCGCCTGTATCAATACGCGCTCGAAAACTCACATCCGGAGCAACAGCCGTAATCCATTCAACACGACCTATAACAATTTTTTTAAAGACTTTCTTTTTGAGGGATTGCTGATCTCTGGATTTTAGTTTTTTGCTACCAAGTTGAATTTCTCGTAACTCAGGCATGATTTCATTCCTGATAGTGAGAGCCACATCTTGAGATATTTCTGATCTCGCCTGTTCAATTTCCTGCTGAATCATACGCAATTGATTGGGCGTAAGATCATCTGGCGGAGCCGACTGACAACCAACTAATAACAACAATAAGAGATAGATCAATAAACGTAACAATATTTACTAAGGTATAAAAGAATCTTCCCAACTGCAAGATTCAACTAACAAATTTGAAGAAAAAATACGAAATAAAAGTCCAGTCATCACTACATTTTGCTTTTCAATATCTCGGAAAAACTTTCACTACCATGAGGAACTTCTACTTCTTCATACAGATCTAAAGTCCATCTAGGATGCATAAGACTGTGCTTCTGATTATTGTAAAATTTATTCACTCTACTGATTCTAGTCATATCAAACTCCTAAGTTAACAAATATTATTCTATTCCTCCCCCTCTCTTTCTACTTCAACCAGATTTGCAAGAGTCGTGTAGATTTGTGCACCTTTAATCAGCAAGACCACTCGCCACTAATGCCGTTCAGTTAAGCTCTCATTACTCTACATCACAGCTTTTTGTTTAAAAAAATAAACAAAAAACCCCACTTGCGTCTTATTTTTCAAGTCCAAGGGATAGCGCCAGCCAGTCAAAATGAGACTTCAGACCATTGCTCTACCCTCGCCCACAACCGATGAAAAATTAACAGCCAAAGGTAGGACAACATGAAATTTATTATCTCTATTATTCTATTAACTTCATTCTTCTCCAGCGCTTATGGAAACGACATTGCCCAACTTCCCGATATTGAACCAAACATTGAAGATATCCAACGTCCTGAAGAGATTGAGGCGATTGAAAAGCAGCTCCTCAATGATTTCCAAAAAAATAAAAGCTGGAGAGCCGAAGAGTCTCTCGACTTAAACAACACCGAGGTTTTAAGACAATACAATCACATCGATCCCTACAATCAAGTTCCACAAAACTTACTGACTCGAGCACTCAACTATTTTGAAAAAAACAAACAAGCCTTTGCTAACCGCAACTATATCACTGTGGTCGATTTTTCCGCTCGCTCCAATTACCAAAGGTTTTTCATAATCAATATGTCTTCCGGTCAAGTTATGTCCGTAAGAACCGCTCATGGGAGCGGGAGCGATCGCGACAATGATGGTTTCGTAGAAAGTGTTAGCAATATTAATAACTCACACCAAAGCTCTAAAGGATTTTATAAAGTCTCAGAAATCTATTACGGAAAATATGGACGCTCTATCAGACTGGATGGATTATCTTCAACCAACTCACGAGTACGATCACGCGCTATCGTCATCCATGGGTCTGACTATGTTAGAGAAGCTAATGTTATTCCAGGAAGAAGCTGGGGCTGCTTTGCTCTCGCCTGGAGCGTAAAAGATGATGTTGTTTCTTTGATTAATGGTGGAAGCCTTATGTACGCTGATTTTTCTCGCTAAAACAGTTGTAGGGAGATGACTAATTTAATAAGACCTAAAATAAAAAACGCTTCTTTCTTGAAGCGTTTTAATGGTTGAACTAAAATTGGCTATAAATTGTTATGTTACACTAAAAGTTCTAATCACCAAACTGAATATCATCACCATCAGAAGGACCACTTGTACAAAATCTTTCAATACAACCACGTAGGGTTTCCCTAATATTTCCCGAAAGAAGACATTGACTCACTTGTTGCCTTTCTTGCTGAGTGTGACACTGACGGCGGGGAATAGTGAGTCCTGCCAAATTATTTGCCGACTTCACAGCAAAAGCATTTGAATTTACCATTCGTTGAGATATTACAGGCTCCGCATTCATATATCCAAATATACGTGTGACAATTTCATCTGGCACACTATGACCACCTCGATAACGATTATCGACCAGAACTTCTGAAATCCTTCCAATTCTATCAATCTGATCAAAGAAACTGTTGGAAAATTGAGAGTTTTGGCTGGTTTGTAACACAGCATTTCTTCTAAAAATTTGATTATCTGTCACGTGGCAACTCGCACAATCCGTGTTGTGATCATTTGTCGAAATAGGATTAAAAATATTAGTATGCAATGTCGGATTGTTAACGTTATTACCTTCAAAAAGATTAAACTGAACCTCTCTTGATTGAGAGAGATTAGTCGACAAACTACCATTGTTAAAGAAACCTAAGTCGACAACTCTCTCCGTACCACCAGTAGGTAGATTATGCAGTTGCCACAAACCACCACTATTCACCTGCCCCGCAAAAAAGTGCCAGAGACCTCGATTTAAGTTTCCAGACTGATCCACTCCCAAGCCCATAAAAGTAACCACTTTAGGTTTTTGAGTCTTTACATATTTTGCAATAATTGAATTCTTAATAAACTCAAAATAAGTCGAATTAAAATTAGGATTTTTAAGAACAGGATGAGGTTGCAAAGGTTGATCCTCATTCAAACCACCACTTAAAAGATTAAGCGCTCTAAAAGAGGCCAACACATCTGAATTTTCAGGCTGACTTGTGCCTTTATACTCATAGACGACATGCATTGCATAGTCTCTAAAGCTAAGGCCTTCATTACCTCTCTCAATAGGTTGAAACACAAAGCGAATTTGCTCCTTACAAGCCTGTTCTTCACCCACAAAATGAATACAAGGAGAGTAACGAAAAGAAACCAGCAGCCAGTTATTAGAATTTGCGATATTATTGTCAACAAAAACAGCTTGCCTTCTTGATGTCGCAATAATTTCTCTAAAGTTACCTTCAGATAAAATTCCATAATCAGGATCGGCGACAGCCACCACCTGCCGAGGAATATTACGATCACTCTCAAGTGGCATCAGAAAAGCCAAATCATTTGCACTAAGCTCTTGAGCCTGTTCAACAGTTTCAGAGCCGTCTTGACTTCTATTACAGCCCTGTAGAACCAAACAACATAACACTAAAAATACGATCCGTTTTCCCATGGAGATCTTATACGGCTATAGGTTAGATCCAACAATGGAGAGTGTAATAATTCATTTAATGTCAATTATTTACTGTCAATAGATTTGACAGTGGACCGGCAATCATTAATCAAAAGACATTATAATATTTCTATAGTTTCTAAGAATTCAATATGTTTTGCTTTTTAAAGCGCGAAGGAGTCATACCGGTTTGCTTTTTAAAAGCTGTATTAAATGCCGACTTACTATTAAAGCCAGCCTCATAAGCAAGTTCAATAATTTTCTTATCTTGATCTTCCTGACTCAGTAAGGTCTTCACATACTCTATTCTATAATAACTAATCAGCTCAAAAAAAGTAGTATTTAAACCAATATTTATAACTTGAGAAAGCTGATAAGTTGGTATCCCAACCTTACGAGCCAGTTCTGCCGAATTTAAATTAGGATGCTTGAAAAGCATTTCATTTTTTAAAACATTAGTCACACTGATTGCTAAACTTTCTAACCTATCTTCACTCAAATTAGAATTCTGATACTTTTCTTTTGAGCTCTCCTCTTTAGGAACTTGAACCTCTTCTTTTTCATTCATTTCAATAAAATACTCTTCAAGAGTCAGATTATTCATTCTGAAAGCTTCAAAGAGATTAGAAACAAAAATCAATGGAACAAAATAATCAAATGTAAAGGGCAGAGGCATATTTTCCACTAAAGAAGCCAACACGCTCAATATTAACCCGATAATAAAAAAAACATCACGAGAAGATTTCATCACAATCTTTAATAAAATAAGAGCCCCAAAGGACATCACACAAGAAGAAATCGTCAGAATCCAACTAATATAAGCGACTGGCGCACCAATTCGACTGGTGTAAGAATTAATAAAGTAATTTTTATTTTCAAATAAACGGCTTGGATCAAAGTAAAGATTCCAGTCTAAAACGAGACGACTTGGAAGACCTAAAAAAGCGAGAAACGCAAGGCTTAGTAATAATCCTAAGCAAATCTTATAAATCCATTTCGGTATCGCTACAAAAAAGCTTAGAGAACGAAAATAAAAATAATAGGATAAACAAACAGAAATAGAGGAAAACATAATATAATAATGCACAAACTCAGGATGGAACAAACGAGACTGTACAAAAAATTGCTCTAGCGAAAAGAGACCCGCAAAAAAACTAAAACAAGCAATCATTATAGAGCGTTGATATTGGGTCTTTTTATAAATAGAAATTTGTGTGACACAAATTAAAAATAAAAATAAGGAACAAGCGATTCCTATGCCTGGAATTATACTGACTAGTAACTTCATTGCGCTTAGAAATTATCACAACTCATTCTTAACAGCACTAAAAAAAGTTATATGGTAATTTTATCCTGTGTAAGGTTAAATTTGGAATCAACTCCAATACATTCGCCGAAACTCAATGCCGTCCAGATATTTTCATTCTTAATCACTTCCGAGCTTAATAATAAATGATGAACTTTTTCGCCACTTTGTGCTTTTTTCTCACAGACGCCACCATAAAAAGCACAAGAATTCCTTTCTGAACATTTTGACTTGTGCGTACTAAAGAACAAAGGTTGTCCTCCTTGCAAAGCAAACATCAAATGACCGTTGGTTAAAATAAAGGTTAGATAATTTTTATCGTAATCACCTGATGAGTCTGTTATCTCTCCAACAATACTTTTTAGCTCCACAACAAACTCTTGAACAATTTCCTGAAAGACAAAATCATGGTTTTGCTTTTCTAAAAAACCACGTTTTTCAATTAAAGTAAGTAAGAAATAAAAAAGGTGCTCACTGTCTGTGTCGCCTAAAATATATTTTCGTAAATTCTTATTAATCTTTTCAAGTAGGGTTCTTCGATGCACTTCAAAATTTTCTATATTTCCGTTATGAGCGAAAACCCACGGACCAAACTGAAAGGGATGGGTGTTTAAGGGCCCCACCAAACCAACCGTTGACTTTCTAATATGGGCGACGACAGTATTTGATGAAACAAGACCAGAAACCTTCTCAAAGATTTTACATTCTCGCGCCTGATTATCAATTTTAATCAAATGAGGACTGTTCATGTTGTAATATGCCACACCCCAGCCATCAGGATGTCTTTTACTCTGCTGAATGATCGCATTATCAGCATCCAAAAGGCTTTTATGCACTCCACTTTGTAAAATTGAACGAAATCCAAACATTCTACACATAAAAAGAGTATACCTTAATTGACTCCAGACAGCTAAGCCTCATACAATTGAGTCTATGGACAAACGGCCAAATCAATCGCCCAACAAAGTCTGGCTCAATTTAATTATCGACATTGTTTTACCTGTCGCTATTTTAAATAAACTTTCTCCCTACCTAGGAGAAAACGGACCTCTTTATGCGCTATTAATCGCCATATCTCTCCCCCTCTTCCATGGAATTTATGGATTTATCACTGAAAAGAAGATTAATTGGCTTTCTTTACTTGGACTGCTCAATGTCGGATTAACGGGTGGCTTTGCCCTGATGAGACTCTCTGGATTTTGGTTCGCCGTAAAAGAAGCCAGCTTTCCCACTCTCATTGGAATCTTTGTCTTTTTTTCAAGCTTTTCAAAAAAGCCTTTATTTTCATTTTTCCTCAATCAACCTGGAATTTTCGCTATGGATATTATCCAAGCAAGACTGATCGAGTTCGGCAATGAAGAAAAATACAAACAACTCATCAAAAAGTGTACATTGTTTTTCTCAGCCACTTTTTTCCTAAGTGCTTTACTCAACTTTGTTCTTGCGATCCGAATCTTTAAAAATATTCCATCACATCTAAATGAAAATGAAAAAGCCGAAATTCTAAATACACAAATCGCCGATATGACTTGGATGGGTTATATCGTTATCGCGCTTCCACTAATGATTATCACAACAAGTTTATTTTATTATTGCTTACGTGGACTGTCTCGCCTGACTCAACTAAGCTTGAACGACTTGATGGGACAACCTGCTCAAGAAGTACAAACGGAAGAACATACTTAACACAGGCTTTCTTTAATTCTTAATTTCTGTGAGCTCACGCCTTATACAATCAAGAACCCATGACTCATCATCAATACACAAATCATGCCCTGCCCATGGATGAGATAAAAGTTTTAAATTCCAAAATTGCGAGAACTCCTCAGAGCAAGAAGGATTGACCATACGATCACCAAGGGAGCGTAAAACAACGATTGGTGTTTTCGGAGGCTCTTTTTTTATTTTGTAGCGCGAAGCAGCCAGAAGCTGTCGAAAAACGTTGAATAAGGAAAAAGGTTTATCTTTAAAGACACGAGCCCATTCTTTTGAAATTTTATCCAACTTATCCGGAGAATTGGAAATCATTTTAACAATTTCAGCTTCTCTCTTTTCGGCATCTTGTCCCGCTTTAGCTGCTCCCAAAAAGTGTTGCAGGGATTGCAACTGCATGCGGTGATAAAAGGGAGAGAGGTTGGAAAAACTGGTATTCATTAGAAAAGCTTTCATAAACAGATGATCATGCCTAGAAAGTAATTCCGCCGAAACCATAGCCCCTAGAGAAACGGATACTAAAACTTTTCGCTCGGATTGATTTTTCTTTATTTGCGAATAAGCAAAGTCTGCAATGGCCTCAATACTTAACGGACTTGAAATTTGGTTGAATTCACCAAAACCAGGAAGATCAATACAAGTTACTGAACGACAGTAGTCTTGTTTTTCGAGTGAAGAGATAAAGTCTCCCCAATGCCGAGATTCCCTCGCAAGACCTCTTATCAGAACAAAATCAACTGGCAACATCTTTGACTCCAGAATACCAGAGATTCAAAGCTTCATACTTCCATATTTGCCTTTGTTGCTCAGAAAACTTAATCCAGTCATGGGACAACACAGCTCGGTGCAAGAAATCCATAAATGTTTTCTGGTCCCTTAAAACTCTGGCTTGCCTATGAGGAAGAATGGGATTAAAAACTCCTATCGCACCAAAAATTTGTTTAGGATTTTTCTTAACCCATTTCCATGAACCCAGCTCAAGAGTCAATGGTAAAAAGAATTCATTCTTCTTGTTATTAAGATGATTATCAAAAACATAATCCCAAAAATCACCATGAGTCGTATATTGAATAGATTGCGGTTCAACAGCATAAACATGATTGGGATAAGTTTTATTCAATAGCTCCCTAAAAGCATAGGCTTCCACAAAATAGGGAAAAGGCTTTTTAGTGCGCGCGTAGGGGAACCACAGTCGGTCCACCGAGCCAAAGCCTGAATGAACATCAAGACAAATAGATAAACGCGATGGTAAAACCTGCTCTTTTAAAAAGTCATATAAGACTTGATTCTCTTTCTCCATTCCATCAGTTAAAGCACCACGGTAAAAAGGAATTTTAGGAGAAAGTCTATGTCCACCATAAAGGAATCGAGTGGCCTCTTCCGAAAAGACGGGAGCATTCCTCATCAAATCAACATTATTACCATTAGACCTTGAACGACGGAACATTCCTACCGGATTTAATATAGGAACAAAAACAAGACGAGACTCTTTAAGTCGGTCTTTAAAAGTTTGGTCCCAACTCAGAAGTTCAATAACTGTTCTGAGGGTTGACAAAACAACCATCGAACCAATCCTCTCTAACCCATGCACTCCTCCCACCATGGAAAAACAAGGAGCGGTTTTATCTTCAGTTCCTATTTCGATTGAATAAATGGGGAAAACGTAACCCTCGTAAGGGATTTCAGCTAAAACTTTAACCCTCGCTCTCGAACCTAATTTTTCTATCAAAGACTCTAACTCAATTAACTCAGGCAAACGTTTTTCTAAAATATTTCGCACTTTTCTCCCCTTCCAAAACATTTTACTACATCTCCTGGCAGCTAGAACACCAAAAACTATTTCTCCCGACGATAGCTTGGTTTTCAATAGTTTTTTTACAATAAACACAGGGTAAACCCGATTTCCCGTAGACAAAGTGAAGACTCTGATGCCCTCCCGATTCTCCAGAAGAGTTCTTATAACTTTGAATGGTTGAGCCCCCAAGAAATATAGCTTCAAACAAGACATGCCTTACAGCTTCAATCAAAAGCCTCCATTCTTCTATCAACAAAGAACAAGACGCTCGTAGAGGGTGAATCCCCGCTAAATACAAAGCTTCACTCGCATAAATATTGCCAACACCGACGATGTACTTTTGATTCATTAAACTGACTTTAATTGGCACATGACTTTTCTTAAATATTTGTAACAGGTTTTCAGCACGAAAAGTGGAATCAAGAACTGGGTCAAGACCCAGCTTTGTGAGCATTGGACTCTCCTCCCAATTCTTTATATTGAGAATATCAAACATTCCAAAGCGCCTTGGATCTTGATAGGTCAACACTCGACCATCACTTAAATATATCTTGATATGATCATGTTTTTGTTGGTCTTTTGCCATTCGCCAGGATCCTGTCATCCCCAGATGAGAAAGTAAGACCCAATCATCTAAATGAAAAAGTAGGTATTTGGCTTTTCTAACAATCAGGCGAATCTTTTGACCTGACAATTTTAGCAATAACTTTTTGTCTGGAAAAACTCTTAAAGGTTTATCACTGAGCTCCACATTTACAATAGTGGTCGAATTGAAATCAATAACTCGACTTAAACCTCGCTGAACGGTTTCAACTTCTGGCAATTCTGGCATCAGCACTCTCGCATTATGTTACACGGTACAACACCAGTCTTTTAGCACTCAACTTAACCACTGTCTGCCTATTAATTCAAATTCAAAAGAGACTCTTAAAGATTAAACAAACAAAGCTATACCAAAGCTAGAACAGACTCCACACAAAATACACGAAATTCTAAATCAGGTGTTCGTAAAGACCAAGAAAGTCTATAATGAAAGTGAATAAAAAAAGCTTGTTAGACTTTCTATTCCAACAAGCTCTGTTTTCAATTTTGCTTAGTCGGCAGTAAAGGTTCCAGATAACGTCGTACATATTGCCGTTTCAGAAGGTCCATTACCCTCAACAACATAATACCAACGACTCTCGAGATCAGTGCCACCACTCGAATAGGCACAAGAACCTGTCGATGGATAAGTTCGAGACTCAAACACATAGGACTCTGCACAACTAACAGAAACTTGTCCCGAATTTTGCTGTGAACAAACCGCTTGAAACTCAGCTAAACTGTAATCAGACTCTGTAAAATCAGTACACTCAAAGTAAGCATAGGTGGTCTGATCGACGTAATAAGTACAAGCCATTCCTCCAACCTCACTGGGCTGATCTTTGTTTTCTTCTTCCTCACAAGCAGCAAATACAAATAAAGCGAGCATCAAAACGGAAACATTCTTCAAAATACGGACAAACTTCACATTAAACTCCTTACTTTTATAAGAAATGAACTTTAATTAAATTCAAAACATAAATAACTCATAGATATTTCGGAACTTTTCCTGAAGATTAAAGCGAGTTCAGAAGAATTACTCACATTATAAAAATTTTTAATATTAAAACAACTTAAACAAAATCATTGAGAAATAATAAGACAGTTGTATTTTCAATTTGATACAATCAAAGCTAACAATAAAGTAAACCAAGTAAGGTTTTTTTTAAGAATAACTTACCAGAATATATATAATGTAAATATGAGTCAGATGATGTAACATTTGGTCCAAACCTAAAACATTCCAAAAGCCCGAGGTTTTTAGGTCGTTAAATCGCCCCAAGTATCGAGGACCAGATTTAAGACGATCTAAGATAAAATGAACAACAAAATCCAAAATAGCAAGCCACCACAATGAAAAATTAAAATAGAGACATATAACAAGAGTGAGTGATGCATGAACTAAACAATGAGTTGCAAGAGGTAGTAAAAAATCCCATTCGGCTCGGGTCTTTTTTAACATATATTCTCTCTGTAGTGGAAAATCAGCGATATAATGCTTAATCTGATAAATGATCAGCAATAAAAAAGTCATCTGCAGTTGCGAACTCATGTTGAAATCCAATTCAAGTAACGGGTTTAAAAGTAGAGTTGACGATTAAAATATCATTATAAGTCATACTCTTTATTTCCATCAATTTTATATTCTTTATCTTCATAAATTTTATTAAGTTCTTTGCTCATTTTACCAAAAGCCTTACGCGCTTTTTCAGCGCTCAATCTTCGCTCATCACGTTGATTAATAAATTTTTTGTAGGCTTGATGAGGAAAATTATCTTGGGGACGATGAAAATTGCGACGAGCTTGTTCCAATTCCCTAGCTTGTTTTGCTCTAATCTTTTTTTGTTCGTCAGCACGACTCAGACGTTTTCTTTCCCATTCCTCTCTGCGATGCAAGAATTTTTCAAAACCAGTGCGACGGGCTTTCATTTTTTTAATGGCCTCTTGCTTTAGCTTGTCTACACCAGCATCGCTGCCCCAGGATGGACTTACTATTGCGAGAGATAGAAATATTAAAATCACGAATTGAAAAATAAACGACAACTGATTCTCCTTACAGTTACAATCTTATCGGCAATTGGCTGAAAAAGCTTATGTTTTCATGACAAAGGGCTTGCCTCTCTCCCCCAACAGACCTATAAAAAAGACTTGGAGAACATATGTTAGAATTCATAGTTAATATCGCTCAATTTGCCCTACAAAGCCTCGTTATTGTTGTTTCATTGCTTATTATCATAGCCTTTATTGCCTCATTAGTGAGCAAGGGGAAAAATGATTCTGAGCTAACAATTAAAAAGTTCAACAAAAAAATTAAGGATTTTAGCCTAGGTATACAAAAACAAACACTAGACAAAAAGTCCCTTAAAAAAACTTTGAAATCTGAAAAAGGGAAATCAAAAAATAAAGAACAAAAGAAGAACTTATTTGTTCTAAACTTTGAAGGAGATATAAAAGCCTCCGCCGTCGAACAACTTCGCAATGAAATCTCTGCCATTCTCAGTGTGGCTACATCCAAAGACGAAGTTATGATAAAGATAGAAAGTCCTGGTGGGATGGTCCATGGCTATGGCTTAGCAGCCAGCCAGCTACAAAGAATTAAGGATCGCTCTATCCCTCTGACTGTCTGTGTAGATAAAGTAGCAGCTAGTGGTGGCTATATGATGGCTTCCATTGCTGATAGAATTGTATCAGCCCCTTTTGCTATAATTGGTTCAATCGGTGTTGTCGCCTCGGTTCCAAACATTCACAAAGTTTTGAAGAAAAATGACATTGATTATTTAGAAATTACAGCCGGAGAATTCAAAAGAACCTTGACTCCTTTAGGCGAAATTACTGACCAAAAAATGGATAAGTTCAAAGAGCAAATCGAGCAAGTTCATGAACTATTCAAAAAACATGTCATTACACAAAGGCCTCAACTTGATCTCAATAAAGTGGCCACAGGGGAATATTGGTACGGGGAACAAGCCCTTGAACTTTTACTTGTTGACGAGATTGGAACCAGTGATGACTACATGATGAACAAGGTTCAAGACTTTGAAGTCCTGGAAATTTCCTACTCTGGAAAAAAGTCATTCAAAGAAAAACTTAGTGAAAACCTGTCTTTTCAGATTGAATCCGTTACGACTAAGGTCACAAGTCTTCTTTGGAAAAGCCAATATAGATAAAGATCAGTAATTTAGCCCTTGATTCTAGTCTCAAGTCTTAGAGGCTGTGCGCCGAAAAAGTGTTATATTATTTCTATACTATAGCACAAAGGGTTTCTGTTCATGAATGGTGAAAAAAAGTCAGAGCTAATTAAACGTCAACCTTATTTTGAAGACCGTCAATATGCATTGAAAAACCTGTTAAACATTTTAAAACAAAAAAAACATTTTTTCATCCTAACGGTTTTCCTAGCTTGTTCTGGCACTTTTCTTGGCCACTTTTTTAAAGTTCAAACCTTTACAGCCTCTGCTATTTTATTCATTGAACCTGAAGATGAGATCTCTGCGGCCGAGTTTTTATTGAATAAAAATGCCAGCTACAACCAAAATCAAAGGTTAGATAAGTACATTAACTATTTATCTTCAGATTCCTTTTTTATGGATGTGGCCCAAAAAATTAAGTTTAGCGATGAAATCAACTCACTTAACCTTATCGCTCCTCATAAAAAATCAAAACTTTCCCTTCAGTACTGGACAAAATATTTTTTTGAAGACGAGGACCTCAATAACTCTGAGATTCAAGATCGAGAAGATGAGCTTCTTGTTCCTATTGAAGGTATCACGAGTTTTCTAAGAGGAACCATTTCCATACAGTATGAGTACCACTCTCCATTCATCACAATACAAGCCAAAACTCTCGATCCAGTTACCTCCAGAGTGATTGCAAACCTTGTAGCTACTGAGTTTACAAACCTAACCAATGACCATTCCATTTCTGAAATTCATGATATTGAGACTTTTATTCAAAACGAAAAAAGTAAAACAGAATTAGCTATTAGAGAATTGGATAAAAAACTTATAGAGTTTAAACAGAAATACAATATTATTTCCTCTGAGCAATCCTCTGACAATTTAGCCACTCGCCTTAACAACATTGACTCTGAAATCCAAATCTCAAAATTAAAAGAGAAAGAAAATCAAAAAATTCTAAAACTTTTGAAAACACAGAGAAAACAGTCGTTAAACAAAATATTTAATAATGAGGTCTCTAATTCTGATTTCGCATCTGCTGAAACCTCGTTTATTCTTCAGAAAAAAATTGACCAACTAAAAAATGAAAAGAGTACTTATCTTTCACAGGGACTCTCGGAAGACCACTGGCGCTTAAAAAGAATAAATAGCGAAATCAACACAACCGTACAACGACTTAAAAAAATTACTCTTGAAAACGAGAACACCATTGGTGAGATCGATCCAGACAGAGTCAGACTAAGAATTTTAGAGACCGAAGAGACATTAAAAGGTATCAAGGCTCGTGTAACAACTCTACAGACTGCAAAAAAAGAACTCGCAAAAGAAATTGAGACATTGCCTAGCATTCAGCAAAACTACTTACAGTTAGAGAATCAATTTAAAATAGAAGTGGAAACGCTATCAAGCTTAGAAAAAAGATTAAAAGACCTAGAGATTCAAAAAATATCCACAAAAAAGAAAGTTAAGATTGATCAGGTAGCAAAAACTTCCCTTGCAACACCTAAGGGTTCACTCTTAGCTAAACTCACCTTTTCCAGTATTATCGCAATCTTTTTGGGCTTCTTGATCGTCCTGAGTATCGAAGCCATTGATCCTAAGGTAAAACGCAGAAAAGATCTCTATGATTGTGGCATGGAATTTCTTGGAGAAATTCCAAAAACAGAAACAAGTGCCTTAAAAAAGAGTGCCAAGAAAGTGCAGTTTGGCTCTCCTAAGGATTTAATTTGTAAACATAAACCTGATTCTATAGAGGCTGTTGCGTTTAAATACATTCGCGCTCGCCTTGAATCTTACCTCTATAAAAATAAGAAAAAGTCCCTCGTCTTATCTATAACAAGCTCCACCCATGATGAAGGTAAATCTTTCGTAACAGCAAACTTGGCATACAGTCTTGCGCAATTAGATAAAAAAGTTGTGATAGTAGATGCAGATCTTAGACGCCCTTCCCAATCGGCTTTTTTTGGAATCTCTTCTAGAAAAGGACTCACTGACTTAATGTCTATGAATATTGATCGAAAAGACATCTTAATCACAGATGAACACCCTAATTTAGATATTTTACCTGCTGGCTTTACTGGCGATGAATCCACCGAACTTCTATCAAACAATAAGTTTCGACTTTTAATTGAGTTCTTATCAGAAAGATATGATTATGTACTCATTGATACTCCACCTATTTTTGCCGTTGTTGATGCCGCTGTTATTGCAAGCTACTCTGATATTCCGATTCTTATTTCAAACTATAACAAGACTAGAAAAACAGATCTTTATGAATCTTACAATGAACTCTTACAACTGTCTTATAAAGAGGTCTATGGGATTATTAATCGCTCAACAGTTAGTAACTCTAAAATTCACTACTATGGTTACCCTACTTTAAAAGCAAAAGATGATATAAAACCACCTTATGCTAAAAGAAATTCCGAAGAAGAAAATGAATTCTTGAAGAAACTGATTAGCTAAGAAGTGCCCCTATCCCTTGAGAGCTGTAGAGCCTTCTGATGGACCAATATATTTGATTTGGAATCAGACATTAGGCTCTACTTAAGTCTTACTCACTTTATCTAAGTCCTCTGAATTCTTGCTATATTTGACTGCCCCCCTCATAATCAATTTATGAGAAAAACATTCAGAATCATCGCCTTGTTTAGCTGTTTTCATTTTTTTGGGTTGCAAGCTAAAGCGCAGTCCAACAGTTACTTCCAATTGGGAAACCTTGGCACTGATCGCGGCGCAGAGTACACCTCTGGTAAACAACCAGGAACAATACTGATGAAGGTCAATTTATGGGGAGCTATCAATCGACCTGGCATCCATCATATTCCAGTCAATTCTGACTTGCTCTCCCTTATCTCTTATGGTGGAGGCCCTGCCACAGGAGCACTCTTAGATGAAGTAACAATAAAAAGGGAATTTGGAAACTCACATAAAATCATAAAAGTGGATGTGGAAGAGTTGGTCAAAGGCTCATCTCATCACAATGTTGTCCTCTCACCGAACGATGTCATTGTCATTCCACAAGATGAACCCTTCTTTGATCGCGATACATTAACATTTATAAGTGTTATTTCACTGACTCTCACCTCTATCTTAACGGCTATCTATATTCGGGATCGAAACTAATGGATAAGATCCTCTACATTTGCCCTTCTGTCGGCGTAGGGGGAGCGGAAACTTTTATACAACAAACTTTTCACCATCAAAGTGATCAAGTGCAAAACCACTATCTCTTATTTGAGACTGGTCCACTTGAAAAAAAGATGAATGCAATGGGCGCAAGAGTTCACATTCTTAAAGCACGTCCTCACTTAAAAAGTCACTCGGACCGCAAACAAGTGAGTCAAGAAATTAAGAACCTTGTCAATGAACATAACTTTAAATTAATTCATTCAACAATGGCCTATGGCGCTTTATTTGCTGCCTGGCCATCCAAACAAATGAAAATTCCCCATGTATGGTTTCAACATGGCCCTGTATCAGGATGGATGGACCGATTGGCAGCCATTCTTCCCCACCAAGGCTTAATTGTAAACTCCCATTACACCGCTCAAAAACAAAGAAAACTTGAAAATCCACTACGCTTTTTAATTCCGAGGAAAACACCCATTGAAAAAATATTACTCGGAGCCGACCCTATGACACTCTCCCCTGAAAATATCAATCACTTTAGAACTCAATTATCCGACCAACATCACTTCCCTCCCAGTGATAAAATCATTACTATGTTGTGCCGAATTCAAAAGCAAAAGGGTGTGCACATACTCTTAGAGGCCCTTATCAAAATTAGTAGAAGTAACTCTTTAGAAGGCCTTCGAGTTGTAATTTGGGGAGATGCTTTCAAAGGATCCGAATATCTGAATGCAATGAACAAAATCGTAAAACAACATCATTTACCAGTTATTTTTGCTGGCCACTGTAATTCACCAGAAAAAGCTTTAAGTGTCTCTAATATTGTCGTCAACTCCTCTATTATACCTGAATCATTCGGCCTCACTCTCGTGGAAGGAATGATGGCTGGTTGCGTTCCTGTCGCTCCTGCCGAAGGGGGGCCCCTTGAAACCATTTCAAATGGTAAAAATGGCATGACCTTTAAGCCACAAGACTCCACATCTCTTGCTGAAACTTTAATGAAATTACTTAAGGACGATGAACTCAGAACTAAACTCGCAATCCAAGCTAAAGAAACGGCTTTAAATAAATTCACTGCCCAAAGAGCGATTCAACACCTGGAAAAATTCCACTCAAAAATTATAAACTCCTACTAAAACTCTCAATTTATAACTTCACCTAGACCATTAGAGACTCATGCCTTGGATACATAGAGGTTCTCTCGCCTCTGGCCGGCTGGGCCCCGTCTCACTTTGTTCGACTGTTACCAATGGAGCCTCACTCCTCGCACTTCGTGCTGCGGGGTTCTCCATTGGTTGAAAAAAATGTAGACGACTTGGGGGCAAAAAATGTCACCGCTCTCTTTACTTTTTCTGAGTAATTGATCCGATTCCGTATCCTCTTGATATCTTTAGTGAAATATTTTTCTTAAAAGTTATTAAGATTGACTCATTGGCCCCTTAATTGCATTTCTTTTCAAACATTATGGCTCGAATACTATCTCTAATTATATTAATCTTTTCTTCGCTTGCTCACGGGCAACACAACAACACATCTATTGATACAACCATTGAAGTGGATGGCCGGCAGATTCGATACCAAGAGGACCATCCTCGCGAAGTACGACTGCAACGTGTAGAAATTAATGGACGTACTCACACAGTGAGAGCCTATGGAACAATGTATGTCTCCTTTTTAGCTTCCATGATCGCCACCGAATTAGCCTATTGTTTTGCGACCCAACTCCCTACAATTCATGCCAACGCGGAAACACCCAACTGTCTTGATGAAACCCAACAAATGGTTTTAGACCCTGGAATGAACCTTGGTATCATTGCCATGACTTTTACTTCCCTTGAGTTTTATCGCCAAGGTGACAAGGTTCTTAAAAGATTTCTCAATCGACTTCTCTCTCGCACAAACAGCAATGGAACCTTTGCTACCGCTCGTACAAGAAAGGTTTTAAGAATCTCTCGTACCATGCTTCAACACTTAGGCATGGGGGCCGGTATGATTGTACAAACCTCTCTCGCCTCTTCCTGGAATGCCCCTAAAATGAGAGAATGTTTTGCTGAAATAAAAAATGGCATACGCAACTCCATGAGTCGCGAAAATGTCAATTCAACGGAAGAATTACTTGAACACCCAGAGGCTGAAAGCATCGTCTCAGGTGCTGTTGATGAACAAATGAACAGTCATCCCTGTGTTGAAGCCAAGCAATACTTTTTTGATTCGGAAAGAGGAACCACATCCGAAATTGCAGTAACAGTTATGTCACTCAGCGTATCCAGTGTAATTTCTGGCTTAGCAGTGAACATGATCCGTTTTGTAGGTCTTGCTGTTCTTGGGACTAACCCTGTTGGCCTTGGAATGACCGGCAGCCTCATCATAGCCAATGCAATGATTGAAATGACGGATCGTATTCTTGAACCTTACATGCGAGCGATTTATCACGCTTGGAATTCTCGACGACTTCTAAAGAATGCTTTTGCCGACATTGTCACTCCTCTCGACTCCTACCAAGAAGACAATAAGTTAATACGCAACTATGTAGAAGAGATTTGCTCTATCGGTGGCCCACAGTTTACATGTTATGAGACAAGAACACGGGAAAGATTTGGTTTCCCACTGTTTAGTGCTCTTAAAGACTACAAATATGCCATTGATTACCGTCGAGAAGCCAAACTCAACCGTTTTATTGAAAATCATGGACGCTGGGAAGCAAAAGTTTCAAGCCTACTCACTGTAGTCAGTCAATTTCAAGGACTGATGAGAAAAGTCTTTGAAGTGAGAGAAACTCTCTCACAACCTATCGCAAACCTTGATACCAATTACAATTTTTACCACCCAATCACATTGGTTGAGAGATTTGATGATTCAACACCTTTAGATATTCCACAGGGAACCAGTCAATTTAGCACAGAACAGCTGCGAACGATTTATCAGCTCCTCAATGATTTTCGCTCACAAATTACATTAAACTATTACGATCAAAATAGAATGCTCCGTTTGCTGTTTGAAGATTTCCATTTAAGTCTCCATGAAAGAGACCAACGCAAAACATTCTTAACCCTTTGGCGTTTAAAGAATATGGTGGCAGACATGAAAGTGCGATCACAAATCATGTCAAATTCCATCCAAACAGGTGTCGACTTTAGTACTTCTGATTTTGAAAGAATTGAAACAACACTCACGAATCTCATCACCTCCTTTACACCAGAAACTCTGCACGCCTTCCTCATTTTAGAATCAGGACAACTCTCTTTATTTGATGAAATTCATTCAGGCGATGATCAAATGGACCCACAATCCATGGACAGCCAAGCGCAACTCCGTCGTGGTGTTATGATGTCTTCAGACCCTATGCTTGCTTTACTAGAGGTTAATAAAGACGATAATTTGGCTTTTTATGAAAACCAGGATTCAATCCTTCGCAATGGATTGAAATACGGAATTCAAGCCAACACAGTCCCCTCTCGTATACTCACTCAAGTTTTATGTGGTGACTTTAATGAAACACGATACTTTCACAACGAAGGTAAAACGGACACTCTTGTCCTGCTCAATGTACTAAACGATCCTGGAAAAATTAACTGCAATTACAGAAACAGTAACTATGGTATTTGGGATGATTCTCAAAGACCGGATGAGATCACTTTATTTAACCCTCTCAACTCAGAAATACGCACATTTCTAACCGATGAGGCTAATCATAAGTTTTACAGCTATGACAATCAAGAGTACCTAGGTCTTCTCTCTATTTTAGTCGACCCCAACATACCTTTAAAATGGCAGAACTTCTCAGAGTTTAATGCCTACTGGCAAAATGAAATGTCTGTGGGCTTACTTAGATATCTACTGGAAGTAAGACAAGAGTACTTTAAGTCGCTGGAAAGTTACTTTCATATAACCACACGTTGTGACAACTATGATAATAGACTTTTAAGAAGTAATTGTGAAATTTGGAGATCAAGAGTCAATATCGCTGAACCTATCACCGACGGTGAAGTTGATCTTCGGGCCGAAAGTTTTCGATTATTGAGAGGTTCTGATGAGAGCTATTATTCTATGGTCGGTGTGGTGGAGTCCTTTGCTGAAGAAGCCAGAACATATGCCTACATCAGTGAAAAAACGTTTGGCGATGACAGTCCCCTCACTCAATTTCTTAAGGAATACATTCCACAAGTGAATACAATGATGAATTATTTGAACATTTCACAGCGAGATTTCAATTTTGACCTGAGCGAAATGAGCAACGATGATGTTGAAAATCTCATCAGAACTGACCCCGCTATTGAGGCTATTGGTAATGAAAGTTTTGAAAATTTTATACGAAGTTACCAAAATATAAACGGAATTATCTCGAATGCTAAAAATCAGTGGCCGTCACAAAATCCAGGTGATATGGACGAGGAGCAAATAGCGCAACTTACAGAAGAACAAGCTCACGCAATTATAGCTGGAGAAATGATTTTGAATTTGGAACAAAGTTTGCAATATACGGTGGAAACACTTTTGGAGAAATACATAGGTGGAGATAAAATCACCTACCTAGGAAGTCAGTAGTTAAAGTAATTTAATTAATAGAAGGAGATATCAATGAAGTTCAATCAGATGGCCCTTGCCACTCTTACAACTAGCTTACTAATTGCGTTGCCTGGACAAGCGACCACACGTCCTGGTGGTCATGGACAATCACACGCTATTCACGTGCAAAACGGAGAGCAAGTTTCAGCAGCCTTAGCAGCTTCTCGATTAGCGGTAGAAGGTGTTGAAGGAGCAAGACTCTATCAAGCCATGCAAGACGGCAGAATCTCTCAACAAGCTTTACAGCGACTTCTCGATCCTAATCTACCTGAAGAGTTCCATCCCCTTGGTTCACAAATTGTACAAGCTGCCGCCAACCTCAGTTCTGGCCTTAATACCACTCGTTTCTCAACAGCAGCAACAAACAACACTGGAAACATTGGAGACTCTTTAGGGAGAATTACCGAGCTCACAATTCAAAAGCTTAATGGTCAACAAACAGAGACCAGTACAGCTAAAATGATTGCGATCACTGAAATTATTAATAACTATGCTAAAAGTGCAAAAACAGAAATTGATATGGAAGCGGCTCAACAACAAGCACGCGAAGTATTAAATCAAGGAACTGAGGAGCCTATTGTTACTCCTGAGCAAGATCCTTTTGATCTCATTAAAAACTGTCGTTAATTTAAATTAAACTACTTTAAACTTCTTAAAGGGTCCTCAATAGGACCCTTTTTTTATTTAAAAATAAAACTTATCTTTGAAAAAAAGACCTTATTTAGAGTTTAAAACCGTCTCTTTCTACCGAGTTGCGGCTTTGAAACTCAATTGAATCACTATATTTACGATGAGTGCACCTACGACACGCCCATCTGCAACCGCATCAACAAAAGAAGTCGCGCAATCATAAACATTGGTGGTTAAGTAGAATTGGTGAGGTTTAGTTTTAAGATGACTCCCCCTCTGTAAAAGGGTTCGCCCGCCTCGTCACTTTTGATGACATTGATGATCTTTGGTAGTTCATTATCAGAAAATAGGTAAACCCAACTGCAACTCGACCAATTTTGAAAGGGTCGGGTGCAGTCAGTTTAAAATTAAATAAAATTGGTACCCTTTGAATATCTTTTAATTAAAAAGCATTAAAGCCACATCAAAGGAGTCTGTGCTTTCCTCTTGAACTAGCAGTTCTATATAGTTTAACTCCTCAATGGCCCAATCAACAGAATAAACCTTAATGGGCTCTTCATAGGTTGATAAGTCGAGATCTCTTCCTGGCGAGTTGCCATCGGCAAAGGGTTCAGCAAGAGGCGCTGTAAGCTCAATATCCGGCTGCACACCCTTGGAATTGCGACTGATACCCAAAGGACTATAAAATTCCAAAGAAGTAACAAGTAAACCCAAATCCATGCCATTAGATAACTCTATCGGTGAATAATACTGATTAACAAATTTACCGAAAGTTCGAGTCCCAATCGTCAATGAACGTCCTAAATCCTTCAAACTCCCAGTTACAATTTCAGCAGCACTCTTAGTTTTCTCATCAACGAAAACCAGTAGAGGTTTCTCATCATCCAAAAAGAATTCTGGATCCGCAGAAAAAGATCTAATGTCATTGCTAAAGCGAGACCCCATTGTATAAAGAGCAACAGAAGTATCCCGCACAAACCAGCTTAATACGCGCATAGCCTCATAGGTATTACCACCACCATTACCCCTTAAATCAAGAATGTAACCTGAGATTGTTTCACTTTGTGAAATTTGCCTTACTTCATCTCTGACTTTAGCCGCTAAGCCTTCTTCAAAAGAATTCAGTTTGATGAGTAGAACATCATTGGAACCTCTCCTCAGAACAGATAACTCGTAGTAAGAATCCAAAGGATCAATTTCAGTAGCTCTTAAGGTGAGATCTTCTTGAATTCCATTTTTTTCGACAGTCAGCTGAATAGGAGTCTGTTTGTCTAATAAAAGCTGATCCAAAGCATTGTAAGAGATATTATTTGCATTCTCACCATTAATAGAAACAATTTTATCTCCAACATTAATACCAAACATCTCAGCCACTCGCGGGTGAACTTTATCAAAATAGTGAAAGCCACTGATACCTGTTTCAATAACAACACCAAAATAAAGCCCGCTAGCCTGTCCATTCAAAGTAGCCTGCGTTTGCTGATCATCTTCAAAGACCATTGAATAAGCATCTTGTGAGGCTATAGCAGCAGTTATTGTCCACTCAGGAGAAGACAAACGCTCTAATGATTTCATTAAATATCTTTTTAACTGTCCACTTAAAACATCCACAGAGGCCGTGGACTCATAACCTACCAAAGGATTGGCCTGAATTCGTCTTAAAACCTTTTGCTGTGTTTCTGTAAGATTAAGCCTTTGTATTGGGCTCAATCGGAAGTCATTGTCTTTTAAAAGATTAAATAAAGACGTAACTTGTGACGTTTGAACCAAAACTTCTTCTCTCAATTCATCAATATAAGGTAGAAGCATTGAGCAATCGCCACGATTTCCTTTGTTTATTTCTGACATGAAGGCATTTAACATTTCATCATAAACATAGGGTTCTTGAGTTGCCGAGTTGTAGCGCTCAGTTGTTTCCGAACTTAAAAGGAGATCTTCTGGATCAGCAATAAAAGCTAATTTCTTAAAGATTTTCCGATATTCATGAATGTCATTCACACTGAAAATACTTCTTTCAAAATGATACTGTAAAACCAAATTTAAGTTTTGAGGAATATTCCCACATTGAAATACGGAAACATCACTTTCATTACTTTCATCACTAAGACTCTCTCCAGTAAGTTCTAAAGAGTTAACAAGCTCCATTGGAAAAGGCGTACCAGGAGTGGGCTGGTAGAGAGGATCACAAATATCTTTCTCCATTCGTTCAACGTAACGACAAATAACTCCATCAATTTCTTTTAAACGTAAAAGATCATTTTCCATAACGTAGAGAAAACTTTGTCTAGCCGTAAAAACATCATCAACAGCCGACACAACTTCAATTAAGACAGCCGGCACAGGGTCATTCAAAGGATTGGCAATAGGACCATTCCATTGAGCATCATTCATCTCCCAGGATCCACCGCGACTTAAAATAAAAGATCTTAAGTCACCAAGACTTCTCGCTCCCGAAGCCAATTGATTTGTCGTTGATGGCGCAAGAGGCACAATCTCTTTACCCCAAAGCTGAGACAATGAAGCTATGTCCACATCCGCATTAGCGAGAATAAAAATATCACTGTATCCAGACAAAGGCATTCCAAAGCTTTGGCAGCGCCAATCAGACTCCCATTCCCCTTGAGAATTTATGGCCTCCCCCATAATACAGTCTCTTGCTTCCACATATACAAGCTTAATAAGACCCGGTAAAAAATCAATGTAGGTTAGTTCTTGAATGTATCGAACATTATTTTTCACTCCATCAGTCGTTAGAGTATAACCTGAATAAGTTTGTCCTTGATATTCAACTTCGTCGAGCTCGACCCACTCATGGGAAAATTCAGGATTGATATCTTGCCAACGGGTTTGCACTTGCTCAAGGCTCGATAGGCGAAAGTTTTCAGCCTGATAAAGGGCTGGAAAATTATCTCCCCCCCAGACCCCCGTTGTTAATAGAACTATAAAAAGAATCACCCCAAAGCGTTGTACCACAATAGACTCCCAATTGCCTGTTCCCTCAAAGTTACTTTTGAATCCATGAAGATAGCTTAATTTGATTTTGTCCCCATAAATTAAGCTTAAAATTCTTGTCTCTAAAGTTAACTTTTTTAAAGAATTTTTCGCATTTACTAAATACGTTTCCCTAAAATTCTTAAAGTGGGTTTAAGCAGACCTGAGTATAAAAACAATTTAGGCTTTTTTATTGAGTGAATAAAAATCACTTATACAAAGCTGTATGCAGACCTCTTGCAGCTGAGGTTGTTAAAAACTTATTTTGAAAAAAGGTTAGAAATAATTATAGAGTTTTAATTGAGAAGAGTTTTCCTTAAGTCTGATAAAAATATTTTTGTAGCTTTGAGCCACACTCTCTACGCTGAACTTTTGAGCACGTTTTAAACCCAATTCTTTAAAACTTTCAAAGTCTTGGGGCCTGAGTATAAAATGTCGAAGCTCATTTTCCCATGCAGAAACATCGTCTTCTTTTAACACCACTCCAGCCTGATCAATAACACGTGGAATTTCCCCTGAGTCACTCCCAATAATGGGAACACCACTAGCAAAAGCTTCAACTAACATTCGTCCAAATTGCTCTTTCCAAAATTTTCTTGTCTGACTCGGACAAATGAGTAAATCACAGACAGGAAGAAATTGAGGCACCTCTTCATGGTTCAAAAAAATAACCTTCACTCGGTCTTGTATATTGTTTTTTTGGGCCCATTCTTCAATCTTAGATTTGTATTCTCCTGAACCCATTACCAACAGTGACCATTCAAGATCTTTTAGTCGTTCAAGACTTTTCATAAAAATATCACAGCCCTTTTCTTCTGAAAGACGACCTAAAAAGCCGATCACTGGCCCAGCGATTCCCAACTGCTTTCTCTTTTTGATTTTTTCATCATTGCTCATAGGAATAAACTGAGATGTGTCAACGGCCGGTGGCACAAACTCTCCCTTAAGGGTCCAGCCCTTTTTATTCATCGCCTCTAACACGAGCTGCCCACCAGCTACATAGGAACTTGCCTTATCAACCGTTTGATTTTCCATCCACCCAAAAGGAGGTATATATTTCTTTAGCAAATTCTGGAATGTATTAAAAAAGAAAGGTAATTGAACTTGGTGAGCTCTTTGAGCCAGTTGCCAACCGGATAAAATGTAAGGCTCTTCCCAAAAATAAGCACAATCAAAACTCCCCTCTTTAAGAAGTTTATTAAGTTTCATAGGGTTGTAAAAAAAAATATGCATTTTTTGAGTTAAAAAACAAGGCAGACTGACTAATCGCAAACGGGATGAGATCTCTTCAGGTTCGATTTTTACTTTACGAAGAGAGCCATGGAAAAAGTCCGGTGCGCCGACAGTAATATCAAAATCGGGATCGAGACTAATCTCCCTCATCACTGCCCTGTTCATTGCTACAACATAAGAGTGCCCAATCGTTACAACCTTTATTTTTTCCATTTAAATAGATTAACGATAATTAATATAAGTACCAAACCGTTCTCCTTAATTAGCCTAAAGACCAATAACAATTATGTTACATTTCCATAGAATTTCTATACTACACCATAGCTTACTTAAAGACTAATATAGATGTATGAAAACAGATGATCGAATAGCCATCATGATTCACGATCTTAATCCTTGGGGAGGACAAGATCGCTCCATGCTCGAAATTGCTAAACAACTCAATAAAAAATATCCCTTAGAAATTCACTCTTTCACCCTCGAAGGTGAAAACGACTGGATAAACATGCAACATATCCCCTATGAAACTTTAATAAAAAAACCCATCATATTTAAATATTTAAACTATCATATCGATAGCTGGAAAAAATTAAAACAGACTCGTTCCACTTGGATACAGTCTACAGGATTAGCCTCATTAAAAAGTGATGTTATACAAGTGCAGTTTATCCATCATAGTTGGGAGAAAATTAAAAAAGTGGCATCAATAGATGAACACGAAAGTTTCCTTAAAAATTCTTACCGACAATTACTTAAACAATACAATCTTTTCTTAGAAAAAAAAATTTACACCCCTGATAAGAAATACATCGCCATATCTCACTCTATAAAAAAAGAACTGATGGAGTTTTTTGCAATACCTTCTGAGAATATAGAAATCATTCATCACGGCGTCGATCCAGAACACTTCCACCCCTACCAGCTAACCAATTCATCAACTCTAAAACGAGCTGAAGTACGTAAAAGACTCAATATCAATACCAATGACTTTGTTTTACTACATGTCGGCGCTCTAAATGCACGCAAAGGCCTTTTTAAAAGTTTACAAGTTTTATCTTTTCTAAAGCATAATGGAATTAAAAACATTAAACTCCTCGCTGTCGGACAAGGTGATCAAAGCACTTTATCGCAATGGAGCAAACAGCTAGATGTATCAGACCGATTAATATTAGCCCCTCACTCTAAAGATATCAGAGAATATTATTGGGCGGCAGACACTTTCTTTTTTCCGAGTTATTATGAACCCTTCGGCCTTGTTATACTCGAAGCTATGGCCAGTGGCCTTCCCACTGTTACTAGTTCGTTAGCCGGAGGAGCTGAACTAATCAAAAACAATATTAATGGTGTGCTATTTGACCCACTCTCTCCTCCAGAACTTATCGGCAATCAACTGTTGGAAGTTATCAAAAATCCCGAATTCACTAAATCAATTGGTGAAAAAGCGAGAGAGACTTCATTAACGAGAAATTGGGGGCAAGTCGGTCAAGAGTACAATTCTTTTTATGAAAAATTAACTCAAAACAAAAAAAAATTAAAGAATTGAGATGAAAAAAAAGATCATTATTCTAGCAACAGATTTCCCTCCTAATTTAGGCGGTGTTGCAACTTATTCCTGGGAGATTGCCAAATCTTTTCAGCAAAAAGGTTTTGAAGTCGAAGTGATCTGCAAAGACAATAAGCAATTACCCCACTCCGATTTCAAGATAACTCCTATAACATTGCCAAAAACAGGATTACTGAGAATCATTCCCTTAACTTTATTTCTTATAAAATATTTCCAGAAATCAAATTGCGACTGGGTCTTTTGCACTTTGTGGTTACCAGAAGGAGCCGCCTACTTTCTAGCTAAAAAATTTTTAAACTTAAAAACACCCTACACTTTAAGTGTTCACGGCATGGAAATTCTCGACTCCGATCTAAATTGGAAAAAGAAACTACGAAGTAAACTAACACCTCTCAAACTTAAAGTCTTCCAAGGTGCAAAAAACATCTTTTGTGTTAGCCAATTTTCAAAAGATAAGTTGCTCTCACTATTACCCCTTAACAACGAGAAAGTAAAAGTCATTCACAATGGAGCTAATCCAGAGATATTTAAGATGATTGAACAGGAAAAGAAAAGTGAATACCCCACACTGTTAACAGCTTGTCGACTACAAAAACATAAAGGCATTGATCAGGTCTTAAAAGCACTTCCTGAAGTCATCAAAAATTATCCAAAGCTTCAGTATCGAATCATTGGTGATGGGCCTGAAAAAAATAAGATTCAGGAACTCATTAACAAACTATCACTTCAGGGCAATGTTCAACTTATTGGAAAGGTTGATCAAGACAATCTTATAAGAGAAATGAATCGTAGCCATCTGTTTATAATGCTTTCTCGTGAAGAGAACCATTCTGTGGAAGGCTTTGGTCTTGTCTTTCTTGAAGCAGCTCTATGTGGAACCGCTAGCTTAGGTGGAAGAAGTGGCGGTGTGCCCGAAGCGATCATTGAAAATGAAACCGGCTGGCTCATTGACCCTTCAAATAATCAGCTCATTTCTCAAAAGTTAATAGAAATTTTAAATTCTCCAACGGAACTAAAAAAAATGGGAGAACAGGCTTACATAAAAACTCGAAAAGAAAGAACATGGAGTCAGCAAGTGGATAAACTAATCTCGGCAGGGAACTTCGTGTGATTGGTTTTTTTCATGTAGCCACTCACCTTGGAGGGGCAGAACAGTCTTTTTTAAGTCTTGCTCGCAGTTTAAAGAAAAACCAAATTCCATTCATAACCTTTGTTCCAAAAGATAAGGGTCCACTTATTGACGAACTCAATCATCTCGACCTTCCCTGGGTTAATCTAAAAATTCCTTCTTGGCTGTTAAAAACTTCAAGAAGAAATAAACTCCATATTTTTTTAACTATTCCTTTAATACTAATTTATCTTCCCTCTTTTTTAATAAAAACTCACCTTCTGCTCAAAAAGAAAAAGATAAAAACAATTCACTGTACAGGACTAAAAATTCAAATTCTTATTGGTTTTTACGGCTGTTTTGTTAATAAAAAAATACGGCTTCATATCAGAGACTGCATAAACAGCACCGCTCTGAATTTGTTATTTCGACTTTATAGCTTTAGAAAAAACCTGTCTTTCATTGCAAACTCAAAAATGACTGCTCAAAGCCTACTCCCCACCCCTTCTGAAGTGATTTACAACGGATTCAGTATACCTCAACCAATAAAATCATCCTTAAAAAAACAATTGGGCCTAAAAGAGGATGATTTTCTTGTGGGTATGGTTGGCGTGATCACAAAATGGAAAGGACAGTCAGAGTTTATTGAGATGGCCACTGAGTTACTTAAAGAGCACCCTTCTCTTCATTTCGTTATTATAGGAAGTGAAATTTATGACACCAATGGAGAAAGTGGTTTTCTAGACGATCTCCACTTACAAGCTTCTAAAGCGCAACCGAAGGAGCATATACACTTCCTTTCCTTTCAAAAAAACATGGAAGTCATTTACCCTGCCCTCGATACTCTTGTTCATGCTTCAACAAAGCCCGAGCCTTTTGGAAGGGTGATCGTCGAAGCCATGTCATATCAAATTCCAATCACAGCCTCTGCTGCCGGCGGTCCCCTCGAAATCATCAATGAATCCATCGATGGCTTGCTCCATCAGCCTGGAAATAGCAAAGACATGGCTGCAAACGTAGCGAAAATCTACCAATCCGAATCTCTGAGAAAAGTCCTCAAAAAGGGAGGATTAGAGAAGGCTAAACAGTTTAGCCTTGAGAGTTATTGCTCAAAAATGTATCAAATACTCGATATATCCAACCCATCTAAATAAAGAATTCATAACATTTCTTAACAGAATCTGACATAAAGAGGTTTTAAAAAAAGCTCATTTGCTCTTATTTTAGCTCTCACAGGCCTTTTCCACAGATTAGAAAATATTACGTCAAGGTATTGTTAAGATGGAAATTCACTTGGACAAGACTGCTCCCTCTGTGATTTTCTCTTTCTAGGGGGAATAATTGAAATGGGACAAAAACTGAAAATTGCTTTTTGCTCAATACTTTTACTATTCATTCTTTCCATACCCCAACAAGCTCTCAGTGCTCCCAAAACCATAAAAGTCTCAACTCTTAACCTTAAATGGTTTGGACTCGGCGGCTCTATGTGGAACGACACCACTGATGAATTCCGTCTGACTAATATTAAAAAGTTTCTAGATCAGGTTTTACATGATAGTGACATTATCGTTTTTACCGAGATTGTTGACACTCAAGTTTTATTTCATCTTATGAGCGATAAGATGAATTGTGTTTCTTACGAAGGAACTTGGAGTCGCCACCAACATGTCGTCGCCTGTTTTGACAAGAATAAATATCGAGCCGAAAAATATGATTCTGACTATATCATCGAAGAAGTCGCCCTTGGCAGTGGCGGACTAAGGCCCGCTTTACAAACAAAAATTTGCGAGAAAAATGGCTCTTGCTTTTTACAAATCATAGGTGTTCATCTAGCAGCCAGCAATAAGACAGAAAAAAGAGCAGAACAACTAAAGCATGTGAATGCAAACCTTAAACAGCAAACACAAAGGCTACCTACTGTTATTACCGGAGACTTTAACTCTTATATTAAAGAACAAACAGGTGGTTTAAAAGATGACATGGATATTTTTCAAGATGTCCTTTCTTCTGACATCACAAGTTTCCGTTCAGTAACCGCGCACATACCCACTTACAATAGTGGGCTCTATGGTCGCGCTTACGACCATATTGTCATTTCTGATAACATAAAGGTAAAAAAAACCTGGGGCTATGAGGCTTGCTCGAAAAACCCCAACTTGAACAAAACTTTTATTCCTTACGAAAGCTACAAAAGATACTACACCGACCATTGCCCTGTGACGGCAGAGATAGAAATATAACCATTAAAGGAGCAACAAAGATGTTTCGTACCATGACCCTTATTATTTCTCTGGCATTCTCTCTCCCACTCTACGCAGGAAATATCATTGCTGAAGAACAACATTTCTACTACGGTTCGCAAGTAGAACAATATTCCACACAAGAGGTATTAAATGAGGCCCCAATGCTTGCAGCCTCACTGGGCCAATCCATTATTGCCTCTCAACGCAATAACTTTAAAAAAGAGCTGCATATCGTCTTGGATAGCTATCACATTTCCAGAGATGGCGACTTTGATGAAATTGTTGATTTTTGCCATATTGATGAAAATGATCGATGCTACAGCCAAATCAAATTAAGTTATAAAACGGCTAGGATGTACTTATTTGGAGACCTTCACTTGGTTGGCAACAACCAATCATCCTATAAGATTGAAGCTCACTACTGCCAAGAATGGATATCAAATGACGAATTCCCTAGCCAAAGCGGATTGGGTCCTATGCTTATTCCCGCAGCCCAAATCATGAACACAGAACACACTTGGCCACAAAGTCACTTCAGCAACAAATTCCCAGCGTCCCTACAAAAATCTGATTTACACGCTCTCTACCCAACAATATCCAGCGTAAATTCCACGCGTGGAAACGAAGCCTTTGGCGAAGTGGAAGAAGTTATTTCAACTCCTTGCCCTGAATCGGCTTTAGGGAAAAATAAATACAATGAAAGAGTCTTTGAGCCTGCCGAAGAGGTAAAAGGCAATGTTGCAAGAGCTAAGTTTTACTTCTCTACCCGCTATGATATTGCCATCCCACCCCATGAAGAAGAAGTTCTTAGAAGATGGCACGAGCTTGATCCTGTTGATGACGAAGAAATAAAAAGAGCAAATCATATTTTTGAAATCCAACATGTACGCAATCCATTTATTGATCATCCAGAATGGGTACAAAGAATAGATAACTTTTAATACTTAAATACGCCCTTCTACGTACTCTCAATGAGGCTAAAAGAAAGTCTATAGAAGGGAATAAATACTAAAAAAGTACCCTCTCAATTCACTGTAAATTAAATATACAAAATCATGAAAAAGACTGTCTATTCATTAGACAGCCCTTTCCCCTTAATTTCCTATTCAAGAAGAAAGTGACAGTGAACGACACCCTCTAACACTTTTTTTAACTTGTTTACAAAAACAGTGCAAAAATAACACTCATTTTAGTTTTCCAATATAATTACAAACAATGAAGCTTAAACAAAATGATGGAGGAAAACTAAAATGAAGGCAAAAAAATACTTTGGAATCCGATCACAATTCATTGTTTCAATGGTGTTAATCTTTGGATTCCAAACAGCCCATGCCAATACAAAAGCGACATTTCAAACAACCTACAAGGTTGACCGCTGTGACTGTTTAGGGTTTGAACAAGAAATCCCCACATTTCTTTCTGATTTAGCTGGCACAGAAGACCTGGGAATTTACGGTGAAGGCCGTAGCCTTGCACAAGCTGAGCAAGAAGCTCACAACATGTGTGTTGAAAGCTACCGTGCTTATGCATCCACTGGAAATATTGACTCAGTCACAGAGTCAGGATGTCAAAAACTTAAAAGCACTCCAGATGGTGACTGGGTTAACATTTAATCTTATTTTTAATTTTAAGACTACTGAGATTGAAGCAGTAGTCTTAAAATAAGTATTATGTAACAATTTGTAATGTTTTTTCTGTGTCTCTTTTTAAAAAATCAAATTTATAGATGTTGTCGTTTTGAATATAAGATACTCTTAAGCCTATGAAAGTTTGCGAAAATATCTTAGACCTGATCGGCAAAACACCTCTTCTTAAAGTCAATTCTCTCAGTCGCCTTACCGGCTCTTCCATTTATTTAAAGTGTGAAAATCACAATCCTGGTGGCTCAATAAAAGATAGGGCTGCGTTTCAGATGATTCAAGATGCCATCGCTAGCAGTCAACTAAAACCAGACATGACGATCATTGAAGGCTCTCCTGGAAATACAGGCATAGGTCTCACCTTAGTAGCGCAAGCCCTTGGATTCAAGACCATGATTTGCGCCCCAAAAGGTCAAGCTCAAGAAAAAATACGATTGATTGAAGCTCTTGGCGGTAAACTCAATCTATTGGAACCAGCCCCCTTCAGCAGTCCCTTGCACTTTTACCATACAGCTCAATCCATTGCTTTAAGTGAACCCAAGAAATATTGGTGGGCCAATCAATTTGAGAATCTTAGTAATCAAAAAGCTCACTATGAAAATACAGGTCCAGAAATCTGGTCGCAACTTAAGGGACAAGTGGATTACTTAGTTTCTGTTGCGGGCAGTGGTGGAACCATTGCGGGTTCCTCACAATATCTAAAAGAAAAAAATCCTAACATTCACGTTCGACTTGTCGATCCGGAAGGTTCTGGTTTGAAAAGCTATTTAGAAAGTGGTGAATTTAAAGCAAAAGGATCTTCCATAACAGAAGGTATTGGAATCATGAGACTGGTCGCCAACTTTGCAAAAGCCAAAATCGATGATGCTGTCAGCTTTCCTGACCAAGACTTAGTGACACTCTCACGTTATGTTAAAAAAGAAGACGGCCTCTTGTTGGGCCTTAGCTCAGCGCTGAATTTAGTGGGTGCTCTGTACACAGCATACAAGGCCCCTCAAGGTTCAAATATAGTCACATTTATGTGCGATTCAGGAGAGAGAAGTTTTTCCAAGCTGTACAATCCAACTTTTCTAAAAGAAAAAAACTTAGATGATACAAACATAGACATCCAACAAATCTTAAAAAAATGGGAATAAAAAACGAAACCACTCTTTAAGTCACTCAATGAACAGGGCTTTATGAACCCCAGGCCTCCTCGGACCTGTACTCATTTTAATAAAAGGTCATGATTCCAGTTTACTAATCACTGCAAAATAGATAGGTCCCCAACCATTTTTATCGGGTAAAAACTGATACCCCCACTCTGTGGCTTCACTCATGGGAGGAACCTCTATTTTCTCTACTTGTACTTGGTCTTTTTTTCTTTTTAAAAGTTTAGCGACAACTTCGTCATTCTCATAGGGTGAAATTGAACAAGTGCTATAAACGATTCTCCCTCCTGCTTTTAAAGCACTGAAGGCTGAGGCTAAAAGGGAGTACTGTCGAATACCAAAATTTTTACTTCTTTTTTCTTTCCAAAGGGCTAACTCTGACTTCTTATGGACAAGCCCTCTTTCTCCAGAGCAGGGAGCATCTAAAAGTATTCGATCAAACTCACTTTTTTTAAAAAGACCAATTTTTGACCCATCAAATCCAGTGATTTCTACTTTTTTTCTCACCTCTTTAGGCAAATGAGACTTAAAAACACTCATCATCCGATGACGCCTTTTCGCAGAGAGTTCATTGGCAATAAGTTTCCCATTAAGATCTAAAGCATTTTCTTTTATGAAAAGATCCTCTAATAGGATCAGTGTTTTCCCACCAGGAGCCGCACACATGTCTAAAACACTCTCTCCCACTTCCACCTCAAGAGCTTTTGCTGGAGCAATGCTCGCCGGATCCATCCGGTAAAATGGCTTAATTTCTTGGTTCCAAAGGGTCGGATCAAAGTTATCTAACAATTGAAAACAATGGGGCCATTCAGCGATGGGCTCCCCTACGGCTAGAGCTTTTAAATCACTGTTCTCAACATCATTAAATAGATTTTTACGGGCGATTTTACAATCATCTTCTAGAAGACTGTTATAAATTTGCTCCCATCTATCACCATAGAGACTTGTGAAATACTGTTGAAAGGCTTCTTCACCCTGTAGCTTGCTCATTGTTTTGAAGTTTCTCTATCGACCTTTAATGTGTTCAAAATTTCAATCCGATCTCGTATTGGCTCCAATCCAGCCTTCTTAACCGCGCGATGAATCTCTTTAGGGAACTCAGACTTAAAAGTTAAAAAGTCTTCTGAAGAAGTCCACACTCGAAACTCAACTTCAATACAGTTTTCTTTAAATTCACTCACATAAAAATAGGGAGCGGGTTCATTAAGGGCCAGACTATTACGCCCAGCAACGTCCATAAAAATATTTTCCGTCTGTGTAATGCTCTCTTTATTAGAAATTAAATAAGTAATATCGAGTCTTCTGATAGGAAAGTAACTGGTATTACTTACAGAACTTCCAATGACTAATTCATTTGGTATACGCACCATAACATTATCTAAAGTTCGCATCGTTAAAGACAATAGATTACGAGATACCACTTCTCCCCGAAAACCATTCACTTCAATAATATTACCAACAACAAAAGGTTTCTCAAAAAGCAGAAAGAAGCCGCTAATGAGGTTGGAGATCGGAGTCCGAGCAGCAAATCCGATAGCTAAAGTTAAAAAGGCTGAAGCCCCTAAAACCACTTTCATATCAACATGAATAAGTTTAAGAAAAAGCAAGAGGAGAATCAAATTATAGAGATAAATAAAAAATTTCCGAAAGCTTAAGGCTTTTACTTTATCTTTCTTGTTTCGCACTATTATATAAAATACTTGATCAATTAATTTAAGAATCACCTGACCTGTAACAAGAAAAAGTCCTGCTACAAGTAAATCCTGCCAAGGAAGATCTGTCTGAATTTCTTGGAACGCCAATAAAATCTCTTCCATATTATCTCATTATTTCCGTGGAGGATTTGAAAAGTGTTTTCGGGATTTTTTCCCTCGGCGCTTGAATAACCGTGTAATCCACATCCGTATTTTTAGGTAAGAAAATTTTTAAATCTTTAATATGTTCATTATCATTAATTTTTATGGATAAAGAGGAGGTCACAAATAATCCTCGAGTGTCTTGATAAAGGGTGAGATAATTCACCGGTATTTTCAATTTTTCAATCGGAATGGGTTTTTTTGAACTATTCTCAACATAGAGGTGTGTCAAAGCTCTATGGGGCCTGAAGGGAAGATTCTTTTCTTTCAGTGCTGCATGAATTCGAGTAAAAAAACAAAGTTGCCCTGATGTAGGTGTCTCACCAAACCAAGTTTTCACACGATGAAGAACCGGAATTTCATCAATAACCTGTAGTGACTCGGCATCACTCAATCTAATGCTCATAGGAGTGCTAAGATAAATCTTCGCTTTTTCTCCAGGTAAAACCATAAATGTGGTATCAGGTTTAACCACAAAAGATTTCTCCCCCAAACAGGGAGCAACAATAAGTGATGGCGCTCTCTTAGAATAGGCAAACCTTTTTTCCGACAAAAGAGTATCAGGATACATCCCTGCAAATGGAAACTGGTAGTGAAAGGACGAGTCCATCCAATCATTGGACGTCATCCATAAAACACGAATTTCGTTATCAATTTTTTCTATATACAGATCTAAAGGTCCAAAACGTAGATGAAAGCTTTCAGACTCTTTCATCTTTAAGACTGTTTGAAAAACTTTAAGCTTTTCAGCTTCACTCCGCTTCAATTAGGGACTCCAATCCGATAGTACTACGCGTTTACCACTTTTCTTTGGGCGAGTACAGCCCACTAAGGACGCTTTTTTGTATCCCATTTTTTTAAGGTCAGACAAAGCCTCTTGCCAATTATGAGAAGGTACCCCTAAAACGAGAGCTCCTTGGCTCATCGAATCCCAAAGAACGGAATTTGTGGTCGACACATCATCTCTTTGAAAGGCCAATTCACCAGACACTCGATTCCAATTAATATCTAAACCCGGGTGTTTCATTTTACGCTTGAACATTTGGTCCGTGCCCTCCCAGCGCGGGACCTCTCGAAAATTTAAGATCATTTGCTGATGGGCGGGAACATGCCGCAAACAATGATAAAGAAACCCCCACTCCTCTACCACAAAAGAAGCACTGACATTATGTTTCAAGGTGTAGTCTTTAAACTGCTCAGGACTGATAAGAAGCTTATAATCAAGAGTTTCCTGAATCCACTGAGAATCAAACCCCTCTTGGAGACGCCCAGCCCATAGTATCCCATATCCTAGAGGACGGGTTATCAATAAATAATCATGTGAATTTAACTTCTCACCCACTTGTAGGATCGCCTCTCCACCAATAGTTATGCATAACTTCCAGGACTGTCCATCAAAGGTGTCTCCACCATCCATTTCCAACTGATGACTACTACAAAAGTTTTCAATAGTATGAAGAGTTGATTCAAAAATATGGCGCGATAAATGATTGTGTTCACTTGGTAAAGTTAAATGAAAACGCAAGTGCTGAGCTTTCATTCCTTTAGCCAAACTTTTTAACAAGGCCATTTCACAAATTTTAGCAGTGGATTGTGAGTAATTTCCCCATGAATTAAAACCATGAAAAGTTGTTAAGAAATATTTCCGATTTTCAGTTATATGACTGAGTGTTCGCCCTCTCCATGGGCGACTCATCTGATCAGCTTGTTGTTGTAACTTATTTTGAACATCAACCTTGGCCTTTTCAAAGGTTGCGACATTCTTTAAGTCTAGAATTGATTTCTCTTTTTCTCCTACCCAGCGCTTTAGAACACCACTGTCTTTGGCAGAAACAAATTTTTTCCAACCATCAGAAAGTAATAAGGTATCCAAGTACTGCCTAGAGTCTTTTAACTTCGCAGCTGGTTTGGTATTCATTTTAAAAATATTATGTAACAGTAACTGACTTACTTCCGAATTATTAAACTCATGTAACCACTTCTTTTTTGTTCTCACAAAAACGTTTCTTCCTACCACAGAAAGATTAGCTAACGAACTATGGGTCAAATCCTCTTCAACCTCGATAAAGGGACTCTCATTTTGCAAAAGTTTCCCTAAAAAATCTTTAGGCACCCAATAATTTAATGGAATTAAGATATCATAACTAAGAGCTTGCCCCCCTTCTAAATCCAAACAATGTGGTTTGTCTGATAAAATTCGAGCGCCAGATAAGACGCGAATGCCTTGTTTCTTGAGTTTCTTTATTTGTTTTTTCTGATTAGAACTTAATTCCTCATTAGATTTTGACTCTAAAATAACAATGTCACAGTTCTCACAATCTTTTTCTAACTGCCCTTGTAAAACCAAAGACAACTCCACACTCAATACACTGAGCCCTGTAATAATAACTCTCACTTCTCGTGGACAGTGACGATGCACCTCTCTAAAAAACTGTCGCATTTTAGAAACAAAACTGACAGGATGATCCAATATAATTTTTGATGGATCTTCATAGGCGGACAAATCAAAACTAGGTTCACACACCGTTTCTAAACTTAAATGATGAAATGGGAGAGAACCAAAATTTTCTAACTGTACAACCCCTTCTTCTCTATTGATCTGTAGACAGCGATCATTTAAATATTCCACTGATTTTTTTTGGCAAACTGTCCATAAATCCAAATGGACATCAACATTCGTAGTTTTAGCTAACTGATAAGGGACGTACTCTAAGGGTGAGACTTTGGGATTTTCAGATACCATCAAGACGGATTGATTCTTGGTTATTTCCTCGTTTAAGCTTTGAATAACCTGATAGTGGTAAAGACCTCCACCTAATAAAACAATGGGCTTCATAACTTTTCCCCTCTAATGACCCAGCCCTTTTTAATAAAAAACAATAATCTTCAGGACCAAATGACAGTTATATATTCTACTGAAATCACTTAGAAGTTCTAACTATTCAATAAAAATACCAGTCCTTGGTCCTGCCTTTAGTGACGTGTAAAACACTAGAACGAAAAAGTTCCCAACAACCTTTTAATATTGATGTTCTCATTTTAAACATAAAAAAAGGACACTCATTAAAGTGTCCTTTAAAAACTCTTAATACAACGAAGATAAAACAGTTTTGCTTAATAGATGCTTGGTGATAACAGACAAGTTCTGCTCATATCATCAGCGATGGCTTGAGCTTTCTCATTCATATTAGCTTGCTGTTCAACTAACCCGATCACACAGGAGTTCTCTTGCGCCAATCGCACAACAACCAATGTGTCCTTTTCCACCTGCCCCTGCTCTTCAGTATAAGTGTCTAAAGATAGACGATAGATCAAAGCGGTATAATTGACCTGAGACTGATAACCATCACCCATTTTTGAATATCTCCATTCAATCACAGTGCTTCCCATATCATGAAAAGCTCCTGGCTTATAAGTTGGAATGCGAACACCATTGTATTTTAAATCCAAATTATATCGGATATCACCACCCACAACTAACACCTGATACCCTCCTAATGAGGGACACTCACCTGAGTAGAAATCAATTTCATCTGTGGCATTACTGACAGAAATAGTTAAACAATCCTCTGAGGATACACTGGTATAAACTGAATCGAACTGGGAAAAAGCGACGCTAGTATAAAGAATGGTAGCTAAAATAAATAAAATATTTTTCATAATGACCCCTTTATTAGATAATTTGGATCACTAGACATAAAATTAAAAGAAAAAACTAAAATAGTGAAATTAAAACAAGGATTTATAGTTAACTATTGAATTTATGTCTAAAGTTTAGACTACACTTCAAACAACTTATTATTAAAACTCAATAAGCCCCAATTCAAGATTGGTCATATCGTTTTTCCTTTATTACCCCAGACACCATAAGCAAAAGAGCCCCAGCCAATTAAAAATGATAACCCTCCAAGAGGAGTAATCATAGCAGCCCATCTTAAATCGGCGAGGATATAAACATAAAGACTGCCACTGAAAAGAATTATGCCTGCAAGAAAGGCTAAACCTGTCAATTGAGATTTTTTTCCATGCTTTTCTGACCATAAACCTAAAATCAAAAGCGCCAAAGCATGGTACCCTAAATATTGATTGGCCGTAGAGATGATTTCCATCTGATGGAGACTCAGCCACTTTTCTAGAGCATGAGCACCGAAGGCCCCTAAAGTAACAAATAAAAATCCTAAAACCGCTCCACTTAATAACCATATGCGACCCACTAGGACCTCCCAAAATAAGGTTCAAATTTCTGCCAACACTTATAATAATCACTATCAATAAAATGAGCCTTCAAAGCTTGTGAAGTCGGTTGAAATATTTGGCTACTTTCAAACATAAAGGCCATTGTATTATCAATTTTCTCTGGAACTTCTTTAGCCTTTATCGCTTTCTCAAAAGTGTCCGTATCGGGACCATGGGAAGACATACAATTATGCAAACTCGCACCACCCACTAAAAAACCTTCTTTTTTAGCATCGTAAGCACCATGAATGAGCCCCATATATTCATTCATAAAATTGCGATGATAATAGGGGGGACGAAAAGTGTTTTCCCCAACGAGCCATCGTGGAGGAAAAATAACAAAGTCCACATTAGCAAGACCCGCAGTGGCTGTGGGTGATGTTAACACCGTATAAATGGATGGATCGGGATGATCATAAGACACGGTTCCCATTGTATTGAATTTGCGTAAATCGTATTTGTAGGGAGCGTAGTTCCCATGCCATGCGACCACATTGATCGGACTATGATTGGTTTCATACTGCCAGAAATGATGATCAAATTTTGAAACAACTTGGCACGAACATCTTTTATCCTCATAAAAAGCTTGTGGGTATTGAAAATCCCGAGGGTTCGCAAGACCATTTGAACCGATTGGGCCTAATTGAGGAAGAGTCATGGGGTGCCCTAGATTTTCCCCTAAGTAGCCCATGCATTGTTGAGATTCCAAAGGATTCACTTGAAATTTAATTCCTCTGGGAATCACCACCAACTCGAAGGGTTCAGCCAACAGTCGACCCATCTCGGTAATAAACTCTAACTTTCCTTGATAGGGTAAAAAGAGGAGTTCACCATCAGCATTATAGAAATAACGATCCCCCATGGATTTATTAAATGAGTAATTGTGAGCAGCAAAAGCTTCACCCTTTGCAACAACCATGGAATAAACACCATCAATAAAATCTTTTTCTTTATTATCATCGACAAAAGGTTTCCAACGTAATCTTTCTGGAGAGGTTGGGCATTTTACATCATATTGGGTACCCCAAGTTTTATGCTCATAATTTTCGTAGGGACCATGAAACGTGGATGGAAAAATACGATAAAGCCAACTGCGTAAATTTTCATGCCTTGGCATTGTAAAAGCACTTCCAGAAAGTTGTTCAGGAATGAGGCCCTTTAACGGCTGACGAGGTGAGTTTCTCCCCTCCGGCAAGCAACCTTTTTCAGCTTCCGACTCAAAAAAATTTCCAAAACCTGTTAGATATTCCATTAAGCCCATCCTCCCATTGCTTGAAATAGACTCTCAACTTTTATGCTGGCAAACCATCTTTTTTCTTTATAAACTGAATGACGGCCACTCCATTTCATATCGGGGAAAGTTTAAGAGAAATGCCCTAAAGGGTCAAAGGCTCCATTGCAATATAAAGCAATTCGGCATACAAAAAGTCATGAATTATCAGCAACTTCTACGGAAAAATCCTCGCTCTATTGGTTTTGGCTTTTTACACACCTTTTTCTCAGGCTATGGACAAACTCATTTCATCTCCCTCTATAGCCCATTAATAATGTCCACTTTTGCTCTCTCTAGTAGCCAATACGGCTCTCTCTACTCGTTAGTGACATTAGCTAGTGGCATTCTTATTAGCTTCATTGGGCCCCTCATCGACCGTTTTGACGCTCGAAAAATGGGTTTATTTATTGGAGTGGGTCTCTTTTTCAGTCAATTGGCCTTAGTAAGCTTACAAAACATCCTATTCGTTGTATTAGGCCTGCTTGGTCTCAGGCTCTTTGGACAAGGACTCAGCTCCAGCCTCTCCTCAATTACGATTGCTCGTTATTTTACCGCCCAGAGAGGAAAGGCACTTGCCTTAAGCCAGCTGGGCTTTCCCGTCTTTGAGGGCTTAATGACACCTTTGGGGGCTTTTTTACTTCCTATTATGGGAATTCACTTATTTGGTATTAGTTTAGCCACCCTACTCATTTGTTTTCACTTTCCCTTCAATTGGCTTACTACAAAAAAGCTGGATGCCTTTAATCAACCACTTTTAGTCAACAAAGAAAACAACAGGCCATCGATTGAACTTCATGGTTGGGATAGAAAAAAGGTCTTTAAACACCCCACTGTGTATTTCATAACGCCTCAGGTCCTACTGCCTCCATTTGCTTTAACCGGTGTGTTTTTCCATCAAGCCATTCTTGCCGAACACAAAGGTTGGAGCTTAAGCCTAATGGCTTCTGGACTTTTCTTTTTTGCAACGGGGAGAATTGCTAACACCTTTTTAACAGGTCCTCTTGTGGACAAACTATCGGCTAAAAAACTTTTTCCACTTTATCAAATACCACTCTCTTTTGCTTTTTTAATTCTATACTTGAGCGAATCGACCTGGGTTCCAGGATTAACCTTTTTTCTTTTTGGTCTGACCGTTGGAAGCGGTGGCCCCATTAAATCGGCTATATGGGCTGAGCTTTATGGAGTTAAACACCTCGGTGCTATAAAAAGCTTATTTGCAACTTTCATGATTTTTTCAACAGCAGCAAGTCCTGCGCTCTTTGGTCTCTTGATTGATTATTCCAATAGCTCTAATTTTATCTTTTTACTACTTTTCCTAATCAGCCTAGTAGCGATGGCATGCAGTTTTATTGGTTTACAATGGAAAACCACAGAATAAATTCATAAATTATGCATTATGTTTTTTTGATAAGCAGAGGTTCAATGGTCTCCATTAACAACTTGTAATCCACAGGCTTGGTGACAAAAGCCTGACAACCAATTCCTAAGGCTTCTTCTTTTGTACTCTCCATAGCATGTGCGGTCAGTGCTACAAAAATGATATGACTCAATTTATGATCCGATTTACAAATTTCTACGACTTGAAGCCCTGACATTTTAGGTAGACTTATATCAATTAACACAAGATCAAATTTTTCATTTTTAAGTAGAGCTAAGGCTTTTTCACCGTCTTCTGCAAGACGAACTTCGTAACCTCGATTCTTCAATCGACGGGTCATTAACTCTTGATTGATTTCGTTGTCTTCAACTAATAAAATCTTACTCATACTAAGCAACCTTGATATCTTTTTGTTTTCGAGAAATTCTTAATGGCAGATGAAGTTCAAAAACACTACCCTCACCTTCTTGACTCTTCACTGAAATATCTCCATGCATCAGCTTTAAAAACTCCTTACAAATTGTTAAGCCAAGGCCCGTGCCCTCAGTTTCTCCACTAAACTTAGAGTCCAGTTGTTGAAAACGATTGAATATTTTATCTAATTTTTCTTTGGGCATTCCTATGCCATTATCCTCCACTGAAACCTCAAGATTTTCACCAACAACTCGACTTGTTACGGTTATTTTACCATTCTCTGTAAACTTAGCTGCATTAGAAATCAGATTAATTAAGACTTGTGCCATCTTCTCTCTATCGCTCTCAACTTCAACAGCCTCACTCATACCTGTAAAAATCAGTTGATTTTTCTTCTTTAAAACAACAGGTGTACAAATAGGTTCAATCTGATTCTGTAGATCTTTCAAATTAAATTTTGACGTATTGACACTCACCTTTCCAGCCTCAATCTTAGCTATGTCAAGAATTTGATTAATGAGCGTCAGTAAATAAAGACCACTATGCTTAATTTTTTTTACATCATCTAATAATTGTTCCGTAGTAGAAAACTCAATTTCATCTTCAATAAGCTCGCTGTAACCAATAATAGCATTTAATGGCGTCCTTAACTCATGACTCATGCTCGCTATGAATTTCGATTTGGTTTTACTTCCTTTTTCCGCGACATTCTTGAGATGTTCAATTTCTTTTTCTCGTAACTTTGTGTCAGTTATATCTTGGAAATAACCTCGAATGGTTACGATCAACCCCTCATCATCTTTAATTGCTTCACCAAAAGCGTTAACCCATTTTTTATTATTTTGAGCATCAATAAATTCAAAATCATCATGGTAACTCTCACCACCTTCAACACATTTTGTTAAATAATCAGTGATTCTTTGTCGTTCATGAGGAGCGTAAAAATTAATAGCTTTATCAACTGGAGGAGGACCATCTTTAGGGTCGAGACCATGGATTTGATAAACAACGTCTCCCCACTCCAAACCTTGAGTGGCCACATCGTATTCCCATTGCCCTATTTGGGCGATAACCTGTAACTTTTCGGCCAACCCTTTGTGAGCCCTATTCTCTTTCTCAAGAGTTTTATTAATTCTTAATTGATTTTTTAGTTTTTTATTTTCTTTTTTCAAAAGTTCTTTTTTAATTAAAATCTCTTTGTGAACTAAATCAGCTTTAATATTTTTAGCTAAAATTTGTGATAAGAACTCATTGAAAAGCACTAAATTATCTCTACTGCTCTCTGCTATTTTCCGAGTCGAAGAAAAATTTAAGGTGCCAAAAACTTCTCCGTTAATAAAAATAGGACTTCCCACAAAACTCTCTAAACCCATTGCAAGATAAACAGGATGATGACTCATGGTCGCATCAGAGCTTACACAGTGAATAAAATAGGTCTTTTTTTCTGCGACAACTCTATGACAATAGGTGTTTTGCAATTCATAGGTATCACCACTTTTTATTTCATCTTTAGGGGAAACAGCAGATAACACAACATATTTATCATCAATCACTCGGGAAACAATTCCATATTCCAATTGAAAATATTTTTTACCTACCAAGAGGAATTCTTTTAAAACCTCTTCAACAGATTCAAACTCTAAACTATTGATACGATTGATCTCGGCTAACAGATCAATACTCAGTCTAAAATTTTTCCCAATCATCTAGCCATCTCCCTAAAACATTAAAATGACGCTACCACAATTCTGTCGATGTAGATGGTGTTCAAGCACACACTATTATTTATCGGGAAATTTCTTATTTTTTTTAACCTATTAAAGCTCAAATCAATATAATTTTAAGAATCTATAAAAGCTGCTATTTTTTATAGGGAGTACGTTTCAAAATAATACATTCAGTTAGGACTGATACTCTCAATCAATGAGAAATATCACCTTGCTCTTCACGGATGTAATCATCCACTTGGTTCTCAAGGAGGTCTAAAGGTATCGATCCACTTTTGAGAATCACCTCGTGGAATTTACGAATATCAAACTTTTGTCCAAGCGCTTTGATAGCTCGACCTCTTAAATCTAAAATCTTTAACATCCCCGTCATATAGGCTGTCGCTTGAGCTGGCATCACGATGTAGCGATTGATTTGCCTGACATTATCGCCATGATCACTGGGTAAGTTTTTATCAAGATAAGCTATGGCTTGTTCGCGAGTCCATTTTTTCCAATGAATCCCCGTATCCACAACAAGGCGACAAGCCCTTGTTAACTCCATTGATAAGCGACCAAAATCAGCATAAGGATCTTTATAAAAGCCATACTCTTTAGGAAATTTTTCAGAATACAGTCCCCAACCCTCAATATAGGCTGTATAGTGAGATGTTCTTCTAAAAATTGGCTGATCAGTCATTTCTAAAGCAATAGATAATTGCATATGATGTCCTGGAATTCCTTCATGGTATGCTAGCGCCTCTGCCTCCCATGTCGGTACAGCCTTCATGTTCACAAGATTCACATAATAGGCTCCAGGTCTCGAACCATCCATTGACGGAGATTGATAGAAAGCCAGTCCGGCACTCTTTTCCCTATAGGCCTCAACTGCTCTCACTTCAATGGGTGCTTTTGGTTTTGTTATAAAGAAGCGATCAAGACTTGAGCGCATGGTTGCAATCAAATTTTTAGCTTTGTTTAAATATTTTTTCTTACCAGCTTGAGTATTGGGATAAAAAAACCGCTGATTGGTTTTCATATGCTGAAAAAAAGCTTGTAGATCCCCTTTAAAACCTACTTTCTTCCGAATCTCATTCATTTCCTGATGAATGCGTTTGACGTTTTCAAGCCCTGTCTTATGTATCTCTTCGGGCGTTAAGTTGGTGGTCGTCATTCTTTTAAGTCGTGCTTTATAAAATTCTTTACCATTTGGAAACTTCCAAACTCCATCGTCCTTGGTCGCCCTTTTTTCTTGTTCTACTAAAAAAGCAATCAATTGCTCGTAACCTGGCTTGACCGAATTCACCAAAGCCTCTTTGGCTCTTTCTATATATTTTTCTTTCAAATCCTTATTTAACTTAAGAGAATTTATTTTTTTCTTAAAATCATCATAAAGAGGCGAGTCTTTTTTAGATTTATCAAATGGCTGTCCCGTAATAATATTGCGTGAATCTGAAATCACCATCGGAAATACAAACTTTGGCGGCACAATCCCTTTGGATTCTGATCGCATCGATTGCGTTACAACCTCTCCCAATGTCGATTTAAATTGATTGAGTCTAGCAATATAATTTTCTAAATCCTTTGTCGTTTTGACCTTATGCAAATTCATCATTAAATCGGCAATCTCTGTTTGATCTCCAAACATCTGATTCACAACGTAAATGTTATCATCCCATTTCAGATCAGAGATATTTTTTACTAAATGAGCTTTAAATACATCGTAATTGAGCTTATCAGACTTACTTAGCTCATCACGATCAAAGGTCTTTAATATTTTATAGTGTTCTTCAAGCATCGCAAGGCTCTCATCACGATACTGTTCAGTGCGATCATTGAGTTGATTTTGCTTTCTATCAATTCCGTAATAAGTTAAATCTTCTGGACTACGATCCAACCATTGATTGTAGCTCCACTCATAAAAGTGATTAAGCTTTTCAAGCTCCGTCTTTCCTTTAAGCTGTGGACGTGTCGGAGAACAAGCCAATAAAAATGTCAGCACCGAAAAAAGAATAATATTGAATCGAGTCATGAGGTCTCCTTGAACAAGTCCCATATTGCTTGAATGACGAACTTGAGGCATTGCTCAACTCGTCAAAATGAGGTGATTCTTGCCACTCTAAAGCTATTCTGGCAGTGTTGATTTTCAATTGAGGTAAAAATGACAGAAATCAAAACCCATACCGATTTAAAAAACTCTGTTCAATCAATTGTCGTCAAGGATTATGGGGATTTTAAAAGAAAAACGATCACATATTTAAATCGGTACTCAGAAAATAATTCCCTATCAGAAGAACAAGAAAAACAACTTTTTTTTATGAAATGGTATATCCAGTACCACCCCAATCATCAGCTCGAAGAAACCAAACTGTGGACTCTTAATCAAATTGATAAGCTTTAATCGAAAGTCTCTGATTAATTTCGGAGTGGGAGTATTAATTCCACTGGCCCCTGAGTCCCAATGGAAACAGTACATTTTCAATGGCGTCCCACAAAACAAAATCACTTATGATAGAAAACGTCTATCCATTGTTGTTGAAAAATCAGCCTCCCCTATTATCCATGCCTTTAAAGCCCCCAAAAAAGTAAACCACTTAAAAATTAAAGCGAAACTCATAGGCTCGCTCCCGCAACTACCAAAAAATAAGAAACAAGGAAGAAAAGACACCGATGACTATGTACTCAGAGTGGGACTGATTACAAAAGGGGATCAGAAACTCAACTGGTTCCAAAGGCAGCTCGCACCCCAGTGGCTTATCAAAATGGAAAATCAAATTCCTGACCCCTATGGAGTCAAAAATGTGGAGTTCTTTACCACCTGTCTCAGCAGAGAAGATGTAGATCAAAGAAGTTCACACTACATGAATGAAATTCTCCAGCAAACTTGCATCACCCACTTGCAGTCCGAGGGCGAGTTTACAATAGAAAAACAACTCTCCAGTCCCTTAAATGTTATTGGGATTTGGGTCGGCAGCGACGGGGATCAACTCAACAGTCAATTTACCCTTGAAATCACAGAAATTGAAATTCGATAAGTAGAATTCAAGAACTATGGCCACAGAACAAAGATTGTTAAGAACTCAATTCATTAAAGTCATTTTAGTAATTAATTACAGGTAAAGAGCATTTTAAACTCTTTGTAGGTTCCCTGTGGTCCACCTACACGGTCCATCCTTACACTTCTCACCACGGTGTATCCACTTCGACAATAGTTGCGAGCTTTCATATGGCACTGTTGTAACCAATATTTACAGTCCACCTGTCTTTGTGTTCTTGGCTCAGGATGGCTCGAACAACCAACAAGAAAGAAAACTGCAATTAAAAATAATTTACTCATAAACTTATATTAACTCTAATTGAGCCAGAGGCCAGTAGAGAAGTGTCGTGTCAGAATACTTTCTTCCAATAGATTAAAGTCATTAGAAGTCTTTTTTCCAATTTTTCTGACGACTTTTCTTCTTCTCTCCTTGCTGTTTCTTATTTTCAATTCTCTTTTTTATGGAAGAAAAAGTGGGTTTTGTCTTTTTTCGTTTTTTAGCTACAGAAAGAGACTTCTCAATAGAAGAAATCAATTTTCTAAGGCAATGATCTTGATTCTGTGGCCTTGTTCGATAACGATCGCTACTAAAAGTTAAGAGAAAGTCTTTTGAAATTCTATTTGATAAATTTTGATAAATCCGACGCTTCTCTTCCTCATTAAAGAGGGATGAATTATTATAGGACCACATCAACTCGACACGAGTTTCTGTTTTATTTACCTTTTGTCCTCCTGGCCCAGAGCTTCTCGAATATTGATAGCGACACTCTTTTTGAAGCCTGAGAATCTGATCCTCACTCAATTGGTACTGACTCATTTCACTCTCCTCAAAAGGATTGGGCGCCTTGATACTAAATAATTTCCACACAAGCAGAAGAACACCAGCAGAACTCCACATATTTGCAAATAGCTTAACTTTTCGTTGAAAATAACCCAACCGAGTAAAACACCCCAAAAAAGGCCAGTATAGTTAAAGACCATCACTTTAGCCGCGGACTCTAACTGATAAGCCAGTGTCATACAGTACTGAGCCAACTGTGTCAGACAACCTATTCCCAGTAAAATAATCCACTGTATTCCGATAGGAGTTTGCCACTCATAAACCATGATGGGACCTATCATCGGCACTGTTACCAGAGGGAAATAAAGAATAACCACCAAAGGATCTTCTGTCGTACGCAACTTTCTCACACATGTATAGGCAAGAGCTGCAAAAAAAGCGGCTAATAATCCTAGCAACATCCACACCCAGGGCACAGGGGCCACCTCTCCCCTAACCATAAAAACACCCACAAATGAGACCAGAAGAAACACCCATTGGGAAAGATTCGCTTTTTCTTTCAAATAAAAATGAGCAATAACCACTGTTAAGATCGGCGATAAATTAATCAATGTCATCGCCACAGCGAGTGGAATTTTCTGCAAACAGGTAAAAAGGGAAAGTAAGGCAATGGTTCCAAACAATCCCCGCAGGAAAAGAACTCTTTTATTGTTTCCCAAAAAAGAAATCTTTTTTTTCCAGATATAAAATGAACAAATGAGAGCTGAAATAAACGCTCGAAAAACCACAATCTGAGAAGCCGGTAGAGAATCTAATAATTTCACCCCCACATTAATTAATGAGTACAAACTGGTTGCAACAATGAGGAGCCAAACTGCTTTTTGCATATTGGAATAAAAGCAAAGCTTGGCTATAAATGCACCTTGTTATCGCTCTAACAAGGTGCATTTACTTTCGGATTCTATTAAGAATAAACTCTTTATGGAGGAAGAAGTGGGAAAAGAAGTCACCATTGAGCTTTATGGAGATGTATTTGAATTTGAGATCGAAGATGATGAATCCATCTTAGATGCTGCCTTACGCAATGACATTGACGCTCCTTATGCCTGCATGTCCGGCACTTGTAACTCATGCCAAGCCACTGTTGTTGAAGGAAACGTTGAAATGGAAGATGCGGAAGCACTCACTGATGATGAGATCGAATCAGGAGAAATTCTCACTTGTTGTGCTCGCCCCACCACTGAAAAAATCAAGGTAAGATACCCTGATTAGAACTTTATTAAATTTCAGTACCTAAAAAAAAAGCCCGTGAGAAACGGGCTTTTGAGTTTAGTAAGAATGGAATGAAATACTATTTCTTCTTTGCGCCTTTTTTAGCTGGCTCATCTTTTACAATCTCAAGAAGTTCAACTTCAAATTTAAGAGCCGCTCCTCCTGGAATTTTAGGTGGTGCACCACGGTCTCCGTAGGCAATCTCAGATGGGCAATAAAAGTCAGCTTTAGAACCAGGCTTCATTTTCTGAACCCCTTCTTGCCAACACTTAATCACTCTATCTAAACGAAAAGTGGCCGGTTGACCTCTTTCTTTAGTCGAATCAAATACCGATCCATCTCTTAAGGTTCCATGGTAGTTCACTTTAACGCGATCGCTAGGTTCTGGATTCTTACCTTCACCGTCTTCTTTCATAACTATGATGAGTCCCGATTCTGTTTTCTCTGCACCCTCCGTTTTACCTGCTTTTTCTAAAAACGCGATGGCTTCTTTTTTCTCTTTATCAGCGACAACCTTTTGGCGATTTTTAATAAGCTCGCCCACTTTTGGAATATACTCACGCGGGTCAACTTTTCCTTCATTACCCTTAGCACCGTCAGTGATTCCCATTTTTAAAATGGCTAACTCATTATCTGAAAGATTGAGAGTCTTCATTTTTGATCCAACATCCATACCGATGGCATAAACCGTTTTATCATCGTCTGTTTTAAGACTGGGGTTGGCACCCGATTTCATTTTGTCACACGCGGAAAGGCTTAAGAGTCCTAGTGCTGCAATCAATACGATCATGTATTTCATAGGTTGTTCTCCTTATTATCAATAAAAAGATGATGGCCTTGTTTTTTTGGAATTTCACTCACTGACGCGACGCAAATATTTGAATACACCCATGATTTCCAAGGCCAGTTATTATTTTCAAAGGAATTGCGCAAAAAATGAACACCTTTTGTTGAAATTCAAAGTCATCCTTTTTGATTTCAATAGGATGACTTTATGGCTTACTTAAGCAAGTCAAAAGTGCAGGTCAAGCTTGTTTCGATTTAAAAATATTCAGCAAATAAAACAAACTAGGGAATATAAAAAAACTTCCTATCACTAATGCCAACACCAATTGCTTCAATGTCGGTTCTGGAGCGGCCGCTTCATAAAAGCTCAAGCCACCCTCTTTCGTCTCAATGAGGTTTGGCCAATGGACAAAAAACCACCCCATAAGGATGAGGGACACTTGCGCAGCGGCAACAACTCTCACCATCCAAAATGAAAAGTATTTGAAATAAAACCAGATAAAATAAAACAAAACAGAAGCCAAAAATAAGCAAGCTAAAGAAAAAGGAGATGTAAAAAAAGAGTTCATAAACTGTGTGGGCTCTAAATAGGAGCTAAGAAAAACCAAACCACCTAAAAGCACCACACCAATATTCAATATTGGAACCAATTTTTGATAATAACTTTTTAACCTTTCATCCCTTGTCTCCCCTATGAGGTAGGAGCAAGCTAAAAATGTAAAAATTGTTAGCGTGAATAATCCCATTAAAAAAGGAAACAGGCCAAACCAAGGCTCCAAATAGATCTCGTAGGGATCTTGGCCCTTAGCATGCAAAAGTCCTCTGGTTAAACTGGCCGCAATCACTCCTAACCAAATCGAGGACCAAACACTAGAGAGGGAAAAGAAAAAACTATAGGCCTTTTGACTCGTTTCATCTTTCACAGCATCATAGTGACGAAATGTAAAAGCACATCCTCTCAAAACAATTCCAACCAACAGTGCGACAAGAGGAAAGTGTAATGATACAACAATCACATGAAAGGCTTTAGGAAAACCCATAAATAAAATAACAACAAGAATAATAAGCCACATATGATTAGCTTCCCAAACGGGCCCCATGGCTTTATTGATTACATTTTGTTGTGCCTCTTTTAACTCTTTTGGAACTATCCACTCTAAAATACCCGCTCCAAAATCAGCACCACCTAAAGCAACATAAAGAATAGCTGAAGCGGAAATAAAGAAGATCAGAATATTAACATAGAGATCAACCATAATAAGTCACCAATCTCTTTAAAAGCCAAGCCGTCATAAAAGCTAAAAATAGATACAAGACTAAAAAGATATAAAAGTGATATGTCATACCAGGAACTGATGTCAGCGCTTCCTCTGCCTTCATCCATTCATAAATAATCCAGGGCTGCCTTCCCACTTCGGTGGTAATCCAACCCGATTCAATGGCAATAAACCCTAAAGGAGAAAATATAACTGTTATCTTCAAAAACCAGGGGGGATATTTTTTTCTAAAAATTAAAAGAAAAAAATAAATAAGAGCCCATAATGATAACAAAGTACCGATAGCCACCATAATCTGAAAAGAGATATGAACAACCATCACAGGTGGCCAATTTTCTTTTGGAAAATCATTAAGACCTTTAACTTCTGCTTCAAAGTCATTGAAAGCTAAAAAGCTGAGCAATCCAGGAATAGGGATGGCCCCTACCATCTCCCCTTTTTCTTCATCGGGGAAACCACCAATATAAAGTGGCGCCTGTGAGGATGTTTCAAAATGACCTTCCATAGCGGCTAGCTTAACAGGCTGTAAGACGGCCACTCTCTGCGCACTAAAATGACCGACAAGAGGTTGAATCAATGAGCAACTCGCTGCCATGGTCATTGCAATGAGGAAGGCTTTCTGATGAATGCTCTTATTTCTTTTTTTAAGAAGGAGATAGGCGTGGACCCCAGCAACAGCCAAACCAACGGCTTGCAATGCAGCCACTTGCATGTGCAAACTCTGATGAAACCAAGCCGGATTAAACATCGCTGTTAATGGCTCAATTCCAACGACTTGTCCCTGCTCCACTTTAAAACCTTGAGGAGCATTCATCCATGCATTAGCTGCCACCACAAATATTCCAGAGGCAAAACCAGAAATCCCAACAATCAAACCTGTCATCCAATGAATCCAGGGATTCATTCTATTCCAACCATAAAGAAAAAGACCCAGGGCAACAGCCTCAATAAAAAAAGCCGTCCCTTCCCATGAAAAAGGCATACCAATGATGGGCCCTGCCCACTTCATAAACTCAGGCCACAAAAGACCCAGTTCAAAACTTAATACAGTTCCAGATACCGCACCAACAGCGAAAAGAATGGCAACACCTTTCATCCACATTTTGGTCAGTTTTAAATAGGCTTCGTCTTTTGTCTTTAAATACTTGTAATGAGCTACTGACATTAAAAATGGCATTGTCATACCAATGGCAGCAAAAATAATGTGAAATCCTAAGGAAAAGCCCATGGAAAGACGAGCCGCTAGTAAATCATCCATTGGCGCCTATCATGACGCTTTTAAAGCCATCGAGGTAGGTAAAAAGCAACGTGTTAAAAACTATTCTTTCGCTAATCGAAACTTCTAGTAAAAGAATAGTCCACCATAAATTAAAAAAATCGATGTTTTTTTAGTAAAACTTCTCATCTCCACTCTAAATGGTCATTGAGTTTTTTTAAGTCACATACTTTAAAATATTATAAAAAAATAAGAGTTTTACTCCCTTGTTTTATTTTAAAAACTCACTAAAATTAAGGCATAATCTAAAAAATATAAATTAAGGAGTGAACACATGAATTTAGACTCAATACTACGTCTGAAAGACTCCTTTTACTCATCTAAAAAAACTCTTTTTGGATCAAAACCAGACGATCGCAAAATTCTTAACTTAGTTCCCGATGCCGTTATTGGTTGTTGTAAAAACGGAACCATCATTCATTGGGACGAACAATCGGAAAAGATCTTTGGCTGGAAAGCTTCTGAAGTGATTGGGCAATCCATTGCCGAAACCATCATTCCATTAGAATACAGAGCCCTTCATATCAATGGTATGAAGAGAATGGTAGAAACCAACGAATCAAGAGTTATTAATAAATTTCTAGATTTAACAGCACTTCATAAAGAAGGTAAAAAAATTCCAATTGAAATGGTCATCCGACAAACATTCAATAAAAAAGAACCTTACTTTTACTCTTTTATTAGAGAAAGTTCTCAAAAAAGAAACTTACAAACACAACTGGAAGGACTGAGCTTAAACAATAAAATTCTACAATTAATATTGAAATCCAAAATCGAAAATAAGGACATTGAAACCAGTCTCAAAAGCTATGTTGGAGAACTCGCTCAACAATATCAATCACAATTAGCAATTGTCTTTGAGTCGGGCAAGGACTACATCAATCTATGTCCTGATATGCACAATCAAACAGGAATAGACAATACTGACTTCACCAAACCTCTCACTGAGGATATTAAATTGTTTTCCAATAAGTTAGATACTTTCGACAATCACCAAATTCAATGGTCAGAAAACACCACTATCGACCGCAGTTATCCCTTTTTTAACTTTTCTCGTAACTTTGGATTCAAGGGCTGGTTTAATATACCCATTTTGAATAAAAATGCTAAAACGATTAACTTAAGCTTTTTTTCATTGGAGAAATTGCACATTGATCCAATGCAACTAAAAAGCTTATCTGAAATCAAAGAAAATATTGAAGCCTCAGTAAAAACCTTTGATTAAAATTAGATTTAATTGAAGGATTCTCAATTCATTTTTAAATTGAGAATCCTTATTTTGGATTTTTATTTTTTTGATTTAGTCGCTTGAGAGCTCACTGCACGCACAACTTTCTTCACTTCGTCTTCAGTCATAAAACTACCCTGCAATCTCTCAATGGCTTTACCTTGAGCCATATAAAGCATGTCGCCATTTCCTAAAAGTTTCTCTGCACCAGGTTGATCCAATATTGTACGAGAATCAATATTGGATGAAACTTTAAAAGACACCCGTGTAGGGAAATTGGTCTTAATTAATCCTGTAACAATATCACTTGATGGCCTCTGTGTCGCCATGACCATATGAATACCAGCGGCTCTTGCTTTTTGTGCAATACGAGTAATAGGCCTTTCAACCTCTTGTCTTTGGGTCAACATAAGATCTGCTAGTTCATCAATCACTATAACGATATAGGGCATTTCCTCAAAGTTCCAATCAATTTTCTTATTTAATCGTCCTTCAATCGCCCGCTTAGAACCTTTTTTTACAGCCTGATTAAAACTCACTATATTCTTAGACTGCATGTCCGCAAATATTTGATAACGTCGATCCATTTCTTTCTCAGCCCATAAAAGCAAGTTTTTTGCCTCTTCAACATCCGTTATCACTGGTTTTAGCAAATGGGGAATACCATTATAAGGACTCAACTCGATCATTTTAGGATCAATCATCAAAAAACGTAACTCTTTAGGAGATTTATGAAAAATCAAACCAGAGATAAGGGAATTCATAAAAACAGATTTACCAGAACCGGTTGTTCCCGAAACCAATAAATGGGGCATTTTGGTAAGGTCGTTAACATGGGGATTATTATAAACATCCACTCCCAATGGAACGGGTAATTCCAAACTCTTCTTTTTCATACAAGTAGCAACCATTTCAGAAAAGCGTAATGTCGCGACTTCCTTATTCGGGACCTCAATACCAACGGTCGTTTTACCAGGGATTGGAGTCAAAATACGTATTGCTTTTGCCCCTAGAACCAAAGCGAGATCATCACTCAGGCTTTGGATTTTAGAAAGCTTCATACCCGCTGCTGGCTGAAACTCAAACATGGTCAATGTGACACCTTGGTGAGCGGCAAGAATCTTGCCTTTTATTCCAAAACTTTCTAATCTTTCGCTTAAGACATTGCAAAGTTCATTGATCTCTTTATCAGACTTCACAACTTTCTTTTCAGGCTTTTCCAACAGACATGGATCTACCTTTTTATATCGCTTCGTCCATGCTGAAATCTCAACGTCTTCTTTTTCTACTTTCACTTCCTCTTTCTGTACCGCTTCGACTGAAACCTCTTCCACGGTAACGGAGTCACTCTTAGGTGTTCTTTTTACTTTCTTCTTTTTAATATCTGGTGAGTCGATTACTTCTTCTCTATGTACAATTTCCTCTTGTCTATTTTGAAGAGGTAATCTTTCTTCAACCTCTCTTGACACAACTTCCTGTTTTGTATCCTCTTGCTCATTAGCAATTAAACCCTCATCTGGAGTATGAAAGTGATCTGTCGCTAACCTTCCCCCTTGATAAGGGCTACTGACCCAGTTATTACGGTGATAAGATTGAACATCCATATCTCTTTTAAATGTTGATTGAGTGGAGTTTTGCCCAGAAGCATATTGTGGCTTTTGATCTATAAAATCAATAACCGACTCGGCCCACATTTTAAGTTTTCTCGGCCCATGAGTTCTAATATTTTTAAATAATTCTTTAAAAATATCCTTCATAACATAAAAGGAATGAACAATTTCCATGAAGCCAGCAGAAATACCAAGAATCGATGTGAAACAAAAAAGAATAACAAGAGCCCCGTAAAGCCCAAAGCTTTTAAAGAGCATTCCACCAATGAGTGAACCAAACCACCCACCAAAACCATTGGCAAAAAGTTGAGTGCTTTCCCAGTGATTGTAAGCTTCAAGCACCGTCAAAAAACTGGAGATCAAAAGCATCACTGTAAAATAAATGGCAAAATTCTTGAAATACATTCTATAGCCACGCACAATATCTCTCACATAAAGAGCGGTCCCCAAAGTGAGGTGCCCCATGTGTAGTGTGAAAACCACAAAGAAAAAATAGGTCAAACCAAACCCACTAAAACCTGATGAGATCATATAAGATCCCGTCATACCGGCGGCGTTTAAAAAGTTTTGAGGACTCAAAGTTAAATAAAAAAGACCTCCCACCGCTATGGAAAGTGAAAATGTGATCGTTAAAAGGAAAATGATTTCCTGCAAACGCGTTTCGAGTCGTGATATTTTAAGCATAGCTTCCTCTAATTAAATAAATTGATTCATCTAACTATGTTGCAAGTGTTAAGCCATTTAGAATCGAATGGATTAGGTTTAAGCCTAAAAAAAACGAGAAATTCTCAGGAGATGCCAAAAAATGGCACCGTAATGCTTAGCCCATTCTCATGTCTCAATATGAGACATTCTGTCGCGAATCCAAGTTGTTTAATAATTAGTCGTCTTATTATTTATCAATCCTGACATCTTTACTCACATTCACTTAAAAGGTTGGAAAAGAACGCCTTTAGAAATACTTTGTCCCTATGAACTCCGCATTGAATATCCTTTTAATAGTTCTTTCTTGTTTAATAACAACACCTCTTTGGGCTTGCATATGGCAAGGGGGTGAAAATGCTTATTGGCCTTCAAATCGAATTGAGGTCTGTTTCCTAGAAGCGAATCCCAATGACCTAGAACACGAACAAGCTTTTTCCGCAGCTATCGAACTAGCTACTCAAGCCTACGTTGAAATGAGTCAACAAACTGATTTTCACTTCTTCGGCTTTCAGACCTGCGTTTTTAATGAGGATTCTGAACTTACCCCTATGATACGCGTCGATTTTTCCACTGAAGTTACTTTAGGACATGCTGTCTCTAAAGGGCCAGGGGCCTCCACCGAGCCCATTAATATTGTAATGCCTTATCTAGATAGATCAGGAAAAGATGATAATCCTCAAGGGGTGCAAACAGACTTTGCAATTAAATATATTATGATCCATGAAACTCTTCATTTATTAGGCTTTTCTCATGATTCTCCAAGAGACCCCATCAAAGACACTAATCGCTTCCCCCCTCATACCCTAATCGTTGGAGACTTCGACCCTCTCTCTGTCATGCATTTATTCTCCCCTATGGGAATTGCGGCTCAAACCAATCAACAAAACCCTACAACCAACCCTATTCTTAGTTCAGGTGATATTTCCTGTTTGAATCAAGTCGCCCGTAGAACCATAGACAGTTCCAGCTCAGTCCCCTCTCAGCCAGAATCCGATTAGAGTGTACGGTCTCAAGACCTAAGAATAAAAAAATGGTGTCATTTAAGTATCTTTGTATTTGAAAATTAAACTGACTTACGCAGATTTTGATAGGCTGTGTTTTTCGTCATGAAACTATCCACATAGGAACAGCTCGGGATCACTTTTTTATTTTCTCTTAATGCAAAATCCAAGGCCGCTTGAGCCAACTGTCCGGCAAGACCCTTACCCCTTAAACTCTCGGGCACATAGGTTTTATAAATATCCATAGTCTCAGGATCTGATAGATCATATTTAATAAATGCCAGGTCCTTATCTATCTTTACAAAAAACATTTTTTCATTTTGATTATGTTCAACCATGCCATCCCCTCCCTAACAACACTTATGTTACATTCTATATTTTAAACTTCAATAACTTTAAGTATATAGAAATCAGTTTTTGCAACTTAGTAAGAATAGTGCTTGCTTGAATTCAACGAGAAGTTCTTTATAAACTTCCTCTTTAGACTGATTTAATTATAATACCTTGGCATTTCAATAGAATTAGGACTATTCATGCCTGAATTCATAAATGCGTCTAACGGAGTATTTGTAGATAACATGGAATTCAGTCCACTCATCCATCCACCCATAAAGTTAAGCATACCTTGCTGTTCCTCACCGGTGATCATTCCAAATGCCAACTCCATACGTTGACGATGGGTACGAATGGTATTGTTTGTTGGCTCTTGCGCATCACAAAAAAGACAAACTTCTCTTGATTCAAAGGCATCACCAAAATTGACTGCACCAAAAGAACTTTCTTCATTCGGCGACGGGTCTGTTTCTGCACTGATTTGACTCCAAAATTGAGCATCTCTTTCTTCGATACTACCAGTGTCTTCCACTGAAACTGTAGATTCTTCTCCCAAAGGGGAGACCGTGGTTTCTGAAGCGAAACGTCTATGGTTGCTCACTTTTTTTAGTTTTAATCCAAAGCGAGTCACAATCAGTTTTTTAAGTTTATTTTGATTCTTAAGCTCTTCTTTAGAAAATGCCACACCATTAAGACTTAAAAAATGATTCTCTTTTCCATTGTATTCAAAACGCAAATGGATTGATCCGTAATTAAAAGAAAGTATAGAGCCTTTTGCAAAGACACGGCTGACAGATATTTTTTTATTTTGAGAAGTCATTTTTTTGGCGGCCTGAGGGTTAAAGCGAGATAAAAATTCAAAGGCTGAAAAAGTCTTGGTTCCCGCCTGAGCACCACAAACAACAAAAAATACAGTCATAGTTAAAAATACTTTTAATATCTTCATAATGATTCTCCAACCCTATGAAGAGCAAAAAGAGGACCGCTCTTCTCCTTGTATGTTCGATATGACGGACGGAATTCCTTAAAATTCTCTCCTTGAGACAATTATCGTCACCGCTTTGTATTATTTATAAACGAGGGGGCGCCCTCTCATCTGATTGGAACAATCAATTTAAGTTTAAAAAGGAGGAGTATTTAAGAAAGAAGGCCTATTAGAAAATACACCTCTTTGGCGTCCAAAACCAAATTCCTCATGCTCATTTCGATTTTGGTAAACATTAATTTGATTGGATGGAACAGCGACAGGAACTTTTAATTCTGCTCCATTTATCCAGCCAGCTCTCATCAAAACTTGACTTAAAAAGAGATTGGGAGAATGGGTCGCAAGTGTACGAAACCTTTCGTAATCGCTTTTATCTTCTTTTAAATACAACTCTGTTAAAAAAGACAGAGTCAGTTGGCCTATAAAAATCTCAAAATGAGCCAGTGTCATATCCGTTCTGGCATAAGACTCAAGCAAAGGTCTCCAATGACTTTCATTCTCAGGGGTAAAAAGACTTCTCCAAACAGCTTCACTTATGACTCCACCCATTTCATACTGAAACTTGAAATCATCCGGTAATTGACTATAAAAGTTTCTCCATGTTTGCGGGTCTGTCCTTTCCACCAACTGAAGGAGCTGGCTAGGATACATAACAAAAGCGGAAATCCAACCAGCACTTTGTGCATAATTATTATTCAAAAATAGACTGACATCGCCATACTGACTATGTTCAGGTCTTGGTGTCGCTAATCTAGCATCCATAGCTCGAATGAAAAAATAAACATTATTATCTGTCCTCAAAGTCTGTTGATTGAAATGCCCTGTATTAAGACCTAAATTCAATCCAAACTCACTCAATACTCGAGCACTCAATAAGGATGTTGACAATATCGCCGAACGATTTTGATTGACAGTATTATGCTCAAAATAAAACTTAAACTGATCTTTTGAGTTAAGGATTTCAGTTTGAACTGTGATCGGAAGCTCATTAAAGTCATCAAGAGAAAATCGATCCAACCAATGCAACAAATTCCTTTCACTCACCGCTTCAAAAGAGTTTTCTCCCCGACTACGATAACTTAGCTCCTCTGAAAGACTTTGTCTTTGTTGCCTCTCTAAATCACTGTCACGCGACTGGTCCAAAAATGCACCTAAAGATAAAATAAAACGTTCATTGAGTTCATTGCGATTAGAGTCTGAGATTTGAACTCCATAACGATGCCTCGCAAAACTTGATAAAAGCAAATCATGACCGTGACCGGCTCTGACAAAACTATTGATAATGTTTTCAGCATCAATACGACTGCGCGCGCTGATCGAATAGGCATTGAAAAGACTGACACAGTATTGTGTGGACCCAAGAGCGATGGCTGATTGTAAAAGAAGTAAAATAACAACAATGAGAACTTTTCTAAATACGACCAATAAGGATTTATGGATTTGGGCTAGAGAACTCATAACCCCACAATGCCCTAAATTTATATAAAAATAAATAAAAGCCATTACAGGTGAGGAATCACTGGATTTTTTTCACACTTATATTTATTTTAAACACAGGGTAATAACGATGCTACTGTAACGGATATATTTGCTCCTATGCCCTTAATGTTCTGGTTATTTTGATTTCCCTTAAATACAGACTTAAATTCCCAACGTAGACCTGTCTAAAGTTTTGACAAGATTTTTCCTAAAGTCACTCAAACCATCCAACACAACATTCGATAATATAACCATAAAAAAGCCTAAAATTAAGCCTGCAATCGACCTTTTTCAGCTCCTCTAAAAGTCAAATGACTTTTAAATTGAACCAATTGATCCCCCTCTCAAACAATGGTGAATTTATGCAAATAATAAAATTGCCTACCTGACTTTAGAGGCGTATAGTTCTTATTAAGGTTGGCAATGAAAATTTTAAGTTTGGTTCTTCTTTTTTTATTTTCCATGACTTTTCAAGAGCCTCAAAGCAGCCTCTTTCCCTCAGATTCAAAACACACTTATCAATCGGTTCTATCAAAAAAATCACTGTCTTTTCGCTTCACAAACCAATCCGAAAAACCTGAAAAAGACTACCCCCTTTTTGGAAGCGCCCTCAAGTCAACACTTTACAATCTCCACTTTAGCATTTTAAAAAATATAGTTCCACGTCTGTCGTTTAAGAAAAATGGCACTTATTGCATTTTCAAAATTTATATTCTGATCTGCAGCTTTCTTATTTGAGCCTATTCCACCTTGAGTTTACTAATCGTTACTTAAATAGCCTTAATTTAACTTTTTAGTAAATAGGTATTTTATTAAAGATTATTCGTTAAGCATTTCCATGATCTTTACTTAAAACTTATGACTGCGGTTATCTTAAAACTATTAAAGATTGTGTCTTCTTAACAAAAGAGAACATCTTTTATTAAGTCACTCTATGAACTCAAATAGCATTTTTTAATTTTGCCAAAATAAATGTAATCATAATTTACAAAAGGATTTTTATGTCAACAGAGTTTAAAGCACTGATCATTTTTATAATATTGGTACCTATTACCATTGCCCTTAAAAAATTCTTTGATTCAGACAATAACCATTTAAGTAACACTGATGCAAAAGATGAGACCGAGGACGAGGACAATAAAACATCCCCGCCAAATTAAGTATTAAGATTGATAAAAGATCATTAAATCGTTAAACTTCAAGCTGTTGATTTATCAACAGTCCGAGCCTTGTTTTCTATTAGACCTGAAAACAAGGCCTTTATCTATAGGAGATAAGTTTGCACGAGAGTTTTCTAAAAGATATTGCCGTGGTCTTAGGAGTCGCCGCTTTAACTAGCACATTATCCCATCGCTTCCGACTTCCCTCGGTCCTCGGATATCTTATTGCCGGCCTGATGATAGGCCCCTATCTCCCCTTCCCCTTATTTGCTGATCTAAATCGTGTGGAAAGTCTATCTGAGTTTGGTGTTATATTGGTTATGTTTTCCATTGGACTAGAATTTAGTCTCGCTAAGTTTTTTCGTGTTATCCCCACTTCCGGTGTGACCGCTGCCTTAGAAATTGGGGCTATGTTTCTTGTTGGAATGAGTATTGGCTACCTTTTCAATTGGACCACCGAGCAATCCATTTTTATGGGAGGTGCACTTGCTATCTCTTCCACAATGATTGTCAGTAAAATTTTTGAAGAACGACACCCTACCCAAGCGACAAGAGAACATGTTCTAGGAATTTTAGTTGTGCAAGATGTTGTCGCCATTATTTTACTGACAGTCCTTGGGGCTTTTGCTGCAAGTAACCATCTTAGCCTCGAAAGTATTGTACCAACGGTTGTTAAACTTATTTTTATTCTACTACTACTTACAGGCACCGGACTTTTTATTGTTCCTAAATTTATTCGCTATATTAGCAAGCAAAATAACTCAGAAACTTTGATTATTGTCTCCGTGGGCCTGTGCTTTGTATTAGCATCAGTTGTGGAAACACTCGGTTATTCCGTGGCCCTTGGCGCCTTTCTGGCTGGAATTTTAGTAGCCGAAAGCGGTAAGGGTCATAGAATTGAAAGACTCTCCAAGCCCACAAAAGATATTTTTGTAGCGATATTTTTCGTTTCTATAGGTATGACAGTTGATCCTTTTCTAGCCGTTAAGGTGCTCCCACAGTCTCTGATCGTTTCAGCCCTCGTCATTCTAGCTCAATTTTTTGTGGTTTTTGCTGGCAGCATTCTTTCTGGGGCAGGGATGAATCGCGCCCTCTTCTCATCTTTAGCCCTTGGACAAATTGGTGAATTCTCCTTCATTATTGCAGCCATTGGCGCCAGTGCCGGAATGGTATCCAAAGAGTTTCAAGCTATTATCGTATCCGTTGCTGTTTTAACTTCACTTTCCACTCCATTACTTTGGAAAAATTCAAAGCAGATTATTTTGTTTATCTCCAGAATCACTCCTGAGAAAATGAGAATCACTATTGGCCTTTACGAAGCTTGGTTTAACCGAATCAGAGAAAGCTCTTCGGAAGAGGGAATTTTAGGTATTCCCAAAAAAGTTATAGTGGGTCTAATCTTAGATTCTCTTCTCCTTATAGCCCTTCCTCCCCTTTTTCTCACTTTTTTACCAGGCGTTCTTGAAAAAGTCGGTGTTGATGAAAGCACCTTATTTGGCAAGCTACTCATTCTGTCCTTTCTAGCAATCATATTAATACCTATTCTTTTTGGCTTTGTGAAAATGTCCTCCTCTCTTATTATTCGATTGTCCCACTCTGTCTTCCCCGTAAACCTCACAAGTACAAAGGAACAAAATCCTGCCGAAAAGCTTTTTAAACTTACCCTGTGGTCACTGCTTAGTCTTGTCGTTAGTTTTCCTTTACTAGCTTCGTTAAGACCCTTTGTGGATAACTTTTTATTTAACATTATAACTCTACTGATTTTCTTTACGATTATTTACCGTTTATGGCGAAGTGCTGGCAAGGTCACTCTTGAATACGAAGCCGCTGGCAGCGAAAAACTTGTGGCAGTTATAAAAAGCCAAACGTTCAGCGCAATACCTGAACTAAAATCGCCTCCAAGAATACCAGGACTTGAAGATTTAGAATCTATATTAATCGAGGGTGAGGACATTCCTGGTAAAACTGTTTCTGATCTTGATATTAGAAACCGAACAGGCGCCACTATAGTTTCAATCTCAAGAGGAACCAATCAAATCATGTTCCCCTCAAATTCAATTATCATACGCAAAGGTGATATTATTCACATCTGGGGAACGCCCCAATCGAAACAGCTTTGCAAAGAAATTTTAAAATAGAATTTTATAATGGGAGGAAATATGTTTCTAAAAATCAAATTCTTTTTATCTGGCGCTCTCATTGTCATATTCCTTCTTATTGCCTATACAGCGGGGCAATCCAGCCGCCCCGATATGTCATTCGATATGGCTTATGATATTGTAAAATCAAAAGAGAATGGGGATTTGGTCGAGCAAATTGAAACTAATAAAGTAACTAAAAAAAGTTACATCCCAGCTTACTCACACATTTATATTTCTCATGGCAAGCCCATAGAAATGGCTATTACTCTAAGCTTACGCAATACCGATGCTAAAAATAATTTAAAAATTGATAAAATTTTCTACTACAACACTCAAGGAAAACTCATTCGCAAGTACTTAAACGAAGGTTTGACACTTAAACCTCTAGAAACAAAAGAAATTTTTATTAAATGGAATGATGTTGAAGGCGGATCCGGCGCTAATTTTATTGTTGAATACCAGCAGGCCCCTCTCTCTTCTCGTCCCATTTTTGAAACCATCATGGCTGCCACGTCAGAAAATAAAGAGTCTTTTGTCTTTAGTAGCCGTGGAAAAAATATATAACAATTCATCAACCTAATGAGAGTTCAAAACCTCAGCGCTTTGAGTTAAGCGCACTGGACTTTATGAACTATGAAAGTCACATTGAATAAGGTGAAGGTGAGAAAAATTCTAAATTGCAAGGGGTTGAAGCAGTAGTAGCTTGATGAATTAACAACAGCCCCCAATAAAAAAAGGTCTCCAGTGGAGACCTTTGGCAATCATAAATCTAGAGTCTACGAGTGATTAATGAGCCACTTCGCCTTTACGCGCCAAGTACTGCTCTTGGGTGAAAGAATCGACCTGTATGGAATCATCCCGCATTTCTTGAGCTTTCTTTAAAGTCTCAAACTCTTCTTTTGTAATCACTGATTTCTCTAGTGCAAGATCAATCAGCTGAGCCACCCTCTTCTTAGGAAGAGTTTTAGCTTTCACAGCATTTCGAATCTTTTTCTCGATTGATTCGGCCTGCTTAACCATCTTAAAAGTGTTATCGATTCGAGTCAGAGCATCTTTAGGATCTTTGGAGATAAAGATACCTTGAGTCAAACGGTCCCTTTGTTCCGTATCTTGTTGGATGAGTTTTGAAACTTGATGACTTAAATAATCAGACGTTTCACCATCCAATGAGTTAAAACGTGTCCACCAAGAAACGGGGCCACGGAAAAACCAAGAAAGCCCTGGAACCTTTAAGTTTTGAAAAATACCCTCAAAAGATTTTTGGATTTGCTGAAAACCATAGTTAGCTGCAAATTCTACGATAGGTAGATCTTCTTTACGACGTCCTTCTTCTTCAAAGCGACGCAGAACACATGTAATCAAATACATCCAACCTAAAATATCTGCGAAACGTCCCGTCAATTTCCCTTTTGTTTTCAAGGCTCCACCCAGAGACCCCATGGCAACATCAGACATCAAACCGAATACGGCAGAAGTCCATGATAGTTTTTGGTAGATACGTCGTGCTGGTCCACCAGGAGTTGAAACAAAGAGTCCACGAGTGACAGATAAAATCAAACTACGACATAAATTGTCGATGACGTGGCCAACATGCCCCCAGAAAGCTTTATCAAAAGCTCCTAAGTCATTATTCTCTACAGCAGCCACTTCTTTATAGGCGTAAGGGTGGGCTCTAAGTGCTCCTTGACCAAATATAATAAGAGTTCGAGTCATAATATTAGCCCCCTCAACCGTGATACCGATTGGAGCTGCAATATAAGGGTGAGCCATAAGATTTCGTGGTCCACGAGAAATACCCGCCCCACCAAAAACATCCATAGCATCATTAACAACCTTTCTCATCATTTCTGTGCTGTAATACTTCGCTATGGCCGTCACGACTGGAGACTTTACTCCACTATCAATGGAACCCGCTGTAAAAATTCGACAAGACTCCATGATGTAGTTCAACCCAACGATACGAGCTATCGCTTCCTCAACACCTTCAAATTTTCCAACAGGCAATCCGAATTGTTTTCTATTGGTGGCATGGGCCGAAACGGCCCGAGTCGCATATTTACCAGCACCCGCCGATTGTGAAGGAAGAGAAATTCCTCTACCAGCAGTGAGGCAATCCATCAACATACCCCAACCTTTTCCGCAACCATCAAGTCCACCAACAACTACCTCTTCTAATGGTACTTCAACGTTATGCCCTTGAGTCGGACAGTTATAAAAAGGAACCATTAACGGATCATGGCGCTCACCGACAACAACCCCTTTCGTATCCGTTGGAATAAGGGCACAAGTGATACCAACATCTTCTCCTTTTCCTAAAAGATTCTCAGGATCTCTTAAGCGGAAAGCCACACCTAACAATGTGGATATCGCCGCCAAAGTAATCCATCTTTTATTCCAATTCATGCGAAGATAAAGTTTACCATCTTCCCCTTTAAAAACGACCGCGTCGGATTGAATCGATCCAGCGTCACTACCAGCATGGGGCTCTGTTAATGCAAAACAAGGAATCTCATCACCAATTGCCAACTTAGGAAGATACTTTTTCTTTTGTTCTTCCGTTCCATAGTTATGGAGTAACTCAGCAGGTCCTAATGAATTGGGAACCATTATAAAAACACCCAAACCAATGGAGCGAGTTGATATTTTACAGATAACTTCAGAGTGAGCCAGAGCTGAAAAACCCAAACCACCTTCATTTTCAGGAATAATCATTCCAAAAAACTTTTCTTTCTTAATATAGTCTAAGGCTTCTGGAGTGAATTCTCTTGTCTCCCAAAGTTCCCAGTCATTCACCATCTCACAAAGAGTGTTGACCTTTTCGTCCACCACTTTTTGTTCTTTCTCAGTTAAACTCGGAAAAGGCTCTTTTAATATTTTTTTAAAATTGGGCTTTCCAGAAAACAAATCACTTTCAATCCAAACAACCCCCGCCTCTAGAGCTGTTCTTTCCGTTTCTGAAATTTTCGGAATAAGGCCCATTTTTTTAAACAAGTTAAGAACTAAACTTGAAACCAGAAAACGCCTTATCGGAGTATTAAAGATAAGGGCGACAACAGCAAATCCTATAAGTAAACCCTCAGGCACTCCCCATAAATAAAGAAATGCCGCTCCAACCAATGTCCACAGTATAAGTGGAGAGGAAAAATATCCCAATAGGAGTAAAACAAGAACTGTTAATCCAATAAACAAACCACAATATTCACTGGCAAAAAAACCATAGTACATTAAATTTTCCAAATGATGCTCCTCCATGCTATGGATTAATTGTACAACAAATCCTAAAGTTGTCAGTCCTTTAGCAATAGCGGCCCGCATTAGGAAACGACTTGCACATCACACAGGAAACCCAAAGAGCCGAACTAAAACGACGCCAGAACTCGCTCGTTTTTTAAACACTTTCTATTTCATCGTCGGATCGCCATTTCTTCGTGCAATAAAAGTCACAGATGACGGCATTCAATTTGACGAGTACAAGAGTTCTATGAGGGTTGTCTGCGCCATTATTATTCAAAAGGGTCGCTTTCTATTAGCAAAGCGACCTCTGAGCAAAAACCATGGAGGAAAATGGGAGTTCCCTGGTGGCAAGATTGAAAAAAATGAAAAAGACACACAAGCACTTTCGAGAGAACTTTGGGAAGAATTACAAATTAAGATCCACAGAGAAAGCTTGGAGTACTTGGGTCACTTAGTTAATGAAAAAATCACTCTTCACTTCTACCTCTACAGCCGCCCTGCAGTCCTCAACCCCAGGGAACATATGGCACTGGGATGGTTTCAACTTAAAGACATCAAAAAGCAGGATCTCTGCGATTTAGACAGGAAAGCTTGTGAAAAATGGGGCCATCAAATTTTTGAGCACCTTGGCAAATCACTTAATAAAACTTAACGGTCCAATTTGGCACCATTAAGCTAAACTAATGATCTATTATCTATAAGAATAATTTTTATTAAAACAAATAAATGGTTATAAGAATCTTGTAAACACATTTGAAGAAACTTTCGACTCTAGAGAGTTTTGAAAAATGACCCCAACGAGATCCCCCCAATAGATCTCAATTGTTGGTTCTCTCGGTGGTGTCCCCCACAGGTACAGTCCCCTTTCTCCCCCCCCATTAAACATAACCTATTACAAAATACCTTTCTTTTTTAAAATTAACTCTTAATTGCTCTCTTACCTTTAAAATAAAAAGCCCGTTAAACTGTCGGAATCTTGGCTAAATTCTCGCCATATTTTTGACCAGCCCTTTAGCTAAGAGCCCCTCGCAGTAAGCCTCCGAGCCATTATTTGGGCTCTCACCAACAAGCAACACTCCGTGTTTTAACCTTTGAACCAAAGCCTTAGGTCAAGGGGCGATTCTTGCATTGTCATAGTCTTATTAAGAGGAGGTCGTCTCATGGATGAGATTACAAGAGAAAAGATAATTCAACGTCACCGTCGCTACCAAAACTTTATGCGCTCAATTAACTGCTGCCCTTTGTGCTCCAACCCTCTAACTCTTATCCACGAAATTGATGAAGAGAAAGAGACCATTAAGGAAACAGCCCATTGTGACCAGTGCGACATGGAAACTCGCCGCAAAGATCACTCCCGTCATTAAAAAAAGTCCAGGTCAAGAGTTTTAACAGTCCTCCCCAGAGTCTTTCTGGGGAGAATCCCTTGCCAGAGACAGCTTGAGTCTTTAAAATCTCCTTCATGAAATTTTCAATCCTATTACTTCTGAGCTTTTCCTTTTCACTCCTATCCTCACCTTCTATGGGTGCGGATAAGACAACACCTCAACAAAATACAAAAAAAATGACGAAGGAGCCTTCCGTGCAAGTGACTATTAAAACAAACCATGGCCCTATTACGGTGGAACTCGATAAAGAGAAGGCACCCGTTACAGTAAAAAACTTCCTCAACTACGTCGATCGAAAGTTTTACGACAATCTCGTCTTCCACCGAGTCATTGACGACTTTATGATCCAAGGTGGTGGTTTTGATAAAGATCTTAAACTTCGCCCGACAGATGCTCCCATAAAAAACGAAGCTGCTAACGGCCTAAAAAATGATAAAGGGACTATTGCTATGGCTCGCACTCCTGATCCTGACAGCGCCTCTTCCCAATTTTTTATCAATCTCAAGGACAACGACTTCCTCAACTACAAAGGCCCTCTCCCTAGTCAAATAGGCTATGCTGTTTTTGGTAAAGTCACCAAGGGCATGGAGGTTGTCGAAAAAATCGGCAAAGTTCAAACAACAGCCTCCGGACAAATGCGTGATGTTCCTTCCGAACCGGTCATCATCGAAAGTATCACTCAAGTGGAAAACTCCACTCACTAAGGCCTTAATTAATGAACTTTGGCTTTGAAGATCAAATTGCAGAGTGGTTCCTTCATATCGCTTATCAACCAGGCCTTGTTTACGCTTTGGTTATAGGCCTTATGTTTGCCTCCAGTTTCGGACTCCCCTTACCCGAAGAAGTTACTATTATTAGTGCGAGTCTCACTGCATTTATGGCAACGCATCCTGACCGCTACCCTCCTCCCATGGAAGGCGCCACAGGAGTTAACCCCTACACTCTTGCCTGTATTTGTTTGTTTGCTGTTTTCATTAGTGATTTTGTTATCTATTGGATTGGCTCTTATTTTGGTGACAAACTTATCAATCATCCCCGCTGGAGAGAGCGTTTTCAGAGCAGCTCATTTAAAAGAGTACGCAAGTGGATTCACGAATACGGAACTTTAGCTCCCTTTATATTCCGCTTTACCCCTGGGTTAAGGTTTCCTGGACACATGATGTGTGGAGCTATTGGTCTTCCTCGCTGGAAGTTTATTCTTGTGGTGGGACTGGCTGCCCTATTTACTGTCCCCACTCAGGTTATATTGATCAGTATTTACGGGGAAGTTATTCTTAACCTACTTAGCCAAATTAAAATGGTGATCATTATTGGCGCCCTATTGTTCTTTCTTGGCTACCTTATATACAAATGGAAATTTGAGAAGAAAAAAGAACCACTTCTTTAGAACAGTTCGCTTAATCGCGGTTTACTTCTCAACCCCAGATTCATTTTCTGTGTCGCCACAGGATGACTCTTAGTCCTCATAAAAAATAATATCGTCTTAAGCTCTAAAATATATGACTTTGACTTAAAAATGTATATTCATCAGAGTTGAGTCCTCCTGGCATAACCTCATCCATATAACTTACGAATGAAGAGCGCAGTCCTTCTAGCAAATTATTCTTTAGGTCAAAAATAACCCTTGGATCGGATTGATTAGCCACAAGCCCATTACGATAATCTCGCGCCAGGTTAATAACTTGCTGCTGATCAAAGAAGTCATGAACACTCTTCCAGAATAGTTCTTCCCTATCAGACAATTGGTATATATCAACTCCCCAACCCTGAAGGTCACTATAAACAGTATGTAAGATATCTTGCACAATATCTTCAACAAGCCTCATCGGTATCACTCGGACGTTTTCTGGTATCCTATAATCAGGTAAAGCCACTCGCACAGGAACACCATAGCGGCTATGTAGGTTATTTAAAGACAAAGCAATTCGATCGTAGTCTATCGTACTAACGACGGATATCTTATTGAGGACGATATCAGAAGCCATGGAAAATTCGATTAAATCAGGATGGAGTGGAAATTGGCTATTTCGATGAATATAAACTTGAGTTAAATTTCTTCTGCGATAATTTTGTTGAGAAAAAAGGTCCCGACAAAAATTGCCCTGCACGACAGAGGGAATTAAAACACACAAAACAAATAAAGATCTCAACATAGATCACTTATTTTCGTGATTTTAACCAAAATTGCCATAGGCCTGGTAATATTTATAGTACTGTCTATTCTTTTACAGTCAATTTACGAACACCCATTTAAAAAACATTTCTATATGATTTTGGGCAAGGGACCATTGTGAACCAAAATCCCTTCAACAATAAAGTTATAAGGTGGCTCGGCCATCTCTAAACTGTAAACAGGCATCCACTCAAGCACACTTTGAGATTCAACCTCCAAGCTTTGATTGTTAAAGCCAGAATGAGCACTATCGCGCCCTATTTCCACAGCCATTACAGATTGGCTATAGATATTAACTTGTAACAAGGGTAACCACCCTTTGCTGTCAGGGGTATAGAAACGATGAAGAGGATTTACCCACATCGCTCTATCGCCCTCTATTCGCGCATGGACAGCCTGTCCATTTTCAGTATAGTGAACTTTTGCAATACGATTAGTGACCACTTGCCCAGTGTTAACATCCACAGAAAATACAGAATCACCGACTCTCAGCTCGGAAATAGGTCTCTCTCCATTGGGAGTCAAAACCGAGCAACTTCCAGCAAAACAACGATCTTCGACCTCTGTGACCTGGCGACGCTTCAATTGTTCATAAGTGAGTGGCTCGCGATGGGCTCGCGCCGGCACAACGGCATCTTGATCTGTTCTTTCTTGCATTAATGGGGAGTCATTCAATAGAGGAGCCATTAAAACTTGATCAGAGACGGGCTCCTGATTGTGCCCCTCCATATTCAAGGGGCGGCCTCCCATTCTTGTTCTCAATCGATCAGCCCAACTGAGAAGCTTATGTAAATAGGGTCGAGATGATCTCTCACCCACTTGAGAACGCAAAGAGGTCATCGGCACTATAGTGAGTTGGTGTCTTTCCAGGAGAGGACGGATTTCAAGTATCGCCTGATTTAGGTTGTCTATTTCCGAATGAATACTCTCATTTTCTTGGGCACGAGTGAGCAAATCACTACAATGCATGGCTGACCAAACAGGACTGGAAATAAAAGTAGTTGATACATAAATTGAAAAAATGAATAGGTCTTTATATTTCACAATTGTTTCCTAAGAAATTAAACAAGATTCTAAAAGTTCCTCTCTGCAACCAAAGGTTCTATTTCATCTTCGACAAAGACTTTAGGTAGAAGTTCTTGTCTCTATTTAATAGAGTCAGATTGAGCTTTGCCGAAAGCTATCCTTAATGATACGACATGTCTACATCATCTAAAATTTTTACAAATGAGATGCCTGCAACCCAATGGATCAATTAATTTCCTAAGGGACAACAATTAGAACTCGATCCCGACCCCAAGGTGAGGATCCATATTAAAATGCGAGGCTCCGGTCAGCTGATTGGTCAATTGTAAATAAACGTAGATGGGCTGAAACTTGACCTCTAAACGGGGTAGAATTTCAATTTCAAAAGCACTGTATCCCGAATCCACAAAATAAGGAGTCAACTTCTGCGGGGCCGTTCTGCGCTCTTGCCTAAATTGTTGCAAATAATAATGCCCTCTAATTCCTAGACCAAAATCCATAGGAACACTAAAAAGTGAGAAAGAAAATTTTGGCATAAGAGTTAAATAAACCGATTGAAATGAGACTGTGTTCTCAGACTGCGGCAGTTGATTATAGGTCACAAAGGATTGATCGGTATTATTAGGATTGGTTCTATAGACGTAACTTAATTCCCTTTGCATATAACCTAGCTGCATCTTCAAAGAAAATAACGGAGAAAGTGGCATCTGCACAAAACCTGAAAAGTCAAAGCCCGAGCCACCAGAAACGGAATCAACAAAAGGACTATCATAAGTATCTTCATTCACATCCACATTACTTGGAGGAGTTGGAGTGATCAAATTCTCAAAGGGTTTTTTTGAATTAGAAATTAAGTATCCAGCTTCAACACCATAAGTCCATCCGCTTTTTACTTCAGAGACAGCTTTGAACTCTTTGCTCTCTGATGACTTTGTCATTTTATCTAAACTTGAATCCTCAGGAAGAGAATCATATTGATCAGTCGATGAATCAAGAAGCGAATCCAGTGGATCGACACTTTTATTATTGCTTTCAAGTTTATTGAGTGCACAAAGTTCTCCTTCTTCCACTCTAACGAGCTTAGAAAGAAGCCAATAAGCCTGTCCATTAATTTTGGTTTTTACAGCCACACCATTTTTACTTAAACCCAAAAAAGGAAACACCTCATTGCGAAGCACTCTTTTCTTTACTTTTGTTTTAGCTTTCAATGCGACAGAGTTTTTCTTCATCACTGCACATTTTTCAGCAGCAAAAGTTTGACTAGGTATTGCGATCATTAAAATAAATAAAAAAATCCCCATGTATAAAATGCTTACATGGGGATTTCGATTAATCAACAAAGACATTTGTTTTTATTGAGGATCATAACATTGTTGCACATCAATATTGGCAAAATCAGTCATCTTGAACAGTTTTCTAAAGAAGGCCTGTCCATGAGAAGATGATTTACCATAAAAAGGAGTGGCCACTGAAGTCGTTTTATTTCCACTTCCATAAGCAACAGCCACATCACGAGTCATCCAATAGTCCTCTGTTAACTGAGTCGTATTAGAGTTTACAGCGTTAGCCATGGCTATTGATCCAGCATCTTGAACACCTTTGTAGTAATGCATTGTTGCTTTTTCATCTTGAGAAAGCTGACGAGTTTTTGGTACATAAGAAGCTCCAGAAGTCTTACAGAAAGAATCAACCTTGGCGTTACTGTAACCACTCAAATAATGCATGATGTTGGCATTCGGATTAGGACTGACCCACTCACCATTGCCATCTGGACCATCCCAAAGACGACAAGTGAAGTGGAATCTCATACACTGTGGAAGACCATGTGTTTTCGCATAAGGCTTCCCATAGCGAAGTGCTAAGCGTCCACGCAATTTTGTATCAGGAATACCAAATCTGTGTACTGTGTTACGAACTCTATAACCACACTGTCTGAATTTACCGGCAGCAACATCCGCAGCACTTTCAGCAATTGGATGATGATTCGAGTTCCATGTCCAGTAAGGTAAGATTTGCTCAGTAGCACCTTGATAACGAGAGTAGTTTAAACGGTAAGCGTAGTGCTTTCCATCTTGACTTGGAATCATAACGATGTCGTTAAAGATAGGACACTTGGTTTTTGAATCTTGAGGATAACTGTAACGAGATCCAATACGAGCAACCTTGTTTCTTCCAACAACTTTAAATCCACATTGACCACCACAAGTACCTTCAATCTCTAAAGCCTTAACTCTTTTTAAGTAAGCATCAGCAGCCCCATTGATTTCAGCATGAGTGTAAACAACATTGAATCCAGAGATATTAGCCTTAAACTGTGAAGGATCTTCTGGATACTTTCCAGAAACTCTTAAACGAGTCTCTACATATCTGCGCTTAAAAACACGCTCAATTTTTCCATAAGGAGTGTCTTTTAAATGATCCGCAGTAGGATCCACATTTTCAAAAGCTTGAATAGCAGCAGATGAAGCTAAATGCACTTCGCTACCAAAATAAAGGAGTTGAGCAATTTTAGCTTTTTTAGCCATGTACTCAGCCGTTCTGAAATCAGGACCAATTTTATTATGAAGCTTAATAATACTTAATAGATAAGCTTTAGTTAAAGCTTGCCCACTGGTACATTTCTTAATGACCTCTTGAGCCACATTCATGTCAGAAAGATCATTTACTGATAAAGATTCAGCATTACGACCTGAGATATTAGCACTACAATTCTGATCAACATTTGTTGATAAAACACCATTAGTATAAGCTTTAGCTAATTGAACAAGTTCTTGTGCTTGATTCAACCAAGCCAATCTCTCATGACAGTAAACATGATTTTGTTTCGCCACTTCATAGTCACTTCTATTGTAAGCGACTTTTGCATTATGGTGACAAAAACGATTTCTCACATCCGCTTTACGACGAGTGATCCAAGCTAAATAAAGATCAGACATTTCATTTAAAGTTGCACCAGCCTCTGCTCTTGAAGCTTTAAACTCAACAATAAGAAGTCTATCATCAATATCAGCCAGTTTAGATTTTAAACTTTCCATATCGGCAACAAGACCTTTAACTTCCTCAGAAAGGTTTTTCACAACCTCCTCAAGGTCATCCACTCTTGCCATTAACAGTTCAATATCTTTCTTCTGCTCAGCATCAGCTTCCGCCAATTCTTTAATCTGAGCATCGCGATTTCTTAAAGTCACGATAAACGAGTTACACTGAGTTTTAGCTAACTTCGCTGAATCAGTTTCATCAGGAAACATCATATCGCAATCTAAGTTATCAGCAGTCATACAACAAGAACCGTCAAGAACATCATCTTCAGTCGATGAACCATCACAAGCCGTTTGACCAACAGACAATTCTCCACTGGCATCAAGCTTACACATGCGCCCTTGAACTTCAGCCAATTTTGACTGATCCGCCACATAGCTTTCAAAAGCTTTTTGTTGTTCAGCTAACTTTTCTTTCATTTCATTTTGTGCTTCTTTAACAGCAACGATTTCATTCATAAGATCTTTTTTCACTCCCTCAAGAGCTTCCCAAAGAGCTTTCATCGCGGACTCACTGCTATCTTGAATATTAGTAATATTATTTTGAATAATTACAATATTCGCATCAATCTCATCAATACGAGTTTGAAGATTTGTGGTGATGGTTTCAAGATTAACAAGTCTTCCATCGACTTCAATAAACTTATTATTAACCTGAGTTTCAAAAGCATTAAAACGATCTCTTAATGCGTTCAATTGAGCCAGGATCTCAGCATCAGAAGCCTGCATCTCAGTTCTCAAGCGAGTCTCTAAGTCTGCCAGTGAAGCATCAAACTTAATTTCTAACTCAGCAATTAAATTTGAGAGTCTTTCATCTTCAGCTTGAAGCGCGGCAATGGCTGCATTGAAGTTATACTCAATAAGCATATCGCGCCCCATTAAATGAGCATTTAATAAATAGTCTCGAGCATCAAGAACTTGAGCCGAGCCAATAGATAGACCGCGTCCATCAACAGCAATAAGCTGTTCAATCATATCAATATACAAACGAATTTCATTGGCCTGTGCAATAGCTTCTGGAGTCCCCTGCTCACGTAACTGAGCTTCCGTTTCCACCGCATCATCAATGAGTCCTAATAAATAGTCCGCCGCAAATGAACTTGCGCTTGAACTATCAGAATTGTCAAAATCCGCATCCTTCGTACAGTTATTAAATGCAAATACAAGTAAAAAACTGACTACGACAAAGCGAAAAATAATTTTGCCTTTGAGCATAATTTCCCCCTAAGATCCCTTTCTTGACATTCATTATTACAAATATTTTAAGAACATGCTTGAAATTTATTTCTAATTTTTTGAAGTGTCACATCTATAAACAACTGTTCGGAAAATAACAGCTGAATATTAAATATTTCATATTTAAAAATAATAGACAGACGTAAATCGAATTTTGAGACGTCTCAATTTGAGAACCGACAATAAAGCCTCTTTGTATCAAAAATGTAAATTCTCACTACTACACAGTGGATTAAGGGATAAACTCACTTAAAATAATATTTATTAACATTGCAAGTGTCCATACTCTTTAGAAACAGAGAGGGCTCGACTAAGGTAAGTGTCGCAAGCAAAGATAAATAACTTCTTCTTAAAAGAAATTGATTACAACCAATCAGCCATCAAAAAGCCAGCACCAATCCTAGCCACGGGATAATTATAATCAATAAGGCTCTCTCCATATCCATTATAAAACTGCACATACCCTTTGTAGTTCTCATTGAGAGGGAAACTCCAACCTAACTCAATAGACCCCCTATTTTGGGACCGAAGATTGTTACGCCAAAGGGCAGTCATTGTACTCGATCCCCACTTTTGAATAAGTAGAAGTTCAAAATTACCTAAATACAAATGAATATCAGGGTTATCGTCTCCACCGACAGCCAGTGGTGTGCTTTTTTCACTTTCAGGAATTCTTTTCCAAGCTTTTAATTGTACAGAAAGGTATTTAAAATTGAAGAGTCCTTGCAAATAGATTCTATTCCAACTGCGTGACTCTGGCACATCTTGACCATTGGACTGATGCACAAATCCCAAACGATAATAGACCCACTCATCCGTACTGTCTAAACTCTCAGGATGATATTCAAGAAATAATTCAGGCTCATGATTGGTTTCCCTGAATGGAGCCGAGTTCTTTTTGTTATACAGTTGCCAAAAGGAAAGGTTTGTATAAGCAAACATGAGAGTCATATGGTTATCCCAAAATGAGTCAATCACATTCAACTTAAAACTAAACTGAAATTTAGCCTCTAAATGGTCGACTTGAGTTAAATTACTGAGACTTCCTTTTGAAGGATTAGAATTATACGAGGCCGGTAAGATATAAAAAGGTTTATGAGCTGAAACAGAAAAAGGCATGTCTTTAACAGTTCTTTCTTCTTTAATTCTTCTCTGAAAGTATTCTTGAGTCTTCAGAGGACTGATTCCATCTTCTGAAAAAGCATTAAAAGACAACATAATTAGGACAGCAAAAAACAATATGATTTTTTTCATGAAGACTTTCTTAATAGATATCGTTCAAGAGGTAAATATGTATTTTACAATTGAAAATCTGTTAACACTTCCAACATCAATGACTACTAAACCCTTATTATGAAATGAGTTAAACTCCGGATTTTGCAAAAACAAGAAAACGATTTTCAACGCCAGAATTATTGATAGGAATATCCCTGACTTTCTCCAAGGGAATTGAAACTGTCTTCCAACGAGCTGGCATCAAAAGACCAATGCGGTCCGGTTTATATTTATGATACAAAGTCTCCAAGACATCACCCTGCCCCTGGAGGTGTAAGCGTTTACCCCAAGGAGGATTGACCACCACCACTCTTTTCATTCCAGAAGGAGAAACCAGCCCATCGCTTTTAGAAAACAGATCGGCCTTACTAATTTCTAAATAATCACTTTTAAAGTTTTTCAAATTTTCGGCAGCAACATGTAATGCTTTCTCATGAAAATCAAAACCAATAGTTTTTTTCACTAAATTCTTTTCTTCAAGCACCGGCATTTCTGTTAAAGAATCTTTCATTAATGGAAAGGATTCGAGAAAAAAGGAACGAGCAAGAGAATGATCCATAGATAAAGACTCAGATAAAAATGTACCGGCCCCGCACATAGGATCAATCAGTTCTATATCAGACTCTATTCCTTGAAATAAAATCTGCAAGAGTCCTGAAGCTAAACTTGAACGCAAAGATGCTATTGAACCAGCTTCTTTTCTAAAGAAACTGGCTTCACCCGTTGTATCAATACTCAATGTGCACTGATCACGGAAAATCCTGATATAGAGTTGAGGTTGTCCTTTTTGAACTTTGACTTTATGTTTTTTCAAAACCTTCTCTAAAACCCTTGTGATTTGCTTACTATGGGACAACTTAGAAGATTTAGACTGGAACTTAAAGTTGACACTTTCATTGGCATTAAAAAAACTTTTCCACGGCACGGATTCCATTTCTTTAGTGAACTCATTTTCATTTTTGGCCGAGAATGTTTTAAGTCTAAGAAGTATGCGAGTGCTTGTTTTTAAGTTGCGATTAAGAAATAAAACCATTGGGAGACTGGCTGTAAACTCAAGTCCACCTTTAAGTAATTTTACATCTGGATAAGATGGAAGATTAAAAAAATCTGCAGCCTGGACCCACTTTTTACAAAGCTCCAAGTGGGCCACAGACTCCAGGCCAGGGTTAGTCGTTAGGTAGAAGATCTTTTGATCACTCATTAGGTGCAAAAGATCGCCCTGGATCTGTACTATCATAAGGCCAATTACTTACATCTTCTCCATCTTCATTCATGTAAGTATAGAGTCCCGGGAAAGTGGGCAGAACTTCAAAATAAGTTCTTCCTAGCTCTTCCAGTGGCCAGTTTATATCTTCTGACTGATGCACAATTTGAAATTGCGCATTGTAATTGTCAGTATCACTTCCTCCCATTTCAGAAAGGTTACCATTCGCTAAAGCCGCAGCATCTGTCATAGTTCGCCCCATAACTTCTCCGGCCCAGTTATTAGTATCAATATATTGAACTTCACGAGCTCCAATCATTGAAGTGAAAACTTGAAAATCCCTATAACCTCTTAACTGTAACAGCCAAGGGTGGTTATGAAGATCCGCAGTATCGAGCATATCACCTTCAGTAAAATGCTGAGTGAAGTAATAATACTTTTCTTTGATCGGCAAACGGTTACTACGGATTTGCCCAGAACAAATTAACATACCTTGAGATAAGATATCACTTAACTCCTCAGGCTCACCATCATTGTTGCGATCAATATTTTCATCTAAAAAACTCTCTTTAATAAAATCAGAGTCCATAAAATCTTTAATGATTTTAGGATGAAGTCTTACAACTAAACATCTTTCATACTCACCAAGCTCAATATCAAGTGTTGCCTGTTGGCTGACTAAAAACGTACCAGAACTCACCGTAACACCTTGTGAGCGTCCCGCTGACTCATCCATCGAGTTGGACTGGCTGATTCCAACACCACCAATGATATTTCTAGCCACTCGACCTAAAAGAGCTCCAGTCACATCAGAGACCCAGTCCCAAGGTTTAAAGTTTGCTGAAGTGACAACCTTAATCCCGTTACTACTCGATAAGTTAAAGCTAGCCGATAAATTAATATTAAGTGATTTACCACCACGGTAAACATAACGATCCGTGGTCGAATAAGCTCTCACTTTTCTTTCAATAACTATGGGAGAAAATCTCATATTCTGTGGTCTTACAGCATCATCATGATCAAATGAAAAACGATCCAGGTTGATAAATGGCTGACCTCTCTCGTAGCGGTCTCTTTGCCTGAAGTAGCCATACATATTACCAACATAGCGATGACATATTTTTTCAAGGTGAATCAAACCTCTCATATTCATGGTCGTTTCTCTTTGAGAAAACGTATCCCATATTGTTGGCGCTGATTTTTCAAAATACTCCGGTGTGAAAAAGTTTTCAGCAAGCACAAAGCACATTCTATGCATAAAACGACGAACCATAATGGGGTCGATATCAGGACTACGCCATCCCTTTTCCATAATATCTAAAATATTCTGTTCCGTGATTTCCTGATCACCGGCTAAATTATAGTAAGCTCTATTGGAGAAATTATTTTCTTGAGCATCACCAAACTCAGGATAATAAGTCTGTCTGTGATTCAATTGCTCAAACATTCTTCCTTTATTTAAAATATCACTTCCAGAAAGAATATCAGTAAAACACTCAGTGATTCGATCAATATCAGTCGTTTGAGCACAATTATGATCTATACCCTTAAGACGTGAGCGCTCATTATCATTCAATAGAACGTAACGGAGCTTCATGGTTTTTGTATAATTAATGATTTGAGAGGCTTCTTCCATCTTACGGTACTCTCTCTCTTCAATATCTTTTTTCTCTTCAATCAGCATATCAACGGTTTTATTATGATAATCTTTTAAATAACCGTAGTATTTATTGTTCTCATAGTTGGCATTGATAGAATCGCCACTCGCATAAATAGGCTGCGAAGTAAGCGGCAATTCTCCATCGGTATGAACTTGTGTAGCCGTTTCAACATCTGTTGGTGGAATACCTCTTCTAATCATTTCCTCAGGCGCCTCACAAAATGAGGTACGACAATAAGCTTCATTCAAACGGTCTGTGGGTCTCAATGAAGAACCATTGGTATTAAAAACAAAAGTCAAAGGACCTACAAAAGTTCTTGCTGGCAAACCAGACAAACCATCATCCTCGGGCAGATCGGGATTATGTTCCCCTTCATTCACCACTAGTTCAAAATCAAAGCTTGGCGTTAAAGGGCTAACAGTAAAGTCGGCCACCTTTAAAGTTTCTAAGTTCTCAATAAGTTGACGATAAAGACCCACATCATCGGATCGGCCATTTTCTTCCGCTTGAGCGAGTCTCTGCCTTGCCACCTCGATACGATAATCCAGTTCAGCCATAATTCGATCAGAAGAAGTTCCTTGTCTTGAAAAGAATAATCTTTGAATAGGATCATCGACAAAACCTTGCTCTCTTTGACCTTCCCCATCTTCTTGATTGTACTCTTCGTCAATCTGATTTGTATCAATCATACTTACAGAGTCTTCATATTGAAGAGCTCTAAGAACACTATTAATTTGCTCTCTTTTAGAGTTCCTAAAGGCCGCTAAATAATCATCCCCATCAACAGCCTGTAAACGTTGACGGTACTGCCTAAGGCGATTAAATCTCTCTACAATTTCACGGCGTCTTCTCTCGAAAAGCTCTTGATCTTCACGATCAACAGAATCAAGCCCTAACATCCCAAGGATTCGATTACGCCCTTCTTCAATAGAACCAGCCAGTCTTTCAACCTCAGAACGAGCTTCAGACATATCCACTGTTTCGTCGTACTGATTCATTCTCTCTTGTAATTGAGCGCTCTCAACTTCTAAGGACTCAAGACTTTCAAGCTCAGTAAATATACGCTCAAATTCAGTCTCAAGATTACCTTCACGAGCCACATCTTCAAGGACATGATCCAATACGGTAGCCATTCTGAGTTTATGTTCATCAATTGTTTCCAATTGAATATAAAACTGATTCCTAATTCTCATTAAACGCAAGTCATCAATTTCAAACTCGATGGGGGTAATAATCATTCCACCAAGAACTCGAACCAATTTTGTTTGAACGGATATAAATTCTTTTTTTGTATCTCTTAATTCACTTTCAGTGAGTAAACGATGATCAACGGAATCACCAACAACATCATCGTCGGAATCCGAATAACCCATCCCTGGATGTGACTCCACACCTTCAGGCAATAACTCATCAACCGTACCATACTCACGGTCATACCTCTCATAAACATACTCGGCTCCGTAAGCAGCTTCTAAGTCTTCGGCCGTTAAACTTTCCTGACGATTGGACTCTGCCAATTGATAGGGACGACGGAGATGTCTATCGTAAATTCTGACACCTTTCGCCGCAGGGTCTAGGTAATCTTTCTGTAAGGCCACTTTCATTAAATAAACGCCATCACGAAGCTTTTGGGTTCCCATTCGACCATAAACAATGGAATTGTATTTCAACACATAAGGGAATGCTTTAAAAAGAACCGCTTTTTTAACTTTAAGGTTGAGATATTTATCAATTGCATAGCGAAAGCCCATAGTTTCATATCTGAAGTCAGCGATAAACAACTGAGAAACCGGGGCTGTCTTTCTTTGCTCAGCAATCTCATCAGCATAACCATCAGGCATCTCGTTCTCATCCCAACCAAAGGTGAACTTTTCATCCCATGGGTTCATGTAATAAGTAAACTCTTGCTCGTACCGGTTAATGGTCTCTTCCCACTGATTAATGTTGTTGTCAGGACTTGATGAACCATTGTTCTTTGTTCCAGCAAAGCGAACCATTGCTGTCTTTTTCTGTAAGACTTCTTTGCGGTAGAACTTATGAGATAAGAATCCAAACCAAACAAGACAACCTTCTTCATTGGTTTGTCTTCTCATTTTGTGGGTTCGCCCCTTATCTTCTGTTTCAATATCAAACTGTAAACCAGGCCCAACTCGACTTCCATAAAGACCATGCTCAACACAAGTGGAAACACTATACTGTAAAGTTCTATCTGTGGCCGTTTCACCAGGCATAATGCGTATGAAACGCATTCTTAATGGACCAAAATAAAATCGGTCGATTTCTCTTACTGTTCTTAAATCATCAACTATTCCGTCAACAGAATTCACATACTGATCATAAGAAACTTGATCTAGAGGATTGTAGTTTTCATCAAAAGAAAAACTGGTATTTTGTCTTCTCACCCACTGATCATACTGACCAAGATCAAAAACCGCTGTATAAGGTTTTACATTTCTAAGTCCCGAGTCCACAGGAACAACTTTTAACAGCAACTCCACTCGACCAAACTCTGTTCGATTTCTTAAGATCAAAGGAACGCTGGTAATTAAGCGTCCGTCCTGATTCATCCTCCAGATAAAGGAAGCACTTCGACCAGTAATATCGGTGACATTAGAGCTTAATAAGTGTCTCTCGTTATTATCAGCCGCTCCACGAGCAATTAAGTTCATATAAACTTTAAAACGTCCACTTGTAATAGGTGTACGATCTCTATTTCCACCTGAATCGTAATTCCAAACCACTGGCTGAGCATTCATATTAACGTTGATATGAAGACCCGCGCGATCTTCTAACAAAGATCTTTCAATTTCACGTCGACGTGCCATTTCTTCAGAATCTAAAAGCTCATCCGCTTGACGATTAAAGTTGGCGACATTCACACTTGTTCTCTCAACAGGCTCAATCGAAATAGAATCAAAACGAAGTTCTGCCGTCCGATCAAACAAATCACCTTTTAATGCATCAACAATCTGATCGCCAACAACCCATTGACCCGAATGCCAATCCGCTCGGTTGTAATCCGTTAAATCAAAAAATCCGCTGGATAAACTCTGTCGACGGTGCATATCCCAAGGGTTAAAACCAATTCTCTTAACAATCTTACCTAATTGGCCAGAAAGGGATTCAATCTCAAAGTGAAGTGCAATATTGACAGAAGGTGCGTAAAAATCAAACTCAGGAACTTTTTGGCTCCATCTCAAACAGTTACCACTATTCACAGTAATAGGATTGGAGATCTCGGAACTATTGTCTGATCTTTTCCAAAGGATATTTTCACCCAACTCTGATTTAATATGAAATCTTTCATTTCTAATCGTACCTTGAGAGGCCCGATCTCTAATACTACATAGTTTAAAGAAAAGTTGAATCTCATTGGATTGACGTAAAACACCTTGATTATTATCTGAAAACTTAACGTCTTCGAGTTGTATCTCCCCTACCTCAAACATAGCGCGATTATTAAAGGCGATTAGGCTTTGTTCAATACTATATTCTGATAGCTGTTGATCTTGCAGCTTACTCTCTCGATCGGCATTAACACAGCCAACCAAAGAAATCAGAGTTAATATTGATACCAACGACTTAAATAAAGTCATAAAGGGTCTCCACGCTTAGATAGAAAATTTGCTGATTATCTTGTTGTAATCCATCAATTCGACGATTCGCAGTTTGTAATAAATTCGCTTTAGTGTATGAAGCGCTAAAAATAACACCCCATTTTTTTGATTCCACATCAATACGATAGGAATGACCGATGCGATTATTATGCCCCAAATAATGAGAGTTATAAAAAGAGGGGACAGCATCCGACTCAATAAAATAATCTTTATAGTGAGTGGCCACTATCCAACGACCAAAATCATTAGCTAACCACAAGTTGATACTTTGAGCCTCGCCAGAATCACTCGGCGCTTTATTATTTTGAATCGTATTCCATTGCAACTGAGCACTTAAACTGTTTGTTATTTTTTGCTCAAAAGTCACTTGATTGAGAAAGCCATCAAATCCGTAAATGAACTCAGCATTATTAATGTCTGTATTAGTAACGGTGTTTCCATAAATAAAACTGTTAAAAGCCACAACAGAAGGTAGGTTTTTATAGGAAAAGTGTGTCACAGAGGCATCTAGAAAATTGTTACGACTTATCATCCATTTAGCCGCTACTGTTTGAGTCCCAAATTGAGGAACTTGCTCCCTTTCAGAAACACGAGTGGATTGCGTATAAGAGGTTGGCACCATCTGTTGAGCCCCTAAACGAAGAGTTACCGCACCGACCTCATAATTAAAATTTTCGCTAAATCCAATAAAGGGTAGACTGGATACAAATAGTGGCTCGTTAAATTTACCCTGACTAATAACTCCTGCTTCAAGATCTAAATAATCTTCAAAAGGTCTATAGTGAATTTTAAAGTCTCTAGGATAAAGACCAGAACTTGGTTCTTGATCGCCAAATACGTCTTGTGTTCTTCCCGTTTGAAAGTTTACATTTCCACGTGATTTGAATTGAAGACCTTCAACTAATTCATAGTTAAATTTTAATCCAAAAGCTCCACCAGCAATTTGTGACTGTATATTAGAATCTGTCTGTAAAGACTGTCCATCCATTCGCAATTTCCAAAAGAACTGAGATCTTCTGTTTTTAACAGCTTCTTCAATTTCTTTTTCATACTGAGGTTTTTGACTTAAGAAATTGGATCTTTGAATTGAGGAATCGTACTTCTCACTTTTCTCTTCTTCCTCAACAACGGGAAGTTCTTTTAAAGAATCAAAGCGAGCACCAGCTTCTTTTTCCGCTGTTTGCGCATACCCCTTTGTTGCAACCAAAAGTGTGGTTGCAAAAAGGCACCAAAAATAAATTTTAAATACATTCCCTTTAAAGGAATATATCTCGCTGTTATTCTTCATGTTTCCCCTGACAAAAACATAGTAAGTTAACCGATTTAATTTTTCACTTGTATACATTACAATAACCGTACCTTAACAATTTTCTTGTAACCTATTGAGAACACTTGTTCCACACTGTCTAATAATTTGACACCGGACTTTTTTGGTCACTTTTATTGCATTTTTTCCTGAACTTTTTTCAATTTTATTGAAATAAATATATGTTCTAAATTTGAGAGAAATTGCGAAAAGCCTTAAAAAAGCGCAGGCTTATGAGACTCATGTATGATTTATAGTATGTCTGATCATAAAATAGTGTCGCTAAAATATTTATTATTTTACACATTTTTCTAATGGGCAGCTTTAGAATTCAACATAAACATATATTGTATATTTATATTTTCTCACTGAATCTTTTTGTTATTCACTTCACGATATGAACTAGCATTCATCAATAATCTAGTTATTAATAGCTAACACAATTTATTATTAAATTAAGTACTTCCCAGACCTACTACTAATATTATGCTTCTAATACTTAGATAGAAAAAACCAACCTTCCAGCAATAAAACTGATGCAACTCCTATTGAATATGAAAAGAATAAAACCAGTCCTAGCAACTAAAGTATGATATAAAGAAACAATGAAATGGATTAGTCTAGTCCCTTCTTGGACTGAAACTTGGATAGAGTTAGGGTTTAATGTTATTGGACGGACACGCTATTGTATTCACCCTAAAAATAAAGTTCAAAATATACCCATTATTGGTGGCACAAAAGATATTCCTTTTTCTAAAATTAGATCTTTAAATCCAGACATCATTCTTATCGACAAAGAAGAAAATCCAAAAACCATCTTAGAATTAAAGGACTTCCATTTCTTTACGACTCACATTAGTGACATAAAGTCCATATACGAATCATTGGACAACCTCACCCATGATTCACGTATCTCTCTTACCGATGAACAAAGCCTCAATATAGAACTCCTTAAAAAACGCTGGGACAAAGTGATCAAAAGGAAACTCAATCTCAAAATAGAGAGTCTTCCTCAGATTCTAAAATGGATTCACCCCATTGATCGACCAATAGACAAAGTGGCCTATATAATCTGGAAAAATCCTTTTATGGTTATCACAGCTAATACTTATATTGGACACACACTCAAACACCTTGGAATTGATATTTATCCCTCAGTTTGTAAAGAAAAGTATCCAAAAATAAATCTGCAAGACATCCCCGAAGATGTTTTATTACTCTTTTCTTCTGAACCCTATGACTTTCTTAAAGAAGAAGATTGGATTCAATCCCTCAATCGACCAGCAGCCATCGTTAATGGTGAGTCCTACAGCTGGTTTGGCATCAGAAGCCTACGTTTCCTTGAAAGCCTTTAAGTAATAGCCCGCAAGACTTCCAAACTTACAGACGTAAAGTTATTTTATTATGTATTATTAGTAACTTACAGCACACTATGACTCATTGGCTCTGTTGACTCAAAACAAGCTTGAACGTAGTATCCTCTCTTTAATTTTAATAAGGAGAATTTCAATGGATGCATTGAGAAAACCACCCACTGAAAGCGGATACAAAAAAGGGGACGTTATGGTCCTTTTTGGAGAGCTTTTTTCAAAAGGCTACGCAAATGGTTTAGTTGATGAGGCTAAAAAGCAAGGTATGACAATTATTTATTCAACTGTCGGACGGCGAGATAATGATGGTCAACTGCGCGCTCTTAACAGTGAAGAATTGGAAAAACAACCGACTCCCCTTATTAACATTCCGTTGGAAGCTGGCTTTGATATGCAAGAAGATTCTAAGGGCCAAACCCCCTGTGATCAGCTCAAAGGAATTAAGATGAATGAATGGAGTAAAGATCATTTAGATTGGAATTCTATTCTTGATTCCCAGGAAAGGGGCACTGAACGTTTTCGTAATAATGTATCCCTTTATATGAAAGAGCTTCAAAAACATATCCCTGAGGGAGCCAATGTTTTATTTGCTCATATTATGGCTGGTGGTGTTCCTAGAGCAAAAATTCTTATGCCTGTAATGAACAAAGTTTTTAAAGGCCGTGGCGATCGCTTTATTCCTTCAAAAGAGCTTTTTGATTCTCAACTTGGAAAAATGAGTCAACTCAACTTTAGTGATGTAACAGCTCACACCTTCAAACACTTAGTTGAGCTTAGCGCTGACCTTCGCCACTCCATTGAATCCCAAGGCGGTCAGGTTTCTTACACAGCCTACGGATATCATGGAACTGAGATTCTTATTGATGATGAGTACCAATGGCAGACTTACACCCCTTACTTTCAAGGCTGGGCTAAAATGGAGCTTGAAAATCATTGTAAAGATTTTCACAAGCAAGGCATTCAATGCACAGTTTATAACTGCCCTGAAATCCTCACCAACTCTTCTAGTATTTTTCAAGGAGTTGAAGTTTCACTCTACCCTCTTGTAGGAGCCCTCTCAAAAGAAGGTGTGAACTCTGATTATTGCCAGAATATTTTAAAGACCTGTAAAAACCTTCTCAAAGAGGATCACAGTTTCGATGAAATTATGAAGTTCACCAGTGAATACTGTAAAAACGATCTCATAACTTCTCACAGTCATTTTGAAAAGTGGCCACAACACAACTCTCAAGATCAAATTCAGTATATGCTCGACTCTTCAGATCAACTTATTTCTATGCATAAAGATCCTAAGGAGCTTATAACTTTTCCTCTTTCAGAAGAAGTCTTCAAGGCCACTGGAGAATTAATATTTCATGACTCTTGGACCTGTGAAAAACCGGTTCAATGGCTCAATCATGATGTGGTTGCTAAAACTTTGGCTACAAACGGATGAGTTTAACAAAGGGATTTCCCTGGAAATGGGAAAGCCTCAGCTTTAATGGATACAGTGTAGCGGGGCAAACGACCTCGCTTTTTTTTAATAATGCTAAAATTGCTTTTGATCTTGGTCAAGGGCTCCCATTCACATTCAATGCAAAACTTTATTGTTTAACCCATCTTCACGCCGACCATGGAGCTGGTATTAACTATGTTTTATCTCAACGCTCCCTTTATCGACTCCCTGAAGTCCCCATACTCTTACCAGCTTCCACAGTTGATAAAGTTCAAAGAATCATTCAACTCTGGGAGCAATTGGAAGGTTTTAATTTTAAATATCAACTTATACCCGTTACAGAAGACTTTACTTTTGATCTAGCGGGAAATTATCAAATTCGTGTTTTTCCCACCCAGCATCGCGTGGACTCTTTTGGCTATCTCGTTTATTTAAAGAAGAAAAAGCTCAAGTTAGAATTTCATGGATTAGATCAAAAACAAATCCAAGAGATAAAACAACGAGGCTTTAAGATTGAAGAAGAGATCCTCGATCCACTCTTTTGTTTCACCGGAGACACTCAAATAGAGTTTATAAGTTCACACAAAGATATTATGAGAACTCCTTTGCTTTTTACAGAGTGCACTTATTTAGATGAAAAAAAATCACGTGAAAAAACAAGAAAATGGGGCCACATTCATCTTAATGAAATTATTGATCACTTTGATGATTTCAAAAACAAACACATAAGCCTCATTCACTTATCGGCCAGGTACTCGACTTCTGAAGCTGAACAGATATTAAAAGACAAACTCCCCCAGAGCTTAAGAGAAAGAGTTTCGATTTTCCCTAGACCCTTTTAGAGAGCCCTTTTTAGTAACGGGAATCATTCTCTTAATTTATTTATAAACCCATTAAATACTTTATAAAAAAAGGGCCTATCAATACAATCACCGTGGTGGCAGTGAAAGATCAATAGCCCCTTAAAATAGGATTACTCTTTTTTTCCTGTTACTTGAAAATGGATACCAATGTTATCTTCACCACAGGCTTCCTGTGAATTAGAAAATGGAACGTAAACAGCGGCTCTACCATGAAGATATTTGTAATTGTTAGCCGCTAGTGTTGTATCAATAACTTCTTTACCAGCCTGACAATCCGAAGATGGGATGGCTCTCGACTCATTCAACTCAATGGTCCAAGCATCATTGTCTGCTGTAAGAAGTGAAGAGTATTGGCAAGCTTGACCATTTTCCACAAATTCAGCTCGAATAGTGATGTTGTCGAGACTGTAATCAGCACCGATATGAGTAAATTGAACCTGATGCTCCATAAGTTCAGCTGGAGCAACAACGGCTAAGGTATTACCATCATCGCAAACATAAGAGGTCCACTTTCCAACCCATCTTTCCCCTTCAAGTTCTAACCCTGCTTCTTCTGCATGAGCGTTAAAAAATGAAAGTCCACCTAATAAAACAACCAATAAAAATTTAATATTCAACATTCAATCTCCCTGTTTATGTTTCCTAAGATCCTTATTCATCAAATAGGGAGAGGTCAAGAAATGGACGAATCTCATTTTTTGATGCTAATGAAACAAAAACAAAATGAATAGCAATTGAATAGTTGGTCTTCAATAACGTTAAATTAAAGATCTATTGAATACCATTTAATGGTTTTATTATTCTAAAAACGATGTTTTGTTACCTAATTAAGCATTCTATTTGTTAGCTTTCGATAAACTTATTCTTGAATAAAAGTCTTAAAAAGAAAGTACCCATTTAATTAAAATCTTTGGAGCAGGAGAGACTGTTCAATCTCCTTAGGAGCTGTTGACAATTCATCTTGCTACTGTGGTTTCGATCCCTCGCAATTTTGAGCGTACTCACTTTCACCTAATTCGATATGACTGTGGCCACACCTCATAAAGTTCAGACTGCACTCAACTCAATATTATTGTGAGGTTTTGAACCTTGTTACGCAGATAAATTGTCAACAGCCTCTAGAAAGACTTTGTTATTTATTTCTAGGTTATTCTAAACACAGATCCTAGGAATTGATAACTTCAACGTACTGTAAGAAGCCCCATTCTTCTGCTTTTTCCAAATAGACTTCTTGGAAGTTAACAGGATTATCAGAATTTTCATCCAAAGACTGACGGTAATAATTATCGAGCACCCAAATAGCGGAAGCAAAACCCCTTAAGACATCAACCTCTAAACAGTTTGTTGCAGTGGCTCGACCAAAATTGAAAACCGCTCGATCCGGGCAGTCAGCTATAAAAGCTTCAGAATCAAAACGCACCCCCGCATTGCGCGCATGGGAAGAAAAGGCTCCACCCATTGACCAGTGATCAATTTCCTGCAAAAGATCTATTGTGTATTCTGGTACATAGGACTCTTGGCAGCTCCCCTTAACTGCCAAGGCCCCTTGAGAAATTATAAGTACTAAAATTGATAATGTTATTTGTCCCATTGCTGTCCCCTGTGAAAGAGCTTTTAGCAAGGTTCAAAAGCAAAGCCAAATTTATATTTTTTTGTAGTGCCATAAGGATACGTTATACTGAATCATTGATATAACTCATCAGAGCCTGGAATTGATCTCATCTTAACGGATACTAACTCAACAATAACTGATGAAGCATTGGCTCTTTAACATATGAATAAAGAGCCAAAAATCCCTCGTCAGAAACTCCTAAAGTGGTATTTTCTATTCGTATTTTTCTCTCATCTTATAGTTTCGAGCTAATAGTGCAAAAACACCACTGGCCCCTAGCATGAGTAAAGCAAAAAACATAAAGAAGTTTCCATTCACACTATCTTGATGACCACTTCCCATAAATTTTGAGGCCACTGCCACATAAACGTTTCCTAGGAAAGTTGTTAGCATCCAAAAACTCATGATTGTGGATTTCATACTCTTTGGCGCTTGGGTATAGGCAAACTCAAGTCCAGTAATAGAAATCAAAACTTCCGCAATTGTAATTGTTAAATAGGGAAAGAATTGCCAGAAGATATTAATACGATCTTCCAAAAGAACACCCGAGGCTATTTGCTCATCTAAAAAGTATTGAATAAAACCCACTTGAGCAAAGGCAAAACCGGCAACGACCATACCAACAGTCATACGTCGCAAAGGTGTGAAGTTAAAAAACTTCTGCACAGTGGGATAGACTCCAAAAACAAAAATCGGAATTAAGGCCATAACCATAAATGGATTCAGCGCCTGCATAGCCGAGGGTTCTAATTTAAACCCAAAAACCATTGGATCCATTTGCAGAGCTTGCAATACCCATGTGGAACCATGTTGATCAAACAGAGCCCAAAAAACAGGAACGGCGACCAAGAATAGAACCATAATGGAAAGAACCGCGCGAACTCCATCGACCACTTCTTGGGAGTGATTTTTCAATGCCCCATCGAGAAATTTTTGATTGGGAACGCGATTCTTAAGTGCAGAAATTAAAACACGTGGCACAGAGTCAGGATTCTTCCCAGAAGGCGGTTTTATTTCATACTGCTTACGCCCCATCCAAAAAACGATGGTCGCTATCAGCATAAGCACTCCAGGTATACCGAAGGCAATGGCCGGCCCGAGTTTTGCCAACAAAAACGGTGTTAACACAGAAGAGGTGGCAGAACCAAAATTGATAATCCAGTAAAACATATTGTAGAACCGAGAGATTCCCAATTTATTGTCTGGATGAAACTGGTCCCCTCCAAAGGCTGAAACACAAGGTTTAATTCCCCCTGAGCCTATAGCAATCAAAGCCAAGCCCCAATAAAGTCCCATTTCATTTTCGTAAAGAGCAATCACCCCATGACCAAGGCAGTAAACGATTGAGAGCCAGAGGATCACTTTAAAGCGGCCAAAATAGCGATCGGCGAGGTAAGCTCCAGCTAGTGGAGTAAGATAACAACCGGCTACGAACATATGATAAACTTCGGTTGCAAAACCGGCTTTTAAAGCAAGGTACTCCACCATAAAAACAGTGAGAATCGTTCGCATTCCATAAAAGCTAAAGCGCTCACAACCTTCATTCCCAATAAGGTATTTAATTTGAGGTGGAAATTTTCCTGTATTTTCTCCCATATTAAACTCCGTGTCCTACTGCTTTTTTCAAAGGTTTTTGTAAAATAAAAATTCCAATTCCAACGGCTATACCTAAAACTAAGCACAGTGTGAAAAACTCTGATTTAGTCATCGTGGCGTAGAATGTGCCCAAATAACCACCGAAATAGTTACCAAGACCTGTCGTAAAAAACCACCACCCCATCATCATTCCCACAAGTCTTGGCGGCGCAATTTTTGTGACAAGAGAAAGTCCTATAGGAGAAAAGAACAATTCACCGACTGTTACCACAAACATCATTGGAACAAACCACAGGAAACTAATCATGGTTTGAGGAGTAAATCCTTGTGTAATATAGATCAGAAAGACAAAGCCTGAGCCCATTAGCATGCAGCCTACAGACATTTTAGCAATGCTTGATAACTGCTTATCACCTTGCTTTTCCCACAGCCTCATTAACAAAGGTGCGAAAATGAATATAAAAAGGGGATTCAGTGACTGTAGCCATGTGGAAGGAACCGTCCAACTTCCAATTGTCCAATCCGTATGATCCGTTGATAATAACTGTAAAGTGTTTCCCTGCTGTTCAAAAACACCCCAAAAAACGATATTTGCTAAGGAGAGCACAAAAAATCCTAAGATGGCATTCCATTGGCCTTTACTCAAAGGTTTAGCGGCTGTCTTAACTTTGGCTTCTTTATTTTTCTCAAAAGCGGTTTTAGGTAAGTATTTTTGCCCAAAGAGATAGACGATCAACCCTAATACCATGCCTACACCAGCAGCGGTGAAACCATAGTGCCAACCATAGATTTCACCTAATGTTCCGCAGACAATGGGCGAGAATATGGCTCCAAGATTAATTCCCATATAAAAAATAGTAAAAGCACCATCTCGACGAGGATCACCTTCTGGATAAAGACCACCCACCTGGGTTGAAATATTAGGTTTAAAAGCTCCGTTACCAAAAATAAGAAAGACCAATGCGAGTAAGAAAAGAGACTCAAAAGCCATTAGGAAGTGACCAATTGTCATCAGAACTCCCCCTAAAATGATGGAGTACTTTTCACCGATAAAACGATCCGCCAAGAGTCCACCCAGTAAAGGCGTACAATAGACCAAGAAAGTATAGAGTCCGTAAATCTGGGAAGCTAAGGGTTGAACTCCAAGGCCACTGTACATAGCCTCTATATATTCAAACCCCATAATGTACTCACCGTTACGAGCATTGATAATTAACTCTTTTGTCATATAGAGAATTAAAAGAGCTCTCATTCCATAATAGGAAAATCGCTCCCACATTTCTGTAAAAAAGAGGACGTAAAGTCCTATTGGATGTCCAAAAAGGCTTTTCTCTTGGGTTTGTGACATAGTTCTCTCTTCGTTAGAATTTGATGGAAATTTTTACCCTTCCCTGGCGGTTTAATCCAGAATTTCCTTTCGCGTCAAATAGTGGAAAACAGGGATGTTCAACGCTCTGTTGTTGATTAGTCACACTTTGCAAGCACCAAATGCTTCTTTTTAGTCAAAACAGAGCCTTTTAAACAAAAAAAACCTTTTTTAGTTTGTTCCGATAACGAATTGATCGAGTCTTCGATTCGCCCAAGTGGACACGTCTACGAGGTCTTTCGACTCCACTGAAAGTCCTTAATGATCATAGAAAATCGTCATAGCCATCCCTAGGCTTGCCGAAGAATTTAGTAAATTCACATCTTTGTTTCATTTTTTAAACTTTGGATAGAAAAGAAGATCATCGCCAATAGATAAAACTCTTAATCTGTCATCCGTTTTTTTACCTGAGGCTTGCCGAAGGATCTTTTTTAAAAGAGTGAGAGTGGTAAGCTATAATATAAGGCTTTATCAACAGAAGGAAGGGACGTAAAACGCCTTAATCGTTATTAACCTGAAGGTAACAAAAGATAAGCTCCGTCATTTTTTCTTTTATGGATTTTAACTTCTCGTTCTTTTGAATAAAGAACTCATTTTTTGTTACCCTCAGGCCATTCACATAGAAATTAATAAGACTTTTAATCTTTAAGAGATGAAATCATGAGCACGAACGGTTTTGCGTCCATTACTTTTAGCTCTCTGAGCCGCCTGATCAATATACCAGTGAAGAACAGCGTTTGCTCCTTCTAGTGCATCAGCAGCAACATTCACATCATGAGCTTTCAAAGCTTCTTTAAACTTACTTTGAACGACAATCATTTCGCTCTTTTTTTTGGCTGCTGCTTTCTTCTTCGTTGCTTTTTTCTTTTTCTTCGCCATTTCTACTCCTTTATTTGAACATGATTGTTAGACGAGGGGCAATACTGTGAGAATTTTCTCATCTTATCAACTGTAAAAAAAACTAACGCAGAGTCGAATGATTCATTATTCAATATTGTAAAAGAATCAATTCTGAAGATATGTACAGTGTTCATGCTACTAATATCTTATTTGGTTTTTGAGATCTTCTGACTCTTTTCAATTTTGTCTGTGCTTGTCTTCGCTTTAAAATGTACACCGTTGAATTGGATCAAACTCCGATAACCATCTAAAGCAAAAAAATTGTTACTCCAAGTATGAAAAAAAAAGAATCCGAACTTTGTAAGTGCAAAATCAATTCACCTTAACTAAAGAAAGAAACGATTCAAAACAGTTGTGAAAAACACACTATGACGAGGAATTAACTCAGTGATACTAGTCGTTTATCTTGCAGCTTGTCATTTGAAAGAGAATAAAATTACTCATTTCTCTGTGCAATATTTCTATATCTTTTTAAAAGTAGAAAAAAAATATAAAAAAAAGAAGATATTAAAAATGCAATTTAAATTTAGCACGATAAGTAATCAAAAAAACAACTATACAAAAGGCTGTGTCAACTGTAACGGCCTACAACTTTAATTTTCAAACACCCCCCTCTTGATAAAACATTTACCTCAAGTTGCTTGATTACAATATTTTTACTTGAGTTTGAAAGTAAAAATATTGCCTGAAAAAGTGTGATAAAAAATATTATTTATTTGTAATTTTTAAATGAAATCTATCACATCCAAAAAATGTTTAAGAAAATAAACTTTAAAAATACAAGGTCTGCATAACCTTTTCATAAAAAAAAGTTCACCCATCCCTACCTATTTTGGTAAAATAAAGGCGTGTACAAGCTGAGTTTAACTTCTGCTTTCCACTTTAATGATTGGATTTTAAAAAAAATTACTTGAACAGGATAAAAGTTGTATAACATTAGGAGTTCCAACCATGAAGCCACAAAAACAATTTGAATCGATAGGAAAATTCCTTCTCAAAAAAAGGGAAAAACAAAAATTGACCCAAAAAGAATTGGCGCAACAATTAAAAATCACCTCTCAAATGGTTTCCAACTGGGAACAAGGAAAGTGCGGTCCTCCCAATGATAAGCTAAAGACCATTGGTGAAATTTTAAAAATTCAAAAAGAGGATTTTCTTTTTAATTTGCTAGTTTCCAGAGAACATTTTTATCGCTTAAATCTTGATATGAGTACAAAAAGAACTATTTTAAAGAAAAAGCATGTCGTTCCAGACTAACTTATAAGTGACCACTTATAAACTCCCTAGTGCAATACCCCTTTAAATTTTAAATAAGCCAATCCTTTCTTAAAATGATGAAAGCACCAGCTTAGCACTAGGGAACTGTTTAATAATAGAAAAAAGAATCTTTCTATAACCCCTCATTGGGAATAATCAAATAGTAAGAAGAAGTCTCTTTTTCAAAAACATAAGCTATATCCCAATAGGATACAGTACGACTTACACCTCTTCATTTTGTTTCATAATGGTACGCCTATTTTTTAACTCGCAGCCTTTATCTCTCATTTTTCATTGTTTCTTTTGCAGTCATTATTAAGTGTCAAATATCAAGACAAACTATAAAGAATTTTAATTGTTTACCGATATTATCTTATGAATATTTTCAGCAATAGCTACAAATATTTTAAACTCTTAATCTTGATGCCTGCGACATTGTCTTTCTTTGCTGGTTGTACGAGTGAAGTTGATATTGTTGACTCCAGTCTCAGCTCTTTTCAAATTGATAGCTTTTCGGAACCAAGATCTAAAGCTTATATTAACTACGAAGCTTTTCAAGTGTCTTGGCCGGAAACTCCTTATGCCACAAGCACCCCTTTCTTTGAATCTTACGTGGTTTACTTGTTTGAAAAAGAAAACTGTAAAGGATCTCCTATTGATGCTCGCTTTCAAAAAGAAACAACTTATTCTTTAGAAGGTAAAGTGCAAGACGGAAAGACATACAGTGTGGGTGTGGCTCTGCAAAAAACGGATAAAACTTTAGGACCCCTTGTGTGTACAGAGTCCATTTCTTTTGACCAATCTGACCCTGTGGTTACTTTACAAATCTTAGATCCACTTCCCAGCAAAAAGAACACATTAACCCTCTCAGGAACTTGTTCTGATAACCTAGAATTTGATGAAGTCATCAAGGTTTGTATTAAAAACAACTGTAATAATGAATCCGATTTCGATCAAAGCATTAATTGCATCAATGGGTCTTACAATCAAACCTTATCTGTCCTCGAAGGAACTTTTAATGTTGCAGCTCGCTTTCAAGATCGTGCAGGAAACTTAGCAACAGCCTCTATTACGAATGTCATAGTGGATAGAACTCCTCCAAGCGTACCTGTTTTCACTTCACATGTGGGAGCTATTAACATAGCCTCTTCAAGCTTCAACTTTACATGGTCAGCGAGTGATATTGGAGACTCTGGTTTAAAGAGTACGGATACTTTTTTAGTTTCATTTTTTGATAACGGAACTTGTAGTTCTCCAGCACAGTTATCTCTTCACCAAACAAATACAAACTATCTTGCAACAGGCCTTGTCGACGGCAACACTTATTCCATTGGAGTTTTTGTTGAGGATGAAGCCGGAAATCTAAGACCTCAAACCTGTAGCCCTGCTGTTAGTGTCTCTTCTGCGGCTCCCACTCTGACTTTAACTGATTCTTCAAACACCATCCCTGCCAACCAAAACAGCTATGCAAGCACTCAGAGCATTAGCACTACAATCACGAACGATGGAGCCGCCACAGCCTGGTGTTTAAGTGAAACACAAAACACTCAGCCCCTTGCCAGTAGTTGTAGCGGAAGCGGATGGCTTGGAGCTAGACCCACTTCTTTTAATCTCAGTGCCGGAGATGGGTTAAAAACAGTCTATCTTTGGATTAAAGATCCTATTGATAACATTATTGGGGCACAACAATCCATTGTTCTTGATACCACTTTTCCTTTGCTAGCGATCAGTTCTCCGGCTCCCTTAACAGCTGCACCCAATGGAATTACCATCAGTGGTAATTGTGAAGTGGGACTTAATATCAATGTGGGTGGAGATATTACGAACTCCAACTCTATTAGCTGTTCAGGGGGTGGAACTTTTTCTTATCCCGTGACTTTTACGGCCGGCGAAGGTGCTAAATGGGTCTCCGTGCAACAAATTGATTTAGCCAGTAACACCAGTGGCAATATGCGCTCTTACATAAAAGACTCTATAGCACCGACCTTGGCTTTTTCTTTTCCTGCAGCAAACACAGAAGCACAAACAGGTGTTACCATTGCTGGAAGTTGTGAAACTGGAATCACCATTAATCTCTCTGGTGATTTGACTGCACCGACTACCACCACTTGTACCGCTGGAACATTCTCACAAGCCATTACTTTCATGGCTGGTGAAGGGACTAAAAATATTGTTGTCTCTCAAACAGATGCTGCTGGAAACTCTGGATCCAGCAACAGAGATTTTATCAAGGACACTATAGCTCCTGTTCTTGCTTTCTCATCTCCTGCCGCAAATACAGAAGCACAAACGGGAGTCACCATTGCTGGAAGTTGTGAAACAGGAATCACTATTAATCTTTCAGGAGATTTGACAACGCCGGCTTCCACCACTTGTACCGCGGGCACTTTTTCACAAGCCATCACTTTTACAGCTGGTGAAGGGACTAAAAACATTGTCATTACACAAACGGATGCTGCTGGAAATTCAGGAAGTGCCAATCGAGACTTCATTAAAGACACTATAGCTCCTACTTTGGCTTTTTCTTCTCCTGCCGCAAACACAGAAGCACAAACGGGAGTTACTATTGCTGGAAGTTGTGAAACCGGAATCACCATTAATTTTTCTGGAGATTTGACTGCACCGACTACCACCACTTGTACGGCGGGCACTTTTTCACAAGCCATCACTTTTACAGCTGGTGAAGGTACTAAAAACATTGTCATTACACAAACGGATGCTGCTGGAAATTCAGGAAGTGCCAATCGAGACTTCATTAAAGACACTATAGCTCCTACCTTGGCTTTTTCTTCTCCTGCGGCAAACACAGAAGCACAAACAGGTGTCACCATTGCTGGAAGTTGTGAAACTGGAATCACCATTAATCTTTCAGGAGATTTGACAATCCCTGCGACAACCACTTGTACCGCGAGTACATTTTCGCAAGCCATTACTTTTACAGCTGGTGAAGGAACTAAAAATATTGTCATTTCTCAAACCGATGCTGCTGGAAATTCAGGAAGTGCCAATCGAGATTTTATTCGCGACAACACTGCACCTGTTTTAAGTTTTTCATCTCCTGCGGCAAACTCCCACCATCAAGCGGGAGCCACTATCTCTGGGGCCTGTGAAAATGGTATCACTGTGAACTTAAGTGGTTCTGGACTTGCAAGCCCTGCTACCACTAGCTGTATCGGCTCCACATTTAGTGAATCGATTGTTTTTACTCTTAGTGAAGGAACTAAAACAATAACGATTAGTCAGACTGATCCTGCCGGTAACAACACGACTCAAAGTCGAGCCTTTATTAAAGACATCACTCCACCGGCTCCCACGATCAATAATCCTGCGATAAACACTCAAGCACAATCCAGTGTCACGATGGATGGGACCTGCGAAACAGGCCTTAATATTTCTTTTTCAGGTACAGGTCTACTTTCTCCCTTTTCTATCACCTGCCCTGCGGGAACTTACTCTCAACAGGTCTTTTTCTCAGCCGGTGAAGGGACAAAGAATATTGTTGTCTCTCAAACCGATGCCGCTGGAAACACAGGATCAAGTAATAGAGATTTTATTCGTGACAACACCAACCCTGTGATCACACAAACAAACTTAAGTTTTCCCTACTACTCCAATACCGACACGGTCACTTTTGGGGGAGCTTGTGAAACCGGACTCCCCATTCAAATTGTAGAAGGAGCTAATAACAGCTCAACAACTTGTACTGCCGGCACTTGGTCTTACGCCACTCCAACAAAATCCAGTGACTCTACTTATAATTACAGCTTCACCCAAACTGATGCTGCGGGAAATACTTCTTCCACTTCTGGACGATACATTCGTGATACTGTGGCTCCATCCCTTACTCTCACTTCTAGTGCTTCTCAAACAACAGCTTCAGATACTGTGACTCTCACTGGTACTTGCGAAGCGGGACTTCCCTCACCCATTGCAGTATCAAATACGGATACCAGCACTGCGACTTGCAGCTCAGGAAACTGGTCCTATACAACAGCGACACAAACAACAGATGCTTCGAGAGACTATGATTTCACGCTGACGGATCAAGCCGGAAATAGCACCCAAGTTTCGGCAACCTGGGAGAGAAACACACAAGTTCCTAATCTTTTAATCACTTCCGATGCGGAGGTGATCAACTCTACTAATGATGCTAGTTTTAGTGGTAATTGTGAAACGGGTCTCAATATTGAAATTAGACTCAGTGGAGTTTTAGAAAACACCATAGGATGTCCTGCTGGTACATTTAACTACACTGTAGACACTCAAACCACTGACGGATTGAGATCTTATCAGTTCAGACAAACCAATGCCCTCATGCTATCCACCAATCAAGTGGGAGTGTGGAAGAGAGACACCCAAGCCCCTAGCTTTACAGCCACTACATTTAGGATCAATAATAATGATGTCAATACCATAAAACCACAAGTGGAAATTGATTTTACGGCCACAGATTCATTAACAAATATCACACACTTTTGTTTAAAAACAGATGATCAAACAGATCCCCTTGATGGAGATGCTTGTTGGGTCGCCGTAGACTCACCTGCTGTGGGACTCACTCCATCTACAACATTGGCTCTCAATAACCACTCCTATAACCTACCCATTGTCCCTGAAACTTATTCCGTTTATGGTTGGGTAAAAGATCAAGCCTCTAATATTTCATCATTAACCAGTGGAGGTTTAGGTACGGCTGGGAGAGATACGGATGACATCATTTACACACAAGTCTTTGCGCCAGTTGTCCATGAAGTTATTGTGGGATCCAACGACTACCCAGCCAATCCTCCTTCTGAAAGTGACCTTACTGTGGGTGTTGGACAACCACTTTATATCAAATGGAATGCCACGGATGACGATCCCTTTCCGGCAGGAAATGTTTCAATTTATTTTACAACCGATGATGAAAACTACACCCTCATCACCTCTGGCTTAAACAATGGACAAAATGGAAGTTGTACGATTGACCATGCTTCGACTCCCGCTGATGACAATGCGACCGGTTGTTATTATTGGTCAGCGGTCCCCGCTTCTGGTTATATGGCCATTCGCGTGGTAGTGGAAGATTCTATAGGTCTTTCTTCCGGTTTTTCATCCGTGGGTCTTAATGTCGCAAGCAACATCCGATTTATTGCAGGTAATACTGACCCTGGCTTAAACCTCAGTGCAAAATCTGCCATTTTCATGTCTTACCGTTTGGATCATTTTTACTCGCCAGATCCCCATTCTTTAGTGGTTGCAAGAGATGGTCGCCTCTTTTTTAAAGATAAAGACAGAGGCATTCTCGTTATTGATCCAGCAGACGGATTACAAAAAGTCTTTCTTCCACAAACAGGAGTTTCCAGTGGAGACGGTGGACCTGTATCCAGCGCAACGACCCAAAAGATTGTTAAAATTGCTTTAGATTTTAATACTCCTAATCAAAGAATGTGGATTTATGATTACGATCGCATTCGACGTATTGATTTAACCACTGGAGTGATTGAAACGGTCATCGGTGGTGGCGCAACCAATGCCGACACCATCAACGGAGCACTCACGGCACAACTCGCCTATTTTACTAATAATATGGAGGGGTATCATGGTTTCGTCCCTTTCTTTGCTTTACCTAACGGTGATTTTATCTTTATGGGTGGTGACGTCGATAACTACCACCATCCTTACATTGAAGATGGAAATCCAAGGCTTCGTCATTATCATGCTGGCACCGATCAGATCACATCTTGGCGAGCTGGAAGCCTAACGAGTTCGGACGAAGTTGCAAGTGGTAATTTTAGTGAATGTAGTTACCGTGGATTTGGCTTTCTCTATGACTCTTCATCTAATTTCACTGAAAGAATAGTTCACCTCAGAACTGAACCTTCCTGGAATCGTTGTAACACCTATGGTGTTCGTGGACTATACATAAACATGGATGCTAATGGTGATAGCCTTGCTTCTCACCCCATACAACCCGCCCAATGGCAATACGATCGTGGTCGCTTCACACAAGGAATGGACGGAAAACTTTATTTCTTCAACAAAGCTAACCACGGGAATGGAATTTGGCGCTACGAACCAGGAACAAAAACCTTTACTATGCTTCTTGGAAATGATGGTGATCCAGGGCAATGTACTGATGGAACTTTAGCGACCGCTTGTAGCGCTAAAGTGAGTGATCTTTTTGTCTCTGAAAATGGAACGATCTACTTTTACGATATGGGATTAATTAGAACCATTACACCCTCAAACACTGTACTGACACTTTTTGGGGAAAGGATTTTCTCTGAAAATAACACACCTGTTTTACGAGCACGACTCGGAACAAAACTTAACTTTTTTCATCAAAGAAATGATGGTGGGATCACATTTAGCTCTTCCATGGATCATCAATTTTTTGAATTTGAAAACACCGGTAATATCTTACTTGTTGCAGGAGATGGATCTTTTGGCACTCCAGACTTAGCTGTTGATGCTGACCAAACAGGTTTAAATTTAGAATGGGTCCATGGCAATGGTGACGATTTTGGAATGGATCCCAGCACAGGCGATATTTATCACCATGCCGGTCGCTATGGAATTTACCGAATGACACGTTTCACAAGTGACCTCGGTTCAACCGGACAATGGGAACATTGGACTGGAGACTCCGGCTCTGTTCATTGGGCGAACCCGAGTGCCAACGGTACTGCCAATGGTGACTTTGGTTACGACTGTAATTATGCCCTCAACTCCGGCACATATCAAACTTGGGGCTGTTGGTTTGGACCACAGGTCGGCGGTTTTGGCGGTGGCGAAGTTTTAGTTCACAACAATGAGCTTTCCCGTAGACTCAGCGATCGAGCTGAAGTACCTCGAAACTCCATGATCAAACTGTTGGATGTTAGTACAAAAGTACAAACTCACCTTGTCGGTGTGACCGGTGAGAACTCTCACAATAGTGTTTGCGCCAATGGAACCCCATTGTCGAACTGTAATTTTATGAGTGCTGATAGAGACCGAATGAATCAACCCTATTACGATGCTCCAAACGATCGCTGGCTTGCCGCTCGCCAAGGAACCAATAGAATTTATGCGATGAGCCCTGGGGGCAATATGGTTTATCTCGTG
>CAXREJ010000052.1:0-46508 GCA_964229765.1 Bdellovibrionales bacterium | reverse complement strand
TACTTTGTTAGATGCAGACATTAGTATTCTCCTTTCATTTCAATAAATTAAGTCTTTAGCAACTCAATTTTATCGATTGAAAAGAGCTAATGTCTGCACTTATTTAACACTCTGCCTTACACCCTCACCCGTGAAGAACCCCAAGCGGTAGTTTTTGAACTGCCTATATCCTCGCGCCCGCCTCTGGAGCGCTTTTGCATTTCCGTTAATAGCTTCAGTCACCCCGTTTGTCACCCGCAACGTAAAGTAGTTTAAAATTTCATCTCGCCATTTCTTCAAGGTTTTAAGGAGCGTTTTAAGCTTTGGCACCGAACTACTCTCAAGACTTGTAATTATTTTTCTGTAACTCTGGTAGGCCCGCAAAAAGCCCCTCGAACGGTAGAGGGTGTGGAGTTTCTCTTTCACTCGGTAGAGTTCATCAAGCTCTGGTTTACACTTCCCGATTTTCAAATTGGGCTCTTCTTGAATCACATGTTAGGTCGCTAGCGCTCCATGGCGGACTTACCCCGACCCGAACCAGGGAACTACGAAACCCCACCTTGATTCGGATTTTGCCTTGAGAAAGGTGTCAGCAAGGCCTGCTTCATATTTTTGTGGGCTCTACCGCGAACACCATATATAATGAATTCTTTCGTCTTAACCTTATAAAATGTTCCAAACAATAGGTCCCAGATTGCTAACGAGAATCCCAGATTTTTATCATGGTGTTTAACCGATCGTGAGTGATGAATTTGATGTTGAGCGGGACTGACAAAAATATAGTTAAGGAGCCCAAAGCTAACCCAAATATGGGAGTGACGTAAATTGCTGCCAAAGAAATTAAAAGCAAAGTCCAGCGCATTCACCCCAAAAATGACGTACGCACTGATCATCGATTGGGTCATGAAAATAAAAACTCCAGTAAATACTCCTAAAACCAATACTTGCCTTAGTGAGGATATTAAACTCTCCACCGGATGGGTACGATATAAAGTCATTGGTGTCATCACTTCCGCACTGTGATGAATTTCATGGAATCGCCAAAGAAAAGAAATTTTGTGAAAAAGATAGTGCTGATAAAATCGAAAGAAATCAATCACTACAAAACTTGCTATAGTGTAGAGAATCAAGAGGTTGGAATGACTCAGTGTAAAAGCTTGAAACCCGGGAATCAAATCATTGAGCTCTGAAACCACGACCCGCGCCACTCCGACGCTGCTCACTGAAATAAATAAAAAAAGTAAAATCCTTAGAGCACTATTGGTAAACATCAACTGAAAATCAAGAGACGTCGAGCGGTGTAGCCAAATTTTTGGATGAATCAAGTCTTGAAAAGTTCTCATCAGTGATTTTTTCTGCCCCAAAGAAACCACAAGCCCCATCGCTAAAGCAGAGGCCAAATAAATAAAAAACAGTCGCTTACTTGGATCGACAAGATAAAAGAGGGGCTCCAACCATTGATCAAAAGAAAGAATATTCCACCCCCAACATAGCCAACATCGGTCGGCCAGGCCGTGCTCCGAAGGGTCGAAACGATGCGATAAATCGTTCGTTGGTTATATTATCAACTCGAAACCGAAGCTTTAAATTGTCACTCCACACGTAAGCCGTTGACAGTCCCAACACCAATCTCTCCGGAATAATTTGTCGTCCATCTAAAACCGCTTGATCGGCCATTCTACCTAGATAATGGAAATTGGCGAAAAACGACCATAAGCGTTTTTGAACTCCAAAGGACAGTTGAGCCTGCCATTCTGGTATGTAAGGTATGGGATCACCAATCTGTACGACACCATCCCCCCACTCGGGAAATTGGGTAGCAAAAGAGTTGCGAAACTCAGCAATGGTATAAGTTGTGTTTAGTAGAATTGGAAAACTCCAAGATTTCTGTCGAAAAGTTTTAGATAACAAGAACTCGGTTCCATAAACTACAGACTTGCCACCGCTCTCTACTGTATCAAGGAGATCGATAGTACACCCTCCTGATTGAGTGCATGTACCATTAAGATTTCGATAATCACTGTAAAACCCAATGAATTCAAAACCAAAATCTCCTCCACCGGTGAAGCGAACACCCAACTCGTAATTGATGGCCTCTTCAGTGGGAGTGTCGGCCGGCTGGCCGGGCCCAACAGGATTAAAAGAATTATTTACACCAGCGAGAACTCCCCATTGATCAAAAGCCTGATAAAAAAGTCCAAGACCAGATGCAAAAAGCTCATCGGAACTCTCCATGGAAGTTGAAGCCAGGAAATTCGTAAAATCATATCGAATGTCTTCATACCGGAGGATCCCTTGGGTGGTAACCTTTCTCCAGTTGTTTTCATAGGCCAGTGATAAGGTTTGTGTACTGGCGCTGCCTTTGTTGAGTGTCGTTGTTACCTCACTGCGACTGTTGTTTCGTTCCAGACGACCTTGGGTCATATTCCAGAATTCCGATTCATGGAACCGATTGACTTCATCTTGATGAAGCCGATAGAAAAGCTTAAACAGATGGCTCGTCTCCTCACCATAGGTGTCATAGGTCCATTGGGTTTGCACTCCCTGACTCAAATACTGTCTTTGATTATCTCCTAGTTCCAAAACGGCTCGGTCGTCACTGAGACCACTGGAGTCAGCTTGACCGGTTAGAACTTGATAGTAATACTCGTTTGCTGACGAGCTGGGGCTTCTCATCACATCGCGAATATCTACTGATGGGTTGTTTGGGTTATTTCCACCGAAGCCAACCAACTTATCCCAGCCTCTTTTCAGTTCATGGCGATAAAAAGTAGTGCGCCACCGCAAATCCTCTATGGGAGAAAATGCGTAGCTGGCAAAAAATTGGCGATGGTCCAAATTCATCACGTCCCGCTCAGTGGCATTGTAGCGAAGATATGGGTCTCGCTCGAAGTCTTCTTTGCTAGTTCCTGCATAGGTTTCGTTAGAAAGTTCGTCAGACCAGTTGAACTTCAATGTGAAATGTTGATCCAAGTAGGCAACCTGCTTGTCCCACCTTAGGGTCACATTGTTTCTCTCAAAACCGGTGTCCCCCCCGTTTTCCAAAGTTTTAAAGCCCCTCGAAGAAATTCGATTGAGATTAATACTCCAGTCACCTAAGGCCGTAAAACCAGCTGCTAAATCATATTTTTGAAAACCAAATTGACCACCCCAAGCGCTCATCCGAAGACTCTTTGGTTGATAGCCAGTGGTCATATTAATAGCCCCACCCATCGAGTTGGGCCCGAATGCAGTTGATGGAACCCCTTTGAATACTTCAATGGAGCTAATTTTATCCATTTGTGGAAAATAGTAGGCGGCGGGAGCACTATAAGGGGCCGGAGCAATTAATACGCCGTCTTCCATGAGTGTTATTTTTTTGCTCCGCTCAGGATGCCCCCCTCTGAGGCCGATATTGGGGCGAAGTCCAAAGCCATCTTCGTCCATCACGTTCACACCGGGGACACTACGGAGAAGTCGGTGCACGTCGATATAATCAAATTTATCCATTTCTTCTTCAGAAATTATATGAGCCGATCCGGGACGTGTGGGAAGGGCCTCCTTGCTACCGAGTACAGAAAGTTTTTCCACCTGATCACGATCATCGGCTATAGCAAGCCCATTTAGAAAGAGGAGGCCAATCACCCCTCCCTTCATAATTTTTTCGATCACAAGTAAAATTTTCCGCATCATCGCCAATCCTTAAAGGTAATCCAACTCTTCGAAAAGATCTTTGGCTATTTCAACGGAATCGAGAGTGTCATTCCAATTTCTTTCAGAGGCTTCAAAAGTAGACCAAGCACTGATGTTATCAGGGAAAGAAATATTTTTGTTAGCTGGGAAGTCTTGATTCGCTAGTGAAAAACTTTTCTGAGGATCTTCAGTCAACATAAACTCGATAAATTGGCGAGCCAGTTCAGGATTATCACTAGAGGCTGTGATTCCGGCTACAATACCATTCGTGTGGACACCGCCGTCTTTCATTTGCAAGAACTTAATTCCAACAGGGATGTCAGGATCTTTTAAAGTGAGTAGACCAAGGTAGTAGGAATTGACCATTCCTAAAGTGCAAGTCCCATTTTGCAAAGTTATATCTTCAATCAAAGTGGTGTCGCTGGAATAAATACTGGTCAAATCGGCTTGATTATTCAGCCACCCATTCAATATATCAAAGGCTCCTTCCTCACCATAACTGGCAACCAACTCCGCCCCTAAGGCTTGGTTGTAAGTAGATTTAGAAGTTCTCAAGCAAACAAGGCCGGCGTATTTGGGGTTAGCTAAATCTTCATAGGTGTTGATTTCACTGACATCATAATTCTTATCGTAAACAAGAGTCCGAGCACGAAAAGTGATAGCTGTCCAATATTCAGATACCATAATGGCTCGAACATTTTCTTTTGCGAAGTCAGAGTTTAAAGATTGCATCACTCCGGAGCGAACTAAGTTGTCACCGTAAATCATGTCTTTAACTATCGCAACATCGGCAGGGCTATTCGCTCCCTCAGTAACCAAAGCCTCTTCGATTTCCGTAGCACTCATTGTATTGATGATCACTGTTTCACCGGTTTGCTCTTGAAAAGCATCAACAATGGGCTGAATCTTCTCTTCGGGTCGATCAGAGTAAAGGGTAAGGTCAGCTAAGGCTGAGGTGCAAAAAGTTAGTAAAGTGCATATTAGTAAGCTCTTCATTGTATTTCTCCTTAAAGGTCGTTAGGGCGTTAATCATTGTCTCCTTGAACTGGCTGTGGAATCTCCGTATTCATTTCTAATAAGAAATCGAATTTCAAGCAGTTTGTAAATTTTGTTAAATTGTCTAAGATAAGTTCGGCATCTTTTTCTCCGCTGATACTACCATCAAAGGCATCGAAGTAGGCCGCACCAGAAGGAAGAAGACGGCTCAACTCCAGGGCTGCTGTCAACCCATCCAAATATGATTTGGATTTAAGATTTGGATTCGTTTCACTTAGGTAAGTGGTATAATTGATTGCTGGTTTTGGATCGATTGACTTCCCACTAGAGTCGACGAAGAGTTGGTGGATCACCTCGAGAGGTGCGACTAAGGAAATTTTACGATCGGGGTAAAAAGGGTGCTCAAGGTACTCGGTGGCACAGTTTTCCTCACATGAATGTCTTTCAGGCCTTTGCCCTAAAGGGGCTGCAATTCCTAAGCTTTTTAAATTTTTGTCAGTATAGGCCACAAGGTGGGATGTATAAGCGGCAAGATTTGATTGCACCTCGGCCTTTCCTTGGGCGGATTTTAACCTTGCAAACTCATTATTTTTCCAACCGAGTGTCAATTCTTCGGCTCGCTCATTCAGCTTACGAGTGGTGTATGTGAGGAACACACACTCCCCTGAATTATCGGCAAAGTTGGGTTCCTTTTCCAAAATATTAAATAAAAGGTTCTCAAGTGCATTGAGACCTGTGGAGTGAGAAAGAGGTCTATTCATGACGTAATCTTGCTTTTGATCGGCCGCACTTCTGATTTGACGCCGGATAAAACGTTCAGCTCGTGCAGGAGGAAGGGGCCGATAGATAAAACGCAAGGAAGAGTTTTCCTCTTCATTCAGAACACTTTCTGGAGCGAACATAACAACCTTCAATTTGTGGTAGGCGATCATAGCTTTTTCCCACTGAGATTGGATTTGTTCTAAGCTTTTCTCTGGTGCATCCGTTGAGCAGAGGCTTTCCGCCTGCTCATGCAATATTTTGGTATGTCGGCTGAATTCCCCCATGTACCTGTCAGTGTATTCAACGGCCAAGGTTTCAACTAACTGCCCCCCTAGGTCGACTTGCTGGGGGCCTTCATCCAAACTTGAAGAACAACCCGCTACAAAATAATAAGCTAAGGCTGAAAAAACGACTATCTGAGGGAGGTAATCTGACTTTTTTGTTTTCATGGGCATGGAGTAAGCTATTTGAGAATGGTTCACAATTAAAATTAGAAAAATGGAGCTCACTTTCTCAAAGACTTTTCAATTGGGTGACTGTCACAATTTGGGTACACACCGCAACAGAAAGAGGTCTTTACCACTAAATTGCTTTTGGTAAAGCCATTGTGAACTTCATCCAGACCAGACTGCCTTTGTTGAGTATGATAGGAAACTCGAAATCTGTATTTTCAATCTGATCTCTATAATTCAGTAAAAAGATAATGGTTAGCTTCTATTGACCACAAAACCAAATGTTTTCATCAATCGTGTCAAAGAAGTGAATCGGAAAATTAAGGGAGTCCTTTCGGGGATATCCCTTTTCTAACATTGTCTCGTTTAGCCTTTAGAATCAAGTATATCAATAACCAGATGAGTTCTCATTAAATTAAAAGAAGTATTAAAAGCAGTATGGCGCTTTGTTGTATCAACTCTATATGCAAATCCATCACATTGTACCTGAAAAACCCTATTATTATATATAAGGCCACAGAAGTCGGGATCGCTAAAAACGGCAATATGAATTCTTGGGTATTTATCGTAATGAAAGCTGTAGCAAGACTTAGGCGCCAAGTTCATTATTCTAAAACGTCCCAAAAGATATTTTTTTGACAATTCTTGATAAATTTTGAAAAGATATGTGTCCTTAAATATATTTAAAAAATAAATAAACTGCTCTTCCTCTAGTGGGTTTTCTATTTTTACAGGTTGATTATCTCTATCAAAATCCACTAACAAACTACCAGTCCCAACAAACGGGGTGTCGTGAGGGCTCGTTCCTGTCAAACAAACCTGATTATCTATATGTTTGTATTCTGGGTTTTCTAAAATTCTTCTCACGTCTTTCTGAATAAGAATGAGATCGAATTGGTAAGTCGTTTTTTTTAAAAAAGTGGTGAAAAATGATCCTCTCATAATAAACTTATTCTCTCCCTGAAATCATTAGGGGCTATTGATAACTCATCCAGCTACTGCAGCTTTACTCCCTCAAAGTTTAGCACTGTACTCACCTTCCCTTATTCGATGTGACTTTGGCCACACCTCATAAAGTTCAGCCTGAGCTTAACTCAAAATGACTGAGGTACTGAACCCTCATTACGCAGATGAACTACAACAGCCCTTATTCATAAATGCTCGTTCTTCTTAGGTAGTACCGGCTTCGAATCTTTTTTCAAAGATAGATATCCAACCGTTTGCCAGCACCCCTTGTCGGGGTTAATTTGACCATTTGGTAATAGTCTGCAGGTATTATGGGGCCCAGGCAACACTTTCCAACATCCATAAGAGTTATTAGGCAATGATGAGGTTACTCTCTCTATATAGCTAACCCCACGCTCCCCTTCCATAGTTATGAGTACTCCAGAAAGCCCCATAGACTGTGCAACTTCAATTTGGATAGGCAACATAATACCCGAAGCAAGGTTAGGGATTGATAATCTCGAAGAAGCTCTGTTTCTGTAGAACGAAGTATAATAGGTTCGGTTGAGCGCTCGAGCCCAGGCCCCACCAAAATGCCCTTGCCACAATGTACTAACACCCAATAAACGATCGCTTCCAAAGCAGGCCGTCGTACAAATAGAGTCTGCTATCACCTCGCCGTAGTTTGAATAGTTTGAAATTAATGGGGCCGATGACGAATTCTGAATATCAGCCTTGAGCTGTTTCAAACATTCTTCTAAAGGCCGGCCTCCATCAGAGGGGCGGTAAACATCGACTCGATCAACACCGAGCTGATCCATTAAATTATTTGCACTGTGTATTATTTGTTTAAGCATAATCCGGTGACTGCTTCAGGATCATCCGATTGATGTCTTCTTCGCCCAAATCTGAATATCCAATCCGATTAATGTCGTTAGCCTCAAGTGACTCGAACATATATTCAATACGGTACTCTTCCTCGAGTAGCTGCCCTCGTTGCCAACAGCCCTCATTTAAAAATTCAAGAAAGCTTGAGGTCAATATTCTGTTGTACTGGTACTGATAACAGCAGTTTCTCCCCTCACACCGGTCATCCATAAAACCAGAATGGATGACTTTCGAAAAGTGATCCCTATTGAGAAACCCCATTTTACGCATCAACATGAGCCACTCGTTTGTTTTGTAAGGCTTCCCATAACCACTAAGATAGCGACCGATATTGCCTTGAGATCGAAAAGCAACCTCTCGAATAACTTGTGGATACCGATCCGCAATTTCAAAAAGGTCTTTTATAACAGACTCATTCAGTCCTCTAATCAAAATCGCACTAATTGTGGTTCGACCAATATTCTCTTTTTTTAAAGAGTCGAGAGCTCCTAATTTTGACAATAGCGCGTCTTTATCATTATGTATTTTTTCGTAGAATTGAGGGTCTAGGCCACCACTCATATCAATATGAATTTTCAACTTTGCTTTTAAGTTTTTCCTTTGGTTGTAAAGTGTTTTTAACTTTTTTGCACAGCCTCTATCTACAGCCAAACGCTTACCATTGGTTGACAGATAGACGGAGTGCCCATGATCAAAAGCAATTTTGCAGAACTCATAAAAGTCTTTGCGCAATGTAGGCTCTCCCCCCAACATTCTTACTTCTATAGGATGAGGTAATTTTTTAATGGCCTTCTCAAAATACCTTAAAGACATGTCCGGCATTGGACGGACAGGATTATAGCAAACATTACATTTCATATTACATCGATAGGTCAAATCTACGAATAGAAATGGAAAAGTATTCGCCTCAGCGGGTATTGTTCGACTTCGATAATTACTAAACTTTTCAGCTGTAGAGTGTCGTTTTTTTCTCAATAACTGATTTACTTCAATATCCAAACTCATTCCTCTTTACATGTTCAAAAAATGGTGCCACTTTAAAATTAGGGGTCACACGTCCACGGCGACGACTACCAGAATCTGGAACTCCATCATCATCGACACGCCAGTCAGTGACTTTTACCAACACTTTTCCAATCTTGGTGTTTATTGGAAATAAAAACGCATTACATTCTGAAAAGCCATCGATTTTATTTTTTCCCAGGACTTCTTTCATTGAAACATCGAAGGATTCACAGAGAAGACCTAACATATCACTCACATCATAAGAGGCTTGACCATCAAGAAAGCGGCCGATTTGGCCAACATTTTTAAATCTTAACATTAGCGGGAACCGAGGGCTAGCCTTCCTTCCATGTAGGATCGCATAAGACTCCAATAATTCAAGCAACCGCCTGGGAACATGCTCACTAACACCAGGAACAAGAATGCAGTTAATATGAACAACATAACCAATTTTTAGCAAAGTATCTAAAGCTTTTATTTTTCTTTGAGCGTATTTCCCACCATCTAACTGCTGATAAACAAAATCATCATCTGCTCCATTTAGCGACAAGCCTAGAGATTTTAAACCAGCATCCCACAGCTTTTTAGAATAACTAAACGAGGCCATTTTTAAACCATTTGTTAAAAGGGTAGGACGATGCCCACTCTTACGAATCATCTTGATGAACTCGGGAAGATCTGGTCTTAGAGTCGCCTCAGCACCAATCAATCTAATATCGGTTCGACTTGGTAGACGTTGAACGAAGTTAGTAAAACCTTTAAAAGACATGTCAGGAATATCTCGATTAGGAATGTAACAATTTTTGCATTCCATTTGACACTTATGGGTAACATCAGCCAGAAGTGTATAAAAGTGGTTGTGCTCTGGCTCTAGCTCATAATAATTCATTCTATTTTTCTATCAGCTGAGATTTTTTTGTCAAAACTCAAACTCATTTTGATGTTATTCCACTATAATGTGTCGCGTAAAGATCATTGATTATTTTTTAGTTCCGACACCAAATCAAAAACATAGAGTTTTCCGAATGGAACTTTACTACGCTCAGAATTGGTCCATTTAAATTTCATTTCATCGAATGATTCACTTTTCTTCAAAGCAATTTTTTCACTCAAAGAAATCAAATCTAAAACAGCGGGGTCCGCAGAATATCTGACCCTTCTTTTCGTCTCAGCGATGATTCTCGGTCCACGTTCACTCACAACCTTACTGGAGCTTCTATAAAGAAATTCCGTAACAAATAGCCAAGCCACAAGTGGAGGAAATTGATCAAGCTTGCCCATCAAATCATTCATTCTCTGAACATCTTGAAATGGTTGGTTGGATAATCTACAAGCAATTGATGAGTTAAGGAGTTTAAGGGCTTGAAATACAGGAATATCCGACTTTATCATCTTTGATAACTTCAAAGAATATTTTGGGTCCCCAAGCTTCCAGTACAAACTACTGAGGATATTTAGAAACCAAGGATTTGCTTTTTCATTGAAATATTTTTCAACATTTTTTCGCTCAGTTGGATTTTTTAGAAGTTCATCGATTTTTACCAAATCGAAGTGAGGCTTTTTCTCACCACTCAAATATAAATGGGCTTTTTCTATACCATGAAACTCCAACCAATAAACATAAAGTTCTCTTTGAACACGAAAATTGCTGGATAACTTTGGGCTCATTGTTATGCTCTTTAAAGTGAGAAACATAAACTTACGGCCATACAAATTTTTAGAAATGTCTATAGATTGACTTATACATGTTTCATATCCGATCTTGAAGCAAGTTTGCATAAGACTCTCAACTATTGCTTTAGAACGAATAAAGAGTTTCTCATTTGTCAAAACCTCCTTGTCAATAGTGCTAAGAACAAAAGAAGGCAACTCATCATAAAGTGTTGGGTTTGTAAGGCCAGGATGCTCAAAATCGAATTTTAGCCTCTTTGAAAGAGTTGAGAATACAAGATTTATCTGCCCAGCAGATCTTTTTTTATACAATGTTTTTAAAAAGGGATTATTAAAGTCATCACTACCATGAGCATGCATACATGGGTAGAGAGATAACACTAAAATAACTAACCTAAAGTTTTTTGGCACAACTAAATTTTTCCCACTTTTCTAACTACTTCCATTGAAGCTTAGGTTACCATAACAAACTTTACCCTCTCTAGCATCAGCCTACTTAAGTCTAGTCATTTTTCATAGACTCAAAACGAGACTCAATCACTTTATTTGCAAAGATCACAGTTTCTGGGATAAAATATATACTATATGTCAACCAAATGAGGTTTCATGAGACGTCGCCAATTCCTTGATAATTTGAGTCGTTATTTCTTAATAATAGGTGGCGCCCCTCTTTTGCCAATTGGCTCTCATGCCTCTAAATTCACTGATCGTGACAAATTATTTTTTATCAAAACCCAATTAAAATTCCGAGACCCTATAAAGCAATCCAATTTTATAAGTAAGTATTTACAAGATCCAGCTTGGCAACTACATAATCTAAGCAATACCCTTCCCGTCACTTTTTGGAGTAATCATGCAAAGGAGGTCGACCTTTCAATCAAAAATAAGCAACTCATCTACCGAGCCGTTTTTCAGAGGATAGACCTCAATTGCATGGAAGTTCTCAATATCTGGAAAAAAAGAGAAGATTACATCTCATTTGATGGACGCGTGAATGGTTTTCAATTTAACAAAGCAATGGAAGAAATCGGCCTACAGACTCATTATATACAAGGAGAATTAACAAGACTCGAACTCAACTCCTTCGTTGAATCTCATAAGGTAGCAAATCAATTTCATATAGAACAAGACATGACTACAACTTTACAAAAATTGATACAGCCCCAAATAATAATCTCTTAATTTAGGGGCTGTTGATAATTCATCTGCGTAAAGAGAGTTAGCTAATACCATTTAGTTAAGTTCCCAGTTTCATTGACTGCGCCCTCTCAGCAATGTTCATACAGCATCCTCCTTGCATCTCACAGCAAACTTATCTAAAACGGTATTAAATTGAGACCTAAACTTAAAAAATTAGCAAGTTCGTCTTTTACCACCTATAAAATTAAGCATCTGATCATTAAAATTTTAACTAAGTTTAGAAGCATAACATTTAACGAAACAAACCACGGACAACCACTCTTTCTCCAGTGAAAGCATCACGCCCATGCATTAATGCAATTTGATCAAAAATCAAGGCCTGATTATTTTTCAACTTTAACACACGCTGATATTTAGAATTTAACAAACACTTCTTTAGCTCTTCAAACAGTTTTTCTGAAGGCAAATACTCGGGAAGGAGGGGAAAAGAATGAAAAAGATTAAAAAGAAAAAATAGTGTTTTCTCACCAGAGAAAGGACTTCTTCGAACTAAAGGAAAGTTCTGTAAATAAATTTCTTGTGTATTTATCAAATCTTTTGACCCTTCCCCAGTCAACTGTAGGCCGTAAAGCCTAAATAAAGTTTGATAACTTAAATCATAAGTGACTTCTAATGTCTCAATTGCAGCTTTCATTTTTAAGGGAAGATCATTATAGACTCTCTGAACATCAATCAAGCGGATTGCCCCTCCATGATCAGCTGACTTTTTGCACCACAAAAAAATTCCACTTTCAACTATGTCATTTAGAATACCATCAAAATGCAATGGTAGGTTTCCATTTGTTAGTAGTCCCTTTTGCAATTTCCCCTCATACAGGTTGTCTGAAACATGAACAAGCTCAGGATAATCTTTATGACTGGCTGGGTGTTTTGGCCGCATGCTGACAGCCACTCGAGTTTTCAAAAACTTATAGAACTCATCAAAATCTTGTACGCCATCAATGACGAGTGCTTTGTTTTTTGCCAGGTATTCTATTAAGTTTTTATGGGAAAATTTTAAAAACTCGTCAAAATTTATGGCAAATGGAAAATTCAACTTAACACCCAGTCACAAGTGCTATGGACAAAGGAATCAATTGGGTTGTACCGGGTCGAAGTAGAGCCAGCAACATTGAGATATGATTCAGGTGATCTACTATGAATGGGCTTTTTTCTTCTGCCAATGAAAGCTGTACGATAAGTGAGGGAATAGTTACACTTTTTTAATGCCACATTATTATTGAAGTACTCGTACCAATTATACTCAAATATTTGATTTATGGGATTTTTCGGATCAAAATCATATCTTATAATACTAAAATCACTATATCGAATAAGATCTTCCACAGCATTATCATCAACTTCAAACTGTTTCATAAAATGACGAATCTCACTGAAAAATTTTTCTCTATTTGCTGATACACAAAGCCAAAGAAAGGAGTGTTTATGGAAATATCTCCCTTGCCAACGGATACCAAATAGTTCACCACTACCTCGGTCAAAATGATAATAGCCCTGGTTGTATTTATTAAAAAAATATTCACCTAAGCATCTATTAACTACTGAATCAGGCAAAGACAATGCCCACTGGTTCATCCTCATATAAAAGTCTACTAATCGAACATTTTTTTCACGATGTAAATACCAAGCGAGATAATAGGTCCAACGACCAAGATGAAAGACGGCCAAAAGCTCTTTGAGTTTAAATAACTTAGTTCTTTCGTTTCGTTCCAGCGAATTGGTTTGCACGACAATTTCTTTGAATTCAGTTTCATTAGGAAATGGGCTATCACGACCAATTACTTTCTCCGTTTCAATTCCGTGTATCTCCCTGTACTTTTTTTCATACATTTCAGCATTTGGCAGCAAGGCTAAGGAATGGAAATGGATATCGTCTGGATCCATCTGAAGAGTTTTTTCAATCGTCTCTAAAACATCACTCATCGAGTCTTCTGGTAATCCAATAATAATATCTGTATAAAAGGGAATATTTTTGGCTCTTAACTTTGATGCAATCTCTATGTATTTTTCGGAACTGATATTACTCCTTCGAATAGCCTTGAGACTTCGATCCGTCAGCGTTTGATAACTCAAGGTAATACCCATTTCATTCAAACCGGCCGCTTCAAATCGAGATGCAATTTCCACCACTCGATCATTTGAGTTTTTTGCGTAGGCCATTTGCACTGACTTTAACTGACTGTTCGGTCTTCGACTAGCTTCAATCAAATAGTCTGTAATTTCTAAATCTCTAGCCAAGATTCCAAAATTGGCATCCATTATAAAAATCTCTGAAACATGATTGGCAAGATAATCAATTTCAGATTTGACGCGATCTAAATCAAAGGCTCGAATCTTCTGACTGACTAAACCTCCCCAGTCACAAAAGGTACAAGAATACGGGCAACCTCGGTTCGTTTCTAAAAAACCAAATCGAGTGCAACCCGAGTTTTTGAGCTCGGTGAGAATATTTGTAAAGTACCCTTGTAGCCAAGGAGAGGGAATTTCTAAAGGCCCTTTTAGCAAGGTTGGGGCAGGATTCTTTATCCATTTTCCATCTTCATTTTTCCAAACTGTTCCTGGTACATGATTTGGGATGCTCTTGCTATATACGAGGGATTCTAAAACTTCTTTGAAAACTTTCTCCCCCTCCCCTAGGACAAATAAATCAAACCCTGTGTAAGTTTTAAAAAAATCAGGGTCTTGTTTTGGAATTGAGGGACCACCAACTATCGTCAAAGTTGATGGAAATTTTTTTTTGATAAGTTGAGCGAGCTTAGCGTGTCGATTTTTATTCCAATCATAGGATGAAAAAGCAACCAAATCTGGAACAACTGACATGGAGTTCAAGAAATCCTCCATTGACTTTTCACTTCGATAGAGAAAAGGGAGCCACTCAATCGAATCATTCAAATCAGTAAATTGTTCAACATAAGCACGCAGGATACCACAAGCATAAGGAACAACATCTTGCTGAGGTCCCGAGAGCTGAACCATAAGAACTTTAAGCATAATCCCCACCTAGATTTCTTCTTAATTGAAAAATTTTAGGAAAACAGGAAATAGGAACAAGCCAAGTTAAATGAGATCTATCTTCTACGGCATCTAAATTAACCGCACGATGAGACTTAGCAATGTTGAGGCACCAAATTGAACCATCAGCTGGGATATGGTACCTGGAATCTTCACAGTCTATAAAACTGTCAAGGTTTGTGCGTAAAGCTAAATGAAGACGAACCATGGACTTTGCAGGCGTATCTTTATGAAATTGATACTTACATCCAGGCTTAATATTTAAAATAGTCGCACAACAGGGGGGGCCAAAAATAGAAATTTTTTCGATGAGAGACTTTGAAACATCTGACCTCCAGTGTTTGTAATCCTCAGCCGGCTTTTTTGCATCTATCACATGGGTTCTTGAATTTGGGGGTTCAAATGCATTTAGACTCTGGAGAGTCCAAGCTTCTAAAACACCACCAGCCTCAATATAATGACGACCTTTACTATGGTCGCTATTTAAAATTTGATCGGGTCCGGATTGAAAACTCATTAAACGGCAAAGATCATCTCGATCCTCTTTTTCAACAACAACAGAGGTTTGGAATACTCGAAAATCTTTAGTACTTTGTGAGATTGAATCTGTAGAGTAAATCATTTTATAAGAGTTTCCCCAACATTTTTAAAGGATTCAAAACAAGAGCCCGGCAACAGCCAGCTTAAATGAACCCTTGCTTGATTTCTGCTTCTGTTGTCCGCGTAATGTGGGCTTCGCGTATCAAGAAAATAGACATAACCATCTGAGGGAATAAAGAAATCTTTTCCATCAATATGGAAAACACAGTCTTCATTAGTTTCAATAGCCAAATGTGCTCTAAAATAACCCTTAGATTTACTGGGAGTATCTTCATGTAAATAATATTTTGTTTGTGGCTGCATTTGTAAAATTGTTGCACCAACAGACCCTGGAAAATAGCCAATAATTTTCTCCACAATTCCCATATTTAATTTCGTACTCTGATTGTAGTCCTCAATGGGATACTTTTTTGATGCAGGCTTAGAATCAACATGCGCCGTTTGCAATGTCCAAATATGAGTCTGACCTTTTTCTAGATATGTGGTAAATTCTCGCGCTTCTGGAGTCAGAATTTGATCCGGTTTTTTTTGTGTGCGCTCACGCCACCAGGCTTTTAGTTCACCCAATGAAACATGGATATTCGTGCGATAAAGCGATGGGCTCATGAACATGGAATCAGCCCTTTCTCAGTCAATTTTAATTGATTAATCAGTTCATCCGTAAAAACTCCATCGACACGTAATGTGTACCGAAAAACAGGCTCAGCATCCACCCCATGATAATCTCGATTGTTGAAAAAATAGGCTCGAATTTTATCTGGTAAATAAACCTTAGTTTTGGTTTCACAATTATAAACATAGGACGGCCGCGACCTATCAAAGAAGAAGTTAATACAATGATCACGATGAGAACTAACCACCCCATCTCTATGAATGGGAACTTCGACACCAGGGTAAGTCCCAAAAAACACGACACGCCCAATAGAAGAAAATGGCAGTGTTTTTAGCCAACTCATCAATTTGGGAAAATGACAAACTTCGGGCTCCCATTCGGGGTACACCTCAGAGCTCTTGGTTTTATTGTAAAAATTATTACGTTTGAGTTGTAATGAAAAAAGCCAGGGCAAAGAAATTTTACCAGAGTAAAACAGATAACGACGACGCTGAGTTTTACTCATAGATGAAAGAAAATCGACTTGTAGATCTTCCTCATCTAAACTGTAGAGGTAATTATCTTCATAGGGGAGACAACCTTCTAGCTCCCTCATTTGAGGGGGGCGTTCGCCTGAAACTTTCGGAAAATTAGACGGCCCAATTTTACTGAAAGCTAGCAGAACCTCCTCATGAAGCTGATCAAATCTACTGGTGTCAACATAGGGCTCCATATTAACAAAGGGCTTCCCATCAATTCCAATAATACCCGTATCAATGTGCTCGAACAAAGAAACACTTAAATTCCTCACCTTTCGATGTATATGGTTTTGCATTTCCACCCTCCTTTCAATATTCCACCAGAAATTCTTGATACTTCTGGACACTCTTCTCGAGTAAAATGCGGTATCTATCAATATTTAATAAACCATTCAGCAAAAGCAATATTTTCTCTGATCTTAAATCAGCTCCATGTGTAATTTCAGTCGAATTAAATGCAAAAACTCGAGTCGACGCAGGAAGATTTATAAAGTCTTTAAAAGACTCTCCAAAATATTGAAAACGTCCGCCAATATCTTCAACTTTTACTTTTGAAACAAAGAAAGATCCAGAGGGGTCACCATAGAGAGAAATTCTCAGGCTACTTGGCTCAAGAGATTCCAAATTAGACAACCATGTGGTTATTTTATCATCATGAATGAACCTATCCTCAGAAAAATTTTGGTTCGGCGTAAAATTATAATCACAATGATGAGGAACATCTTCATGATTAGACATCAAAGCACACCAAGTTAGTTTTTCAAAAGGTAAACTTTCTACCAATTCAGTTATTTTGGGAAAGCCCTCAACGAAGGATGGTAGCCATTCCCAAGTGAGATCAAATCGACTTTTTAAGCGATATTGATCTCTTGGATGAATATTGGAACTTGTACATTGCCGCACACCAAATTGGTTCCAACGTTGAGATGTAAAACAATTTTCTTGAAAATAATTTTTAATGTTGGCTAAATCAGGTTCGATCCCAACTTCTTGGATTATGGGCGTATAGGCTATCATGCAGTTTCTCCCGCATAGCTACGTTAGCACAGATTGGTAATTAAAACCCTCTTTGTCAGTCGATAATTCGGCGTTATGGGTGTAGAGCTTAAGGTGCTCTTTTTGATTCTTAGGCATTGGGTTTATTTGAGATGGGGCGAAGTGCGGATAAATTCTCTGAACCTCTTTACACGCCTGGTCAAAATCTTGGTAAAAGTCATATATTTCATGGCCGCGAAAAGAAAATTTTAAAAAAACATTAATGGTATACAAGTCCGTCAACCAATGGTGTTCTCTTCCCATTGATGGTGGAAAAATTTTTTTCACAGCCATAAGATACTCAGTTCTATAGCTTTGCCAGAAAGGCATTTTTCCCGCTTCGATTTCTTGAATGAATTTCATATAGTGTTGTTCCACTGGAGTATTACTTTGTTGAAAAAAGGAACGCAGTAACCCAGTATTATAAAATGTATTAAACCAAAACCATATATCATAAATTTTAGTCAGATACCTCCGGCAAAGCCGGAGGCTTGAAAATGTGAACCGCTCAAAGCGGTTATAATAGATTCAATTGATCTCGACGTTTATCTTCAACTTCTTGATTACGAATATATTCGCGGATCTGCTCCTCATCCCGACCAACTGTTGAGACGAAGTAACCCCTCGCCCAGAAGTGATAACCAGTAAAATTGAGCTTCCTACCATCAAAATTTCGGGCAATATGAATGGCGCTTTTCCCCTTCAGAAAACCAACAACCTGAGAAACCGAAAACTTCGGTGGTACTGAGAGCAGCATGTGCATATGGTCGGGCATCATAAAACCCTCTTCCACTATTGTCTCTTTTCTCGATGCCAGGTCTCGAAAGACCGGCCCTAGGTGCTTTCTGATAACTGAAAATGCTTGTTTTTTTCGATATTTGGGAGTGAACACAACGTGGTATTTGCATTCCCAAGTCGTGTGATTTAATTTGCTGTAGACGTTCATTACGTTCCTCCTTGCTGTAGAACTTTGGCGGTTCACAGCTTGGAGGCTTTACGCGACTCCTGGAAATGTCAAACTTTGCGAGTCCACCGGCATAGCCGGTGGTTTACCGATGATTAATTAATCCATCTGGATCATAACTATAACACTGGGTAACCACCTCATAACTATGAAATTCATCATGGCTATAATCCAGTTTAGCTTTTAATTTTTTAGCTTCACGAAGTTTTTGGTAGCCTTTTAGATCAATATTCATCAATTGATCCGTGATTCTAATTTGCTTTGTGACAATCTCATACTTTTTACGATAGGAACTTTGTGACAAAGGAGTATTAGGCAAGACCAGCAAAGGAAAACTCAATTGGTTTTTTACTCTTAGATCTACATTTTTTTGTATAGAATCCAGCCATGATCGAGTTGTTTCTCCCAGTAACCCAATAATCATTTCAGCTTGAACCGGCTTTTTGTTTTTAGACAAATTTGCAACCAAAGATTGCAACTTATTTGTTTTAATATTTTCTCTATGTGCCCGCTTTAGAACCTCTGGGTCATGGCTTTGAAAGGACACTTTAGAGACGGTATTATTGTGGCGATTATGAAGATTTTTGTCGAACATAGAAATAATCTCTTCGAGATAAGGACTGCCATTTTTTGCAAACCCACAGAGCCCTACGCTTAAGGGCTCTGTTCGCTCATACTTCAACCTTGACAATAGCTTTGTATAAGAAAGGTCTTCTGCAAAAAAACCAAAATTCGCATCTGCAATACAAATTTCACTAATTTGTTTTTGTTTCATCAGAAATTGAATACTGTCTTGAGTTTTAGCAGGAATACTTTTAATAATTCGGTTTCTAGTCACCCCTCCCCAGTCACAAAAACTACAACCATAGGGGCATCCTCTATTGGTTTCCAAAGTTGCGATTAAGGAATTATTTTTTTCCGATCGAAAAAATTCCTCTAAGGTCCCATCAACATACGGATAATTTATTTTATTCTGACTGTGGCGACTTTTAAGGTTTAAGGAGTTAAATTCATCACGTGAAAACGTACCAGGCACTTTTGGCTCTTGACTCGTGCCCAGTTTCTTTAAAAATTCAACAAAGCTTTCTTCGGCAGGTCCAAAAAAGAAATAGTCAACGAAGAGACGTTGACTACGATATTTTTCTGCCAGCTCCTCATTTTCAGGCACATTGGGGCCACCATACAAAACGATGCCACGGGGATTAATCTCTTTATATTTCTTGGACAAACGATCATTAAGGCATTGGTTCCAAATCCAATTGGAAAGTCCAAAAATATCTATGACTCTAAGTTGCTCTAAAAATGAAGAGTCATTCAGAATTTTCGTCTGATAAGCCGGAGAAACGAATTGGTAGCTTTTTTGAATGTTAGGCTCTTGACGGCAACGGCTAATCAGGACCGCTGCCGGATAAGGAAGCCAATTCCCAGAGGAATAAGACAAGCTAACCAATTGAACCTTTTTTCTTGGAAGAAACATGCCCCTATATTTACCGCACTCGACTTCCTGGTCAACGCGCTCAGCTATAAGTTTTGGAAATTGAATCAACCTTCAATAACCATCCTATGGCGCTAGGCATTATTCGCTTAATAAGAATCCAAACAAGAGCAGCTTTTTGTCTCACACTCTATTTAGCATTAGACGAAACAGGCCCCTTAAATCCGAAACCAATTGAATTGACAGTCTATTCAATATCAACAATTTTTGATAGCATAGTGAGAACGGAGTTCTTCGATGAAAAGCTTGTACCTCAACAACTCAAATTTTCAATTGCAAAGTTTAAAACAGATGCATCTTTGGGAAGACTCTTTTGAAGAATTACGATCACAAATTCTTACTTCTAATGATGGAAAAAAAGATAATTATTCAAAAAGCAACTTTCAGTTAAGAGAACAACAAGAAGTCACTCTTCTAATTGAAAATGAGAAGATTTCTGCGTTCTCAACACTTTTTTATCGCAACCACTTTCCTCCAGGAATCTCTCGAGCATTGAACCGTTACTGGAGAAATGACAGCCACAGAAAATATGAGTCTCCATATACACCTATGACAAGAATTATGCTTGATCACCAATTGAAAGTTGCCCGTGAAATTGGAATAAAAGGCATTATAGTCACAACAGAAGGAATGAGAAGAAAATGGATGAAACGATGGGTGCAAATAGCGCAAGAAATCGAGCCCGAATGGAGACTTTTAGATGGTTTTTTTCAAGTGACGGCAGGAAACTCACTAGGGAGCTGGCAAAATATAGCGTTTCTTCCACTTACCTATGGAGCTCGCTTAGAGTTACCCAAAATGACTATCGACGAGTGGAAAAGAAAACGAACCGAAACTTAAACCTTAAGAGACCTTCAACTTGTACTCAGGCTTAATTTTCGAGTAGAGGTGAATCAGCTTATCAGTGCTGAACTTATCGATTCGATGAATGACGACCTCCCCGCCGCAAGCAGCGGGGTATCCATGGGCTTCGCCCACCTAGGTTAAAACAGCTGAAGCTGTTGACGGTGGACCTGCTTGTAATTCAATCCCGTACCTTGATTTTTTACGTAATTTTTTATTGTATCCTCATTTCCGTGTTGGCCCACCGTATTCACGAAATAAACGTTCGTCCAAAACTCCCCTCCCCATAAGAGTTTTTTCAGCTTAGGGAGTCGCCGAAAAATTTCCCTAGCGATCAAAATTTTTACCATCGAGCATACCTTCGTAGGGCTGTACGTCGGCACAGACTGGATCAAAAAGTGGACATGGTCTCCATCGGTTCCTATTTCTATAAACACGACTTCGTATCGAAACTCAATCTCCTTACAAATCGACTTCAGCTCGTTTGAAACTTCACTGGTAAGAATATTTTTACGATATTTTATTGGGCACACCAGATGATATAGCAATACCGAAACATTGTGGCTTTTGTGAATATATTGGCTCATACAATGAGGCTACCGCCTCAATTGGTCGCGGCAAGCCGCGGGGAATTGAACCCAAAGAGATTAATTTCAAAATCTATTATGATGATCTTCTATAGTTTCGTGAAACCGATCCTGACCATAGATAGTTTCTAAATTCGTCCAATTTGCCCCGCCATATTCATGTAAACATCTGAAAATACTACTTTTTGGCAATCTAACTCTTTACTTGAAATTATGCCGTTATCCGGTATAATGAGATAGTGATTGAAAGCATCAAAGGAAAAACAACTCAGAATATCTTCGATGGAATTAATTCCAAAGCTGCACGTAGAGTTCCAAATGAACTTCATGAGCGAACCCGCGATCTACTTGATGCGATCAATGCAATTCATCGGGTTGATGATTTAAAGTCTCCACCTAGCAACCGATTACACAAACTCAAAGGGGACTTAAAAGAGTTTTGGAGCGTGAGCATTAATAATCAATGGAGAATCATTTTTAAGTGGGATGGTTCCAATGCAAGCGAAGTTGAAATAACAGATTACCACAATTGAGGAGAATTTTATGAGACCCAAAAATAGAGCACCAAACCATCCCGGAGAGATTCTTCAGCGAATTTATCTTAAGGATATGGGAATTTCACAATCTGAACTAGCAAGGCATTTGGGATGGAAGCCAGGTAAAATTAATGAGATTATAAATAAAAAACGCGGCATTACTGCTGAAACAGCGCTCGCTTTTGCTGATGCTTTAAACACAACACCTGAATTTTGGCTTAATCTTCAAACCAATTATGATTTGTGGTTTGCCGAACAGAACCATAAAAAGGTTGAGGCTATAGGTGCATAAACAAAATTATTATACAGCCCTAGAGATTTCTGATCTTTTATCACCTGAAGAGAAATATCAAATCTTTCAAATATGGTGCTCTGAGTATCCGCGCCAATCTGTTTTTAATACTTACAAAAAATTTGATGATTATATCTGCGCAATGGTTAACCCCACCCACTATCTAGTGAAAGACACGACTAAGAAAGTTTTAGGCTGGCTTGTGACTGTTGATAGAGACAATAGCAGGTGGCTTGTAATTTTAGTTCATAGTGATACCCAAAAACTTGGACTAGGATCGTTGTTGCTCAATGAAGTTAAGTACGTTGAACCCTCAATTTCTGCCTGGATCACTCCGCACAACAACTATTTTAAAGCTGACGGTTCAATTTATAGAACTCCTCTACCTTTCTATTTAAAAAATGGCTTCCAACTAACTGATGAAACTTTTGAAAAAGATGATTTTTCTGGCACGAAAATTATATGGAGCAGCTCGCCGTTGCATGAGAACTCCAGCAATAGGTTCTAAATTCGTCCAATTTGCCTCGCCATTCAATTTTCACTACTCATAGTCATTGGCATTTCCCGATTTTCAAATTGAATCTCATGTTAGGTCGCTAGCGCTCCATGGCGGGCTTACCGTGACTCGAACCCGAAGTGTGAGAGTTCTGTTAACTCCGCCATTAATTTTCTTAATGATTTCAACTACATTTTTGTTTAGTGTAGACAGAACTTCGAATCCTTGAGGATAAAATTGTGATCAGCATAGCTATTCAAGGCTTTTTACTTCAAGCCAGCTTAATTTTAGCATTGGGCGCTCAGAATATTTTTGTCTTAAATTCAGGGCTTCGCAAAAAACGACATTTTCTTGTGGCACTTGTTTCCTCAATTTGCGACACAACTTTAATTTTCATTGGAGTTCTCGGAGTCGCTACGTTTTTTATTCAATACCCCTTCCTAAAAATTTCCTTGGGCATTGCTGGGGTTAGTTTTCTTTTGTTTTACGGGGCAATGAAAGTCAATGAATCCCGAAAAACGATAGAAGTTTCAACTACTAGCTTAAATGCCACTAATGTTTGGCAGACCGTTTTTGCCAGTTTGGCTTTTAGTCTGTTAAACCCGCACGTGTATCTCGACACAATTGTTTTAGTGGGCGGATACTCCTCTAAATTTTCACAACTAAATGAAAGATTTTTCTTCGGTTTGGGAGCATCATCCTTTTCCACTCTATGGTTTTTTGGACTAGCATTTTTGGCATCTCTATTTGGAAATTTTCTAAATAATGGAAAAGCGATGCGGATCGTTTCCTTAGTTTCAGGAATCATACTAATTCTGCTCGCCCTAAAATTAGGCACAGAAGTTACGAACTGGATATTTAATGATTAACCACAAATTCAAAGCAATAAGTTCAAAATTCGTCCAATCTGCCCCGCCATACAATTTTTCACCTACCTTGGTTGTTTATATACACCTCTATACGTGAAGAACGCTAGGTCATTTCAATTTCAAGTCTTTCGCATGTTTATAACTTATCGCACAAGCAAACGGAGTTTTCTCAAAGGCGATCTCTTTATGTGAGAGGTCATAGAGTTTTCTGCCGCCATCTTTCTTTGCAAGTTCAATAATTATATTCAATGTCTCTAATTCTTGATCATCAAATACTGAGTTATCTGCTTTTACTTTAGCTGCAAAATTATATTTTCCAATTCGCTTTAGTATTTCTTGGTTTTCAAGGTGTCTGAAAATGCTCTGAAACTGATCAGGGCAGGGGCCATATTCAAGGGTAATATAGCGGCTTCCAGTTAGGCTTTTCCCATGATTCCTAAAGTGCAAGAAATCTACATAAAACAGAGCCTTATTGATAAATAGTGGGCTTTTGCAGTGCTTTACCAAAGATAAAACTACGTTTTTGAATAGTTCGTAGTTGAACTTTCTGTTTCCACCGTAAATATCTTCATGCGAGTTTTTCCAGTGCATTTCGAGTGCATTAGACTCTGCACTGGCTTCATCAGATTTGAGGCGAATATGTTCATCCTGTCCCTCATCCTGGATATAGTAGGTTTCCCAGCGTTTAATGCTTGCTTCACCCACTTTGAGGTATCGTGCAAATTCAGCCTGTGACATCCCAAGATTTTCCCGCAAAGCCACGATCTCTTGTGATGTCAGCAGTCCATAATTGCTTTTGTACTCGTCGGCGGCAGCTTTTCTCAAAGCATTCATTTGCTTTGAGTCCATAAGGGTCTCACCACATTCTTTGCAAACGTATGCTGGTAATAACACCTCCAAAGTTTCGCCCTTTAATTCAGGCGTAAACCGAATTTTCTTAGTGCTAAACTCTGTGTTGTTGCATTTTAAGCACTTCATGGCTTGCCTCCGTTTTTCTTGCCAGAAGGAGGGCGATCTTCATGTAGAGACACATAACAGAATCGCTTATCCTTCAGAGCGAATTTTAAGTACATCCTCCTTGATAACCTCTGGCTATCCCAACTAAATGCAAATAGCTCTTTGCCTTCAATGGCTTTTTCATAGGATTTCTGAGGCGGCCTACCTCCTGTGTAAAGGGAAGGGTCTATTTCCTCCAGCAGCTCTTGTATAAGTGGCCAAACCTCTTCAGTGTCACCAATGTTCAAAGCCATCAACTCAGATACTGCCTTGCTCGGATCAGCAAACAGACCTTCTTGATTCGACAGTGCTGTTTTCGCATCAGCTATTTTCTTGGTGAGTTCCCTATGGGTTGGTCTCTGCTGCACCCAGAAATCCTTTCTTATAGTATCATATATCGGTATCATTTGATACTTTATTTAGCAAGAAGAAATTTTGTCGAAAAATCAGCAACTTAGGTGCTGGACCATCACCAATCCCTATTCGCTAGGTGGCCTGCTTATTGAAACACTAGGTTCTAAACTCGTCCAATTTGCCCCGCCATTCAACTTTTCACAACTTATAGTCGCTATACCCAATCGTGAATAACCGATTTATATTGATATCAAATCGTCAGGATCGATAGGGGCTTCAGGAGAGCTTTCTTCTGTGAGTTCAAAATCTGGAAGATCTCCTGAGGACTGAAGCTTAACAAGACTTGTTGGCACTCGCACCTCCCAAGCGTCTCCTAGTTTTTTACCTTTGCCTTTTTCCAGTTGCTCCGTTTCCCTGATCTCCTCAATGGCTGAAATGACCTTCTTATCCCCAAGAACTGGAACTTTCCCTCCTGCCCAAACAACACTCGTCTTTCACATTGGGTGACTGTCACATTTTGGGTAAACACCGCGGCACGAAAAGGTGACTGCCACCAATGATCACCTTGAGTATACTTAGGAACAATGAAAACAATCCTTATCTTAGCTTCACTGGCTCTTATCTTAAACTGTACACAGAATAAAAAAGTGGATTCTTTACCACTAAATAACATTCACAAAAAACCTCGTGAATCCTACATAACCAATACTGAAGCTCGCAAAAAGTTTGTAGAAATTTTCCAATCCCCACAAATAACCAAAAATATTAAATTATTTTACTCTGCGATGTGGAAACTTGGAGATGAGTACCCCGAAGAAATGCTAATACAAATTCATAAGGCCGCATTACTAGGAGATTATGGCCAAACTCTCACTGCAACAAAAGAGAGACAATACAAAGTCAGAGCTGTTGAGATTATACGTCCGTATCTTGATAAAAAATTTGAAAGTGAAATTGGTCTTGATCGAATTATTACTTTTAATGAGTTTTACTACCACTCTCGCAACTACTTAGGTCAACTTTCCTTTGGCGAATCAATAAATAAAAAAGGAGGAGAAGGAGACTTTTCCATTGGAGTAGGAGCTAGTATGCACGCTCTTTCATTGGATCAAGACAATAAATGTAAGGAAGCTCAACATTTTGCAAAGAAGAGTCGAAATGCTTGGTTCAGTACGACAAAAGAAAGTAGAAAAACTTTAAACACCAACCCCTTTTATATTGCAGCTCTCGCAATCACAGGAAAACGTAAGGAAGCACAAAAACTTTTTAACAATGAATTAAAAAAAACAGATGACTGGAAGCTTCTTAAAAGATGGTACAGCCAATTTAATCCAAAATATCTACAATGTAGTTTTCAGGCTCACTAAACTCCAGGCTCTAATCCCAACTCATTCACCTGACTATTTTTATCAAATATTTAAAAAGACATTATATCCCCAAAGGTTTTTTTATTTTCAAAACATGTCACTTCTTACTTTTCTAGTTAGCTTGAGACTGATAACCTATACCCATGATTGCCGAACCCGAGGACCTAATTAAATTAGCCAATGAGAAGATGCCATTTGGACGGTATGCTGGCACCGTCCTTGTGGATTTACCTGAGTCTTATGTCAATTGGTTCAACAACCAAGGTTACCCTAAAGGTGAAATTGGTCGACTTTTACAAATCCTTTTTGAGGTCAAACTCAACAATCTTGAGTACTTGTTTGCTCCCTTAAGAAACCAACCATTAAAAAGTAACAATCAATAGACCTTTATTGCAAAGCAAGGTAAGAGGGATAGCAATATCATTTCAACAACCATTCGATCGGCTATACCTTGAAACCACAAACTTTCTCAGATTTTAACCTCGCTCCGGCCATACTCCAATCACTTTCAAAATTGGGCTACAATACCCCCACCCCTATCCAGAAAGAGACAATTCCCCTTGTATTAGAAGGCCATGATGTTTTAGGAATTGCCCAAACAGGGACCGGTAAAACGGCGGCTTTTTGCCTCCCTCTCGTTCATCTATTAAATAAAAAGCGGTTAAAACTCGTACCAAAATCGCCAAGAGCTCTTATTTTAACCCCTACCCGCGAATTGGCTATACAAATTCACCAGAACCTTGAACTCTATGGACAAAATACTCAGCAAAAATACAGTGTTATTTTTGGCGGAGTAAAACAGGGAAAACAAGTCACTGAACTTAAAAAAGGAGTGGATGTTCTGGTCGCGACCCCAGGTCGCTTATTAGACCTCAATCAACAAGGTTTTTTGAATTTAGATCGGGTGGAATTTTTTGTTTTAGATGAAGCGGATCGCATGCTTGATATGGGCTTTATGAAAGACATCAAAAAAATTCTCCCACTTCTACCACAAAAGCGACACAATCTATTTTTCTCAGCGACCATGCCTACAGAGATTCAAAGTTTAGCGAACACCATTTTACAAAAACCAAAAACCATTCACGTTACTCCTCCGGCAACCACTGTAAAGCGAATCGAGCAGTCCGTGATGTTTGTCGATAAAAAAGATAAAGTCGACTTACTTGTTCACTTACTAAAAGGAAAAAAAGATCAGAAAACTTTGGTTTTTGTCGAGATGAAATATCTTGCTAATAGGATTACAGAGAAGCTTGAGAAAAATGGCATTCCTACGGTTGCCATTCACGGTAACAAGTCACAGAATGCCAGGCAAAAAGCCATCAAGGACTTTACAGATGGTAAGGTGAAGGTCATGGTTGCAACAGACATTGCCTCTCGCGGCATAGATATCGAAGGTATCACTCATATTATTAACTTTGAACTTTCAAATATTGCTGAAAGCTATGTCCATAGAATTGGTCGAACAGCTCGTGCTGGAACTGAAGGGGCTGCCGTATCTCTCGTTACTGGTGATGAAAAATCTTATTTAGTTAATATAGAAAAAACAACACAACAGAATATTCCAGTAAATTTGGATCACCCCTACCACTCCAGTGAAGCGCAAAATGCTGAAGTGGTAAAAGTTGGTAAAGCGAAAAAGAAACTTGAGACTCAGCGAAAGAAAGAAAAGCGCAAACCTTTTCGTAAAAAAACAAAAACCTCCAGCAACAAAAAAAGAAGCGAGTCCAATCAGTCCAAAAAAGAAGACTCTGGTAGTTCCGGCAAAGAACCATCAAAAAACAAGAAAAGAAAAAAGAAAAAGTTCTTTAAGAAAAAACAAAGTACAAATAATCAAGCACCAAAATCAAAAAAGAAGTTTCGAGGAAAACCGAAAACTAAAAAAAACAATTAGGGTCTTATTTGAAATCAGCACTCAACTTATCTTACGATTTGTAACTGAAAGAAAATCGAATCAAGTGAAGCCGATTACAGATCAAATAAACAACGAACAACGCCGGCAATAAACATTTATTTTTTGAGGGAGGGATCAACGGGAATGCCCGATCCAGACCAAACTAACTTCTTGTAAGACTTCCCTTCACCGTGTTTTTTTGAAGCGAGATCAACATCAACAACGGTACCATAGCCCTTATCAGCTGCAATAAATGCAATCTTCAGCAAAGCCTCTTCTTTGTCAGCACAGTCAACAACTCGGATTGGAGACTCCACCCGTTTTATTCTCCGGGTTTCTTTTGTCTGTGTTTTACTAAACACGTCCACTTGTTTAGCCTTCTCTACAATTTCTGTATAATGCTCAAGGCTTTCACTGACACCTTGGTGGTAACAGTTCAAACAAAATGTTTTATTTTGTAATTCAGCTGGCAGAAGAGCAATCATTTCAAAGCAATCTTCATCCACAAAAACAATACATGTTTTACAGCTTACATCTCCGCATGAATCACATCTCAGGGCTGTTTTGTTCTTATGACAATAAGCACAGGTTTCAAGCTTCAATAGAGACCTATCCCTTCGTCTTTTGTCGTTTACGAGGGACGGCTGATAGGGAGAGATAAAACTCTTCATTGCCTTGAGCGATGAGTTCGTCAATCTGCGTATTAATACTACTTAAATGCACTTCTTGCACTGAATCTTCAGAACTCCCTATGAGGCACTTAAAGTCCCAAAAATCAAAATTCTCAGGCAAATCTTTTCTTCTTTCACGTGCGATATACTTTTTGATCTCGTGCTTGATAGCATCAAGCTGCCTTGCTGGTTTTTTATTTTTAGAAAGAATTGAGAAATTTTTTTTCATTATAGTCACCTAGGTCAAATCAAAGACCCCCACTATATAGTTATGTGTGTCGAATGAGAACAAAAACTTAAAGGGGCTCATTGTTATTGAATAAATAACAAGAACCCTGAGAAATCTAAGACTGTCAGCTAGGCCCTGATCGTCTCCTAACTTAAGTAATCCAAAATACCATGAATGGTGGCTCTTTGCGCGGCAATAGCCTCTTTTGACCCTCTCGGTTCTGGGTGAATTTCAGGATATATTTCTGTGGTAAAGGAATTATCCGCAATCGTTCTCATATATTGCTGATTGAGTCCTTGATGTGTCGGATCAGAGCCTTTAGAGATCACAACACCGTCCTCATTTTTATCACCATGGATCTCAGGATCGGGAGCAATTGGCGTGACCTCTCGTACTTTATCCACTATCCGCTTTGCCATTTGAGGAGATTTATTAGAACTATTAGAGATTAGGTAATAACCATTGGGAATAAGGACATCGTCAGCCGTCAGGTTTATACCATAGCGCTGATACTGAGGAGGCATCATAACTTTATCACGGTCTGGTGTTTCATGAAGATCCACTGCTGCAGCAAAATCACAGCCAGCTCTCTTATGAGCTTTATCTAAAACGTCCATAACTAACTGAGCTTCTGGCACATAAGGTTTTGTTCTGTCAAAACTGCGGTTAGGGTCCCAAGCATTGTGTGTCCAACGTTGATTGACCTCATAGGCAAAAGGGCTAACACAAGGAAAAACTAAAAAGTTAAACTTATCCACATAATCTGTTACATCCTTTTCAAGGAACTCAAGCGCTCCATAAACACCACTTTCTTCGTATCCATGGGTTCCACCAGTAACAATAATATTAGGCTTACCATTGGTAATATCACCCACTTCAGCGTAATAAAGAGGGTAGCGCATGCTGTACTCCTCTGCACTCAAAGTCGCACCACTAACAACAAGTGTTTCCCGATCTTGTAAACTCAAACTTCCATACTGTTCAATTTTAACAACTCCACCAGCCTGCTTTATTTTTTCAATACGAGTGAGAACTTGCTCACGATAAGATCTTTGAAAAGTTTGTCTTGAGAGCCAATTCAATTTGTCATCTTCGTTCCAAGTATCTTTTTTAGGATCCATCTTTACCTCCAGTATTAAGCGCAATATTATTCAAATTGGTTCAAAGTACAAGCGAGACGCCTGTTCTCTTTAGAGGATGCAGCGTTTAATTATGCCAAATTAAAATCTATTGAAAGCAGGAATACTTATGAATGCCATCAATATGGTTAATTGACAAAACCTTAATTTAAAACTCAAAAATTAAAGCAGGAAGAAAACTAACTCTCCTTTTAAATATTATGTATTGGAATGATTCATTTTTTTCTTCCTTACGTAGAGAGTTTTAGATACTTCTGCGACCACATCTCCGTTTAAATCCCGAACCTCCACCGGTAAATCAAATATGTATTTCTCACCCTTTGCTGTATTTTCCTTAATCGTATTTAAAATACTGTCATCTATTGTGAACTCCGCTGTGATTTTTGTTTTACCTGGCTTGATAAAATTAATTTTAGCAGCCTTATCCCATACAACATAGTTCGACCCAAGATTGTTCATAATCAGAAACATATAATGAGGATCAGTCATGGAATAGATAGAGCCACCAAATTGAGTGCCTACGTAATTACGATTGTAAAATCGCAATTTAAGAGTCACTCGTAGATAACGACGGTCTTTAGAGATTTTTTCAACCTTTATTCCCGATCCCAGATATGGAGGGTACATATTGAAAAGAAACCGCATCACAAAAGGAGGAGTTCGTTCAGCAATAAAGCGAAGCCATTTAACTAACATGAATCCTCCTTGACCTATAAATATATTAAATTATAAACCTTAAAGTATACTCTAAGGTCAAGGTGTCATCATGCAAATTCAAGAACTATCTCAACTCACTGGAATCAGCAGTACAACCATACGATATTATGAAAAAGTCGGAGTCCTCCCTAGGCCTCAAAAATCTAAGAATGGCTATAGAACCTATCCCAAAAGTCACATCTTACAACTTAAAATGATCGCGCAGGCCAAAGCCCTTGGTTTTACACTCAAAGAAATCAAAGAACTATCCTCTCTTCTTTTTTCAAAAAAATTGAGTCGCCAAGAAATGGCGAGACGACTGGATAAAAAAAATCGTGAAATTGACCTCAAAATAAAGGCTTTAAAAAAAATGAAGACAGAAATTGATAATGCTTTGGCTGGCTTATGTGAATTTAAAGAAAGACTCACATAAATCCCTCAGCAAGCACTAAAGTGCACCATTACCTCTCTCATTGGCTTTGGATAAAACCTTATAATGAACTAATGTTTAATTAATATCTAGCAATACTGGGAGTACCAATGAGATGGAAATGTTCTATTTTTATTTTAATTCTGCAAATTAACTCTAGCGCTTTTGCAGACAATGGAGCCCCTGATAGCTCTCAATGTGAGTTATCTTACATAACAAAAGATCAAGTCTCGCAATTCAAATTTAATCGAAAACCCATTCAATCACTGACTGACTCTATTAATGAAGGGTTAAAAAAATCATTTCACTATATAAATACGTTGGATTACTACACGCTCGGTTTAGCTTCGAGCTTAACCCTTTCTCATTTTTTAAGTAGCAAACTCTCTTTAGAGGACATTAAACCCAACCAATGGAATCAATTGACTATGAAAGGACATTTGGTTTACCGAGACTCACCATTTACGTTTATTCCTGTTCGTGCTGCAAAGATAAAAGTACAATCTGAGGATAAATACGACATTCTCACCACAGGTGCAAAGGGCGAGTACTCTGGATATTTCTATAAATGGGTTTCTTATGAGCGCTTTCGTCTTCTCCCCTTCCCCATTTTTGAGTTCAAATCAAAAGTCATTAAAACCTTAAATGTACCGGTTAAAATCCAGATTGACTCAAAGTTTTGCAAAGCCTCTACCACAATTCATAGAATTCCTACAGAGCCCATAACTTTTGTGCTCTCTCGAAGATAAGACTTTAGCTTTTCTCGCTTGTTTTATATTCTTCTTGTGCTAAATCTTGTATATGAAAATACTTTCAAAGCTTATCTTAGTTACGACAGTCTTAACATTATCTTCTTGCGCTAAACAAAAAAACAAGATGCAAGAGTCTCATTCTGAGGTTTTCTTTAACCACACTTACTTTCATTCGACTGACAAAAGTTTCCTTGAGATTCTCAATAAAGCTGGATTTTCTATAGCTGATAATACGACGGACCATCCTGGAAGTATCCAATCCTATTTTATCTTTATCGGCGATTTAATGCCAGGACCAAAAGAAACCTACCTAACCCCTGCTTATCTGGAGTTCTCTTTTATAAGAGACCCGCAAACTTATCTAAAAAACAATGAAGCCTATGCTGAAACAAATGATCCTAAAAGCCCTCTAAAATGGAAAGGTTACAGCTTAGGAGCCTCTCAGGGGCTAAAAAAATATTCAGAAAAGATAGCTAAAAAATTAAAAACCGAACTTAAACATAAAAATTATAATTGGAAACAAAATAGTACTGATCAATTACCTGGATGGAACTTTTTAGTCTTCCCAGAATCCCCATTTAACTATTACTTTTACACTTGGTTTACTGAAAGTGATTCCAATCATCCAAACAAAAACCGCAGCTATGAGTCGCACTCCAATGGAGCAAAAAATATTTCAGGCATTGTTCTCGATATACAAAACGAAGATCAGACTCAATTTTTAGAGCTCATAACTGATAACAAATTTAAAGATGGCATCCTCTCCGTTGGTAAAAATCACTTCATTTATAGATATAATCTGCTCACGAAAATGGAAAAAGCCTTATTGAAAAACAAAGAACACCAATATAAGGCCGTTCTCATTGAGGCTGATACAAAAAAACTAGATAGTATTCCACTTCCTTACGAAAAGCCTTTGTTCAGAGGAAAAAAAGTAAAAATTGTTCGATTTCCCAAAACTCAGTGGGATATTTTTCTACTCGCTAACTAATAATAGAACGATTAAAACCAATCTATCCCATTATTTTTCGTTAAATATGAATAAATCTTCAAAAGCACCCTCCCATTTTTGACGATATCTACATGATATTTAGGCAATTCAATGTATGCGTTTATTAACGATCACAAGTATTCTGTTTTTGAGTTTTTAAACAATAACTTCACTAAGGAGAAGACCAATGAATAAAGACGAAATCAAAGGTAAAGCAAAACAAGTAAAAGGTGAAATTAAAGACGCTGCTGGTAAAGCTTTTAATAAACCTTCAACTCGCGCAGAAGGAAAAATGGATAAAGCGGCTGGAAAAGTTCAAGAAGCTTACGGAAAAACTAAAAAGTAATTTATGTTAAGATCCATTGATCGAAATCGAAAATGAAAAAAAGGGTTACAAGCTAGTAACCCTTTTTTATTACCAAACCTTTTCACCGATAGAAGCGGCAGTCACTATTTGTTGAATTCGCTTATCCCTCGTTTCTTGACGTTTAGCCCTAAATAACCACATCAAGCAGGCTTTTTGAGTCGATGGTGAGTAACTTTTAAAACCCGCTTTCGCTCTCTTATTTTTAAGTAAGTTTTGTCGTAAATCTTTGGGCACTTCCAGTTTATCAGGCATATCATGATCCATTGGCTTTTTCTTTAGACCTTTCAGATAGACCTTTTTGCCAAAAGCACTCATCTGCCCTTCCTTCAAAAGTCTTTTAGCGTATTCCAAAGTATTTTTACTCCAATTGGCACTGTCCTTACGTTTTACAAAAAAACGACCATACTGATCCTCTGAAAGCCTTTTCACAGTTGTATCAATCCATCCAAAACAAAGAGCTTCCTCTAGTTGTGCACGATGATTAATATAATCTTTTCCAGTGTGTCGCTTATAGGAAATAAGAAATATTCTTTCTTCTGAAAGATGATTTTCCTGTAACCACTTTCTCCATTGTTCACGTGATTTGACTGTAATCTGCTTAACTTTATTCATGATATCTTAAGCATACATTACCAAGAATAAATAGCCAAAGAGATAAAATAAAGATGACTTCAGTAACATTTAACAAAGTCCATTGAACAGATAATATTTTATTCTATTTTGATAATCAGAATTATTTAACCTTACTTACCTGGTCCAAGAGAACTCTATTTTTTACATCTTTCAAGATGATAAAAGATTCTAGCTTCATTTAACTCAGCATCAGCACGATTACGCCGACTCCCAGAGTATTCTACCAGATTCTCTCCCATAATATATCTATTATGAAGATCGAATGAAAGTGTATGTATTAATGCACTTGTAGGGTCGACATCACAAGAAGTACTTAACTGATTTGAAAAATCAGCTGAAATAGTTCTAAATTCACGACTTAGTTCACCAAAAATAGGTTCTTCAACATGATAAGAAGATCCACTCCTAAAAATTGAAAGATTAATTAAAGTTTCTATCCCTTGCTCCTCTGGCACATTCAGAGTTTGATCAACTTCCACATTGTCAATAACAAGCTTAAAACCTGCAGGCGTGTGAACAAACATACTTTTAGAGCAACGATCTGAACCATCTCCATCATCCATTGTAAAATAAAAGAGAATAGTATTTAATGGAGAAAAGGCCCTAAGATTAATCCTAATATAGCCACCTAACTCTTCTTCAATTAGAACATTTCTATAACGAGGAGACTGAAGACACCCCTCACTCAATTGGTTATGGGGTGTCGCTCGCACCTCAATATTTTGGCCATACAAATTAAAAGAAAGAAAACACGTTAGAAAAAAAACACTTTTGATCATATTTAACACCAAATTGTACACTATTGAACTTTTGGGGCTATATTATGCTAATTTACAAAATAAAACAAAAATGTTTAAAATGAGAATAATTTTTTCAAAAAAAGGTTTGATTAACAAAAAGTTCGACAGTGGAAAAGAATGATGATTTCACTTAATACTAAAAAATTAACCCTTACTTATACACTTAGGCCATCAATTGGAGGACAAGTTGAAAGTCTTGATAAGCTGTTATGGAACACTTGGAGATGTTCAACCCTATGTTGCTCTAGCTATAGGATTAAAATCTAAAGGCCATGAAGTAACTATAGCAACAAGCTCTCGTTTTGAAAGTTTTATTAAAGGAGAGAACCTCAATTTTATTCCTTTAGATGATGAGCTTCTAAAAATCATAGAGACAAGTGATGGGAAAGAACTCTTAGAAAAAACAAATAGTTTTTTTCAAGTGATCAAACAAGGCATTAAATTAAAAAAGAAAGTAGATCCTCTCAATGCTGCGCTCATGAAAGAAAACTGGCAAGCAGCAAAGAAGTTCTCACCAGATTTAATACTTTACCATCCTAAAGCTATTTCTGCCCCTCATATTGCTGAAAGGCTCGGAATAAAGGCTATATTAGCAACGCCGATTCCCTTTTTTTTTCCAACAACTAGCTTTTCATTGATTAACATTCCCTTAATTGATCGACTACCCTTTTTCAACCAACTCAGCTTTTACTTTATTAAGAAAATAACTGAAGTTTCTATAAAAAAGTATGTGGATCAATTCAGAATGGAAATTGGCCTACCAAAGTGGAACAACTTAGATCTTATTAAAAATAATAAGGGGCAGAGTGTTAACTGTTTACATCTTTTCAGTGAAACTTTCCTTCCCAAGCCAACTGATTGGCCTCAAAATGCTTTTGTTTCTGGGTATTGTTTTCTCGAACAGAATCATAATTGGAAACCTTCAAATGAACTTCAAACTTTTTTATCCTCCGGACCACCACCCATTTATGTTGGTTTTGGTTCAATGATGACAAACAATACCAAAGGTCTAACCGATATAGTCATAGAGGCAATAGAAAAAAGTGGGAGCAGGGCCATCCTGGCCACCGGCTGGGGAGGCCTCCAAACAGGCCATATCTCGAAAAATATATTGAACATTGATCAGGCCCCCCACAGTTGGCTTTTCCCTCGTGTATCAGCTGTTATTCATCATGGTGGTGCTGGAACAACTGCTGCCGGCCTTCGTGCGGGAAAACCCAGTTTAGTGATACCTTTTTTTGGAGATCAGCCCTTCTGGGGCAGGCAGGTCTATAAAAAAGGGCTGGGTCCCCAACCCATAAAAGCGAACAAATTAAATGTTCGCAAACTAACCGTTGCGATAGCAGAGTTAACCACAAATACAGAGATGGCTCTAAAAGCCAAAGCTATAGGAGAACAGATGAAACAAGAAGATGGGATTAAAAATGCAATTTCTATTATAGAGGAATTATGTTAGTTAATATAATTCTAAAAATTTAAATGAGTTCCCAACTTTGTCATAAGAGAGAAAAGCTTCTTAATAATTTTCCAATTTATTGCGCAACCAACTCTTTTACAAATGTCACTTTGGAACTCATTTTTTCAATAAAGGAGTTTTAATGAGTCATCCATTGATACACACTGAGAAAAACCCATCTCCTTTCACAAAACCCGATCCGTCTAATTTGGGCTTTGGCAAACACTTTACAGATCATATTTTCCTTGCCCATTATTCAACGGAAAAGTCGTGGCATAATTTCAAAATACAGCCCTTTTCAAATTTACAACTTCATCCCGCCGCTTGCGTTCTTCATTATGGTCAAGCCCTCTTTGAGGGACTGAAAGCCTACCGCTGGGAAGATGAGTCCATAGCCTTGTTTCGACCGGAATTCAATTGGAGTCGAATGGTCGCTGGCAGTCAAAGACTCTGCATGCAGGCTCCTCCCAAAGAGGTCTTTCTCAACGGTATTCGTGAGCTTGTAAAAATAGACAAAGATTGGATTCCTAACACCCCCCACTCTTCACTTTATATTCGCCCCACCTTGATTGCCAGCGAGGGATTTTTAGGAATTAGGCCATCGAACGAATATTTATTTTTTGTTATCATGTCCCCTGTCGGACCTTATTACTCAGAGGGCTTAGCCCCTGTGAAAATTTGGATTGAAAACGAGTATCTTAGAGCAGCTCCTGGAGGACTTGGAGACACTAAGGCTGCAGCTAATTACGCTGGCAGCCTAAAGGCTTCTGAGTGTGCAAAAGCAAAAGGCTACACCCAAGTTTTATGGCTCGATGTTCATAAACAACACATTGAAGAAGTGGGCACAATGAATGTTTTCTTTGTTTTCGAAAATGAAATCGTCACCCCAAAACTGGACGGAACAATTCTTGGTGGTAAAACTAGAGACTCCGCTATTCAAATACTGAAAGCCAAAGGTCATCGTGTTTCAGAGAGAAAACTTTCCATAGAAGAGCTTCTGTCTGCCCAAAAAAATAGTACTTTAAAAGAAGTTTTTGGAACGGGTACGGCGGCTGTGGTTAGCCCTGTCGGTGAACTCGCTAACGACCATTTTAAAATTGTTTTAAATAATGAGGACTCTCAATCAATTACCAAGACTCTTTATAACGAACTGACGGACATACAATACGGGCGCAAAGCGGACTCATTTTCTTGGATCGAAAAATTAGATTAGTTTTTAAGCACTCATGATTACACTTTAAGTCATACCTGAAAGGGTTGTGGTTATTGCTTATCTAGACTTTCCTCCTCACTTTTGTACTTTCGTACAGCTGACAATGACTTCCGCAATTAATAATCTTTTTAAGCGGAGTTTTTATGGATAAAAAAGTGATACACGCTAAAGTTGTAGAAACCTATGAATATTTCAACGAAGAAATGAGAAAGCTACAACGATCTTATCAGCTTAATAAAAATGAACAACTTAAGTTGAAAATTCTTAAAACCACAGAAGTTTTTGCCAAATTAGATGCTGTGAAAAATGCTATAAAAGAGGCTTAATAGCTCTAGCACTCAAATAATAATACCTAAGCCTAAGACAGTTCAAGACCTCTTATTACCGCCCTTAGGATCTTATTTGATCTGTCATAAGACTATAAGCCATTAGGCTTTACAAAAAGATCAAAAACCAAATATAAATAGTGATATTGACCCAACAATTAAATTAACCTCTTTTCTCCCCTTGTTGTTCCCACTTTTCATTAATGGCAAAGCTAAAAACAGGTGAGAATCTCAAGTTTGGTGGACATATATGCATCATTTTTTATTTAATATTATTACACTTTGTGGAGCAGCCATTTTCTTTGTGCCCTTATTTAGACGTTTTGGTTTGGGAGCTATTCTCGCTTACCTATTCTCAGGGATCATTATCGGACCTGATGTCATCGGTCTAATCACAGAGAGCAACGAAATCCTTCATATCTCAGAACTAGGTGTTGTATTTCTTCTCTTTATCATTGGACTTGAACTGGCTCCTGAAAAACTTTGGCAAATGCGCGCATCCATCTTTGGGATGGGCCTACTACAAGTCATACTCACGGGCTTTATTCTTATGGGCGCTGGCCTCTTACTAGGCCTCTCACTACCGGCCGCTTACGCTTGTGGCTTTGCCCTTGCTCTTTCCTCAACCGCCTTTAGTTTACAAATATTACAAGACCACAATCAAACCAATACCACTCATGGACAAGGCAGCTTCTCAATTCTTATGTTTCAAGATATTGCCATCGTTCCTTTATTAGCCTCATTAAGTTTATTTAAAGAGAATACGGAACTGCAAATTTCACTTTTAGGGATTCTACAAATATTTGGCCTCATTTTAGGTCTTGGTCTTGCCGGTCACTTCTTACTTAGACATATCCTTCGACTGATTGCAGATTCTAAAACTCCAGAAGTCTTTACTGCAACCAGTCTTCTTATTGTTGTTGGTGCCGCTTTGTTAATGGAAAGTGCTGGTTTATCTCTAGGAATGGGAGCTTTTCTCGCTGGAGTTTTTCTTGCCAACTCAGAATATCGGCACGAACTCGAAACAAGTCTTCTTCCCTTTAAAGGCCTTTTACTTGGACTTTTCTTTATGGCCGTTGGAATGGCTCTGGATCTGAATGTTTTAGCAAAGTTTCCTCATTGGGTGCTACTCATTAGCCTTGGCTTCATGTTCATTAAAGGAATTGTAATTTACGTACTCGGTCGCTCATTCAAACTACCAAAAGAATCCTCTCGCAATATGGCGTTCACTCTTTCTCTTGGGGGTGAATTTGCCTTTGTTCTTCTCGCCAGTGCTCTAAGTGAAAGCTTGATTGATGCCGAACTCACTTCCCTGCTCAACGCCAGTGTAACGTTAAGTATGGCACTGACCCCCTTCTTATTTAGCCTCAATCAGAAGTACTTGCGCAAATATTCCGAAATCAATGAGCGCCCCTACGATTCTTTACCTTCTGACAATGTGGAGGTCATAGTTGCTGGATTCGGTCGCTTTGGCCAAATTGTTTCTCGTTTTCTCAATGCTGAAGATATAAAATACACACTCCTTGATCACAGTGCTAGCCAGGTTGAAGTTGCACGACGTTTTGGCAATAAGGTTTATTATGGTGATGCCTCAAGATTAGATATTCTTGAGTCTGCTGGCGCTCAAAATGCTAAATGCTTTGTTCTGGCCATTGATGATCCCGTTCAATCCCTAACTGCCGCTAAGGTTGTTCTAGAGCATTTCCCTCACATGAAGATTATCGCTCGTGCACGCAATCGAAAACACGCCTTAGATTTAATGAATTTAGGTATTGAGCACGTCGTGCGAGAAACCTACTTTTCAAGTTTAGAAGTCGTTAGACAGTTGATGAGTAAACGCGGGCTCAATCAGGACCGTGTTGAAAGAGCTATTAAAAAGTTTCAGCACCACGACAGTCAAATATTAAAAAAACAATTGGAATTAAGGGATGATGAAAAAAAGTTTTTGGATTTCACTCGTACAGCCAATCGAGAACTGGAACAAATACTCAAAGAAGACAAAACAACCACTTAGAACTTTTAAGTTGAACTTTGCAAAAATAGCGTAAAATGATTGCAAAATAGCTTCAAAAACTTGCTCGCTTTTCTTTTTGCTGAGAAAATTATCATCGTACGGTTGGGTAAACTGAAAAGCAAAGGACTCTAATGTCGATTGAAAATGAAGAACAATTTGAAGGCTTAAAAACAATTGGAGAAATCGTAGCCAACTGTTTAGTCTGGATGAAACATTGTGCAAAACCAGGGATGACAACAGCGGAACTGGATGCCATTGGAGCTCAGTTTTTACAGCAAAAAGGGGCTCAGTCCGCCCCCATTCTAATGTACAATTTCCCAGGATCGACATGTATTAGTGTCGAACACGAAGGAGTTCACGGAGTTCCTGGAGAGCAAGTCTTACTAGAAGGAAACCTTATTAATATTGACGTCTCAGCTGAACTCAACGGTTATTTTGCTGACACAGGAGGATCTTTTGTTCTTGGGTCTGGTAGCCATCAAAAACAAAACCTTTGTATTTCCACTCGAAAGGCATTGAAAATCGCATTAAAAAATATCTCTCATGGAACACCTCTTAATCAAGTTGGTAAAGTGGTACAAAAACATGCCGAAAGCTCTGGCTTAACGGTGGTCCGCAATGTAGGTGGTCATGGTGTGGGTCGCTCTCTCCACGAGAGTCCTGATTTTATCGCCAACTTTTACAATAAAAACGATAAAAGAAAATTTAAAGAAAATCTAGTTGTTGCTATTGAACCTATCTTATCCACTGGCGCCGAAACTCTTGAAGACAAGGGAGACGGTTGGACTCTCCACCACCCACGCTATTATACAGCTCAATTTGAGCACACAATTATGGTAACTAAAGGTCGACCCTATATTTTCACCCAACCAACCATCGACGTGGCCTAATACTTAGTTGAAAAAATTAAAGGACTGAAACACCAGACAACACTGCATTCCTTATAAAGATTCTTTTGCTTTTTTTTCAAAAATTGAGTTCTTGGTTAAAGTAACTCCTTAGAGCTTATATAAGCGAGAGTAATGAATCATTTACAATCGGCTTCGACACTTATTCTGTTTCTCTCCATTCAATTTGTAGCTCCAACCATTTGGGCTTCTGCTTCAACATGTGTAAGTCTTTTTGAAGATAAAGAAACAGAGCTCTATTTAAATGAAAACCCTATCACTCACTCTGATGTAGAGTTTTTCAATAAAAATAACAACATTGGTCTACAATACAGAGGATTATTAAGCTTTAAGCAATACTCTGAGTTGTCTTACCGAGAAATTAATAAACAGCCCTACTATTCGGTTGTTGGACTCACTGAAAGTGGGACCCTATACCATTTGATCACTATAGGTGACCGCAAACTCGCTCGAAAACTCAGTGGAAAAAAAGATTTGGCTGGTTTTCGCCTATCCAGCAAAGGACGACTCCTTGCGTGGGATCAAAATAATAATAGTTATTTCTTTTCTGAAACTTTATGGATGCGTCCTACCTCAAAAATAATAATTAAAAATTTTGCGAAAGCATGGGGCCTTACTAGTCTTGGAGCCGTAACGATTCTACAAGTCCTAAAAGCTTATTTTTGGGATCCAAATATGAACTTCAATATTCCTATTGAAACTTTTCTCGGAACTATACAGTTCCCACTTATTGAAACAATGTTTACTTTTGCATCGGGCCTCTCTTCTGGCTTTGCTCAACTCTTTAGATATGAGGATCTGAATAACAACCCTGACGGATTAATAGCAGTAGACGTTGATCATCGCACTCAAGATTGGCTTGTGCTCGATATGGATCATCAAAATGGAAGGGATTTTATGATCCCCGATCCCAATCAACTCCCCATAGAAATGCCCAAAGACTTAACGGAATGGCGTGAAGAATAAAGTTCTTAAAGCTTTGTGGCTCTTAATCTGAGAGCATTACCAATCACTGAAACTGAACTTAAACTCATAGCTACACTGGCAAAAATAGGGCTGAGCAATACCCCTGTGAAAGGATAAAGAATTCCTGCGGCAATTGGCACTCCTAGGGAATTATAAACAAAAGCTAAAAACAAGTTCTGTCTAATATTTCTCATGGTTTTTTGACTCAACTTATGGGCTTTCACAATACCGAGAAGATCGCCTTTAACTAAAACCACACTGGCGCTTTCAATAGCCACATCAGTCCCTGTTCCCATGGCTATTCCCACATCCGCCCGAGCCAAGGCTGGAGCATCATTGATACCATCTCCCGCCATAGCCACTCTTCTTCCCTCTTTTTGAAGGCTCGCTATAATCTCACCTTTTCTATCAGGAAGAACTTCAGATTCAAAAGAATCCACATTTACTTTTTCGGCCACAGCTTGAGCTGTATGCTTATTATCACCAGTTAACATAATGACTTTTATATTCTTATTCTTAAAGTAAGAGATCGCCTCAGCTGTGGTCTTTTTTATGGGATCGCTAACAAAGAGTATTCCTGCCGCTTTTCTGTCAATAGCCAGTAACATCGCTCCCTCACCTTTTTTCTGAAGCTGTTCCGCATATTGGTTCATTTCATCAACCACCACTCCATGAGATGATAAAAGTTTCTCATTTCCTAAACATACAAACCGACCATCGACTTGACCAACAAGACCTTGTCCTGGAATATAATTCAAGTCAGAAGTTAAAAGAGTTTTAATCTCTCTCTTTTTAGCCTCTTCAATTATAGCTCTCGCTAGTGGATGCTCACTCAAATTTTCTAACGAAGCGGCAAATGTTAATATCATATCTTCTGAAAATTGATTGAAAGTCTTTATCTCAGATAAAGTCGGTCGCCCTTCTGTTAAAGTTCCTGTCTTATCAACAACAAGTGTGTCAATTTTTTCCAGCATCTCCAGTGACTCAGCATCTTTTAGTAAAACGCCATGATTGGCTCCTTTACCAGTTCCTACCATTATTGACATTGGTGTTGCCAATCCCAAAGCACAAGGACAGGCAATAATAAGAACAGCCACAGCATTAAGAAAAGCATGGGTAAAAACAGGCTCTGGCCCCCACAGGACCCAAATAATGGCCGTCAGTATAGATGTAATAACAACTGTTGGAACAAAATAAGAGGACACTTGATCCGCTAACTTTTGTATCGGTGCTCGGCTTCTTTGAGCCTGAGAAACCATTTTCACAATTTGAGAAAGCAAGGTCTCTGATCCTACTTTTTTAGCTTCCATTACAAAAGCACCCGTACCGTTCACAGTCGCACCTGTAACGGGACTACCAATAAGTTTTTCAACAGGGACAGGTTCTCCTGTGATCATAGACTCATCCACTAAGCTTTTGCCTGATAGCACGACTCCATCGACTGGAATTTTTGCCCCTGGGTAAACTTTCATATGATCACCAACTTGGATCTCTTCGATGGGTATTTCCACCTCCCTACCATCCTCAAAAACCTTTTTGGCTACCTTAGGAGCTAAACCTAATAAAGTACGAATGGCACTTCCAGTTTTACTTCTTGCTCTTAACTCTAAAACCTGACCCAACAAAACCAGTGTAATTATAATTGCGGCTGACTCATAATAAAGGGGAACCATTCCTTCTGCATTTTTAAAGTTATCAGGAAATAAGGAAGGAAAGAGTGTGGCTAACAAACTGTAAAAATAAGCCACTCCTGTTCCCATAGCAATGAGCGTGAACATATTTAAGTTACGGGTTTTAACCGACTGCCAACCTCTTTGAAAAAAAGGAAAACCACTCCATAGAACGACAGGGGTTGCTAAAAAAAGTTGTAAAATGGAGTTTATTCCATGGGGGATAGAGATAGTGAAAAGAGGAATCATATCCGACATAGCCACTAAAAAGAGAGGAACAGAAAACACCAAACTAAACACAAAGCGGCGTGTGAAGTCCTTAAGTTCAGGATTTTCTCCTTCTTCCAACTGAATTTCCTCAGGCTCTAAAGCCATACCACAAATAGGGCAACTACCAGGTCCCATCTTTGTTACTTCAGGATGCATAGGACAAATAAATTTGAGATGATCAGCGATCCCCTCTTTATATTTTAATTGAGGAGATCCTTGCTCTTTATGACCAGCACAACAGGAATGAGAGGCCTGATTATCAGACTGATCTTCATTTCCAAGTTTATCGCCATTAAAACTTTCCATTTTAGACTCCTTCAATAAATTAATAGTCATCATAATGATCCACCTTCCAACTATTGGAAGGTCAAATAAAAAGAGGAGCTAGAATAACAATTTTGCTTGCTTCTGATAATTTTGCTATAAATTCTCCCAATGATCGGTCAAAGGAGGTCGCTATGACAATTGGAGAACTGGCAAAACAGTCTGGAATCAACGCAAAGCTTATCAGACATTATGAATCCATTGGCCTCATTCCAAAAGCCTCAAGAACAGAATCTGGCTATCGTTCATATAAAGAGACTGACATTCAATTTTTAAGATTTATCAAAAGAGCACGAGGTCTGGGTTTTTCATTGAAGGAGACAAAAAAACTGGTCAACCTTTGGCGTAATAAGTCCCGAAACAGTAAAGATGTTAAAAAACTAGCGCAAAGCCATATTACAGAACTCGAACAGAAGATTAATGAAATGCAAGAAATGTTAACAAATTTAAAGAATTTGGCTAAAGCCTGCAATGGGGACTCTCGCCCCCATTGTCCAATCATCAAGAATTTGGAATCTTTTTAGTGATGATGATGGTGACCACTGCTATCACCGGTTTCCTCACCTGAAAGATCCTCACAAACTTGCTGTTGTTCTTGAACCTGAGCTTCATTAAAATTAGAAAATCCGACAATATTTAAAATCCATTGGCTTGAGTTAAGATTGTCCTCAGAATCCACTGTCCAACGCAAACTCCAACATCCTGGCATTTGTTGAAAAGCCACTCTGGAAAATACGTAGCTTTGTTCTTCCGCTGAAAAGTAAAAACCATAGGGAGCCGAATGATGATGACCATTCAACATATGCATATAGGGGAATATACGGAAATGAGGTATTTCTACCGGACTATGATTAGCATCCCCTTTTTCCCAAACCGAGACAAGGGCTGTTGAATAAATCCACTTTTGAGGAACCTCTCCCATGGGAATTAACAAGGGGCTCATCAGATCTGTTTGTTCAAACTCCCCTCTTATTTTTTTCTCGCCAGTCTGCCAAATCAAATCAAAGCAATAATCTTTCCCCCCATCCTTGACCTCAAAAGGACAATGGGCTTGGGCGACCAATGAATAACTCAATAAAATGAGCAATAAAACTTTCATAATATTTTCTCCTTAAAAATAATTGTAATTAAAGTTAATGTTTAGACTTCTATTTAAAATACTATTTTTCGCTGGACCTACGAGAGTTTGATCAGAATAATTTATACCTGCCACCCAACTCTCTGAAATAGATCTTTGCACTCCCCCTAGGACACTAAAGTTTTGAGTCACACCGGATGTGACATTCACAGGTTCAATACGCCTTTCAGATAGATGTGTGAAAGTAAGCCCTGTATTAAACTGAAGCCCCCAGAGTCGGGTGGAATAATTCAGCAAAAAAGCCAATGAACTATCATAGAAATCAGAGACTCTGACAGACTCAAATTCTTTAGAAAACAAACGCAAGGTTCTACCTTGCAAAGTAATAGTCCATGGAAAATACACTTTTCTCAAAGTCACCCCAATTCCTGTCCCCCAAAGACCATGACCGGTGACATCAGCCCCTTCACTCAATCGATTATTATCGTAAATGGAACGGCCCGTGGGTACGTTTAAGAAAGCTGTAATAAAAACCTTTGGCTTCCAATATGAAAAACTATACTCCGGTAAAATTTCATAACTGTAACCCAGTAACGTATCAGACAAATGTGTCGAATAGCCAACTCCAAAGGAATCCGAATAATAACCTTGCAAATAACTCGTATTAATAAAAACTTGGTGACGATCAACCAGTGTACTTGAAACATTTAATAAAAAAGAGCGAACCTCTCTTTTTTTATCATTCCACAAATAAAACTCATCACTATTATCATAGACACGTCCTTGTGAGCTCAAATAGGAAACTCCGGTTGAAACACTGAGTTTTTGACTGAGTGATAGAATCGTAAAACTCGCAGGACTTTGCCCACAGCAACTATTTGAATACGCTTGGAGAGTATAAATATTCAAAACTAAGATCAAAAGAAGTCGAGCCATTCCAACCGATCCTTTACATTGAAGTCTTCATCCATTATCCAAAGTTCATTTTTCCAATCACCAGGCATGTTGTAGCGAATACCTTTATTGAGATAAATTCCCGTACTGATTTCTTCAAAAAAACCAGCATCCGCCATGGGGTGTCCCATGCTAGGCATGGTGGAATAAAACTCTAAAGTCTGGCCTTGTGGAAGAGAATGCAGTTCACCATGGCTATTATATAAAAAGACCATCAGTTGGTTTTCTTGCTCCACATTACCAAATGGACCTGATAACCATTGATACTCAACTTCAAGGTTGAACACTTGAAATTGTGATTGTTGAATCCCACCTTTCTCATCTGTTCCTCCTGAACGAATACGATTATTCATGGGAGAATCACAGGATGCCAACAGAAAAAAGAAAGTATAAATAAAGAAATATTTTTGCATCAAAACCTCCTGATATAACAACCTAAACTTCTGCCATTCTTGTAAGGAAGAGGTTTTTGAGAGTTATAAGCGATTAAATTTTCCTGGAGATACTTTTTATCAGAACGTGAAAAGTCTCTCTGATCAGTCACACCTCCCGCATATATTGCTTCATATTGTTTCTGTTCTTT
>CAXREJ010000051.1:0-127682 GCA_964229765.1 Bdellovibrionales bacterium | reverse complement strand
TCTAATCTCCGCAGGTGATAGTTTGATGTTCAATATAGATGATCAAAATGACGATACCTCTTCTGCATTCATTTTTAAGGTTGATGGATCAACAGCTGCTGCAACGGAAGTAATGAGGGTACAGGATACTGGCAATGTTGGGATTGGAACAACAAATCCGCAAGATGTACTCGATATTTATAATGAAGTACCAACAATAAGACTGACCGATAGCAACGGAGCCATTCCCAACGCAGTTGGAACCATTGAATTTCATGAGTCTAATGGTTCAAGAATGGGCTGGGTCGGTTACGGCTCTGGTACTCATAATGATATCAGCGTCGTAAATAGCACCGCCAATGGTGACATATCAATGTTCACTCAAAGTTTACCTAGAATGACAATTACTAATACAGGAAACGTTGGTATCGGAACAACAAGCCCTGATTCAAAGCTTCATGTCTTGGGCACGTCCGGCAATTTGTCCACTGTCGAGAAAAGTTCGACTGCGGCTGGATGGGTTCAATATGAAAGCTCTGGAACTATTCTAGGCTATCTAGGTTTAGACTCCACAACTGGTGGCGGGCTTTCTTCAGATGGGCTTGCAAACTCTTTTCATTTGCGAGCTGAAAATGCCCTTCAGCTATCCGCTGGTGGTTCGGGAGTAGACTTAACGATTTCTTCTGGTGGCAACGTGGGTATTGGAACCAGCAATCCAAGTTATAAACTCCATGTGAATGGTTCTGTGGCTGGTGTAGGAACTTACAATAACTTATCAGATGAACGTTTAAAAAGAGATATTGCCACAATCAATAATCCCCTTGAAAATTTGCTGAAACTTGAAGGGGTCACCTACCAATGGAGACAAGAGGAACACCCTGATTTAAATTTTCCTAAAGGAGAAGATATGGGTGTTATTGCGCAAGATGTCCAAAAAGTTTTTCCCGCAGCAGTCTCCGAAGATCAAAATGGTATTCTTTCTGTGGCATATTCAAAATTGATTGCGCCAATCATTGAGGCGATTCGAGAGTTAGCTTCTATCAGTAAAAAACACGATAAAGAACTAAAAGAAAAAGAAAGAGAACTTTCTTCCATAAACCAAAAGTTTGAATTAAAGCTCAAAGAAAAAGATAAGGAAATTGAAGATCTCAAGCAGCGCCTTGAAAAAATTGAGAAGCTCCTTTCAAAGTAAAAACATTCTTTGATGGTTAATAAATAATTAAACCGCAGAGCTAGGCCCTAGTCCCTTAGATAAACCTTAGAATGACATGCTTTTTATTTGAGATTACAATTTTTTTGCTTCCAATGTCTTTTTAAAAATGAAAAATTATTTTACTTCATCTTTTAATTAGGAGTGGTCGAAAATTCATCAGCCCCTAATCCATCGAGTAACAAAAATATTGAATGGTGTACTCCCCGGCTCCTAAGAAACCACCAAACTCCACTTTATCTCCAAAAAAACCATAGTCCTCAGTAACTTCTGTGTTAGTCCCCTTAATAACGACACGGCCTAAATTTCCATTATTAGAAACAGCAACACATTCTAAATTATAAGTTAATGAAGAATTAGATATTTGCTCACCAATCTGTCCTAATTGAGTCGCATAATTTGAAGCACAAACAGACCCAATATGTCCTCCAGTTAAATGACTAAGATTGGCATACTCCACTCCATACCTTCCACCATTTCCTTGCAGACATTGTCGACCTTCATCGGTATCAGGGTTAACGATAATGGAGTGAAATTTAAAAACAGTATCCACACCGTAATGGTCTTCAACATAATCAATAAGGTTTTGCCCCACTGACTTAGCATAGTCTGGCATTTCTCGAATGATATTAGCTTGTCCATCGAAATAGGTCATCGTTTCACGCTCATCAGAGATCACTATGACATGTTTTGCCACATTCGGTCTCAGACAAGAACTGTCCCCTTGTTGGTTGTTAACAGCTCTCTCAAAGGCTCTATATGTGGTATAAATACCTCTCTCCCAACCATTCCCCTCAGGACGGGTTCGCCCACTAGCGTCTTTAAAAACAGAACCATCATCATTTAAAAGAAATAATCCTCTAACAACATTATTTCTTATCAAAGTTTGTGCCTGAGACTGAGAGTGTTTACTACTTTTAATACAGTAATCCCCTTCAGGATTCAAAGGAACAAACTTCCCATCCACATAATTCAAACTGGGTTTCCAGATTTCATCATTACCTATAGGGGAAGTCGTGGTCACAGCAATATGGTAATCAAGTCCCGAAAAAGGAGAAATGAAATCTTGAATACGATTGGCCATATTCTCTTGTTCAGAAAGCATGGAACCAGAATTATCCACATTAATAATGACATCCACCTGATCAGATTGCACATCTACCGATATATGTTGAGAAACAGAAACGATCGAGCGATACACAGTCCAAGAAAGAGTCTCGACTTCTGGTGTTCCATTGGCATCTCGTGCCACTATGGTAAAGGTATTCGGTCCCAAGGGTGGATTGCTAATTGTGATGCGATCGACCAAATCACAGGCTACAACAGATCCATTGTGCTCACATTGTACTGTCGCCTGCCCGCCGGTATAAATGACTTCAAAATCAACAACAGCATTTCCCTCTGACTGAGTCATATCTTTGGGCTCTTCATTGACGTGAATTCTCACAGTGGAATCTTCGCCACTTGTTCCCGTTCCACCACCATCGCCCCCTGGACCATCAGTGACTCCACCTTCTCCAGCATTTTCATGGTGCTCTAAACTTGGAACCTGCTCAAACCCAACATCCGTTGAACAGTTTTGAAAGACAAACAAACTACCAAATCCAAATAAAATTAATGTTGGGACGAAAAGATATTTTTGGAATAGGTTCACATTTCCTCCAGCCAAATCGAGTGCTAAAGGAATAGTATATAGAAGATATAGGGAAAATTTAGAATAAAAAGAAAGTCTGGCCGTAGGCCAGACTTATGAAGACTTTTAAAAACAATAATAAGTAATTTTAAAATCACCCTCTTCAAGAGGTTGATCAAATTCGATTTTATTCCCATTGAGTTTATAACCAGGAACTTGAGGGCCAGATGATTGAATGGTTAAATCCACTAGACCATCGCCATCTTTATCTTGAGGCTGACAAGCAAGGTCATAAACTTTTTGAAGTCCAGCAACACCAGATCCAATTTTACTCAAAGCACCAGTGTAATCATCGGCACAAATATCTTCGATCACACCATTGGTTAAGCGAGATGTGTTTTCATAAGCTGTACCATAACTTTCATTAGCTCCAATACAATCCACATCCCCCGTTCGCACAACAATTGAATTGAATTGAAACTTTTTAGTTGGTCCCCAAACACTCTTAACGTAATCAACGAGTTTATCGCCTTTACTCTTATCGAGTTCTGTTAAAGGTCTACCAATTCCATCAACAAGGGTTTCATTTTCATCAGAAATAACAACCACAGACAAGGTCGCATCAGCTCTATAAAAAGATTTTAATCTCTGATTTTCTACTGAGTTATCGTTACTAGAATAACGTTCAATTGAACGATAGGTATTTCTAATTCCTCTTTCATGACCATTACCTTGTTCTGGTCGATAAATTGTATCTGCAAAAAGTTGTTTCGCTTGACCAAATGGCATACTGGAATCTAAGTGATAACTACCATTAGGAAATTGCAACAATACGCCATCAGCATAAGGATCCACTTGACCAGTCGCAGGCTCTTTATGATAAGGATCTGTTGTAATAATTCCAACTCTCCAGTTTAATTTTTTAATTTGGTTAAAAAAGTTACTGATTCTACGAGCCACTTCTTCTTGCTCTTCATGCATTGAAGCTGAGTTATCAATAACAAAGAGAATATCAGCTTTCTGTTTTTCAATTTGAACATTAATGTCTGTTGTTTGTTGTAATATTTCACGTCCAATTGTCCAATCTTCATCAGCATTCGCAATCAACCCACTCTCATCAGTGACAACAACTTTAACATTATGGTCACCGAGAGGAAAACCAACAAAAGGAATTTCTGTTGAATCAAGGTCACAAGGAATAAACTCACCGTTTACTGAACACTCAATATCAGTAATAGGATAATCTCCAGGAATCAATTCAAATACCAACTCCGTTTGTTCACCTAAAAAGTGATCTTCAGGAGCTTGGATCACACGAACAACCGGTGGTTGTACAGGAGGTGGATCAACCTCCTCCTCATCAACAGGAGGAATAACTGGTGGATCAACTGGCTCCTCTTCTGGAAGTTCTGTCGCAACATTATGTGGATTTTGAACCACCTCGCTAAAACCAACTTCTTGCTGCTTACATGCACTCAGCGAAAAAATAAATATCAATAATAAACCTACACGAAACACTGTTTCCCCCATGATGTATTAACTTCGGTTTTTAAACTTTTAAATTTTAATCTTTATACCTTTTCTAGACCCGAAAGCCTTTACCCGCTTCACTTTGAAACGTTTTTAATTTTCCAAACAATAATAATCCAACATATAGGATCCTGGCGCTAACGCTTCATCAAAAAGAATCTCATTTTTATCCAAAGCATAACCAGGAACTTTCCCCGCAGTCTTCAGCTCAATTTTTAAATCAATTTTTCCATCACTGTTGATGTCTTGAGGAACACAGCTTAATTTATAAACTTTTACAAGATTAGCCACACCCTCTCCGATATCTTTTAAAATTTTACTGTAATTTTTTGCACAGATATCACCAACAATTCCATTGGTATCCATAGATAATTGTTCATAGGCATACCCCATTGAAAGCCCATCGCCTCTTAAACACTCCTGAGTGTGCGTAATAATGGAATTAAATTGGAAGACCTTATTAGTTCCCCATTTTTGCTGAACAAGTTTAATCAGTTCACTACCACGGTTCTTTATATTGTTATTGGACTCGTCTTCATCTGAGACAAGTACAATGGCGAGAGCCGATTTCTCTCTCATAAAACTGGCCAAAGCACGATCAACCTCATTACGCGGGTTCATTGAACGCTCAATCGCTCTATAAGTGGCTTTGATACCCTCTTCAGTATCCCAACCACTCTCTCTTCTTCTCACTTTGTCAGCAAAGAGTGCCTGAGCATTTTCAACACCAAGACTTGGAGTTAAATAGTAAAGTCCTCTTTGAAAAGGGTCTAAACGCCCATCACTCCACACCTGATTCGTTCGTGGATCTGTTGTGGTGATCCCAATTTGCCAATCAAGATCTTTGATTTGATGAACAAATTTATCAAATCTCTTACTAATTTCTTTTTGTTCGGCATACATTGAACTTGAGTTATCAATAACGAACAAAATATCAGTCTTACTGTTTTGTTCATTGACCTCAAAGTCTTCCTCTACTTTTTCAAAGCCTTGGAACACTGTCCACTGAGCGCTCTCACTTCCCTTTTGTCCAGCTTCATCAAATGCTATAACTTCAATTTTATGATTTCCTAAAGAAAATTTGATAAGAGGTACAATTCCTTTTAGCCAATCACAACTTATTAGGACATTATCAATAGCGCACTTTACATCACGTATTTCAAAATCACCTTTAATCACTTTAAACAAGGCCATTGTGCTCTTACCTAACTTATGATCATCAGGCCTCTTTAGAAAGTTAACTCTTGGTCCCAAGTCTCCTACAGGGTCAGGATTAACATTTTGAGATTGCTCACTTGAAGGAGTGGCGGCAAAATTGACATCATCTTTACAAGCGGTCAAAAAAGCGGCTATTAGAATTAATATTGTTAAGCTTACTTTCATATCGTCTTCCTTCAGTTCATTAACTCTATCTTGATCGGGCTTGGACTAGACTGAAGAAAGGCCACCAGCAAGGGATCTAGACTTTCGAAGGATATTATTGTCTTACAATAAAACAGTTTTATAAGACTTTTTGGTAAGAAAAAAAATACGTACAAAAATTCGACATTTTTTAATATTTTAAAAAAATGAAATTCATTTTCCATTTATTCGTTAGAAAAACCGTCTCATTTTAATTTGCTTTTTATAGAAGACTCAAGGCTATGTGTCTCAGCATTAGAAATATAAAAAAGTTAAACGTAAAATTTTAAACTGTTCTCATTTTATGACGTAGAACTTATTAGCATAATTAAAAAGTTATACAGCTAAATCAAAACTAGAGGCCTCTCCCTTGGCCTCTATCTTGCTTATATAAATAATATAAACAAAAGAGGGAAAAATGAAAAAATTAGCACTCACAATAATGACTCTTCTACTATGTAATATTTCACTTGCAGAAAGTGGAGAGAGGACATGTGCTGATAAAAAAATGTTTTTACGTGACATTTGCAAGTCACAAGATCTCAACGGTTCTGTTACCCTCTTTAGTGAATGTGCCAATGGTTATAAATACGAAATTTCAACTAAAGACGCAGTTGTAGAAACAGACTTTGTAACAACTGATATTCAATGCAAAATGGTAGAGATCAGAATGCAAGACGGGATTGAGTCTCGAACGGCTTATTTTGATAAATCCAATAACAAAGTTGTAGTTTATAAACACGACAACGGTTTAGCCAATGCTTATGTCTATGGACAAACTGGCTATTATCACATCACCCAGTTTGCTAGCGGTGATTCAATTTTTAATTTTCACAGTTTCGAGAACTAAGTTCCGAACATATAGGTTTTCTAGGGTTTAAGGTCTGGGCCACTCATTGCAATTGAGTGGCCTTTTTTATGCCTAAGAGATAACACCTTTCCAATACCATTCGCTTAAGATCTCTTTTTAATACCTTTTTAGTTAAGCTCACAGTGATTGACAAGAGGGAAGGGAGACTATACGAATCAATCAACGAAAATCGGGGCTTAACTAAACGGTATTAGAGTTAAATCCCAACGGGGTGCCATACTGTTTTAGATTCTGTAAAAGCCACCAAGCTTTCTAAACATTGGTCTTCAAATTTCCAAGGAACAGTTCTTTTCATATTATCACAAGCCCATTCTTTAAAACGACCCACTCGCTCCATCGATTGACTGTCAACCAATAAGGAATGGACTTCCATATGTTGGCCTAAATGTGACTCTAACTCCTCTAAAGAGCCTGATAATAAATTCACAACTCCAGCCGGCAGGTCAGAAGTTTTAAATACTTCACCAAACTCTGACAAAAGAGCTGCACCAGGAGCTTCTAATAGACAGACACAAGTGTTTCCAGAAGCTATTACACTCGCTATTAGTGAAAAAAACCGAGCCACACTAAATTCTTGATCAGAAACAATTCCAACCACTCCCACCGGTTCTGGTGTTGTAAAGTTATGAAATGGTCCACTGACAGGATTCACTGAAGCCATAACTTGAGAATATTTATCTGCAAATCCAGCATAATAAACCAAAGTATCAATGGCATTCATTATATCAGCTTCAAAGTTTTTACTTTTTAGTCCGTGAACTTGTTCGGAGGCTCTTAGAATTTCTTCTTTTTTTCCTTCTAACATTTCCGCCATTCGATAAAGAATTTGGGCTCTATTATAAGCCGTTCTCCCTGACCATGAACTATAAGCCTTTAAAGCTTGCTCAACAGCATTTCGGAGATCCTTACGAGAAGCTTGACAGAGATGAGTATAAATCGTCTTTCCATCTTGTTTAAAAACAGGAAAACTTCTTCCTGACTCCGTTCGTGGAAACTCTCCACCGATGAAAAGTTTTGTTGTTTTTGCAACCGTATGTGAATTTGAATTAAGACCCGACATTACTTAACCTCCAAATAAGGGTAAAGACCATGACGGCCTCCTTCTCTACCCCAGCCGCTTTCAAAATATCCACCAAAAGGAGAAGCGGGATCAAATTTATTATAGGTATTAGCCCAAATCACTCCTGCTTTGAGACCCATCGCTGTTTTCTGAATTTTTGAAGCTTTTTCTGACCAAATCCCTGCCGCTAAACCGTAGGGTGTATCATTGGCTTTAGAAATAGCTTCCGCGGGTGTTCTAAATGTTGAAATAGCCAATACAGGGCCAAAAACTTCTTTGCGGAAAATCGTCGCACTCGAAGCCACATCCTCAAAGAAACAAGGCTCATGAAAAAATCCCTGACTCGGAATATCGGTGGCCGATGCTGAGTAAAAATCCCAACCCTCTTGTTTCGCATCGGCAACAAAAGATTTAATTTTCTCAAGCTCACGATGAGAATTGATCGCTCCAATATCTGTGTTTTTATCCAAAGGATTACCAACCCTTAAACTTTTCATACGCTCTTTTAATTTTTTCGTGAAAATCTTAGCGATGGATTCTTCCACTAACAAGCGTGAACCAGCACAGCAAACATGTCCCTGGTTAAAGTAGATTCCGTTAATCACACCTTCCACAGCCTGATCAATAGCGGCATCTTCAAAAACAATATGAGCGGACTTTCCACCCAATTCTAAAGTTAAACTTTTATTGGTTTTAGCTGTCGTCTTGGCAATCATTTTTCCCACTTGCGTAGAACCTGTGAAAGCTATTTTATTAATATCCTGATGGTTAACTATCGCCGAACCTGTAGCTCCGGCTCCCGAAACAATATTGACCACACCATCAGGTAATCCCGCTTCTTGTAAAACCTCACCCAGTAACAAAGCAGTCAACGGAGTGGTTTCAGCAGGTTTAATGACAACCGTATTTCCTGTTGCTAGAGCAGGAGCAATTTTCCAAGCCGCCATGAGTAAAGGAAAATTCCAAGGAATAATTTGTCCAGCCACTCCAAGAGAAGTGACCTTTTTGCCAGGGAAGGCGTAATCCAGTTTATCTGCCCAACCGGCATTGTAAAAGAAATGAGCGGCTACCAATGGGATATCAATGTCTCTTGATTCTTTTATAGGTTTACCATTATCCAAAGTTTCAAGGACCGCAAATTCACGGGAGCGCTCTTGCAAGATTCTCGCAATTCTGAATATATAGCGTCCTCTTTCCTTACCAGAAAGTTTAGACCATACACTTTCATAAGCTTTACGAGCTGCAACAACCGCTTTATCAACATCTTTTTCGTTGGCCTCCGCGACTTCTGCTAAAACATCACCAGTCGCCGGGTTAATAGTAGGAAAATACTTTCCACTTTCTGACTTTACAAACTGACCATTGATAAAGAGGTCATATTTATCCTTAAGCTTTACCACTTCAGTGGACTCAATACTCTCTGAGTATTCAAATTTAAAACCTTCTTTCTTTTCTTTTGAATGAGCAGAAGATTTGCCTTTTTCATCTTTTTTCTTTTTCTTTTTTTCTTGTTTTGAAAGCATCCCTATTTCCTTAATCCAATGAAAAGATTTTGTCGTAGTAGTAGCGACCAGTCACTTGTTTATAAATTTGCTTAAGAACGTCATTTAATAAACTACTCGCACCAAACCTAAAAAGATCAGGGGTCAACCACTGACTCCCCAGCACCTCGTTAACCATACATAAATAATGAATCGCTTGTTTAGCCGTTCTTATACCACCAGCTGGCTTCATGCCGACTTTAACTCCCGTTTCATTATAGTAATCTTTTATGGCATTTAACATAACCAAAGTTACCGGCATGGTCGCAGCAGGAGACACCTTGCCTGTCGATGTTTTTATAAAGTCAGCACCAGCGAGCATGGCTAAATGAGAGGCCATTTGTACTCGATCATAAGTAACAAGCTCTCCTGTTTCTAAGATCACTTTCAAATGAGCCTCATCGCAAGCTTCTTTGATTTGTAAAATCTCATCGTAAACCGCTTGGTAATCCCCACTTAAAAAAGCGCCGCGATTAATAACCATATCAATTTCAGTGGCTCCAAACTTAACGGCCGCTTTAACATCGTTGATTCTAATATCTAATGGCAACTGCCCTGCTGGAAACCCCGTCGCCACAGAAGCAATATTAATTGAAGTTCCTTTCAAAGCTTTAACGGCATGAGGGACCATAGAAGGATAAACACAGACCGCTGCCACTTGAGGCATTTTACGAGCTTTGGGATGCTGTGAAAATTCGTGATCAATTCCTGCTGGCAAAGGAAATTTTGCTTTGCTGCAAAGTTGCTTCACTCTCCCTGGCGTATCAGCCCCCTCAAGAGTGGTAAGATCAATCATTTTTATAATTTCATAAAGGGCATCGAGCTTACTCGTATTCTTTATACTACGTTTCGTAAAAGATAGAGCCCTTTCTTCGGCACCTACCTGATCAACAGGCCAAAAGGGAACAGGAATCTTTTTGCCCCCATGACCTTTGACATATTTTTCACCAAACATGCATCCTCCCCAAGAGTGTGGATCAAAGTCTTCAATTTTCTAGCACAGAGGGCTGAAGGTTTAAAGGGAAATCACGGCCCCTTGATACCTCATTAGGACTTACACAACCCCAGACAATATGAATTAAACCCTTAAAATCCTTAAAAAAAGTGCCTTCACTTCATAGACAGCCTCCACGACCAGTGCTAGCCTTTTCAATATGGACAAAACATCGCCATCAACGGATAAAAACTTCTGGCAAGCTCTCTTCAGCAAAAATATGCTTATTTGTGTATTTAATGGCTTTTCTGCTGGTCTCCCCCTCTACTATTTAATTCAATTAATTCCTGGGTGGTTAAGAGCCCAAGAAATTGACCTTAAAACAATCGGCCTTTTTTCTCTTGTTGGAATGCCATACACATGGAAAGTTTTATGGTCGCCTCTACTTGATTACCTCGAGCTTCCCTTTCTCGGACTCAGAAGAGGCTGGATGCTTATTACACAAGTGGCTTGTATGTTGAGCATGTTTTCATTGGCTTATCTCAACCCACAAGATGATTTAAAGTGGATCGTCATTGCTGCTGGTATCATGGCTTTCTTTTCTGCAAGCCAAGATATTGTTCTTGATGCCTATCGTAGAGAACTACTTCCTGATCGAGAGTTAGGACTTGGAAACTCCATGTATATGAATGGCTATCGAGCTGCAGGATTTATTCCCGGAGGTCTCGGGCTTATAATGGCGAGTTTTGTTTCATGGTCGACCGTTCATATCGCAATTGGACTTTTTATGTTTGTCGGCATTATTAAAACCTTATTAATAAGCGAGGTCAGCCTAGAAAATAGAACTAAACGCAACCTTGTTGACTCCGTTGTCGAACCCTTTAAAGAGTTTTTCAATCGTGAAGGTAAAAAATCAGCTCTGCTGTTTTTAGCTTTTCTTTTTTTCTATAAACTAGGCGACAATATGGCTACGGCCCTTTCCACTCCCTTTTATATCGACGTTGGATTTTCTTTTTTAGTGATCGGTTCTACAGTTAAGACTGTCAGCTTTGCCTCCATGTTTATTGGTTCATTTATTGGAGGAGCAACAATATTCAAAATAGGTATCAATAAATCTTTATGGATTTTTGGCGTTGTCCAGTTACTCTCTATTCTTGGCTTTGCTGTCCTCAACGAAGCGGGACCCGTTTTGTGGATCCTCACTGTTGTCATCGCTTTTGAATATCTTGGGGTGGGCCTCGGAGCGTCAGCTCTCACAGCTTATATGGCTCGCGCCACCAATATGAATTTTACCGCCACTCAATTTGCCCTGTTTTCAAGTCTCATTGCCGTTCCTAGAACCTTTGCCAATGCCACCACCGGTTTTCTTATTGAAGGTATTAAACCAAAAGATGTTTGGTTTTATGAAAGATTCGGAGAAATACAAGGTATGGGCTACACCCATTTTTTTCTCTTTTGCGCCCTGTGTGCTATCCCTGGAATGTTACTCTTATTTTGGGTAGCCCCTTGGAACACTCCTATCACTAATAAGAGGAACTCCTAGCTAATTATTCAAAAGAATAAAGAGCTTCTCTCATTCCTCATAAACAGATGTCTATATATAAAAAAAGCCTAAGTAAAACCTAGGCTTTTGAAAAATTAAAATTATATAAAGTTCGAGTTAGCTACATTGATTGACGTCTGGACACCACTGTTGAAACTCACGACCTCTGGCCTGACGAACATAGTAATCAATAACTTCCATGTATTCGATCAACTCAGGATCCACCGTATTCATGAAGTCCTCTAACTCATCGTTACTCATAGCATCGATCTGACGAGCCATAGCCAAAGCTTCTTCTTCTGAATAAGTTTCGTGGGCAGGAACTCTATAACCCGCTCTTCCTGTGGCATCTAATATAATTTGAGGAGGGACAACCGCTGCAAGAGCACGTGCTCTTCCACCAATCCCTAATACACGGTAAGCCAAAATTGTTAATGAACCTAAGACAGCCGCTGTGGTCAAATGAACCGTATGAATTTCTAACTCAGGAGCTGATAGGTTGCGAGCCATTTCTCTTAAAGACTGAAACATAGGAACATCTGTCTGTCCAGGAGGAGGATAAGTCTCACCCCAATCTTGAGTCATAGCAACAGCTGGCGCTTGCGGTACATCTGTTTGCCCTGGAGGTGGAAATGTTTCACTCCAATCTTTTAACGAAGCCATTGTAGCAGGAGGAACATTGATGACGGGATAAGGGTAACCTACATTCGTAGTCCCTACTGGATGAAAAGCGGAAACCATTTGCGGCAAATCAATTTCACGATCACGGCCGGGACCAATTCCAGGAATCGTAATCATCACTCCAATACCTTGAGAACCACCAAGAATAGGCCATTCTCTTTCTGGATCAATTGACTCTTGCAAAGAAACCCAACGAAATCCTGGAATACCATAACCACCGAAATCAATAGGGCGCTCATTTTCAGGATCAATATTTGTAAACATTTGTAACTCTGGAATTAATAAAGAAGTTCCCCCTTCAACCAGTGCAAGAGCTGAACCTGTTGCCGCTATAACCTGTGCAACATCACTAGAGTTAACACCCAGTTGACTTGCAATTTGATCAACAGCGGAACTTTCGTTAACTAAATATTCTGCCACTATCACCGGCTGGCTGAGTAATCCATTTTGTTTTAATTGAAGAATAGGAATTTGCACAACGAGATGATTTTGATTGGACTGAGTCAAATCATAAGAACGATATATAACAGGTCTTTGAAGAACATCTTCATTAGCATTAGTGACTGGCAAGAATCCAATACCTCTTCTACCAGGAACAAAAATAGGTCTCTCATCTGTATCCGCTTCAATAACATTTATTCCAGTATAGTTGATCTCATAGTAATTGAGGTCTTCTTCTGGTTGAAGATGCTTACGATCGCATAAGTAATCTCTATGACGAGGGTTTGGAACTCTCTCTCTTAGCTCTTCTAAACACTTTAAGTAGTCGCCATAGGCCTCTGAACCTTCACCATCTCGCCTCACATGAATCACTCCTTTGGTCGGAGGAATCGAACGATCACCGCCTTGCGCTTGGGAATCACTCGCAGAAATTGAATTCTGTTGATGAGTCCAAGGTTGATCATAAGTGGGTGGATTTTCTCCTGGAAGAAAAACACCATTATTAGTTTCAGCCCAACAAATATTAAACGAAGCAAGGACTGAACAAGCGAGTAGGAGATTTTTCATAGACTTTCCTTTTTTCAAACTGGTTTAATTTTACAAGACTTATACTAAAATTCTTCTGAGCTATCATTAATCTAAATGATAATGTATGATTTACTAAATTTTTGAAAAAATTTACAAACGACCCCGATATTAAAATTACTCCACTTATCACAACCACTTCATTACGTATTTTAAATAGCTCATTGAATTTATAAAGCCGCCCTCTTTTCCCTTACTTAGCCGACTGGGAGTCTCATGCCTTCGTCCTATCTCCAGGCGGTGTAGGGTTCTCCCGCCTCTGGCCGGCTGGGCCCTATTAATCTCTGCGAGATTAATAGCCCAATGGAGCCTCACTCCTCGCACTTCGTGCTGCGGGGTTCTTCATTGGGTGTCAAAAAAGTGGGCGGTTTTTGGGGGGTGATTGGGAATATTTTTCAATAATTATTACAAACCCCGAAAAAAAATACCTAGTATTGTATTATGTCCAACATGATGAAGAAGTTAAAAACTTCATAAAAAAATAAGTTGGAGGAAATATTGTCTACTAAAATCAAAGCTTTCATATTTTTAGGCCTCTTGTTAACTCATTCCATCGGGCAAGCGACTGTTTGCGAAAGATCCCGTGGACGTGCAGAAAGTTCTGTTGTCTTATCAATGGACCTCTCCGGTTCAATGAACACTCAGGAAAGAAGCGTGCAATTACAAGGTTATGCCAATTCTTTACGTAACCCTGAAGTTGTAAACAACTTATTAGAATGCACATGTACAGAAATTGCTGTCATCTTCTGGGGAAGTGTTCCTCGAATTGAGTCTACATTTAAAGTAATGGAAACTCGTGAAGATATTGAAAACTTGGCAAATATTTTTACTCAAATGGCTCGCGACAATAGTTATGGTGTCGGAAATGTTGGTGAAACAACTGAACTTTATAGTGCACTCAATTTTTCCAGTGAATACATCCATGAAAATAGCACCGCAATGGGACAACAATCCATTCTTATTTCTGGTGACGGATACGATTCAAGACTCTACCCTAATTTGGAAAACTTAAGATCCTTAAGACAAAACAACTACGATACGGGGGTGCAAGTTTATGGGGTACCCATTAATCTCAATAATTTTTTCGATGTGGAACAACCTCGTTCAAGTGGAATCTTCTCACCTCTTAATCAAGGCGGTGTTAATCAAACAGCCATGGACTACCCTGAAGTGAGTGACTTCTACGAACAAGAAGTTATAACTCCTGATGGTTTTTTATCAATAGCTGAAGACTCCCAAGGACTTGAGAATGCCTTAACTGAAGTCTTAACTCGCCTAACTTGCAATATTATTATGTAGATTCAATTAATAAACTAAAGACTAAGATCTAAAGCCCTGTTTGCGAGAGGGCTTTTTTTGTTTTTAAAATTAATCCTCATAGATTAAAAAATTCGTGAACAAGTTAAAACTTCAGGTGCCATCGAGGAGCTTTCAGCAGCCCCTCTTGTGGTGTCACTGGATCTTATAATATTAAACCTTTCAAGTTCAGTCACTCTTGAGGTTCTCGCATCTCTTTCCATAGCGATTATATCTTCAATATTAGCCACCCTCTCTGGCAGAAGAGTGTCTGATGCTATTTGAGCATCTCGACGACGATATTGAATATGAGAACTTAAGCGAGAAGCCACAACCATCTTAAGTGTATCAGACATTGACTCCCAAGAACTGCGGTAAAGTGGATTAAACATATTAACAAGTCCACTATTTCTTCGACTCAAGAACGCAAAGGCTTCTTCTGCTTTATCCCAAGAAAAATTATCTTCAGTATAGCGTTGATAAAAACGATCTCCCACTTTTTCAATACTTTCATCAATAAAGTTTGTGACTTCATAGATTTGTTCGACAACTTCTTGGTAACGTTGCTCATCTCTTTCAGTCAACACACCATACTGTTCATAAAGCTCAAGAATCTGATCACCATAAATTTGTCCTTCTTGAGCAATCGCCTTAGACATATGAACAAAAAGTTTATCCATATTAACCCAGATAGCTTCACGAGCTAAATCCTCTGCAACCTGCAACCACTCAGAAGTTAAACGATTCAACTCTTCTTTTTCACTGGTAGAGAGTTCTTTAGCAATATAGTCCTCATTGGAAAGACCTTCAGGTATCGCCCTTACTCCCCAACGTTGACTTAACCCTTGCCTTAGAATGGCATTGCGAATTAACCCTGTAGCCCTCAGCATGTCATTACTTTTCCCGCCATCATCTCTGGCTCCCAAAGTAATTAATTGTTGAGCGACATATCCAGCAGCCAGTATAGCGGCCTCTCTCAAAACAACTTCTTTATTGTTTCGAGACTCGATTTCCACTTCACCCTTACGAACACCATTATAAGGCACAAGAGTTGAACCTATAAGAGCCACTCCTTCAATAATAGATAAATAAACTGGTTTTTCTTTATCACCAAAGTACACACTGGAAACAAGTTCATGACCGGCTTCGTGATAAGCCGTAAGAATTCGATCGTGATCCGTTTTACCAATCCTTGGTTGATCGACACCTAATGGTATTTCAATGGAAAATTCTCGATCATTGTGATGAAGAACCATTTCTCTAAATAAATATCGAGTGCCTCTGTCGTTAATAGTTTTACTATCTTCTTTAAGCTCAATGGAAACTACATCTCCAGAGGGAACTCCTTCTTTTAACAAACGAGACTTAATTCTATCCATAAGTGCTTCACGTACAAATTTGTCAATAGAAGCTCCTTGCTCATCCAGTTTAAAGCCCTGATGTTCAATCATTTCAAATAAACCCAATAAGTCCGACTCCGACTCAAAGCTGACTTGCCAGCCTCTTTCACTGGCTGTTGGACGTAATTTTTCCAAGCCTTTTTCTAATTTCAACTGAGCAATTTGTCTTTTGCCATCATCTTGCAAGGGTCCAAAGTGAAAAATATTTTGTCCAAGACGAGCCAAAAGAGCCTCAGGAAAAGACTCCGTTAAAATTCGATGTCTGATATCTTCATTTTGTAGAAAGACTTGAAAAACTTCATTCATGGCTCTTTCACGAACGAGCCTTGGAAGCCCCTCTGGAATATTATTATAAATTTGTTCTCCAGCATTACCCGTTAAGATAATTGTGACATTATTCATAGGACGAGACTTACCATCACTGAAACCTGTGACGTTGGCTTCACGAGTCACTTCGTAAAGAGCTTTTAAAAGTTCTTTAGGGGAATTCGCCGCTTCATCAAAGATAAATGTGATATTGCCATTGGCGCGATCATAGGCTTTCATAAAATCAGAGGGAATGGGGTTTTTATTCCCATCATAAGACCCCATAATTTTAGCTTCCATAGCCTCGATAGTACGCACACCATTAAAATCAATCACTGTTGGCTTGAAGTCCTCACCATAACGAGCTTTAACATACTGTTTAGCCGTCTCCGTTTTACCCGTGGATGATTTACCAAGAAAAGCCATAACCGTTGCTGGACGACTCGACTCTTTAGAATTACGAGCTTCTGATTCAGAAACTAATGCCGCTTCTAAGAGGCGATCAACAATGGGCTCCACTCCAAAAACATTGGAGGTTATTTTCTCGCGCATTGCTAAAATTTCATCAATTCTTTCTTGGGACAGAGGAGCCCTGGGAATTTCTCTTAAAGTTTCACGTACAAGACGAGTAAATTGATAAGAGTTTTCCCCTTGTAGGTCACTGGCCTGGAAAACCAGACTTCTCACTCCTGTTTCATACTCTCTCAAGCCAATAACGATTCTTTGTGTCTCACCTAAAGGTCTTATTCTTTGAGATTTTAAGGCCTCAAGAATATTGTTGAGTACAAAGGATTCAACCCTAGCTTTTATGGGACGAGCATTTTCTGAAGGAACAACGTTATAGTCGGCAATAAAACGAATCACTTCATCAGAAACCTGTACTTCGTAATTCCCCAAACTTCCTCTCGCTCGGCTCAACTCTTCTAAACGAGCTTCTAAAATACGTTTTGCTACTTCAAAGCGCTCTTCTGGAGAAAAGGGTCTTAGTATATGTATACGATGATCAGGAAATCGATTTAAAAACTCTTCTGAAGTTCCTGGTGCATTCGGACGAGAAACATCGTTAACACCCCCATTGGTTCTTAGTATGGCTTGCTTTAATATTTCTTTGTCCTCAGCCACTAAATGATAATTTGCAATAAGATCTTCAAATGAAAGAGGGGGCCCCGTTCTTGTACCATTACGATTTCTTGGTTCTAATAAGTCAATACCTTCATTACTTGCGAAGATAAAAGTGACAGGTAGTTCTATTTTCTCCACAGAATTCTGGGAGGACCCTGGATTGGTGATGGGAAAAATACCTCTTTCAATCGCTTGCTTTAAAACATTGTCTTTAACTTCTTTAGGTATATTATGGGCCTCATTAACAAAGACCACTGCTTTATGAGGACCATTGATAATCAGTCCATCATTTTCACGCCAATCGGGATTACGTTCGATAATTTTCCTTTTGGTGAGTCCATCCTGTTCTTCCGCTAAAATGTATTTTCCTCCTGAGTGTTGCACTAAAAATTTCAGAAAGGCTGGTAACTCACTAGAGCCCACATAACCTTTGCCTGAACCAAAATAACTCCAGGCCTCTTCTTTAGAGCGTATATTCATCGCAAACATATGGTCCTGATGAGCCCCTCGTGTTTGATAAAGAGCATCGACATACTCTTCAGCCAGAGTGTCCTTACCGTTTCCAGGAAGACCCATAAAGTAAAATAGCTCAGGTTGTCTTCGATGGCCGTCAAAAAGTAGATCTTTTAAATAGAGAGTTGTGAAAGCACTCACTATATCCTGCTGTCCTACAACTTTACTTTCTAATATCTCTCTAAATCTCTCCACCTGACTCAAGGCTGCTTGATGAACTGATGAGTTTTGTTCTGCAGGATTAAGCCCTATAGATCCTAACTCATCACGTAGAGCACCGGCTGCAGATAAAGCCTGTTGAAAAGGGCCACGATTTAAATCAACGAGTTCAATGGGCTGCTCCCCTCTTTCGCTGATAACAGTCCGCACTTGATCTAACTGTACTTCTATGGCTGGATCTTGAAATGTTAAAATAGCCCAGTGAGAAAAGTCTTCCAACAACTGTCGATCTCTCTGAGAACAAACGGTCTTAAACCCTTCTAGCAGTGCGACTATGGATTCTTTTAACTCAGGGATCTCTAGAATATCAGCAATATCCGGTAGTCTTTCAAACCGATCTTTCAAAATTTCGTAAACTTGTCTTGAAGGAATTCTGTTGGTGATTTCAATGGCATTGGAAATAGCTTCGTGCTCCACACCAGTTCTCAACTCAAGCATTGCTTCAATATAGGATACAACAAAATCACTATCTGATACTAATTCTTGTAAAATGGTATCGGCTTCAGAGTCCGAGTCGGCAAAAACGACAAAACCCCATTGCAACAATAATATGACGATAAGTCCCCTAAGAAAGTTCCCTCTGAAGTTCATCAGACAATCTCCTCAACAACTCTCCCCCCGGATTTATGTTAAATTTCCCCAATAGAAATGAAGACTTGAGAATTCCATTCTTCTGAAATGAGGTCAATTTACCAAAAAGTTGGGAAAAAATTACAAATAACGGTTGTTCTTTTTTACTTGCTCGTGCACTCACCATAATTGATATTAAATGAGGATCAAAATGATCAATCTTTTAAAACTCAAGATTAAGTAAAGAGCTATAGATATTACATAAATGTAAAAACGGCATGCCTCTCTCCATATTTAAGTTTATCAATTATAAACCTTGAATGACCTCATTAATGAATCTCATGGAGAGAAATTATGACATTTCGACTCGTTTTAGCCTTTTTGCTGCTCAACCTTTTCCTTGGATGCCAGAACTCGAACAGACAGGCAAGTTGGTCAAACTCGATGGAACAAATGGCAAAAGCCTATGAGAACCTACTTCCCTACCTCTATTCTGAAAAAAGATTTTCAGACCCTAGTTTTGAGACGGCTATTGAATTACGCATTAAACAATTGAGCCAAGGAGCCAATGGCCTTGACCGTCACTTGGCAAAACCATTAATCGGAGAAGACCCTCTTTTTAAAATTGGTCTCAATGGTTTAAAGAATCAAATTCTAAAAGCCAATGAAAGCTTTTTTGTAGGAGAAAAAGAGTACTCAAGACACTTACTACAATACTCATTAAATTACTGTAACAGTTGCCACCTAATTTCTAAGGTTGGTCCCCGATTTATTAAACCTGATCAGTTTGCACCGATTATCAAAGACCTTAACTTTATTGAAAGAGCCAAAATTTATATTGCGACAAGATCTTTTGAAAAAGCATCACAAGAGCTTCTCAATGGAATAAACAGCACGGACTCATCACAAGAACTAAAACAGAAAGCTCTCGAACAGTTTTTTCTTTTAGCAAATTTAAATTCTTTTAACTCGAGCTTGATCTACAAAGAGCTTATAAAAGTGGATCAAGAAAAGCTCAGTCCAAAGCACAAAAAAGAAATTAACGCTTGGTTATCACAACTTAAAAAAGGCAAATTTGATAATTTATCTGTTGATAAAATCATTAGTGTCGTAAAGAAAAAAAACAAGAACAGTGATCTGCTTGAGTCCGTCATTTGGTCTGGAGTTCTTCACAAGTCTTTAAAGCAAAACTTAGACTCTAAGAAGAGAGCACAGGTTTTACTCTCACTTGGTAGAATTTATGAAGGACACGACTCTCTTAGTATGATGGGTCTCCCTGAGAACTATTTCAAAAGCTGTATCGAGACCTATCCCCACTCTAAAACGGCCTCGACTTGTTATTATGCTTTAGAATATTTTATAGTTAAGTCCAAAAGAAAAGGACACCCTTTGGGTTATCTTGATGAAGATTTAAAAAGACTTAAAATTAAAGCTTCAGAGCAAACAAGTTCCCCAGGAGCCGCCGGAGCTTTTCCAGAAAGAGAGTTCTAAATAGTCTAAAGTTTAATATTAGATAATCATACTCCATACCGCTTTAATTAAATTCACTGTCAGGCGCAAGGAGGATACTGTACAAAGTGTACCGCGACGACGTAGTCAACGAAACTGGGAACTTAGTTCAACGGCATGAACCCAATATTGTGACGTTTTTTGTCTTAACAATGTATTTTATATAGATAAATCTTCAATAGCTCTCCTGCTATAAATTACTAAAAATACTTATCTAACAATTTCCATCAAATAGTTTGCATCTCAAAATGAACCTATTTGAGAACAAGTTTGGTACGAAATCTGTAATAAGAATTCGTCAAAGGAGGTTGTAATGAACCAACTCATAACGACTTTATCGTTATTTCTTTTGCTGACTTCTTATGCCAATGCACAAGACTCCCGTCAGGCTTCTGAGCAATGCTATCAAGCGGCCAATCAAGCCCTGAGGACTATAGAAAGTGCTTATTGGAGTGGTCGCTGGGGAGATGATTTTGTAGAACAGTCCGATCGCCTTTTTGCTCAGGTTTGCAATAACCACTGTAGCGAAGCTGTTTTTAGAAACGGACAATCTGTCAATTGCTCTGCTGTAAGAAGTGACATTGCTTCACGAAGTAGCGCACTGGGAAGACGTAGTGCGGCTCGTGGCTATCTCGACTCGTTACAACGTATTTCGTTTTCCATCGAACAAGGACGCGCCTTGGGTGAACAGGAATTTTATGAAATTCGTGATGGCGTTATCAACCCAGACGAATTGTATCAGAATGACAATCAACCTGTTGCTTTATAACACAATGATTTATTTTACATAAATTTATGAATTTTAAAATTGTTTGTTTGAAAGGAGTATCAAATTTATTTCAAATGAAGTGTTCCATCTCATTATCTAAAATAAGTTGGAATAAGTCTTAACCTTCATAAAGGAGTCAATATAAGAAACTCAAATAGGTGTTAAAACCTATTTGAGTTCTTCTAACTGCTCTTCAAATTGACAACTCATCAAATCATGATCCGTCATCGCTTTCTCAAGCTTTTCGTAGGATGTAGCAATACGAATCTGAATTTTGCCAATCTCTTTAAATAGCTCTTGGCTTTTTTCAGTGTCTAAACACATATCCGCCACCGACTGATTGGCTTTTTCTAGAGTTGCTTCGTCTTCCATAATTGACTTCTCTAAAATATCGATTTCTTTTTTCAAAGGCTTTAATTTTTTAGCTCTCTCTTGAATGATTAAGGCTCTTTTTCTCTTTGCCTCTTTCCGATCTCCCGAAGACTTTTTAACTTTGCTAACAGGAGCCTCTCCCCACCCCTCTTTTTCTAAAAATTCTTGATAAGAACCTAAGAAAAGTTGTGCATTGCCATTTTTAAAAATGATTAACTTATTGGCCAGTTTATTTAAAAGATCTTCGTCGTGGCTAACGAATACGACTCCACCATCAAAAGCATCTATTTCCTCAGTCATAACTTGTATGGATTCCATATCAAGGTGATTGGTTGGTTCATCGAGAAGAAGAACATTACAAGATTTTGCAATGACTTTACCAAGAAGAACACGCCCCTGCTCCCCTCCAGACAAAACGGATATTTTTTTATCAGCAGCATCTCCAGGAAACATCATCGCTCCGCAGATAGCTCTGACTTGACTGATCGAAAGCTTTACATTTTCGCTAGCAATTTCCTCAGCCACTGTCGCCGAGGGAGTGAGTTTCTTTTTATTTGTTTGCTGATAGTAAGATAACGTAGCATCAGGGTGAGTTTTAATTTCACCCTCTCCATGTAACTGTCCAGCAATGACATTAAGAAGTGTGGTTTTTCCATATCCATTTTTCCCAATGATACCGATTCGATCCTCTGGTTTAATTGTTAAGGTGAGATCGGAGAAAAGAGGTTTTTCCGCTTCGTATCCAAATTGAAGCTCATTGATGGACATGAGTGTTTTTGCTGGTGTCTCTTTGTAGTTAAATCGAAAACCCAATTGGGCTTCTTGTGAGAGCTTTGCCATAGGAGAGAGCTTAGCAATTTGCTTGAGTTTTGATTGCGCTTGCTTAGCCTTTGTGTTTTTAGCACGGAAGCGATCAACAAAGGCCTGCATCTCTTTTACTTTCTTTTCTGTATTGACCCTGGTTTTTTCATAAATCTCTTCATCCAATTCCAATTGTTCGTAATATTTTGCTGTGGTTCCCTCAATTTTCTTTAGCCCACCTCGATGTAACCCCATCACATGAGTAACAACTGAATCCATAAAGTGACGATCATGGGTAATCAGTATGACATCTCCCCTAAAATCTTTAAGAAAGCCGCGCAGCCAATTAAGACTCAGAATATCAAGGTAGTTTGTCGGTTCATCCAACAATAATAAATCCGGTTCTTGCAAGAGTGATTTAACCAAATTAATTCTTAACTGATACCCTCCAGAAAAATCATGGGGAGAGCGACTCATATCCTTATCTTCAAAACCAAGGCCAAAAAGCAAAGCTTCTGCTTTGTAAGTATCGAGTTTCTGATCTTTTGGTAAACTCAAAGCACATTCAGCGAGAACTGTTGATTCCGTAAATTTAATGTGTTGATTGAGATAGCCAATTTTGTAGGACTTACTGGTATGAATTTCTCCATTATCTGGATCTTCTTCGCCTCTAATAATTTTAAACAGTGTCGACTTACCCGATCCATTACGCCCAACAAGACCAACAATCTCCCCCTGCCCCACAGAAAAAGACACATCACTAAAAAGGACGCGATCTCCGTAAGATTTTTGCAATTGTGCGACTTGAAGCATATTTTAATCCTTTGATTCAAAGGTTCGGCGTTGTTTGTTCTTTCTGACTCTGGGGACCGAAAAAACACGATTATGAAAAGAGACATAAAACCCAGGCTTGATGACCTGGCAAACAGCCATAGCCTCCGTAAAGTTCTGCGGAGCATCAGAATCTTCAAACCCCATGGGCTTCATAGCCCCAGTAAATACCACGGGAACAGGGGGCTCAGAATCTTGAGCAAAACAAAACTCAGCCGTTTTTTCCATCGTGTCCGTTCCATGTAAAACGATGATGGGAACCTTATGAGGAAAAACTCTGACGATGGCCTCCCAGATTTTTTTTCGATCCTCATCATCCATATGAAGGGAGTCTTTGGCCATCAGCTCATGCAGCTCCACATCAGTATGAGGCAAACGCAATCGAGATAACAAACGGTTTCTCAAACGAGACTGGCGGTTTTCCAATGAGCCATCAAACTCATTATAGCTTTTCTCAATGGTTCCACCCGTGGTGAAAATGATCACTTTTTGCGTTTTCATAGGAATTCTTGGAATAACATTAATTTTCAAAGGTGAAAATGGAATTTTTATGCTAAAAACAAAGCTTTGGAGGATGGCAATGGCTGAAGAAAAAACATTAGAACCAGCAAAGAATTTTATTCGAAACATCATCGATCAAGACCTGAAAGCTGGTTTAAACTCAGGACGAGTCCACACTCGCTTCCCGCCCGAGCCCAATGGGTACCTCCATATTGGTCATGCCAAATCAATATGCCTAAATTTTGAACTTAAACAAATTTACTCGGGCCAGTGCAATTTACGTTTTGACGACACCAATCCCATTTCGGAAGACCCTGAATACATTGAGGCCATCAAAGACGATATAAAATGGCTCGGTTTTCAGTGGGATAACCTTTGTCATGCCTCGGAATATTTTGATCAACTTTATGATTACGCTGTTCAACTTATTAAAAAAGGCAAAGCCTATGTAGACTCTCTTTCTGAAGAAGAGGTGCGAGAATACCGAGGTGATCATAATACTCCAGGCAAGAACTCCCCTTTTCGCGATCGCACTGTCGAAGAAAACTTAGAACTTTTCGAGAAAATGAAAAATGGTGACTTTAAAGATGGAGAGCATATTTTAAGGGCCAAAATCGACATGACCTCCGGAAATATGAATATGCGTGATCCTCTCATATATCGCATACGTCATGCTCACCACCCTGTCACCGGTGATAAATGGTGCATTTACCCTCTTTATGATTTCACCCATGGAATCTCTGATGCCATTGAAAACATCACTCACTCCATTTGTACTTTGGAATTTGAAGACCACCGCCCGCTTTACGATTGGTTTTTACAAGAATTGGATTTTCAAGAACCTCCTAAACAAATTGAATTCTCAAAACTTTTCCTTAGCCATGTTATTGTCTCCAAAAGAAAGCTTAAGCAATTGGTCGAAGAAGGTCATGTCTCTGGCTGGGATGATCCTCGCATGGCCACATTGCGCGGACTAAGACGTCGTGGGTACACTCCTGAATCCATAAGGGAGCTTTGCCGCCAAGTGGGTGTTTCTAAAGCCCATTCGATCATTGATTACAGTCAATTTGAGGAATGCTTACGTTCTGATCTCAATAGCAAAGCTCAGAGGCGCATGGTCGTACTCAATCCCCTTAAACTCACTCTTATCAATTATGATCGCAATGAAACACTGACGGCTCCCAACCATCCGTCTGATGAGTCCATGGGCTCAAGAGATTTACCCATGTCTAATGAAATCTGGATTGATCGCGATGATTTCATGGAAGATCCTCCAAAAAAATATTTCCGCTTAAAACCAGGTGGAGAAGTTCGCCTCAGAAATTCTTATGTCATCAAGTGTGAAGATGTCATTAAAGATGATGAAGGAAACATTGTTGAAATTAAAGCTTCTGTTGATCTTGATACTCTTGGGAAAAATCCTGAAGGCCGAAAAGTTAAAGGGATTATCCATTGGGTGTCTGCCAAAGAAGCTGTCCCTCTAAAGGTTAACATTTATGATCGTCTATTTAATGATCCCAATCCAACAGGTCATAAAGGTAAAGACTTCCTAGAATTTCTCAATCCAAACTCGTTAGAGGTTCTTGATCCCTGTTACGGAGAACCAGAGCTAAAAAACGCACAGCCTGGAGAATCTTTTCAGTTTGAACGCGTGGGTTACTTTTGTCTTGACCAAGATTCAACTTCTAATGATTTAGTTTTTAATCGTTCTGTTAGCCTTAGAGACAACTGGAAGTAAAACTAACTGCATCGTAGTGATCTTCTTCCATCACTGGATGATAGAAGAAGATCAAAGTTGTAGAATCATCTAGTAAGAAACAAAAATGCCCATTCTTGTTGGATTCACTAATTTCATATTCTTAAATAAACTTATAAAAAAGTCGCTACAATAACAAACCTAAAATATCTATACGTCCTAACTTTTTTCTCAAGAGTAAAATGCTCTATTGAAGACTTTGAATGAAAATCCCATTGTTGACTCGTCGTGACTCAAGATAGTGATAAACTTGGAAATAGCTTTTAAATAAGTTCTTCTAAAAATATATTAGTAGTCGATCTGATCAACAGGGGGAAATGGTCTATGAAGTTTTTATTTCTAACTATCGTACTTTTATTCACTCACAATCTATACGCCCAAGAGATTCTGCCGCAATCTCCAGATGAACAGACTCTAAAAATGATATCTGAGCACAACCAAAGAATGGCCACAATGGAGCCACTAACCGCAAACTCTCAACGTTCAAGTCAGGTGCTTCCATTCGCAGAATACGAAAAAACCGGTTATCTGTTCTTCAACGACGATGACTTTCGTGGATATGCCGCAGAAATCAAAAGAACAATCGCTCAAAACTTACCTCAAGATGTGACTCTTATAGTATATTCAACTTCCACCAACCAAAACTATCTCAACAGATTAAAGACTAAATACCTTGATTACATTGAAGAGAGTCGTTTGATTATTCTTCAAATTCCACACAGTGGGTCTAATAGTTTTTGGACGAGAGACAACCTCCCGCTTCCTGTATGGACTGATGGAGAGTTCACTCTTGTTGACGCCAAATACTACTATAACTTTGAGCCCGATGCTTTTTTAACCAACCTTTTCTCCTCCCTCTCAAGCTCCCATAATTACTTTTTTGAAGGTGGTAACTTTATGGCCAACTCCCGCGGAGAGTGTATTGTCATCAACAGACGTCGCTCCTACCCAGGGGGAGTTTCGGATACAGCGGCCATCCCAGACTCTATCTTTAAAAATCACTATGGTTGTCAAAAATTAATTCGCTTTCAACACTTAAAAGGCATTGGTCATGCCGATGAAGTGATTAAATTTATTAACGATGATGTTGTTGTCACTGACACTCCTGAGTATGTTGCCGATCTCGAAGCTGCGGGCTATGAAGTTCATATGATGCCTGAAGGAGAGCTTCGCTTTGAAACCTATATCAATTCATTACAAGTCAACGATGTTCTTTTTGTTCCAAGCTTTAACGAATCAGGCGACCAAAACGCCGTCGATTTATACAAGAGACTCAATCCCAATTTAAAGATTATTACCATACCAACTCGGAATTTAGCGACCGGCGGACAAGGGGGCATACACTGTATCACTATGGGCTACCCGCCAGTTCCACTCTCTCAACTACTTCAAAGTTTTAAAGCCACTATAGTGCGATAAAACAATTCTTTCAAAAGCTTTCTTTTTATCGAGAAAGCTTTTTATTGGACCAATTCCATACGATACTGACCTGTCTCTCGTTCAAAGGCAACACCACTATATTGATCTAAAGCCTCAATATACCAAGACCTCACCGGAGAACCTCTCCACTGAAACAGTGGAACTCCCAAGCTCTCTTCCCACTTTTCCACTTTCTTCAATTTCCCCCAATAGCAATTGAATTTTTCAGTGAACGCCAAAGCTTTGTGATGATGGGATAACAATGTCCATTGATTCTCTAAGGTCATTGTGTAAAAAGAAATTTTGAACTTCATAAAGCGTCCAAGGTTTTGACCCGCCTCTAAACACTTCTCAATATCTACAATAAACTTATGATGGGGCTTTGTTTTTTTATTGAGATCCTCATGACTAGACATTTCAATCGTTACAACTGAACCTTTTTTCTCAACCACCTGATAGGTTTCGTAAAGATACGGAGATTTCCAGTCACCTGTGATCTCATCTCGTTCAGAATAAGACCAAGTCCACTGATTCTTCTGCGAGAATTGATCCAAACTCACTAAAGAAGCTTTACTTGAGCTGTATGTACTAAAAACAAATAGAAATACTAATAACTGTTTCAAATCCCCCCCCTATTCAGCAGCTCTTTTCCAATGTGATATTCACTAAGTCAACGAGGAACTTAAAATGAAAATCAATTGCTTAGGCACTTCTTTCATAGAAGAGGATTAAAATGAAACTTTAAAACAATAGATAAATAATGCTATTTAAACTCTATTGCATTTATCGGCACAGTAAGCAGCGCCATAGCTTTGTTTACAAGCCTCAATACATATTGGTAAACCTTCAGCCTTACACTGAGGATTCTCTTTAACAAAATCAGACCAATACTTATCCATACAATAAGAAGCACCATAGGACTCTTTGCAAGAGTCGACTAAAAGCTCTAATCCTTCAATTTTACTTTCACAGTTTACGGATCCTCCATTGCCATTCCCAGAACATTGATAAATTTTTCCATCAATGTTCACAGAAATATTTTTCCCCATGGCTAAAGAACTCAAGCTTAAAATAAATATCATAATGACTGTACGTAAGACCATACCCCCCCTTGAACTTTCAATATTTCTACTAATTAATATTTTAAAACAAGGGACTTTGCCCCATAGGCTTCAATTTTTCAGCCAAAAAACAATTCTTTTTTTTGAATTTAAGTTTCTGTCACAAAAAAAGACTGGGGGCTGTTTACTATTCATTTGCGTAATGAGGATACAAGCCCTCAGTCATTTTGAGTTAAGCGCAGGATGAACTTTATAAGGTGTGGCCAAAGCCAATTGAATAAGGTGGCTTGCAAGGGATTGAAGTCACAGTAGCTCAATGAATTGTCAATAGCCCCTATTTTGCTTAAAAATTCGACTCACTTTTAAAGAAGAACAGAATACAAATGTACTTTCCTATAAATATTATTTAGTTTTCTACACATTTAAACGATAGCACCAAAAATCATTTTGAAAATTTGTATTTTAAAATAATAATATATAACTCATTTTGATTTCTTCTAGCTGTACGATAGTTTATGAAATAGCAAGCAACCTCGATAGGACATAAGGCAAGGTATGATTCATTACAATTCGGATAGAGACGGCGAGAGTCATCTGCTCTTTAAATTTATGAAAGAGCGAACCCCCTTATCTGATAATCGCAAAATAGTTGAACTGATTCCAGATAGCCTTATTGGTTTTTGTGATAAAGGCATTATCAATTTTTGGAACACTCCTGCTGAAAAACTCTTTGGATGGAATCAAAAAGAAATTTTAGGTAAGAGCATCTCACAATTAATTACCTCCCCCAATATTTTAGCTTTTCACAAAGGACGTATTAAAGAAGATCGAATTTTTGATTTAACCGGAATTCATAAGTCAGGACATCGTATCCCCATCGAAATGACTATCAAGATAGCTTCTCACAAAAAGAAACCCTATTTTTTCACATTTGTAAGAAACTCGGAAATGAAGCAAAAAATAAATTCTGAATACAATTCACTTTATACCCACAATACGATTTTAAAGCGCCTATTAACTATAGTCACAAACAAACCTAAACCTGAAGCTATCATTTCACTTTTTTTAGAAGAAATTGCTCAATTTAAAAATTGCGAGCTCGCTTTTGCCTGCCAAAAAATTAATGATCAGCTTGTACGCATTGAACCCACTACCAACAACACAAGTCTTATTTTTAGTGATTTCTCAAAGCAAGTGGACCATGAACTTATAGAAATGAATAAAAAAGAGAGATCTTTTGCTCCTGGCGCTGAGGCCATTCACGATATCCAATCCAATTGGAACAATCCCTTTTATATTTTTGGCAAAAACTTTGGTTTCCACGGTTGTTTAACATTAACGCTAGAAAGTCAAAACACCCAACCTTTATTACTATTTTTTCTTTCCACTCATACAATTGATCTCTCTTCGGTAGAAACACAGTTTCTTAACGAATGCCTTGAGACAATGAAAAAATATCTAAAACCAGTGAATGAAAACCCAATACTTCCTATTTCGGATACGGATTTCATCTAAACCACTGCCAGTCTCCAAAATGACTTATTTATAACTAAGACTCTATTTTGCTCTTAGTCGAGTTCATGCTTATTAAATCTTTTGTAAAAACTGATTTTGGTTTACGTCCCATTGGTGTAGAAGTTGCCTTAGTCCCAGGAGTCTCTCAGATACAAGTCTTAGGACTCCCTGATCAATTAATCAAAGAGAGTTCCAAGAGGATCTTATCAGCCCTTCGTCATCAAGGCTTTCGCATCCCACCTGGCAAACAAGTCTTAGTGAACCTGCAACCCAATCATCTAAGAAAATCAAGTCAAGGTCTCGACCTCGCTATTGCATTAGGAATACTTTTTACTTCTGAGCAACTGTCCTCAGAGCACTGGGATTTTACACAAAATTATTGTTATGGTTCCCTATCTCTCAAAGGAGAAGTTCTCGCCCCTCCAGACCTTCATTTTCTAAGCTTTGAAAAGTTTGAAAAAACAGTATTAACTGGAGAAAGTCTTACACCTTACCGTTTTGAAACTTTACAGCTCGATCAGCTTAAGAACTTTAATGAGAACATCTCAACTGTCTCTGCCCAAACTCAAAAATTCCAATACGAACCACGAATTTTGAACAATGATTTTTCATTTGATCAGCAAACAGCCAAACTCATGAGTATTGTTGCTTTAGGAGAACACCCTCTACTGATTGCCGGACACGCTGGCAGTGGTAAAACAACAATGGTTGAAAACGTTGCCCAGATACTAGGCCCCCCAGAAGAAAAAGTTTTTTTAGAGGCGCAAAAATATTGGCAACTTTCTCAAAGAGAATTGCGATCTCGACCGATCGTACAACCTCATCACACGATCACTCCCGTATCAATGGTGGGTGGAGGAAGACCACTACAGTTTGGTGAGATTTCATTTGCTCATGGAGGAGCACTGATTCTCGATGAGTTACTTGAGTTTCATCCGCAAGTACAAAGCGCTCTAAGAGAACCAATGGAGAAAGCTAAAATTCATATTGCCCGAGTGGGAACACGAGCTGAGTTTCCTGCACAATGCTTAATTCTCGCAACAACAAACCTTTGCCCCTGTGGGAAATTTCAACCTCAACAGAATTATGAATGTCGCTGCTCTAGCCTTCGACTCAGAAACTACTTGGATAAACTCACCGGCCCTTTCCTTGATCGTTTTGCCATTTTTCATTTAACAAGAAGAAGTCCGTTGGACCTCAAGACCTCCACCAGTGATATCAAAGAGCATCTTGAACAAGTCAGAGAGTTTCAAAAGAAGTCCCGATCACAAAATTACGCAAACCAACGCCTAACCTCTGAGCAGATCCAAAGGCAATTTTCAAAAAACGTTAATTTGGACTTAATCCCACACTCCAGTAGTTTAAGGCGCCGAAATGCTCTATTTAGAGTGGCTCGAACTTTGGCAGACCTTGAGTTTAATGCCGAAATCGAACCTAAATACCTAGAAGAAGCTCAGTTTTGGACAGCTCACGACATTCACCAGCTTGAAAGGTTTCGGCTGGATGATTTTGCCTTGCGACAACCCCTGTAAGCTTGCCACCCAGACTCACAACGCGTAATATCCTTTTCTTCTACTGGGGTGGTGTGGCCGAGCGGCTAGGCAGTGGACTGCAAATCCATCTACGGGGATTCGAATTCCTCCACCACCTCCAACTTTTCCTTCAATTATAATGGTCGCACGCTCCCCTAGGACGTCTAAGTTTTTAATATCTACGAGTTTCTACGAAACTCTTAATGCCGGTGGTGGAGGAATTCAAATCCCCATGGGAATGAGAAGTTGTTCACCACCTCCCACTTTTCCTTCAATTTATAATGGTCGCACGCTCCCCTAGGACGTCTAAGTTTTTAATATCTACGAGTTTCTACGAAACTCTTAATATCGGTGATTAGGATTTGATATAGTATGCGGACCGTAGTGCTCTAAAAAAGGTAACTTTTTATCTTTTGTAGCAGCATTTTTTTTGAACTCGAACATCTGCAATTGTTTTTGAATCTTTGTCTAAAAGAAAGACTATTTGCCAAAGTTCATCAGGTTTTTCATTGGTATCTCCAATGATATAGGCTGGAACAGATTCACTAAAAAAATAACCCGTTGAGCGCCCAAGGTCAGTAAATACATTTGTGATAGGCTTACCAATATAGTTCTTACTATTAATAAGAGAATAGGTCATTTTAGCTTTTTCATTTTCACTAGCGACCTTAAATTTTTTTGCTACAAATAAAGTTTGCCCCCATTTCTGTTTGATTTTTTCTAAACTCATATATTCATAGCGATTAAGATAATCTTGCCCGTAGGAAATATTGGAAAGTAATAAGCAGAGCGATAGTAATAAGGATTGTCGTATCATTCTTTTACTCCAGTAGGAACTTTGAGTCTTTTATTCAAAATTATGAGTTTTTGTTCCCTTAAATATTTTAGAGCAGACTTTTCAATCTCAGTAAGACTAAGGCCCTTAGATTCTTGCAATCGTTTTGCTTCAAGGAGCCCAGCGCGGTTGTTTGCTAGATCCATTGCTTTTTCCTCTTCCGATTGGTAGGAGTTGTTTTCATGGGCATCAAGAAATTTCTGAGCCATGTCAGCCCCGAGTTCTTTTGTGAGTAAGCTTGCCCATAAAAAATGTCTAAAAGCATCACTTTCATCGTTGACGAACCCTTTAGGGAAATACAGATCTGTTCTACCTTCAGCAATAATCTTTTGCTGATAAACAAGGTAGGCTTTTTGTGGATATTTTGCAATCAGAGCTTTTTCAGATTTAGTTAACGCTGGATAATAGACATATTTAAAAAGAAGCTTTTCTTTTAGTGGCGATTGACAAAAATAATCACATTCATTGGGGCAGTGGAAAGTGCTCATATCAGTACTTAAAGAAGCACATTCAATGAGGCAATTTTTTGATGTTTGCTTTATTTTACCTGATTGAAACCAGTTCTGACAAATGTCTTCAGAAAAAGCACTGAAGCTCAGGAGCAAAAAAATCAGTTTTATAGATAACGCCATGTACTTAAACTAAATCGTAAGATGTAAGAAATCAATTCTATTTAGTCCGCACGTGGTTATGTGAAACTCGGTTTTGGTATCAGTTTTTCTCACTTCTTACGCAAAAAGATTAAATTCAATCTTTTCATAATCAACAAGCTGATTGCAATAAACCAACCTTTTACATCCAGATCTGTCTTTATACTCTATTCCTATAGTCTATGGTCTAGCTGGGTCATGCTCTTTTCGATGGGAGTTTTCTTGTTGGAATATTTCTCCACAGTTTTAGAGGGGTTTAGCCGATATTAATCTGGTATGAGAAACATTCAGAAGCTTACAGCGATTAATGAAAAAGCGGTGGCGATCGGCTCTAAAATTAAATTGCTCGGCAATATCTCTTGGCCGACTCATAGTGAGCAACAGTTTTTAAAATGTTACAAGTTAGGCAAAAAATGGACACCCGACTTTGTTTATCAAAAAGTGGATTATTCATTACAAAGACAGGAGCTCAAAAAACTCTCCTCTTCTTTTACTGCACAAAACCCACTGGAATCTTATACAAAGAAAACCATAAAAAGTTATATCTCAGCTATCGACCTTAACCATAGCGTAGGAACAAAAAGTTTTACTGAATTATCAAAAAAAATATTTGGAGTCCCTGACGATATTCTTCCTGGCTCCAATAAAAATGTAATCCACGCAGCCGAAAAACTTGTGAAAATCGCAATGGAGTTCTCCTCCCCTTTTCCCACTGATTTTAAAACCAAGGTGCACGCCGAAGATATTAAATCTTATATTGATAGACGAGTGGAAGGTGTTTTTAAAGGAGAAGGGCCGAGTGTAGTCATTACTGAAGGATTGACAGCTAAAGCCACCGCCACTCCAAAACTTATACGACTACAAGCGGGTGGAGAGTTTACACCCTATGATTTTAAACAGCTTTTTTACCATGAGGTCATGACTCATGCCCTAACGGCTTTGAATGGTGAAAAACAACCCATACTCAAATGTTTGTCACGGGGATCCCTTAGAACTTTAAAAACACAAGAGGGTCTGGCGACCTTTTCTGAAATTATCACTGGAGCCATGGATATCCATAGGTTGAAACGATTAGCCTTGCGGGTTTTAGCGATCGACCGAGCTTTAAAAGGAGCGAACTTCCAAGAAACTTTTGAGTTCTTTCTTTCAAAAGATCAATCTGAGAAAGAAAGTTTTGCCGCTACTCACAGAATTTTCCGTGGCGGCTTTCCTGATAAACATATTATTTTCACCAAGGACTGTATTTACCTAGAGGGTCTACTTAGCATTCACACTCTTTTTCGTTGGGCCATGAAACACAATCGACTGGATATTTGTCATCTTCTCTTTAGCGGACGACTCAGCATTGAAGATGCTTTTGAGCTGGAAGAGGCTTACAACTACCAATGGATCACTCATCCCCATTTCTTACCGGGCTGGTTTTCTAACATTGAAGGACTGGCTGGTATTCTCAGCTTTTCACTTTTAGCAAATCTTGTGCGTATCGATGTGACTAAAAAAGAGTTTTTCCTTGCTGCCTAATTTTCACTTGCTAAAGAAAACTTCCAATTTAATCTATAAATCCTTAGTACTATTATCGCTCACCCCTGAAAGAGGATGATGTTCTTCAATGGTTTCTTGCATCTTCTTCGTACTCACATTGGTATAAATCTGAGTGGTCTGAATACTGGAGTGTCCCAATAGTTTTTGAATTGATCTTAAATCAGCTCCTGACTCCAGGAGAGCCGTGGCACAGCCGTGACGGAATTGATGTGGATGAATGGTTTTTTCAAAGCCTGCTTTTTTTGACCAAGCATCAAGCCAACGCCAAATATCAACACGAGAAGGACGTTTACCTCTATCGTTAATGAGGATGGAATTCTCACCCTCTTTCGCCAAATGGGGACGAACTTGTCTTAAATAAACTCTTAGCTCTTGTAAAAGATGTCCCGTCAAAGGAACTAACCTTTCCTTACCACCCTTTCCCTTAACTTTAATCCATGCATCGGATTCATTAAAATCCATAAGATTAAATTGGATCAGTTCCGTCACACGGCATCCTAATCCAAACAAAAGAGTCAATGTAATATGGTTTCTCGCTGATTTATAAGGATCATCCACGTGAGATGCCTCATTGAGTTTATTGAACTCTTCCATTGTTAGGGCTGAAGGCATTTTCGCTTCCACCTTTGGTGGTCTTAGATGGGAAAGATCTGGAATTTTCTCCCCCATTCTTTGGCAAAATTTGTAGTAAGTACGGATACTACTAATGACTCGGGCTTGTGACCTCTTTGAAAGCTTCTGCTTACTAAGATACTGATAGATTCCATTAATATCTCGGTGAGTTTCTAAAAACTCAGAAAAAACTTCAAGATCACGTCGATAAGCTAAAATCGTATTCTTCGATCGCCCTCGAACATTTTTTAAATCGTCAAAAAAATCCACCCAATATTTTAGTGCCATAAGATTATTGTTACACAAAAACTTTAATTAGCAAGGTACCCATCGCACATCGCAACACAAAGTTACAAGAATCCTAATAAGTAAGCAAAAAGCGAGAACAGAGTCCATCGATTTTTCAGATTCTTTACTTTAGAGCCTTGAACCTTTTTGGTGTTTGTAAAGGCAGTCGCCAAATGGTTAGATTCAAGGTGCGAAACCTTCAGATCAAATGAGGCGTATACCACATACATTGAATAAGAGCTGAAGTTGAGTAACGCAGAAGAGGACTGTTGGTCGACAGCCTCTTGCACAGGTTTAAGAGTCTAAGGACGAACTCTTAAAAAATCAGAACACTTCGGGGTTAAAAGCACTCATAATTTGTGAATCCAGAGACTTGAGCTGCGCCTTTGGATAATAATGCTTTAAAATTTGTCGATAAGACTTCCCCTTGCGAGCCCATCTCTGAGCCCCCCACTGACAAAGTCCCACTCCATGACCATATCCGCGTCCCTCAAACTCGATCACACTCTTATGGTCTTTGACTTCAAAGTGCGTGCTTCTCAAGCTGGAAAAACCCAATAAACGACGAAATTCATTAGCCTCAATTCGCTTCACCGTATTGTCGGAAAAAAGAAAATCGACCACATGGGCCCGACTCTGCTCACCCAACCGAGGTAAAATTGACTTTAAGTGAACCCCCAAAGGAAGCAAAAACGTCTTCTTCAACAAATTAGTCAACTTCACCCTGTCCACAAACAATGACCAATTATTTTTTGAAGCGGACTGGCAAAAGGGGTCTTTGACCTCAACGTTTAAAGCTGTTGGTTCTCTCCAAACAACATCTTCTTGACTGGTTCCACCACCACAATCAGCGTGAAAGTAAGCCGGAAATATAGCTCCTTCTTTTCGAGATAATAAAATCTGATTGTGAGTGCTATCAACGGCTTTTAAAATTTTTCGATGCTTTTTAGCATCCATTTTAAAAACCTGATCCATGGTATTTGAATGAACATCAAAAAGTTCATGCTGTCGCTCTTGTTTTTTAAAAAGAAAATAAGTTCTCGATGCAATCGCTTGAGCTTTCAAAGCTTCAAGAGGCCACGAAGCGGGAACTTCTGCAGCGAGCACACCGTAAAGATATTGATCTACCGGAAGGTATAAAATCCAATTGGACTTTCCTTGTTGAACCTGTAAATCCACACGCTCCAGTTTTTGCCCATCCAGAGTGAATGAGCCTTTCATGGCAAAAAGAGAACCTTTCATCTTTTGTACTGATTTTTCATTTTGGTTCTCTATTAACAGTTCACCATTTAAAGCTCTTAAAGACCATATTCCTTGAGACAGATTCAACTTAGGAAGAGAACAAAGACTTTCATCAACAGGTTTGCATTCAATTTGTAAAGCTCCAAACAATAGTTTTTCTTTTTCGTGTTCTCCGAGTAGAACACGAGCTTGGAAGGCTAAACCCGTATCCATCAATAGGAATGTAGAAAGAAGAAAAAAAACGATACGCAACCAGATCCCCCACGCAATAGTAAAAGGATAGCAGGAGGAGCTTAGGATTAAAAGAGACTTCCGCTCAGAAGAATTTCACTACCTAGGTTGTCGACAAAGGGGCAGTTTTATAAAGGCTGTCGACAAATAATCATCTTCTACGTTACTCAACTTCAGCTCTCATTCAACGTATGTGGTATACCCCTCATTTGATCTGAAGGTTTCGCGCCTTGAACCTAACCATTTGGCGACAGTCTCTTATAAGAATCCGTTTATAAAAATATAAAAAATGAAGTTTTTTTTGAATGTTGGCCTGAGGACTAATATGTGGTTGAATTTTTAAATCAAGGCGCTACCAGACCAAGGCCTTGTTTCGGGTGTGAAAATTAAAGACGTTTGAAATAAGGGGTGAGCGTTCTCACCCCAGTGGATTTATGATTTTTCAGAATTAAATATTTTCCCAAGCGTTTCCAAAGGAAGAGGAAAAATAATTGTATTGGTTCCCTCACCGGCCACTTCACTGAGTGATTGTAAATAGGCCAGTTGTAACGAAGCAGGTGATTGAGAGAGCATCTCTGAAGCTTGTTTAAGTTTTTCAGAACGTTGCAGCTCACCTTCAGCACTAATGACTTTAGCGCGCCTTTCTCTTTCCGCTTCCGCTTGTCTTGCCATAGCTCTTTGCATTTCTTTAGGTAAATCAATGTGCTTCACTTCAACAGTGGTCACTTTAATCCCCCACTGTTCAGTGGCATCATCTAAAATAACTTGTAGCTTTTGATTAATTTTATCTCTCTGAGAGAGGATGTCATCCATTTGGAATTGACCCATGATCGAACGCAAAGTGGTTTGAGTTAACTGAGAAGTGGCAAAAAGATAATCTTCCACCTGTGTGACGGCCTTCTCTGGATCGACCACTCGAAAATAAATAACAGCATTTACTTTCATACTCACGTTATCTAACGTAATAACGTCTTGGGGCTGAATATCCATTGTTACAGTTCTTGTATCAACACGAATGATTCTATCAATAACAGGGATAAGTAAAATAAGACCGGGTCCTTTGATCCCAATACTATGTCCCAGTCGGAGAACAACCCCACGCTCCCATTCATTTAAAACTTTGACCATCGACAAGAGCAAGCTCAGTCCAAATATTATTAAAAACGTTAAAATTGAAATAGTCATAAAACTCCTTTGATCTCTTTAATCACGGTCAAATTAAGCCCATCCACATGTGTGACGATAGCTTTATCATTTTCATTTAAAATCTCATTGGAATGAATCTTCCACAACTCACCATGGAGAAATCCCAATCCACTCATAGTTTTTGAATCAAAACTTTTAACAGTTAAAGGTTTTCCCACAAGGCTTTCCTTCTTCCTATTTAAGACTCCTCTTTTCATGGCGCCCATAGCGAGATAAGAAAGCCCAGCCATTAACAAAAACAAAACGGCTGACGTGGAGATCAGTAGTCCCATTGGGATGGCATAACCCGTGGACTCATCAAATAAAAATAAAGAGCCCATTATGAAAGACGCTAATCCCCCTAAACCAAGGGCCCCAAAACTTGGAACAAAAAGTTCAGCAAACATAAAGGCGACACCTAAAAGTATTAATAAAACCCCGCCCCAAGAAACATCCAACATATGAAAGTTCATCAGGGAAACAACAACACCAATAGCTCCAACCACACCTGGTAAAATCGCACCTGGATGAGTCATTTCAAAATAAAGTAGTCCCAGACTTCCCATAAAAATAAGGTAAGCCCACTGAGGATTGGATAAGATTTGTAAAACGTTGTGGCGAAGATCTGGAGAATAAACAATAATTTCTCCCACTTTCACTTCTACATTTTTCTCTGAACCCAGGCGAACCTTTTGTTGTTTTGAAAAATCTAAAAACTGCTCTAGATCTGTAGTGACAGTATCAATGGCTCCTTCCTTAAGAGCTTCTTTAGCATCCAAAGCCTTAGCTTCTAAAACAATGTCAGCTGCAAACTTTTGGCTACGTCCATGATACTTAGCTAGGCCCTCGACCCAACTTCGAGTGTCTTCAAAAATTTTTTTACGTAAATCTTTAGGCATCTCTTGTCCTGTGCCAGTAACAGGACTTGCCGCGCCAATATTCGTGGCCTCAAGAGCCCCATTCACATGACAGGATTGCAATAGGATGGCTCCCGCACTGCCCGCATGCCCACCTGTGGGATGAACAATGCATAAAAATGGAATGGGAGATCCCATAATAGCTTCCACTATTTTACGAGTCGATTGTAAGCTTCCCCCAGGAGTATTTATTCTCGTCAGAATAGAGTCACATTTTTTTTCAGTGGCTTTTTGCTGGGCCCGCTGTAAGTAGTCCAATGTGGCTGGTCCGACGGTATCCCTTACTTCTATGGACAATGTGCAATTGGCTTGAGCTAAATGGAAAGTCAATGTCGTCAGAGCAACGACAAAAAATAAAGATAAAGAATTTTTCATTGTATTTGACCAAACTTTTTTAGATGCATCCAAGTTTCTTTTTTATGCTGAGGTTGATCAACAAGAGTTTTAAGGGAATGGGTCTTAATCACTTCATGCCCCATCCAACGCACCCATTCACCAAACTCTCCAGGGAATTCGTCCCCAAAAGAGATAATCTTCTTTGCTGAACTTAACTGACTTAACCAATGGACACTCACATCTCCTTGATTAAGTATAGTGACCTCTTCTGGTTTTAAATTTATTGCTAAAATCATTTTTGAAACCATGGAGTAGGCCTCATCGGGAAGCAGCTCCTCAACTAAAAAGATATAAAAGCCAGAGGTGTCCTCTGTGCTTGAGTCTACGATTTGCTTGGGGCGAATCATCCAAGGTGACTGTAAGCTCTCAGAAACAAATGTGGTCCAAAAATCCATGGCATCAATCTAATCCAGGGCTGGAAAAAAGGCCAGAGAACACCCAAAATTGCCGCAACAGGCTGCTAATCGAGCAATTCTTTCCCCGTCGACAAGGCCATATCACATAAAAAGCTCCGTCCAGCTCTTAAGTGTTCTCTCTGTTCGCCGAATGGAAATGTATAAACAAAAATTAATTTTAACTCATAAAGGATTTGCAACAATGGAACAGATTCGCCCTCAAACAAAAAAACTGACAGCACGTCAAGAGGACTACATTGAGATTGAAAATCACTGCTGTTTATGTGGAACAGAGTTGATTTTTGAGCACAAACACGACGATGAAGCCATTAAAATAAAAGAGCAAGGACACTGTCCCTGCTGCAAAATTACCCTTAAAGAAAAAGAATACGTCGTCCATTAATAACAAAGTCCGTATTCAAATAATCATCGAGCTAAAACGATCCAATCAATCTTGCTTCAACAGTAATTAACATTAAATCAAAGGATGACTGGCGCGGTCCTGCCACAGGATCGGTGTACTTCGCATCACTTGAAAAATAATTAACCTGGGAGAAAATCCCAAGTCCAAGGCCTTTTGTAAGAGGTCGTTTAAGTCCCCCACCAAATTCAAACATCATGGGAAAGCTGGAATCGAGATCGAAGGCGTCCCCCGTCATTATAGGGTAAAGATAACGACCATAAAATTCATAGTTCCATATTTTATTATTTTTCTTCTGATACATTAAACCTACGTGAAAATTATAAACAGAATTATCAAAGTAAGTTAAAGCGGCCTGCCCTTGTCTTTCTTTAAAAAATGGAAGGCTTTGCAATTGAAAACCAACGTCCAACCCTAAACGCCCTTTAGACATTTTCAAATGATCGCTGAACCACACAACATTGGCCTGCCCTTGTAACCAGCTAAAGTTATTTCCTGTCACAACAAGTCCAGAACCAATATCGTCGGTTGAACCAGATACACTTCTAATGGCTCCTTGAACAAGAAATTTAGGTGAATAATCCCAGTCAAAACCACCAGCAAAAGCCGGTAAAACCAGAGAACTTCCTGAAGTGCTAATCCCCCCATTGGGGAAACCCACACCAGAATGAGACACCGAGTTACTAAAATAGGAAATCCCTATACCACCCCATACTTTAAAACGGGAATCATCGTACCCCTTTTTACCAAGACGGTCTTGAATGATTTGCCCCTGATCTCTTTTACTCGAATAATAATTATCGTCCTTCTCAATTCCCGTCATACCACCTTGGTCACCATGGTCTTTAAAACTTTCTTCCATAGCAGCAAAGTCATTGGCTTTACCTGAGTCGGGAACCCGAAAATTAAGATTGGTGGTTTTCCAAACTTTATTCTCCATAACTTGAATAGGAATTTCCACGGCGACTGTGGGCAAATAAAGATCAAAAGTAAAAAAACCGGAGCTATCAACAGTTAAAGGAAACTGGACAGTGTGCTTTTGGGGAATGCGAGCCCAACGTGTCCCACCGGTTTCAAGGTAGAGTTTAATTTTATTATTTCTGATACGAACCCTTGCTCCAGGTTCTGTTTGTCCCGTAAAGCGAAGAACTCTCCTGTTCTTTCTGACTAGTTTTTCAGGCACTACTTCCGGTTCAGACCATGTGACAGCGGCCTGAGTCTCCCAAACCATTAAAGATAAAATTGAGATTAAAAAATATTTGATCATCTTTTCCATTAGGACCCCACATCACTTAACAAAGTCGAATAACTCATTGTCCCTAAAAGACTCTAGAGGTTCAACAAACCCAATTGTTGTGCTGCATAATCTGATAACAATAAGTGCATTTTGGAGCGAGCAACTCTGACCGGTGATTTCTAAAACAACGATTAATGAGTCATAGTTGATTCTTAATGCTTAAGTGAGTCTTTTAAAATCTCAAACTTAGAGCTGACTCTCCAACTGCTCTTCTAAAACATCAGGAAGTTCTGAAAAGAAATCCAATCCCGTCATTTGCTCCACCTCATTCACGGTGACCAAAAAGTCTCCAGCACCTGCTCCCAAAGCCTCTTCATTCTCAATGAGGTAGGCCTTCATCATAGACTCTTCAGGAAAGTAGGCTATTTTGTAAAACCATTGCGGCACGGTCACACCGGATCTAATCCTCTCAAGTCCCACATGTAAAAGTGGCCCTGTAATCACATGGGCTGTTCCAAAATCAAAAACATAGCCTCGCATATCCCACTCAATAGCAGCCCAAATTCTTTGGTTAAAGCGTGGTTTTTGAGGAGACATATTGGACATATAAAATGTTTCACTCATGGAGGTTCGATTCAGCTTCATATCCGCTGCCGGCACAAGGTGTCCTCGATCATAGCCAGAGTTCCTGTAGTCGGAAGCCAAAACAGGGTCAGATAAATAAGGATCTTTTCGATAGTTATTAGTTCGCTTCTGCTTGCCCGATACTTGTTCATAGGTCAAAGTGTGTTTTACCCAGCGTGCTTGCCGGTGATGATCGTCGTAACAGACTGTGTAGTAAGTATGTTCAATAAACTCGGAACACACATCCTGAAGAATAAATTCTTGTTTCCCTCCCCATACATTCACAACAAAGAAAAAAACAATTAAAAACAGACTTCCCCGTCGACCCATCACCCCTCCCTGGACGTGTCGTCAACTGATGCGTTTTCTATTGCCCAATTCCCTCACTTCTTAATCAAAAAAGTGTTAGGCTCTCACACCAGCTTTATGTCCTTACCTACGGTTTTATCACGATTGCTCCCCAATCGTGTGACTGGGCTCTCATCTTAGGACGTAGGTCTTGCCTTTTAATGTTAAGATTATGTCAATAAAGGATCTTCAACAGTCTTTAACCAAGGGTGTCCTGAATTTTTGGACATAGAGTCCGTTTACTTCTGAAATAGAAGAACTTTAAGACGGCGTATTGAGAGTAGGACTCTCAGACTGATTTAAGTGTTTAATAATTTCTTCAGCCACCTTTGTGGTTAAACCAGGAACTTGTCTTAGCTCCTCCACACTTTTTGATCTAATTTCACTCACCGAGCCAAACTGTATCAACAGTTTTTTAATCAAGGTGGGACCAAGCCCCTTAATATCGTCTAATTCTGAACCAAAGCTTTGATTATCGCGAAGCTTTCTATGATAAGTGATTGCAAAACGATGAGCCTCATCTCTTAAGCCGACTAAGATTTTAAAAGCTTCAGAACCTTCGGCAAAGGTCACGGGGTTTTGCCTTCCTGGCAAATAAAATCTTTCTGCCGACTTCTCAACCTGCTCCCCTTGAAAGTTCCTCTTGGTTCTCTCTTTGGCTAATCCAACAACAGGAATATAGGACTTACCGCACTCTTTCAAAATCTTCACTGCGGCATTCAACTGTCCCTTACCACCATCAATAATGAGAAGATCCGGCTCTTCCCACTCTTCGTGGGCCAAGCGTCTTTCCAAAACCTCCATCAAAGCCGCGTAATCATCGCCACCGGTTTTACTTTTTATTTTATACCTTCTGTAGTGATCTTTATTTAATACACCTTTTTCACTAACCACTTGAGAACCGACACTTTCTTCCCCTTGAAAATGAGAGATATCAAAGCATTCAATCCTAAAAGGGGCTTCTTTAAGGTGTAATTTTTTAGCAATTAACTCTAGCCCTTGTTGTTGCTTCCTCGATTTTGAAACTTGTGCCTCAAAGTGACTTTTCGCATTCTTATTCGCCATCTCGACAAGTTTTTGTCCTTGTACATGAGTTGGGAATGTAATGTTCACATTTTCATGTCCACGATGTTTAAAAACGTCTTCAAGAAGTTTTATAAGGTCTCGCCCTAAATCGGTCGGAAGATAAACTTCATCAGGCACAATGTTTTCTTGATAGTATTGGTTGATAAAAGAGGGTAACCACTCCCTAATGTCATCGCCATCACTCTCAGGATTTATTTGTGAGAAAAATTGGTTTCTCTGTCCAATGACCCGACCATGACGTATATGAAGAGTTTCAATAAGAGTTCCACGCTCATCTCCAAAAAAGCCGATCACATCTTGATTATTTGTAGCATTGGCATTGACTACAGCCTGCTTTTCTAAAACTCTTTCAATTGCTGCAATACTATCGCGAAACTTTGCCGCCAATTCAAATTTCTCTTCTTCAGCAAGTTCGAGCATCTCTTTTTTTAACTTTTTAATGACAGTGGTCGTTTCTTTCTCAAGAAACTTCTTGGCTCTCTTAACTTGTTTTCCATACTCATTTTCATCCACAAGTTTTACACAGGGAGCTGTACAAGCGCCAATTTGATAAGTCATACAAGGTCTCTTGCGAGCCTTCATAAAATGATCAGCACAGTCTCTAATCTGGAAAGATTGATTGAGAAAGCGAATGGTATTTTTAACAACATAGCCACTTGTATAAGGACCAAAATATTGAGAACCATCACTGATAACTTTTCGCGCTAAATAAAAACGAGGAAAATCATCTTTAAGACTTAATCGAATATAGGGATAAGCTTTGTCGTCTTTTAATCTTATATTATAACGTGGTCTGTGCTTTTTAATTAAAGAGGCTTCCAGTAAAAAGGCCTCCGCTTCAGTTTCCGTTAAAATATAATCAATATTGGCAATATTTCTCACTAAGAGTTGTGTTTTGCTGTGCTCAATATTGGGATTGAGATAACTACGCACTCGACTGCGTAAGCGCACCGCTTTCCCCACATAAATAATTTTTCCGGCGTTATTCTTCATCAAATACACACCAGGAGTTTGTGGAAAGTCTGCCACTTTTAATTTTAAATTTTCAATACGCTCATCACTCTTAGAGTCCATCAATATCAAACCTTAAGAAGAGAGATTTCCATCGAGTAACTCAAGCTGTAGTATTTCCAATCGTTTGATTTTATCTCGAAAGCGAGCAGCTTCTTCAAACTCAAGGTTATCAGAAGCTTTCTTCATTTTTTTACGTAACTCTTTAACTTCTCGTGATATCTCACTGGGTTTTTCAAGCAAGTCATTGAGTTCTGATTTTTTGTTAAGCTGCCTTGTTGAGTGTGACTCGTAGATTTCAACAAGTCCTTCTGAAATTTTCTTAGAAATGGTCTGGGGAGTAATATTATGAACCCGATTGTACTCCATCTGAATTTGTCGCCTTCTTGCCGTCTCATCCATGGCAACGCTCATTGATTGTGTCACTTTATCGGCGTACAAAATCACTCGACCGTCTGCATTCCTAGCGGCTCGACCAATTGTTTGAATTAGAGAGCGCTCGGACCGTAAGAATCCTTCCTTATCAGCATCTGTGATGGCTACTAAACTCACTTCGGGAATATCCAATCCCTCTCTAAGTAAGTTAATTCCCACTAACACGTCGAAGATACCCAAACGCAAATCTCTAATGATCTCACTTCTTTCCACTGTTTTAATATCGCTATGCAAATACTTAACTTTAATACCAACTCCATTGAGGTAAGACGTTAAGTCTTCAGAACTTTTCTTAGTTAAAGTCGTCACTAAGACACGCTCTTTCTTTTTGACCCTTTGTCGAATTTCACCCAAAAGATCATCCACCTGTGTAGTTGCTGGCCTCACCTCCACAATGGGATCCACTAAACCAGTCGGTCTAATAATTTGTTCCACAATGTGCTGAGGACATTTTTCCTTTTCATAGTTACCAGGGGTGGCAGAAACATAAACAACCTTATTGACCAACTTCTCAAACTCTTGAAAATTTAAAGGTCGATTATCAAGAGCTGATGGCAACCGAAAACCGTGCTCAACCAAAGTCATTTTCCTAGCTCTATCCCCTCGGTACATTCCCCCAATCTGAGGCACGGTCACATGGGACTCATCAATAAAGGTCACAAAATCATCAGGAAAATATTCAAGTAAAGTCGGAGGGGCTTCTCCCTCCGCTCGACCTGTAAAATGCCTTGAATAGTTTTCAATGCCCTGACAAAAACCAAGCTCTTCAATCATTTCTATATCGTAATAAGTTCTTTGTTCTAATCTTTTGGCCTCATCATACTTCATGCTCTCTTTCAAGTAAGCTAAACGCTGCTGCAATTCTTCTTGAATGGTTTTAATGGCTTTCTTTTGCCTCTCCTCTGTATTGACATGATGACTTCCAGGATAAATTGCAATCTGATCCAACTCTTCAAACACTTCACCAGTAATAGGATCAAACCAACATATACGTTCAACAAAATCTCCAAAAAATTCAATTCTTATGACTTTTGAATCTTCATACGGGGGAAACACATCGACAACATCCCCCCTGACTCGAAAAGTTCCTCTGTGAAAATCATGGTCCCCACGGGTGTATTGAATCCGCACAAGTTCTCGTAAAAGATGATCCCGTTTCATATCCGTATTGCTGATCACTTGAACAAGCATCCCTTCATAAGCCTCAGGACTTCCCAACCCATAAATACAAGACACACTACTCACAATAATAACGTCTTTTCTATCTAGCAAAGAGTGGGTGGCCGAATGCCTCATGCGATCAATCTGTTCGTTAATCGCAGAGTCTTTTTCTATGTATGTATCCGTAGTCGGTATATAAGCTTCTGGTTGATAGTAATCATAGTAACTAACAAAGTACTCAACAGCATTATTAGGAAAAAGTTCTTTAAACTCAACAAACAGCTGAGCCGCCAAAGTTTTATTGGGTGCCAGAATCAAGGCTGGTCTTCCCAACTTTTCAATGACATGGGCCATGGTAAAGGTTTTACCACTTCCCGTAACTCCAAGTAGAGTTTGATGCTTCACTCCCTCCTTAAAGTCATGTACTAACTTTTCAATAGCTTTGGGTTGATCACCAGCTGGTTTATGATCGCTTACTATTTCAAAAACCTGACTCATACTTATGCTTCACCTCTGCACTTTTTGACTCGAGCGAGTAAAGACTGCCTCTCTATTAAAGGTACTAGCGATTTAAGATCAGCTCCATGGGGCTTACCAATCACCGCAACACGAATAGGCATAAACAAATGCTTTCCTTTTACTCCCGCCTTTTCTTTCACTCGATTTTGTATTTCATCAAATTCCTCACCCGTTAAATAGAGGGCATGATTAAGTTTCAACTCCTCTTCCCAAGCATTTAAGACTTTTTGAGTTTCCTCCCAATTGAGAACTTCTTGACCTTCCTCAGTCACTTCAAAAAGTTTACCATCAATTGGACGATAGAGCTCGGGAGCATCCACAAGTGTTTCCATTTTTGGTTTAAAAATATCAAGAGACTTATGGATAAAGTCTTCACTCTCTGGAAGGCTAATATTTTCTCGCTCAAATAAAGGTTTTAATAGATCCCACAAGACCGAGTTATCCAAAGCTCTTAGATGAACCGAGTTCATCCATTTAAACTTATCCTGATCAAAAACCGCTCCAGCAGTATGAAGTCTGGTACCATCAAACTTTTCTATTAATTCTGTCAAACTTAAGATTTCTTGGTCTTGTCCTGGAGACCAGCCCAGTAAAGCTATAAAATTTAAAAGAGCTTTTGGTAAATAACCGGTTTCACGATACTGATTACAACTGGTGGCACCATGGCGTTTACTCAGCTTTTGTTTATCAGCTCCTAAGATAAGAGATAAATGTCCAAACTGCGGCAACTGAAAACCCAGGGCCTCATAAATCATCTTTTGCCTCAGAGTATTGCTCAGGTGTTCCTCCGCACGAAAAACGTGGGTGATTTTCATTAAGGCATCGTCGACAGCGCAGCAAAAGTTATAAACTGGCATTCCATTAGAGCGCATAATAATAAAGTCACCAACCATATCCTCAGGCAGCCTAACTTCACCTCTCACCAAATCTTCGATAACATGATCTTCACCACCTTCCACTTTGAACCGAATGGCCGCAGGCACTCCACTATTGACCTTTTTTAAGGCTTCTTCGTAATCGAGAATATTGTCAGGCCTTGGAATACGGGTGAACTTTTCCGATTCGTTCTTAATTTTTTCTAACTCTTCATCGCTGCGAAAATCATAATAAGCTTTGCCACTTTTCAGTAATTCAACACAGTACTTCTGATAAATTTCAAGACGTTGACTCTGACGATAAGGGCCGTATCCCCCTTTTGATTCTAAAGTTTCAGGGTCAACACCTTCATCCCAGTTAAGTCCTAACCACTGTAAGTCACTGATCTGCATCCTTAAGGACTCATCTGTACTGCGTTCTAAATCGGTGTCTTCAATACGGAGAATAAATTGTCCACCGTGGTTTTTTGCATAAAGATAATTATACAATGCCGTTCTCGCACCTCCCACATGCAAATAACCTGTAGGACTGGGGGCAAATCGAACACGGACCGGATCTGACATAGAATCTCCTTTTAAACTTCCAAAATATAACAGACTACCTTAACACCAGAATGGGCTTTTTGTCCCTTGTATAACTAGAAGAAGCAGTGTGACTACATCAGCCTTAGGAATGCAATTAAATGAAAAATCTAAGAACTATACGAGCTTTAAATAGAACATTGACGATCTCATTGAACCGCCTGAGTCGGATGTTCTAAAAATTTTAAATATCAACTTTAATGAACTCTGAAGTTTGGGGCTGTTGACAATTCATCAGCCTAATGAGGATTCAATACCTCAGTCATTTTGAGTTAAGCGCAGACTGAACTTTATGAGGTGTGGCCAGAGCCACATCGAATAAGGTGAAGGCGAGCACAACTCAAAAATGGCGAGAGATTGAAGCCGCAGTCGCTGGATGATTTGACAACAGCCCCTAGGTAAAAAAAAGCCAGAGGTCCCAATCCTCTGGCTCACACTCCCATAACACCCAATCTTTATTTAGGCTTGCTTTTCTTCAGCGTCCTCAACACCAAAGATAGCCTTTACCTCATCGCGCTCAAGCTCTTTTTTAGTCGTTGCTAAAGAGAGTTCTGTAATCAAAAGATTACGAGCTGTGTCCAGCATCTTACGCTCTCCAAAACTCAGTTCTTTATCAACTTTTAATAAGAATAAATCTCTTAGAACTTCAGCGATCTCATACACAGATCCGGTTTTAATCTTCTCCATGTATTCACGATAACGACGATTCCAAGTTTGGTTGTCAATTTTAACGTCTTTTTCTTGTAAAATATTAAGAACTTTAGAAGCTTCTGTTTTTGAAATAATCGGACGAAGTCCTACGTTCTTAGCATTGTTTTTAGGAACTAATATTTTCATACCGGTTTCAAGGATTTTAATGGAGTAAAAAACCTGTTTACAACCCATCATCTCTTTTTGCTCAACAGCTACAACCTCTCCCACACCATGACCAGGATATACAGCGTTGTCCCCAACTTTAAAAATATCATCCTTCACTTCTTCGCCCATTGATCCTCCGTTTATCGAGGGACTTTATAACATTTATGACACGCTTGGGCAATAGAGAAAGTGACGTTTTTTGTTTTTACTGAATTAGCAAATCTGTAAAGATTTCAGTAATGTACAGATTTTTATCAAAGTTCTCCTTCTAAATCAATTAGATTTGAGAAGAACCAAAAACCTGCTGGCATTTGCTTATTTTATAAGTCCCAATGAGCCGTTTAACCATTGTACAGCTTTGTAATAAATACCAAACTTCCTTAAAGAGGCTGCCGCGAAAGAGTTAAATTCAAGGAGCGCAAACTTCATTTAAAATAAGGAGAATACCACATACTTCGAATGAGGGCTGAAGTTAAGTAACGGAGAGGATGGCCAGCGAGTGACAAAACCCTGGAAATTCACTCCCATCACATCTAAGAATTTCATCACCCAACTGAAGGTTATGGGCTTAACCAAGCATTTCTTTGTTTTCAAGAATCTCTTTTTTTAAAAAATGATGTTGCTTTTGATTGAGCTGAGGATCTTTTTGCAATACCTCAAAAGCGGCTTGCCTTGCCTGCTTTAATATCGGCAAGTCACGAACAAGGTTGGCCATACGAAATCCTGGCAAACCCGACTGCCTAGCGCCGAGAAATTCCCCTGGGCCTCGAATCTCTAAATCGGCTTCAGAAATTTTAAAACCATCAGCGGTGTTCTCCATAAGTTTTATTCTTTCACGTGACTCCTCAGAAACAGCATGCCCTAAAGACAAAACACAATAACTTTTATGCTGCCCTCTGCCCACACGTCCACGCAGTTGATGCAATTGAGAGAGTCCAAATCGCTCTGCATGATCAATCCAGATAATATTGGCGTTGGGAACATCAACACCCACTTCAATAACTGTGGTTGAAACCAAAATATCAAATTGATGGTCTTTGAATTCTCTCATTACTTTATCTTTTTCTTCCCCTTTCATTTTTCCATGAATCAATCCCACCCTCAAATCGGGAAGTTCTTTCTTTACACGCTCAAATTCATCAGTCGCATTAGAAAGATCCATTTTCTCACTTTCTTCCACTAAAGGATAAACGATATAGGCTTGTCGCCCTTTTTTAATCTGATCATGAACGAAGCCAAGAACCTTGTCTCTCTTACTCTGATAAGTCATTCGAGTAACAATAGGAATTCTCCCTTTAGGCATTTCATTAATTATGGAAACATCAAGATCCCCATAAACAGTCATTGCCAAACTTCGAGGGATGGGAGTCGCTGTCATTAAAAGAAAATGGGGACTTTGCCCTTTCTGTTTCAGTTTTTTTCTTTGTTCCACACCAAAGCGATGTTGCTCATCAACGATAACAAGTCCTAAACTTTTAAATTCCACCCCTTCTTGAATGAGGGCGTGTGTGCCAACAACCAATTGAAAGTGTCCACTCGCTATAGCTTCATATGTTTCTGCTTTTTCTTTAGGCTTCATACTCCCTGAGAGAAAACCAATCTTTATACCCAATGGTTCCAGCAGCTTTAAAGCTCCTTTGAAATGCTGTTGAGCCAATATTTCAGTGGGCACCATCAGCGCCACTTGATAACCATTTTCTATGGCAACAAGAGCCGACATCAATGCCACAAGAGTCTTCCCACTTCCAACATCTCCTTGCACCATTCGATGCATAGGATGAGGATGAGACAAATCCTGTCTAATTTCTCGAATAGCTTCTAATTGAGCCGGGGTTAATTCAAAGGGCAATGTGTTTTTCAGCTTCTCACACAATCCGCACTCTTTGACCATCGCCGGAGATTTTTCTTTTTTTATTCCTTGTTTTTTAGCGGCCAGTAAAAGTTCTAACCAAAAAAACTCTTCAAATATAATTCTTTGATGATAAGGAGATTTGTAATCCAAAAAATCTCGCCCCGCACCTTTAGGTGGCGAATGTATAGAAATAAGTGTTTCTCTCAATGGCGCTAATTGGTATTTTTCAATAAGCCAGAGTGGAAGCTTTTCTTCATAGCCTTCAACCTCGTTGTTTTGTAAAAGCTCAGTCGCCCCTTGAACGATCTTTCGCCATCGGGTCGAAGTCAACCCTTCTGTTTCAGAGTATATTGGAACAAGCTCATCTTCTATCGAGGCTTCATCTAATTTGATATCTTGAATGTCAGGATGATGAAACTCCACTCGCCCGCGGTAATGAGTGACTTTTCCAATCACACGCACTTGTTGCTTGGGTTGAAATCTCTCAAAATAACCACGATAAGGAACTCGAAAGAATTTACAGTGAATAACTCCTGAACCATCTCTAACGGTAACGTCATAGGCTTTACGCTTGGACTTTCCTAAATTGTACGAACTAACGTTAATCACTTCAGCCTTAATACTGACTGTCTCTCCCACATTTAAAGAAGCGATATTGCGAGCGGCTCGCCGATCCTCATAAGTACGAGGATAATTCTGAATTAAATCTTCAAAGGTATGAATTCCTTTTTTTTTAAGCAGACCTCCTAATTTAGGTCCGACTCCTTTGAGATATTGAATTGGGGTATCGAAATACAGTCCCATAGCTCCCCTTGACGAAAAAGAATTCTAAAAAAGTCAGGTCAATAAGTCAAAATTTCCCTCCATATATCCCTTCAACTTCCTGCACCGTAAAAAAGCTTCACTTGAATCTATGGCTATTCGTGGCAAAATTTTAGAATGAACACTGATTATTTTAATGTGCGTGTCGGTTCCCTCACACCAGAACTAGCCCTCCCCTTTGATATCTATCTTCAAATTCGAGACCGTTATATTCATTACCTTCGAGTGGGAGACTCTTTAAGAGCTGAAAAATTAGCCAAAATTGGAGATTCCGGCCGCTTTTATATTCCCAACACTCAAAGACAAACTTTTAAAGACTTCATCCATGGTCAGCTTGAAAATGAATCTATTGCTGCCAAAGAAAAAGCTGAAATATTAAGAGAAAGTTCTCTGTCTTTAGTCGAGGAAATCTACGAAAACCCTGATGTGGGAGCCGCCCTAGAAGACTCAAAAAAACTGATTCACCAATTTGTAAAGTTTATGGAGCAAGAACCTGAAGGGATGGACCATCTCATCAGCTTGTCCACCCATGATTTTTACACCTATAATCACTCTCTTGATGTGGGTGTTTACGCGTTAGGAATCGGAAGATTAGCAGGATATACAGAAGAAGAACTCACCGAACTTGGCCGCGGAGCCCTTTTCCATGATATCGGAAAAAAGTGGGTCGACGTTGATATCATCTGTAAAAAGGGAGCCCTCGATGATGTAGAATGGGCTCAAATGAAAAAGCACCCTGAGTTTGGCTTGCAAATACTTTCAGAGTATGACGTAAGTGACGCCATTAAAGCCTGCTGCTTTGAACACCATGAAAGTTTTCTTGGCAATGGTTACCCGCAAGAGCTTCCCGGGAGTGATATCCATCCTATGGCTCGTATCATCGCAATCACCGATACTTACGATGCGATGACCACACAAAGATCCTACAACCAGCCTATGACTCCTAAAGATGCCATCGAGTTTATGACCAAAAAACTTAAAGACAGATACGATCCTGAACTTTTACGCATACTTCGAGAAGTGATGTTTAAGCTTTGATTAACCCTCTTTAAAACGGAAACTTCTCTAAAAAAAGTCACAAAATAAGATATTCAACGAATACATAACAAATTGACCCGTGATAGTAACCTTTAAAAGCTTTTTACTTCACCACTCACATTCAGCCCGTTTATATGCAAGGATGTTTTATGAATAATATAGGTAGGTATTTACTTTTTGCAGGCGCCATCGGCCTTGTCGCACTGATCTACATTTTCGATTTACATCACTACATGACCCTGGAATCCATAAAGTCTAAACAAGGTGACTTTATGGATTACTATCAAAATCACCCGCTTCAAACTATTGCCGTTTATATGATAATCTACATTTTCAGTATTGCTTTGTCTATTCCAGGTGCTGTTATCCTCACTCTTCTTGGAGGAGCTCTTTTCGGAGTAATTCTCGGCACCCTTATTATTTCCTTTGCCAGCACTATCGGGGCAACTCTTGCCTTTTTATCGGCTCGCTATCTATTACGCGAATGGGTTGAAAAACAGTTTCGCCGTTCCATAAAAAAGATTAACAAAGGCGTTCGTGACGAAGGAGCCTTTTATCTTTTTAGTCTTAGACTTATTCCTGTTGTTCCCTTTTTTATAATCAATCTCGTCATGGGTTTAACTTCAATGAGAACCTCCACCTTTTTTATTGTTAGTCAAATAGGGATGTTGCCTGGAACTTTAATCTATGTAAATGCTGGAACCCAACTCTCTCAAATTAACTCTCTACAAGGAATTCTAACCCCCTCCGTTCTCATTTCATTTATTGCTTTAGGACTTGTTCCAGTTCTTATTAAAAAAACTATGGGTAAGGTTCGTAAAAAGAAAGGCCATGAAAATGTCAAAGTATGAATATAATATGGTTACCATAGGTGCCGGCTCCGCAGGATTAGTCACATCCTACATATGTGCTGCCACTAAAGCAAAAGTGGCTCTCATAGAAAAAAACAAGATGGGAGGCGACTGCTTAAATACAGGCTGTGTTCCCAGTAAAGCCCTCATCCGCTCGGCTAAATTTCTCTATGATACTCAAAGGTCATCAAAACTTGGCTTCAAAAAAACTCATGTCGAGTTTGAATTTTCAGACATCATGAACCGAATTCAAAGAATCATTAAATCCATCGAACCACATGATTCTGTCGAACGCTATACAAGCCTAGGAGTGGATTGCTATCAAGGCCAGGCCACTATTTTATCTCCCCACGAAATACAAGTTAATGATCAAATACTTTCAACCAAAAATATTACCATAGCCACTGGTGCCCACCCCTTCCTGCCTGATTGGCCAGGAAAAGAAAAAGTTAAACTCTACACTTCTGACACTATTTGGAGTCTTCGAGAAAAACCAAAAAAAATGACAATAATCGGAGGAGGACCTATTGGCTGTGAACTGAGCCAGGCCTTTTCTCGCCTTGGAATTTCTGTGACTATTATAGAGAATCAGAGCTCACTTTTAAGCAACGAGGACTCAGATGTTTCTGACTCTGTTACTCAATCTTTTCGTGACGAAAATATAAATTTGAAACTCAACTGTTCCGTAACAGGCTTTAGGATCTACAAGGGTAAGCAATACATTACCTATAAACAAAATGGTCAAAACCAAGAGATTGAAAGTGACTGCATTTTATTAGCCCTTGGACGCAAACCTAATACTGAAGGGTTTGGCCTAAACCACCTTGATGTTCCACTCAATCCCAATGGCACTATTCAAGTGGATAAGTATCTTCGCACAATTAACTATAAAAATATCTATGCTTGCGGTGATGTAGCTGGTCCCTATCAATTCACGCACACAGCCTCACACCAAGCTTGGTATTGCGCCGTGAACTCTATGATCCAACCCTTCTGGGGCTTTAAAGTTAACTATCATATTATTCCACGTGCGACTTACATTGATCCAGAAGTGGCACGAGTGGGCCTCAATGAGAAAGAGGCCCATCAACAAAATATTCCCTATCAAGTCACTAGTTATTCTATTAAAGACTCTGATCGAGCCATCACCGATGAAGAAGCTAAAGGCTTCATCAAAGTTCTGACCCCCCCAGGCAAAGATAAGGTTCTCGGTGTTACTATTGTGGGACCGCGCGCAGGAGAGCTTATTACTGAATATGTTTTAGCCATGAAACACAATATAGGCTTGAATAAAATATTAAGCACTATTCATACATATCCGACATTAATGGAAATCAATAAATCAGTGGCCGGTCAGTGGAGAAAAAAACAGACATCAGACTTTAGCTTATCTTGGGGAGAAAGAATCAATCGTTGGAGAAGATCTTTCTGAGACTAATGGTTTATAAAGAGAACAAAAACAGAAGTTCTCACAGCAAGATCAATAATCGCTTACTCATTATTTTTTAATATAAAAGATAAAAGTCAAAACTCACTTTCATAAGCCAGTCTTCAAAAGTGAGAAAACTTTTTATAAGTGGGAACACACTCTTTACCATCTTTAAAAAACAAAACTTTTTTATCTCCCTCGAGCACTTCCCCGATAGCATAGAGTTCCTCTCCGAACTCTTTTTGAAAATGAGAACAAAGACGACTCACCTTCTCTTTTTTACAAGACAATAAGAGAACATAATCTTCTCCACCAGCAATCGAAAACCTCATCGGATCAAAATTCTTCAAGTTACAAAACTTTTCTAAGTCGGTTGAATGTGGGATTTTATTTAAATCAACATTCAAAAATCCCGTGGGAATTCTTTCCAAATCGCTTAAAAGTCCATCTGACAAGTCCATAAGCCCTAACACTTCACTTTGCTTTGATAACCAAATGGCTTTTTGAGACTCATTCGGTGGCGACTTATGGGCTCCAACAAGTAGTGGAAAGCCCTCAACTTGATTCTCTAAACAAAACAATCCTGCAGAAGAATCCCCTAAAGGACCTGTTACTAAAAGAACCGAAGGTTTCCCTAATCCTTCCCTTTTTTTCACATGATCTTTTTTCACCTTACCACTGAGATGAACATTTATAAAAATATCACGAGGACTTTGTGATAAATCTCCTCCTAAAAGTTGAATATTATTATCTTGTAAAGAATCATTTAAAGCCTGAAAAAAATCTTCAACCCAACTTTCTTGAATATTTTTAGGAACGGCCAAGCTCAAATGACACCAATGAGGCCTTGCCCCCATGGCAGAAATATCACTCATATTAACCAGTAAAGTTTTTTTTGCTATTTCCGAGGCCGTCATTGTTTGTGTACGAAAGTGTATGTCTTGAACTAAACAATCTGTCGTTTGAACTAGATATTCATTTTGGGAAAAATCAACAATACTACAATCATCTCCTCTCCCCAAAATCACCCCTTCCTTATTATGGATTGGTGAAACCAGCTTATTTATCAATGCAAACTCATCCATCAACTCTCTCCAAAGTTTTACTCATAAATAAGGAGACCATAATTTCAAATTAACTGAAATGAAAGACAATTTAGTTTTTAGGAAAAACAGAGAACAATTAAGCGCCAGACCTTTGTCTTACTAGTAACGTCAACCATATCAACAGATCATTTTAGCTTTAGGTTCTTCCTCCTTGTGATCAAATGGGATTAAATTCAGTTAATCTACTGAATGGCGTCGCTTCAAGATATTTCACCTATACTACCTAACCGCCCCCCCCCAAAGTCGCTTCAGTCAAGTAAAGTAATATTTTTTATTTTTTCAACTGACTCGATCACAGCACTTTTAAACAATACAAAGAAAAATTACGTTGAGTGACGTAATGTTACATTTGTACTATTTTTTACAATTCCTTTGCCCTTTGGTCTAATTTGTAGGAAATTGACAGTATCTTATATTTAAGGAGCTTTGAGACAGCCATGAATACTTATGAAAAAAAACTTTGTACAGCTTTTGGTGAACGTTTAAAAAAATTCAGAAAAGACGCTGGAGTAACACAAATGACAGTGGCTGAAGCCTGCGGTCACTCAAATGCCCAATTTATCTCTAACATTGAACGTGGCACTTGTTGGCCCCCTATGAATGTTTTAGCTAAAATGTCTAAACTTTATAAAGTCCCTCGCTATGATCTTCTTGATACTTTCACCGATTATAGAAAAAAGATCTGGGCTAAAGAAATGGGCTTAAAGACTAAAACCCAGACCGCGTAATTAACTTACCTTTTACAACACCTCTTTTATTAAAATTGCCTAAAGTATAATCACAAATAAATTGTATTTTATCATCATGTCAAACTTTAGGCCTAAAAATCAACTTAAATCATTTCAATTTAATGGACTAACTAATAGTTATTTGACCATTTTCTAGTTTATCACTCTTTCTCGTACTCCTCCGATCATCACTTTTGATAGGATATAAGAAAACTTTGTATTAGGAGGATACTAGTGAATCAATTTAGAGATACGTTTGAAAAAAATATGACTAAAATTAACGAAGCTCTTTGCTCTTTCCCGTGGAGTGACCCACATTGTTACACTCAATGGTTAAGGGACACTCATGAGTACGTTCTCAACTCAACTCGTATACTGGCTTATGCGGCCGCCGTGATGCCTCAAAAATACACGACTTTATCTAATCGTTTTGTAGCCCATGCTACCGAAGAAAAGGGACATGAAAAACTTCTAGAAAATGATTTAAAAGCTCTTGATCTTAAAGTCAGTGATATACCCCCAACAAATGCCATGAAGTTTTTCCACCAAAGTCTTTATTACTGGCTATCTCACCAAGGCAATGTTGTTGGACTCTTTGGATGGATATTTGCTTTAGAAGGAGCGGCGGTTAGATCTGGAGAGTACGCTTACAATCATGCGCGCGAAGCCCATGGACCTAAGGCAGCCTCATTCTTAAAAGTTCACTCCAATGAAGACCCTGATCATTTAGAAAAAGCTTTCAAAATGATTGATGTTCTTTCACCTGAAGATCAACATGTTGTTGAACTAGCCCTCGACCAGTACGCTGACCTCTATATTAGCATTCTTCAAAATATAAGCCAGAAGGACAACCATCAACTAGCAAAAACAGCTTAATTCTGAGGAGAACCTATCAATGAAAGTTCAATTTGTTTTAATCGATGAGCCTATCCATATTTATAATGAAAAAGCTCTTAAACTTTGGCAAAAAGCACTCTGGGCCAAAGAACTTGGCTACAGACAAGAATACAAGTCTAATGTATTACCAATGGGGGAGGATGACTTTGTAGCCTCTCATCTTATTGCCGCGGAAGAGCTTGAAAATGGAGAACTTGAACCTATGTTTATGTACAAGTCCATCAGACTCTCTCAATGCCAAAGATTCAAAATTCAATTTCCACTTTTAAAGCTCCTCAAGGGAACAGAGTACGAAAACTCTCCCATAGTTGAGAATATTTTAAATGATGGCCGAGAAATCACATATGACTCTTCTTGGACCATCAACCCTGTTTACAAACAAAAAGGAAGAGAGTTTTGCAAATGGCTCAGAGATCTCACCACTGCTTACGCATTAAGCTATCATCAGCAGTTTGATATTCCTCGCTGGATCACTTGTGGCGTAACAAAGTTTAAAATAGATAAATATTTTGAATACTTAGGTGGTAAAGAGGTTCTCTCTGAGTTCAAATTACCAATTATTGATGGAGAGTCTGTGAGAATGCTTTTCATTGAAGACACCTCCAAAACACCTCCCGCTTGTTTAGAAGTTGTTGAGCAATATCAATACTTATGGAAGGATTTATTGGTTTTCCAACCCGAATCATTAAAGAATCCAATGGAAAATAGAGCCGCCTAATTATTGATTTAATCTTTAACTCCCGTTATATGTAGATAGTGTAAACATAAACACTACTACTATAACGAGGACATTTTGAAATTTTCACGAAAAATCAATAACACTGATGAGAAGATCAAAGATGAATTCAAGTCTGTATTGCATAAGCTCGCAGAGCTTACAAATCACACCTTTCCTAAGGCTCAAGCCCTTCCCTATTCTAACCCAAAGTTACCCATCTACAGCCAACTACCCATTCAAACAAAAATAAGAGTTCTCAATGAAACCAAAGAGTACTTGAACACATGGCTCAGTCTGACTTCAGAAAACTATGATTTAAAACAAGAGAAGCAATTTTTATGGCGAGTTTTACAGAACTGTGGACACCGACTTGGAGCCAACTCTCTCGATATGTTCGACTCTGATGAAATCGTCGAAGTCTATGCTCTCAATGGCACACATATTTGGTATAATCTACGCTATATGGAAATTTGCTCTCACTCGATTGAAGAAATTCGCTGTATTCCTTGGAGTCAGCGTTACAAAAGGCTCCCCTTAATTGATCAATATTGTCATGAAATTATAGGAACCACTCTCACTCAAAGCTCTGATGAATATCGACCATGTAACATACCAGAACACACCGTTGAAGAAGTTGAATCATCGCAGCTTTTGGTCATTAATATAAATTTCCAAAACATTGCACCCATCTATAATTTAAACACAAACAAAAAGAGTGGTTTTATTGTCACCTCTAAATGCGACCTTATTCTTGCTAATAGGTCCAACGAAGAAGTGGCTAGAATTCAATTAAACCTAGCAAGTAAAGAAAAACGTCATCTCTATTTAGCTGACAACCTTGACCATTAAACATGACTCCCTTAAACCTATGAGAAATAAAATATATTTTTTATTTACATCATATCTTCATATTTTATTTTCACTCTCTTTTAACTCGAAAAGATGCACTCGCATTACCATGAAAAGACATAAGCTTATCGTAACTCTCTTTTGAGCTATGATTCTTCAAAACACTCTCTCGCCCTAAGGATCCTTGTTCATCTCTTTTAATATGATCTTGATTAACATTAATGGCTGAACTTATGAATTCCTGAAGGTTGTTACAAACATTTATGTTTTGTATAACTTGCGGGTGCAAGCCCTCAACCCCCGCCTCATTGGTAATCACGGCACACTTCATCAATAAGGCTTCAAGTATTTTAACTTTTACCCCTGACCCTTTATTAGGAAAATAGAGCAAAGTACCTATGGAGTTAAAAACCTCAAGTATTGAAGGTGCATCTGATAAAAGCGTTAGTCCTGGAGTATCTTTATATTGAGACAGTTTTGTATCAGCACCCCAACCTGCGACCAAGAGCTTAGCCGTCGGACATTTCTTTATTACACTAGGCCATATTTTTTCAATCACATTAACCGCTGCGGAAAAAGAAGGGAACCAATTCATATTGCCGACTAAACCAAAATCATAAACCCTTTCTCGCTCCTCCACCTGATATTCATCAAAGCTCAATGAAAATGGAATCCACTCCGTATTAATTTTTGGATTTATTTTTTTTAAATGCCTCCCAAGCTCAGAACTCACTGTCGTTGCATAATTTAACTTTTTTATTATTTTTTTCTCATTTACGAACTGCCTCTTTCTAATTAGTCCTTCTTTAAGTGAATAGATTTTTTCATCAGCTAAATCCACTGAAAACAAATGATGGATATTAACCACAATAGGTTGAGCTTTTGTAGTAGACGACACCATGGCTGTTGATAGCTGCTCACAATGAATCATGTCCGCTTCTTTAGTCAGCAATTGATATTTTTTTACGAATTCTTTGGAAAATTGATAAGAGCCTGGACTCACAAATGAATTAACTTTTTCAACAATCCCATTTCTCCTATCGAAAGGATAGGCAAAAAAACGAACTCCATCAAAATGTGATAATAATTGAGATGATATTTCATACTCTTCTTCTTTTGAATAGGAAGACAATACATCCACTTGATGACCATGAATATGCATTTCCTTTAAAAGCACGTAGAACCAACGAGCTGAGACATGTCCCATAGGCAGTGGTGGCTCAGAGGTCACTAGAAGTATTCTCACTATCTAATTTCCCCCTCTTTATCTATAACATGTCGTTTAAAAAGACTGTCCACCTCTTCTTTACTTCCTCTCTTATTTTGATGAATAGCAAGGCTTAAAGAGCGAACTTCATTTTTTAAATGTGGATTGAGAAAAAATAGAATTTCTAATTTTATCTTTAGACACTCTGACTCAAAGTCAATACACTTAATCGGCATGGCCTTAAGCAATTTATCTAATTGAGGCTTCTCTCTCATAGCTATTAAATAAATAAAACGATTGAAAAGCTCTGTTCCAAGGAATAACTCTTCATTAACTTTTGGTGGTAAAGTTCTATTGCTTTTACCCAATAAATAACGATACTGTGTCATTTTCCTCTTAGCCACAGATAGCTTTTCATCAACACCATGTAACACTTTTTTTCCGAATTTATCAGGCCTCGCCAGCGATAATTTGCCTGCATAAATTGGATGTACTTTTAATAAAAACTTAGCTCCTTCATCAAAAAAGCTTTTAGGCAGTTGATCTAAATATTTTTCCCAAATAAGCTCATCATCACCAAAAGAAAGCACTCTGTCCTGAGAGATTTGATCTTCAGCGCGTAATAGTTTTTCATTCTTACTGTAAACAAAATACTTATTTGCCAATTCCTCGGGATTAATAAAACCACTTAAAAAGAAAGCTCGACCTGATTGATAAGCCAATGTGGGATGATAAAGGCTATGGATTAAATGAGAGCCGTTCGCCAAGTCCGTTACAGCCGCATCAGGAAGTAATTGATGATAAAGCAATGATAATCCATCTTTGATACCAACTGTTTTGTAAATCTCTTCAGCCCCTTGGCTTTTCATCATTAGATTTTCTGGAGTCACATCAATGGGGGAATTACTAGCAATTATCACGGAAGCACTACCAAGTGCGCTCCACAAACTGACATATTTAAAGGATTTTTTAAAATTATATAGTACACTCAAAAAACCTTGCTCAGTCATAGAAAACAAGGGAAACCATTGCGAGTAGATACCATCTTCTTTAAGCTTACTTGAAGCCTGTTTCAAGAACTCCAAAGTGTATATCTTTTCCACACCGGTGACCCAAGTATTACTAGGTTCTGAGAAAATTAAATCATACTTTTTATCTTCATTTATCAGGACTTTATAAGCATCATCATTGAGAATAGTAATTTTTTTCCTATTGCTTTTTAAATCAAAATTCCATTTATCAAAATAAGGGAGAGCCTTTATAACCCCAGATGCAATTTCCGTAACTTTAACACTCTTGTTGCCAGGAAAACTGGCTGCAATTCCAGCACTTAATCCCGAGCCTAAACCAACGATAAAAATATCTTGGTTATTTTTCGCCAATGTTAAAGGTATCAAGGCTGTTAACGCACGTGTGAATTGATCACCATTAGTGGCTGCATCAGGTTTTCCATTTACAAAAACAGTTCGATCTCCTTTTAAATCTTCTGTTACGACAGTGTATGTGTTAACTCCAAAGTCTGAGTATAGAATTTTTGTATCACGGGGAGACTCAATTTCGAACTTATCAACAATCATCTGGTAATCTTGTCTGGTTTTCGGTGTTACAGAAGAGCTGAAAAATCGATTGGGAACAAATGAATAATCTTTCCATTTTGGCAGAAAGAATAGAATCACAAATAACAAGATCGGTAGAACAAAAACAAATTTCTTATTCTTCCTTTCAAATAAGTTAATAACCAAGATGCAACTTAACACAGTCAACGAGCCTATTAACTTTAAAACTTCTTGTGCATCCATCCAGAAGAAGGCTATGTATCCTAAAAAAATAGATCCAACAGCGGCTCCAATAGAATTAATGGCGTACATAATTCCTGCGGTGCGGTTCAAATGTTCGTTTTTACTTTTTAACTGTTGAAATAAGAGCGGAAGAGTCATCCCTAAAAAAACAACAGGAATTAAAACAATAATAAAGAATACAAAAAAGACACTGACCCAATACGGGACAAAATTAATTTCAGAATTCGCAAATAGAAAGCGTACTCTCATAAAAATACGAGGCCATGAAGGGATAATAAAGGTGAAAAAACTCACTGAAGTAAGAATAAACAATTGGCTAACTAACAACCACCAAAGTCCTACTTTGTTTTTTACTTTAGCGGCTAATATACTACCCAATGCTATGGAACAAACAAAAGCTCCAACAATGACAGTGTATGTATAATTTGAACTACCAATAGAAATCCCAGCCATTCTAATTATAAGATTTTCAAGTCCGAATGAAATTGCCCCAGATAAAAAAGCCAAACTTAACAAGATATAATTGTAACCTTTATTTTTCTTCCCCTCTCCCGGTGCAAAACCTTGAAAGTCTCTTTTTGAGTACTTACAAAAAACAATAAGAACTAAGCATATTATACAATTCAACATTCCTGTTAAATTGAGAGACTGAGAAAGTCCCAAAAACTCCAACAGAAAGAATCCACCTAGCATTGTTCCAATAAAGGCCCCGAGTGTGTTTACACCATAAACCCAAGCATGAACCCTGTGACTTGCTTCCAATTCCTTACTCAAACCTTGTGTTAATAATGGAATAGTCCCCCCCATTAAAAAGGTCGGCAGCCCAATTAGAATTAACGCAAAAAAAGCACTACTTAAAAAATGTCCTATTGATATCGAAGGGTAAGAAGGCCAGATCTGATAGAAAAAATCAAAGATCGCAGGAGACATAATAGCAAAAACTCCGATAAACCCCTCTAAATAAGCATAGGTTCGTATTTTATTTTTTCCTAATTTATGACCACTCTTGCCAATAATTTGATACCCTAATGCCAAAAAGAGAAAAAAACAGGACAAAGTTAAAGAGGCTGATAGGGAATGACTTCCTAAGTAAATGGATAAATATTTTTGCCATGTCACTTGATAAATTAGACCTGTTAACCCCGATAGGAAAACAATAAACAATATAAAAAATGTCATTAAAGACCCCTACTCTATTGAACATTAAGATTTCAACGTGCCACACCAACGATTAATATAAAACTCTGTTAATATTTGAGAGACGGTTCTCTTTTTATTTAACAATTGAGTTTTAAAAGTACGAATCAGTTTGATACACACTCACTTAAGTTTAAATGAGTATGTACTAAAGGCTATGTTCAATGCATCAGGAGAACCAATAATTTCAGTGACTCAATCTGAGAAGAAATTAATAATCTTAGTTTAACCAAAAACACCAAGCCCTTTGTCCTGGACACTGACACAAACTTAATATTTCTAACTGAGACACTACAGTCTATATTTTAAAAAAAACTTTACCGTTATTTTAAAGTGCCGATATACTAGTCAGGTGTATATAAATATAAAAGGGGTTATCCAGTGTCACAAAATAAAAAATTTCTTTCATTACTTAAAAACAAAGGGTTTTCGTTGATTGAGCTGATGGTTGTTGTGGCTATTATTGCTATTCTCTCAACAATTGCAATCCCTAGTTATCAGACTTTCCAAGCAAAAGCGCGTCAAAAAGAAGGTTTTGCTCTTATGGGAGCCTACTACGCTGCTGCTCACGCCTCACGCACCGAGTATTCCCAATTTCCTGGTAACTTTGTTGGTACTGGTTTTGCTCCACAAGGCACACTTAATTATAACTTAACCGCTGCTGATAACATGGGTTTCGTTCTTCCTTACATGCAAGTTGAAGATGCAGCTTGTATCAATGGTCAAGCGGCCTGTACCTGCGGCGGAAACTGCTCTATGTACAAAGAGTGGCAAATGGGAACTGCCGGAATGGCCGGAAGTGTGATTGGTTGGACCGATCCGACAATGGGAATGTCATCTGCCACTGCGAATGCCTTTACAATTCGTATTTCTGGAGTGCCTACCACAACAGGAACGAATCCAGATGAGTATTCAATGGATAACTTGAAGAACGTCACAGCACTTTCTGATGGCTTGAAGTAAGTTACTCTTCAAATTCAATGAGTCAAAAAAGTCGTTTCACCTGAGAAACGACTTTTTTTTGCCCTTTTTCCGACTCTTCCCCACCACTCATTGCATCTCATTTTCACAACTGTTAAGACACAATGAACTCACCTCATGTACTTTCGCTCTTACACTCTTAAGTCCATGGATAATATGAAACCAATTCAACTGTATGGGATACAATCAATGAATGATTTTACTTTTAGTTTCATAACGGGAAATGAAAGCCGTGACAAAAAAACTCACCATTGGGAAAATATAAACCCAGCCACTGAAGAGATCCTATCAATTGTTCACTCCATTTCCGATGCTGATTTTGAGAAAGGAATTAGTGAGGCACTAACAGCCCAAAGAGAGTGGAGAAACTATACGGGCACTCAAAGAGGACGAATATTACTAAAAACCGCTGACCTCCTACGCGCTAAAACCCAAAAACTCGCTCTTATTGAAACCGAAGACACTGGCAAACCCATTCAAGAAACTTTATCGGTGGATATCACCTCAGCCGCAGATGCCTTAGAATACTTTGGAGGTATCGCTAGAAGCCTTAAAGGTGATTCCTACCAATTAGGTTCTGATTTTATTTATACAAGAAGAGAACCTCTCGGAGTTGTGGCTGGAATTGGAGCTTGGAATTACCCACTTCAAATTGCGGCTTGGAAAGCCGCTCCTGCCCTTGCCGCAGGAAATGCTATGATCTTTAAACCAAGTGAACTCACGCCGAGAACAGCTATTGAACTTGCCAAAATTTTTATTGAGGCTGGCCTTCCTAAGGGACTCTTTCAAGTTTATCAAGGAGATCAGCGAGTGGGAAAAAAGTTGGTCAATCATCCCTCCATCAAAAAAATTTCTCTCACTGGCGAAGTAAACACTGGAATTAAGGTCATGGAAGCCGCAGCCTCGACATTAAAACATCTAACTTTTGAACTGGGTGGAAAGTCCCCCCTCATTATCTTTGATGATGCCAGTCTCGATTTGGCTGTCCAAGGCACCATAGATGCAAACTTTTTTACACAAGGAGAAGTCTGCTCCAATGGAACACGCGTCTTTGTTCACAAAAAAATTGCTGAAAGCTTCAAGGAAAAACTAATAAAGAAAACTCAACAACTTAAATTAGGAGATCCTCTGAGCCCTGAAACAACAACAGGAGCTCTCATCTCAAAAGAACATCAAGAAAAAGTTCTCAACTACATTCAGATTGGAAAAGAGGAAGGAGCGCGTATTCTTTGTGGTGGTCGACCATGGGGAAATGTTGGTTATTTTGTGGAACCCACCATCTTTGATCAGTGCCATGACAAAATGACGATTGTAAAAGAAGAGATTTTTGGACCCGTAATAAGCTTACTCACTTTCGAAGATGATAACGAAGTCATTGAAAGAGCGAATGACACTCCCTACGGTCTTGCTGCTGGAATTTACACTCAAAACATTGAAAAAGCCCATCGAACTTCCACATTAATTGAAGCTGGAATTTGTTGGATTAATACTTACAACGAAACTCCTGTTGAAATACCCTTTGGTGGCTACAAAATGTCTGGAATAGGAAGGGAAAATTCAGAGTGGGCCTTATTACAGCACACCCAAATTAAAACAGTATTTATGAAAAATGTCTCAACCTAAAGTTAATTTAATTATGAGTTCCAATGAGAAAAGTTGATAAGAAAGTCCTCTTTTCACAGACTTAAACCATATGAATAACTTACATATTTAATGGGTATACAAAGGTATGTTTTTCATCCTCGAAAGGTAAAACATACCTATTTACAATCAATCATCTCTTCTAAGTCTTTAAAATAAATAACCTAATAGAACTTATATCAATCATCACTGCTTGCCCTAATTAGATCATCTGTTCCGTTTTTAATCTAAAAATTTTACCGTCCCCGTCTTTTTTATGCCACGCATCCATAACTGTTGTTATTGAGTTAATAACTTTAATTATTTTAGGAGTCCTCTTATGAAATTGACCACCCTTTTTACTATTGTGGCCTTAACCTTTATCTCCACTTCAAGATCTAAAGCACAATCACCTATTGATGAATACAACAACTCAATTTTAGTTTGGGGAACAAGTTGGAAACCAGGAGAAGGAAGGATTAGCTATTACTACCCCAGTTTTTACACTGGTTTCGCTCCTAGAAGTGAATTTCCAAATAGAATTCATATACGCACTTCTCGTGGCAATCAAACTCGTGTGAGTGTTATCCTTGATGATAAGACATTACAAGACTATCTCTATGACTTAGTGACTCGCCTCAATTTCTACGAAGAAATGACCACCTCTCAAAACGGTCATCGTGCCGCTTTAGATATCAATCCAGACAATTCTGAACTCCTACCTCAATTAGAAAATTTTAAAAATGTGGTGACTTCTCCCGTTTATGGAATTCAAGAAAAAATGAGTTCCAATAACCCCACCTCTCCTTTGTTTTACCAACAAAGTGTTGAAGTGATGAAACAACTGAACCCTGGTCGTGTCTTCGAAATTCGATTGAACTTAAACAATGAGTTTGCCAAATGGAAAGACCTTGTCCCCTCTATTCTAAATGGTCAAAGCCCTGAACAAGCCTTTACTACTAACTCCGAAGAAACGATCAAAGCACTAAACTCCCTAGTATGGGGAAGAGTTAACTATACAGAAACTCCATCGACTGAGGTTGTTAATAGCCTACAACAATTAGCAAATTTAGTAGCCGATTATTCTGAAACAGCCTTCTTAGCTCAAGCACTAGAGCTTTTTAAAGAAATAACTTCTGAGAAATATGACTTCAAAACGGTTGATAATAATGGTCAGTGGATTGATGCTATTAACTGCGCAGAAGACCAATGCTGGCTTAACTATTACGAATTTACGACCATCTACCCCACAGGCTCATTAAAAAGTTCAACGAGAGATCGCTTTGGAAATAGAATACCACAATTTGCTACTCCAGGTTTATGGCCTTTCCTTGATAGAGGATACCATGAGGTTGATCACATTAGAAGAGAGCCTTACTATGGCTGGGCACCAAAAATGGACTTTGAAGCGATTGGAAATGGTTTCCATAATCCCGCGGTACGCTTTGCTGGCGGAAGCTTCTCAAACTCAGTAAAAGAATTACTAATGGCCCCCACCAACCACACTCAGCTTTGGGCTGTCAAACGTGGTGGAGTTTCAAGTGGCTGCTTGAGACTACCTTTAGGTCATGTTTGGGAAATGAGACATATTATGCCTGTAGAAAATGAAAAAATGAAACAGGTTTATCAGTTTGGAAATGATTCTGAAGATTTCGATCTTTACGATATTGATGGTGATGGCAATGTTGAAGTCATGGGTGTTGAATATATGATTTCCTATGACACTCAAGGGTCCAGTGGACTTTCTAAACGAGATGGAAAAAATCTCAATATTGCAATGGATGATAAATATAACTTCTACGAAGACCTTTATGGACAAAACAATGTTTTTCAAACCAATGGAGTCACTGGTCAATTTGAGTTTTTAGATCCTAAAGTTTCCATGCCCTCCCATTTAGATCTACAAAGAAAAAGAGTAAGAACTTCCATGGAAGTGTCCGGTATTTTCCCACTCTATGAACAAACTTACGAAAGAGACAAAGTTCAATTCTATAGCCCAATAACCACTTCAGGTATGCAATCAAGAGGAAACTCAACTATTGGAATGCGCCTCGTTCGCCTTATGGGAAGAGTTAAAGGCTGTGCTCCAACGTCTAATTCACAAGATTGTGGCAGTGCCGCTTTTGAACAAGAAAAATCAGATGTTTTAAATACTATTTATTAAGGGACAAATAATGAAATTAGTAAGCAATTTTATTTTTATTTTTTTACTTGGTCTTCCTCTTTTAGCCCAAGCTAATGTGACTGAGCTTTTCCAAGAGGTTCAACGAATTCAAAAAGGTCCTTTTGGGCTCAATTATTTACAAGGAACAAGAAGTCGCACAACTGTGAGATCAGGAGCCTCTCCTTCTGGAAGTTTCCTCTTTCAAGCGGCTTATCGCAATGATTCGGCTCAAAGCTTAGTAAGTGAATTTGGAGTTTATACAGGTAACTTATTCACAACCAATTATTACGAATTAATGGGTGAGTTTGTATACAACAATCCGCAAGGTTCTTTCTCCTTAGACCACCAAACTTTAGTTGCCTCTGGTCAAGCTGCCATTGAAAAAGCCAATCAAATGATTCTTCATTGGGTACTCGAAAAATACTATGTAGGACATTTTCCCGACTCTGGCATCACGAGAGGATTTAATACTAGAGGTATCGCTGGCTCTGAATTTGAACAAGAATATGCGACCTACTTCTTTAACTTTTATCTGTCACTCATAAAAAATTCTTACCAATATTTACCAGCTTACTTGCTCGCCAAACAAAGTCCCATAGTAAACTCATCATCTCTTGCCGAGTCTAGACAACTTATTAAAGACTCTTATGACTTTTTTGCCCAAAGCTGGGGGCCTTCAGACTCAAGAGTACGCGGACTCTACCGACTTAGAAATGCCATTCATAATAATCTCTCTGAAAATGTCTTAAAGATGATCGAAGATTACTTGAGTGCAAACTCTTGGTATGGGCGCGATGGTCACACTTATCTTCAAAGAATTCATAGGATGCTCACAGAATACTTTAACGCAAGTCCTGAGGATTTAGTAACAATTGCAAACAATGCTGGCTTAGTTAATTTAAAAGTCGCGGCCGAACACTTAATCACTGCTGGAGTAAATGCAGAGTCATTATTCTTACTCTCTGAAGCTTTGGTAGAGGCCAAGCAAGAGCTTACTACCAACTCTATCCCTTGGGACAAAAAGGCTAAAGCCCTTTCTGGTATTGCTAGCACTTGTGACTATCTTAACAAAGAGACTATTAAATTGGGAGCCATTGATTCAAAAACCAAAGGATTAACTCTTCTTAATATGATTTTTGTTGAAGGCCTATTAATCAAAGACAACTGGATTTACTTTTATGAAGAAATGAATCGAACTGAAAATGAGAGTGCCTCTTCACTAATGTTTGATATTTTAGATATTGCCTCAATGACACTTGATGAGGTGTTTGGCTCCAACCTAACGACTTGGATAACCGCCAGCGGTGAAAGCTCAATGGAACAATTCCGCGATGACACTTTAAAGTCCTCTTCTTTAAACTCTGTTTCTGTGATGTTAAATCAATAGGGAGAAAAAAAATGAAAACCTTATATATATTTCTATTTCTAATTTTCTTTACAAACCTTGCTACAGCTCAAGTTCGAGTTGTAAACCCTGGCGAAACCCATGGGCAACTTGTCTATTTATCAGCCGAAGACATTTTAGATGAATCAGATAAATATAAATCTCTTTCTCCACTATCAATTCCGGTTTTTGCTGAAATGCCTTTTGATATGTCAGATGTCGCGGGAACTATTACTTTAAAACCCCAAGGGGCCCTATCACATGTCCTCATTAAAGCTCGTGCAAAAAAAATACCCAATCTGGATATCTCCGCACTTGAGCAAGGAATGAATGATCCCATCTTTGGCGGATTTACAGATGGTGACTGGGTTCATCTCATTGCTACAGCTGAAGGGGAAGTTAGTTTAACCCAATCAAATCAAGGGCAAGCTCAAAACTTTTACCGTCAAAAGGTAGCGGCGAGAGAACCCATTGATCTTGTTGCAGATATAGAAACTCAAACCATTTTCACTATGGATGAACTAGGTTGGCAAGACTTTGATAAAGTTGGATCTAAAGCCGCAAACTATGCCGAATTAGCCCGTGCATTAAATACCAATAATCAAACTCTTGTCCGTCCATCAATGGCTGTGCCTTTTTATTACTATTCTCAATTTGTGGATAATAATCCGATATTAAAAGATGCCATCTCAAACCTACTTAGAGATCCTTTAATGAGAAGAATTTCTGCCAGTCGTTATCGCGAAGAAAAACTATCTGTAGTACGAGGACTTATTGAATCCGATGCAACTCTTATTGATGAGTCCTTTCTTAATGAACTTCTCACACGATTAGACAATTATGTGGATGCTCAAGGCCACAAAATGAAAATGAAGTTGAGAAGCTCCACCAATGCTGAAGATTTACCAAATTTTAATGGAGCCGGTCTCTACACTTCTGAATCCTATAAACCTAATAAAAATGGTGAAGAAAAATCGACAAATAAAAAACTAAAAAGCCTTAAAAAAGCCATCAAAGTTGTATGGGGCTCCGTTTGGAACTTACGAGCCTACGAAGAACGAGAAGCTTTTGCGATTGCCCATGATCAAATCTACATGGCGATACAAATTAATCCTTCTTATAGCAATGAAGAAGCTGACGGAGTACTCGTAACCGCTAATGTTGCTCAAAGAGAGGACCTACAAGGGGCAGGAGTTTATATTGAAGCTCAGAGAGGAGATGATCACAGTGTTGCCAATCCTCTTGTGGGTGTGGAGTCTGAGAAAATTCTTGTACTATACAATGAACAACAACCACTCGATAAGTCACAGTATGAAGTTCATGTCTTAGCACAATCAAATATCGCCGACGACATGATCACTGTATTACCCAATCCCAATCCGGTTCCTGTATTGCAAAATGAAGAAATTAAGGAACTTGTATATCAAAGCTTAAAAGCCGTTGAACACTTTGCTCCCGTCTTCGCTGGCGAAGATCAGATCGCAAAACCTCTTGATATTGAATTTAAGGTGGATGATTTAGACACTGGCAGCAGAAGTGTTTATTTAAAACAGGTTCGTCCATTTATTCAGTAAAATCAGTGTATTCTCTAAGCAGTCCTCCCGCCATGAGGGCTGCTGATTCATTACTCCCAGAATTAGCAAGAATCGCAAGTCCATACTGCGTCTCTCCCACTTTAAAGATCATAACATGATTACGAATTTTTACCGTATAAGACTCACCCGTTTGAGGGTTCTCAGTAGGACCATCATAAGTTCCGGTCTTTCCACCAACAACTAGACTTTTAGGTAGATACTTTTTACCTCTCGTACTCCCCGTGCGACAAGAGTACATCAGTTTCCATAGCCATTCTGCTCCAGGGAACTTTTGTTGATATGTATCATAAAGAAACTCAACGGTCTCAGTTGGAACAAGCTCATTACCATGAATCGAACCCCAGTAGCCCTGCCACCCTCTTGTTTTCTCATAGCCCAGTTTTTGTGTGAAATTATAGTTAGCCTCTCTTCCACGATCAGAGGACCCATCACCAATGATCGTCTGCAATTGTGTCCAAGCCGAATTTGAGGATACAACAATCATATCCGCCATTTTTTGCAACTCTGTATCACTCAACTCCCCTTTATTCTTATCGAGCAGTGTCGCAGCAACAAAAATCTTAGAACTAGAAGCTCCAAAGATTTTTAAATCAGAAGATTGGCTTTTAGCGATCATTTTTCCATTGGACAGGTTCATAAATGCCCATTGAACAGGATGTCCACTTTGTTCCAGACTGGCTTTTTTTAGTTGTAAGTAATCTTGCATATTCTCATCTGTAAATCTGTAACCTGTTCCGTAAGAAACATTCAACGATGAACCACTCACTTTGACAGAAGAAAGGGGACGGCCATCAGGAAACACTGACAAATCACTTTGAATGCCATTGTCGATAATGTCACCTTCCAAATGATCTCCATCATTTGCTAATTCTTCACCATTATGGTTTTCATTCTCTAAGCTCATCTCATCGGTAAGTGTTTCAGCTTGATGCAATACGGGCCCACAAGCACTTAATGAAACTATAAGCATCTCGATAAAAATAATTCTTAGACTTCTTGTAAGCGAGAATAATGTTCTATTTTTTTTCTTTAAGACCATGACTCCCTATCGGGATTCACAACCATAAATTTTAAAATTTATCGTGCAAACAAAGAAGGAGTTCTATTAAAGACCCTGCTAATAACTAATGTAAATATCTTTGACTATATAAGTAAAAATAGAAGTCCCTAAGTCTTGGTTGTTTTATCTTGAGACAATTAATTTTTCTCAAAAACTTAAAAACTATTTCAATAACTGAGGTGTTTGCGAAAGTGGATTATAACTTACATCTTTCAATTTTCCTTTGAAGGATAGTATCTGCAAGTAACAATAAAAAATTTGAGTATGTGTTTCTAAATAATTCAGTTTTGCCTTCAAAAAATTGGTCTCACTTTTTAATGCGGAACCTAAATCAGTCATGGAGCCAGCCAGTTTCTGACGATTAAAACTACTTTTAGGTAAAAGTTGTAAGATTTTAATCTTCTCACTTAATCCTTGAAACTCAGAATATAACTCAGAAAGAGACTGTTCTTTTTCTATTTTCGCTGTATGAAACTTTATTTTCTCTTCATAAAAATCCAGCTTCGCATCTTCCAGCTCTGAACTATCAGATAAAAATGGGAGTCGAAAAGCCAACTGAACACTAAAATCTTGTGGACGAAAAACATTCTCATCCCTCTTTACTGATATGAATTTTAATACTTGATAAGCTTCCCTTTTCTTGCGCTCAAACTCCAGATGACTCATTTTTTGAACTTCCAGCTCCAGAGTTAAGTCCATCTTTTTTTCTAAAGAGCTTAAAACCGTTTTCATCTTTGGATAATCAATAAAAACCAAGTTCTTAATATAGGAAGAAGATAAACTTTTAGTCTCACTATTAAACTCTTCACGGATACCAATAATTTGAGAATTGACCTTTGATTTTATTTCCGCAAAAAAAGCCAAATCAGAAACAAAGCCATTAGAATCAAAAGCATGATCCCCTTGAAGAGCATGTAAATTTCTTTGAGCCTTCTGAAAAAAAGTATCACTTTCCTCCAAGATTTCTTGCATTTTTAGTAGCTTCCAATAATTTAAAACCTCAAGATAGGCTAATAATAATCGATTTGAAGCATAGAACTTTTTCTTTAATTCTATTACCTTACGTCTTTGCCGAGAAAGTCTAATTTCATTAGTCATCCCCATTATAGGCTTTAATCCAAAGCGTATTTGCTGCTCATTGAATATACCATTATTATCTGTTTCAATTCGTATTTCACTATCATTAAAGGGAAAAAGACCGGGATTGAGTGCCTCTACAGACTGTACTCCCCCATCCCCGACTTCTTTATTAACCCACTCAATAATAGGATCGGTAGCGGCCAGAGCCATACACAATGAATGACTTACAGTTAAAAAAATAAGAGCAAAATGGAGCACTTTAACTTCCCTCTAAAGAGACAAAAACCTTTTCGCCTAAGAAAAATTTATTTCCCTCTGGTAAAGATATTTTTATTTCTCTCCCATAAAGCTTATTCAGTGGATCTTTCTGAAAACGAGCTGGAAGTTCTGTCAACATTGTTCCTATTGAAATAACATCTCCATGAATTTGATAACTTCTGGACATAGAACGGATAATTGACTTTCGGTTTCTATTAATTTCAGCAATATTAAAAGTTTCAGGTATATAGGATTTAACAATACTTGCCTTAGGCCTGTAAACAGAGATAAGGCTCGTATAAGGTGCCACTGTTTCTCCAACATTGATTAAGATCTCACCGGCGTGCCCTGTCACTGGAGCAACCACTTTTAAATTTTGCTTTTCATTTTCTAGAAACTGATCTGTTTCGTACATTGCCAAAAACTTCATCTCAGATACGGACAAGGAAGTATTTTTATCTTGCTTATTCTGTAAGTAAGTAGCCCATTTTTTTGCATACCAATTTTTTTCATAGAGAATATTAAGCTCAACCACAGACTGCTTAAGCAGCGCTTTGTTTTCGTAGTGCCTCATTTGAATATCAGGTCTTTTCAGGATAAAAAGAACATCTCCCTTATTAATTAATTGACCTGATTGAACTAAAATTTCTTTGACCACCACTGGTTCCTGAAAGTTGATATTAAATGGATTAGACTCCGTCATTCCTGGTAAAATCTGATAAGTGCTATAATTAACGTAACTCACCCAAAGTAAGATTCCCATAGCCGTTGAAATCCCTAAGAACAACACTTTATTAACTATCAGAAACTCCAAATCCTTAAAAAAGGAACTTCTGTGAGTTTTTACTGTATTCTTTTTTATATCTTCTAAAGTATTTGCGGCCATCTTATTACACTTCCATCGTCGATTGCTGTAATAAAAGCTGTAACCCGCTCAAGCTTTCAACAGCCTGTAACTCTTTTACGAGAAGAGCTTGTTGATTTTCATTCTTTAATTTTATTTGATAAGCGAAATCTATTCTATTTCCTTGCGCAGAATCTTTAATTGTCACCAAAGCAAAGCGTCTACAATTGTTTACTAAAATAGTATTAACATTCTCCTGCTTAACTAAATCCGCAGGGATATTAAACCTTAATAGCCCGTCAAAATTAGACGTTTGAGTAAACGGCGTTTTAGATAAAATAAAAATAACAACACAAAAACAAATAGTTCCCGTAATAGTCACTGAAAAAGCGAGAACTCCGCAAGAAATTCCTAAAGATAAACTGGCAAAAAGAAAAAACATATCTTTAGGATCTTTAAGATTAGATCTAAATCGCAATATAGAAAAGGCTCCCATCATACCAATACCACGAGCTAAGCTACCATCTATAGCCATCATCGCAATTGCAGAAACAATCGGACTTAATACTAATGATTGTATAAAGCTCTTAGAGTAACTTAAGCCTTCATATGTCAAAATGTAGGTCAGCGCTAAAAGACTTCCTATGATAAAAGCGAGAAGAACACCTTGAGTTGATGTCCATAAAGTTGGATTCATCGCCATTAAGTTAAACGTATTTAGCCCTATTTCCACTTTTCCCGATCTCCATACTTATAAATATAACCCATGCATATCACTTTTTCTGATAGTTATTTATCATTCTCGATGAGTGATATAAATTTTCCTTAACTGTCTAAAGGCTGTACACCACTAGTTTCTTCTAAATTCTACTGACGATAGATAATTTTTCTTTTAGCAATGATTACTTAAAAATGATCATGATAAGAAAGTGGCTATTGAATACGTTTTGAAAAGGCTTCAAAGACAATATCAAACAGGCTTTTCAGATTGATAAAAAGAGCTCATTCAAGATGAGCTAAAATAAGGTAAACTTTAAGCAAAGGCTAGAGTTGGTATGCTTTGAAATAACTCTTCCTGCTCAAGAAAATAATAACATTCAAGACTTCTTTCATATTTTGAAAACGAACGTAAATTCAAATTAAAAATACGTATTAAATCAGCCATCCATATTGGAATGGCTTTACCAGCCTTTAGTTCCAACACCACTGAAGACTGATCTCCTCCAAATGCCGAACCAACATCGTAATTTGACATCTTACCTGGCGTCGGAGCCACTTTAAACTCAGAAGATTCTTGATAGCGTAAATTGCGATCGAAAGTGACTCGCGCATAATCGTCAATGGTAGAGAAAAAGGCTAAACGATCATATTGAGTTAGGATTTTGGGCTCCGCATTTAAAAAGCTCGCTTCTCTAAAGAAGGCCTGACAATTCTCCAGATGAGAAGGGTTCATATTTCGTATATCAGAAGAATAATCAAAGTATTGAGACCAATTAGGATCATTGGTTTTAGAACGTAACTTATCTACTAAATTACCCAGTTTACATTTCATCTCAAAAAAGTAAGGAGCCGAAGTGCCTTCTCCATAAGATCTGACACGAAGATTATAGCGCTTGAACAATTTATTCTTTTTGTTACTAAGGAGAGAAAAGTCCCTTGAATCAAGATAAAGACTGTTTACACGGTAGTAATCACCATTTTTTGAATAAGGATCGGGATCACAATAAACACTTATGTAGTCAACAATGGGTTCTACCAAGCTCTGAGGGATAATAAACTTCAACTCTCTACGTACAAGTCTTACTTCTCTATCCATCAGTGTGTCCCTCCACTGTTTAAGAAATTAACTGATTCCTAACTTAATTAAAACAAAAGTCAGTTTTAGCTGTATTTTTTTCAAATCATTCTGAAACACCCATGCAATAAAGATAAGGTATTAGTAACCATGAAAACTTCAAAAGCACCTTAAGAACTCAGGTGTATTTTTAGACCCTACTCTAAAAAAGGTCCCAATAGGACCTTTAGAGTAACTTAAATTAATTTATCAGCTCTTCGACAATCTATAATTCGTCACAAACGACTTGGGTCTCTTGAACCCCTTCGAGGATAAAGTCATCCACATCATCTAAATCAAAGCGAATTTGAGAGCATTGTGAACGAAGTTTGGCTGCCACTTCTGAAACATTGTTTACAAAGTGCTGAAAACTCTTAGAATTGACCCCTAGCTGAGACAGGGTCCAATAATAAAGTGGTCCTTCACTTTGAAGGTCTTGATCTAGTTCCATAACTTTAGTGTAAGTCTTCGAGCTTAAATGTCTTAAACTATCTATCCAACGAGCGGCTTTGGGGAAATTGGCATATTTACCTATCGTGGCTCCCGAAAAGCCACTATAATCTCTTAAAGCAGCATCGTTATCATTTAAAAAGGTTCTTTGGATTAACTCTGGCGTCGTGCCTGGCATAATATCTGCCACCCAGCTTTCTTCAGGTAAAATGATACCTGATTCAGCCATTCTTTCACGACTCAACTCTTCAAACTCACTTCTTTTCTCTCTTTTATCTTTGACCTTACCATCAATAGATATGTAGTTCCAATACCAGCGATAATCAATATTACCAACCCGATCTTGTTGGCCAAACAAACTATCTAATAAGATAATTTCTGAAAGCTCACGCATCCAATAAACCATTTGAAAGTTCGATACATCACCAAGGGCTTTTGCCATTTCTCTCGAAATTGACTTAGATCTTGTCACAGCCTCCTCAACAGATTCCAACAGCGGCTTCTCAATCCCAAGTGCAATAAAGGGGGCGACCTCATCCCTCATCTGTTCATGTTGTGGTCTACCCCATCCACGAGATCTTCTCCCCTGAATTTCTACCCCATAACGCTCACCAGGGCCTTTTAAAAGAACACCATAGTACTTAAGCCCATCTTCAGTGACAAACTCTTCGCGTGGAGAATATGAGTTAGGGTCTGAGCCCACTAATTCCAACCATCTCCATCCATTAGCAATCATACTTCCGCGACGAACATTTTTTAAAGCATTAGGAACTATGTTTTCGTAATGGTATTGACGGTCCAACTCTCGATAGACTGCAACGGGAACCTGCACCTTCATGTCAAAATACCGAGAGAAATGATAGTAAGCTAAGGAAGCGGGGGAATATGTTCCACTGGTTCCCCCTCCTAGGCTTTTACTCCCTTGATTCATGGATGTTTTAAACTTAGCAAGGTTTTTAACTCCAGGGCCTTTTCTCTTTCTAGAGTCACCACAATAATCCGATTGTATATAACTTAGAGGATCAAACTCACTGGCTGACAAATCTCTAACCATTGTAGCGGGACTTGTACTCCAAGTTTTAGGGCAAAGAACAAATGTTGAGTTATAGAAATCAGCGCTACACAACTCCTCTTCACGCTCTAGATCACTTTTACTATAATCTCCTCCTGGGATTTTAGCGAGCACACGACAGGTTTCTGTGACATTATTTGGAGAAATATAATTATATTCTCCATCTTGAGCCAATACAGGTATTGAAAGAAAACTCACAATCAATGAAATTAAAATTAATTTTATATTCCCCATTTTACTTCCCCTTCAAATTTTAATGACAAATTTTATTTTTAAGATCACTCGTTAATTGAAACTCTCCATAGGGAGTAAACTCATCTATTTTTTCAAATTGTCGAGCTCGACCACTCGCCCCGAGAGAGTCATAAAGATCAATAACATCCCAGTTTTGCTTCGCCTGAGCCTTACTGATTCCACAAAATTGCATTAAAGCCATCTGCGCAATTGTATTCGAAGCATGAACTCCATAGTGACAATGGAGGTAAACAGCACCTTCATCACCATGAATGACTTGTTCGTAGAGGTATGCCAATAGATTATAAATACGGCTTCCGCCACCTCCGTCACGTGCTTCTCCAATGAATTCATATTTCATGGAATTTCCAGAACAACTCACAGTACGATCTACCCTTTCATAAACTGAATAAACTCTAGAAAAATCATCACTACAAATTTTATCAAGAAATCCTGAACTCAATAAGGCACGTCTTCTATCTGAGCCTCCAATATAGAATACACCTTTCAAAATAGATTTGGGACGCGTTTCACCCGTATTGTAACTAGACTGACTAATTGATGTTGAACTCGTAGGATTATTAAATAGATTTTGAAAATGTGAAATTTTTGTTTCAAGGTTTTGAGCTAAAACCATATTTGAAAACAAAACCAAAAATGTAAATATTGAAAACGGCTTCATCTTGACCCCTTTGTCTTAATTGCAAAGGGAAGACTAGCTTTGTCACTAGATATAAACCATTGAAATAACAAGGAGTTAAAACTTTTCTAAAATAGCCAATGAAGCAATTTCAAACCTGAGAATGCTAAGTAGTGGGAAATAAAAAAAAATGAAGAATTTCAAATAGATAAATAGAGAGGGACTCAATAGAATTTAGTTCGCCCCTCTTATTACCTTAAGATGATGCCTTTTTATAGGATTGAGAGTAATAATCTACACAATGAGTTCTAATAAAATCTTATCTAATTGGAAGTCTGCTGATAATTTATGGTGCTCTTAATCTTACTAAAGATCACTTCGACGGTAAATAATCCTCTTTGAACTATCTAAGAAATGACTACTTGGAAAAGAAGTGCAAGATGAACATAAACTCGAATTACTTGATGGCAAATCGACAAATTCAGGTAAATTTAAATCATCTATCACAGAATTATTACCAGAAAGTCTGGCTTCAACTTCCCAAGAACCCTTATTACTATATTCAACTACCAAATAACCTTTAGGACTATACCCCTCTCTGGCTCCACGGGTAATCAAATATCGCGATCCACTTCCTAATAATGGTACACTAATATATTCAGTAAAAGCATCTCTACGGCCAGGATAATAAACATGAGAATGACCACTAAAAAAAACATTCACTTTATAAGTTTCAAAAAGATCTTCTATATCTCTTAAGAAAGAAACACTTCCTCGTGAAAAATACTCAGTTTCTTTTGTAAAGGCAAAAGGAAGCATCGGCACATGACCATAGACAAATTTAAACTTTAGCTCTTTTGTTACTTCAAATACACTCTTCAACCACTCTACCGTTGTCTCTGCCCATGGCTGAGTCGAAGTATTGTCTATAGATACGAACAGTGCACTTCCAACAGTAAAAGCATATTGGAACGGAAAATTCTGACTGACTCCATCAACAAATTTTACTTTTGATGTTTTAGAAAAAGGATCTTCACCATTCCAGCTATTTTTATAATGATTTCTTTCTGTCGATCTTGAAATATGGGCGTCATGATTTCCAGGAGAAGGAAAGACTGGGATATTCTTGGCATGTAAAGGCCTGGTCACATGGGAGTGAAATGAATTCCACATACCATTATAATCTAATCCACTTTTCTGCCCAGCAACCATATCACCCGTTGATATGACAAAATCAAATTTTTCACTTTCACTGGAAATATATTCCACAGCTCTTTTAACATCATTGCCATAGGACTTCGACCCATAACTACTATTCATGTCAGAAATGATCGCAAAACGATAAGTTTTCTCTTCTAAAGTCGCTTCATCTGAGCCAGATTCATCGGCTCCTTGCTCATGATTACTCGATTCACCCGTTGTCTCCTCCACTTTCACTGCCGGCTTAGAGTGACTACAGTTTACTAATACAAACATAAATAAAATAAGAAAAAGTACTTTCATACTTTTCTTATCGGAAATATGGAAAAATATAATTAGAAACAATCTTCAACTAAAACAATCACTCACCTAAAGTCGAGCTACAAGTACAAGACACTAGCAAAGCAATTCTAAAACTCTTAGTCCTATTTTTAAATCGCTAATGAGTCTTTTTAAAATTTTCAGTTTTTTTTAGACAAAAAAATACCCGATGATCGAAAGTAATAAATACTTAAAATACATCGGGTATTGTAAGCACAAATACAAACAAAGTCGTATTTGGCAAAGCTTATGAGAATAAAATTGATGTCAATTCTACTATATAAAATATTAAAACTGACAATCTTAGGACTGTGTCTTAATAATTTTAGTTACATAAGCCCATTGTCGTGGATAATGTTTTTGACCCTCTCATAACGAATCATTTTTTTATCCGAAGACAATATAATTTAAACACGGGAGCTCATCAAAAACATCAAAATGTCTTTTATTATTGGTGAACAAAATTCCAAATTTAAAAGCCTTCAATAACTGACTTTTCATCTAGTTTTTTTGTAGTTTTTTTTACTTTAAAGATCTTAGAGTGGCAATTTCACTCTTTGTTATCTCAACTTCAAAGTTCTCATAAAGTCACTCTCTTAATAAACAATGAAAGGGTGTTCACTCTGAGAACTTATGCTCATATTAGGTCCAATAATGAGAAGGACGGAACTTAGTAACACTCAGCATTTGTCAGCAAACGTTCACCAGGCTGTACAATTCTTTCATCTCCAAAAAAGCGAGATAAATAAGGCAAGAGATCATTTCTTATACTGGAGCGAAAAACAGAATCAACATACAACATTCTTCCAGCATTGGTTCTCGCCATATAGGCTGGAGCGTATCTGACTCCATTGACCCAGGCCTCTCCCCTTCCTATGGTAAGCCCTAAAAAGAAAATAATTGTGGCCTTTTTATTAAAATCACCCTGGCCACTGACAAAGTTACCTAATGAGTAGAGAATCACTGTCTCTCGCCCATCTGTAGTCACATACTTTTCCCACGGCTGAACCACGTGTGGATGAGCTCCAATAATTGCAGTAGCACCAGCATTTAACCATGATCTTGCATATCGCCTCTGTTGATCATTCGGGTTCGACTGGTACTCGAATCCCCAGTGCGGAGTAACAATGACGGCATCAACAGAGTTCTTTATAGAAGCAACAATATTAGCGACAGTGTTTCCTTCAAAGCATAATAGCACTTGATTATTGCGATCTGGTATTCCATTGGTACCGTAAGTACAAGAAAGCCACGCAATTCTTTTCCCCTTAACTCGAGTAACAACATGCCAAGGTCGACTACTGTTTACGCCTTCCCTAGTACCCGTAAAAGGTAAACCATGGGAGTCAAGAGCCGCGATGGTTGCCAGTGCTCCGGTTGAAAATCTGTCTAAAGAGTGATTATTGGCTGTCGATACTATATCAATACCACTGTCTTGTAAGTCTTCAATTAAAGAGGAATGATAGTTAAAGCGCGGATAGCTAGTATAAATAGAACGACTGCTTCTACGACAATCACTACCTAAAATAGCGCGACTATCATTAGTTTGATTACCATTACATTGAACACCGTCAGCCACAGGCCCTTCAAGATTAGCGTAAGAAACATCTGATCCTTGAAAATAAGGTATCGCTTCACTCCACAAAGAACGAAAACCTACTGACGAGGCATAAGCTTGTTGCTGTAAGCCACCGTGTAGTAACAAGTCTCCAACAGCTGAAATTGTGATTTGCGTTCCTCGCTCACAAGCCCTTTGAAAACGAATGTCTCTTGAATCTCCATAAGCTTTAGTGCCAAACAAAAGCATTAAAATCAGTACATATATGGAAGAGTTTTTTCTCATGATATTCCCCTTAATTATTTAAAATTGAGAGACGCTATCATGTAAGTCCAAATAAGACGTAATAGATTATATAACTATGAAATCAATGTACTAGTTTTGAAATAATTATCTTAAGTGTAAGGATCAGACTCTTTAGATACTTACAAATAATCAAACCGAAAGTTTCGGGAAGTGATAAATCAAAACCACTCCCGATAGATATGCTTGAATTGGCTAAATCTTATCTCTTCTCACCATTGTTATCTTCGCAGATACTTTTAGCTGTCTCAATATCCGTACAATTATCAAAGATAACAATATAAGTGTATTGGTCAGAGCCCCAGCCTGTATTAGCAAAGGCATTTAAAAGCTCTCTCATTGCCCTGTTTAAATAATCTCTATCATCAAAGTAGTATCGACAGAATTCTGCCATATCCCCTCCTTAAAAGTTCATTGTAAGAATATAAAATTTCGCAATCAAATATTTTATATTTATAGTCCAGCTATAGATCAAGACCTTACCCCTCCCACCTTGCTCACATTGATTATTAATTTTAATGTACTTAATATAGCTACAGCATTCATTCAGAGTGTAAACAGTTTAGGCAATCATGGATTATTTTCTAAGGACCTAATAAAAACTCTTTTTTTAAGTCAAAACCAGATCGTAATGAAACATATATGAGGTCTGATGATTTCTCTTATTCCATGCTTTAGCTCAGCAGAAAGCTGTCATTATATTTTTAAAAATGATGAAGTTATACCACATAGACAAACGAGAGCTCGCAAATGGTCAGAAGACAAAGTCATAATAAGGATTAAGGCCTTAGCCGAAGCTCAACTCGACATTAGCGCTTCCGCCATGATGAAAGCGGGAATTGAATACAATCAAATACTGGAAGCGGTCTTATGGCCTAATGTGACCGCCTCAAAACTCTATCACGCTAAACCCACACCCAATTGGACTTGGAGGCAAGCCTTAACGCTAGCGGGTTTTAACTCCAGAAACTACCAACGATCTTGGAGAAAATGGACAGTCACAGAGGTTACAAGCTTTATTAAAGAGCTTGAACGACAAAACCTCCCTTATACAAGACAAGCGGTCCTCACAGGTGATCATCGCTACCAAACTGTTTTAGATAAAATTGTTGAACCAGGACTTAGCTTAAGATCCCTCATTATTGCACAGCCTGAAAGTGATTGGAATTGGCAACGAGCCCTTGAGAGAGCTACAGTTGATTTAAATGGAGTGGCCTTTACTGGAGAGTGGCAAAAAAAAGATATTATTACTGCTATAAAGTCTCTTATCGCCGCAAATCTACCTGTCAATTATCGTTCTTTAAAAAAAGGGGGAATAGCTTACACCCGAGCCCTACAAAATACCTTTGGTGCGAAAGTGAATCTGAGAACATTACTGCAGACAAATCCTGAACCTTCATGGACATGGAACGATTCACTTTTGGCAGCTGGAGTTAATACTCGTCTATTTATCTACTCCGGCATCTTGCAACGAGAGGACATACTGACCGCTATTCAAGCTTTCCAACAACAAGGGCTCGACCTCTCTTATGGGTTCATGAGAGACAATAAAGAACTTTACAACCCAATTACAGAACGTCTATTTACAAAAAGAGTCGCCGTTCGCAAGTTAATGGAAGCGGCTCAAGGATACGGATGGAGCTGGGCAGAAGCAGTTGAAGCAGCAGGCTTCCGTTACAATGATTACAGTCGTCACGCACAACTCAGTGAAGAAGATATTATTACAGCTATTTTAGCATTCAGAGAGGCCAACCTTCCCCTCAATTGGACAGCACTTAACTTTGGAGGAAGAAAATATCAGACTATTATCAATCGTCTCTTTGGTATCAAAGTCACACCTCAACAAATCGCACACGCTAAACCAAAACCTCACTGGAACTGGTCCATGGCTCTGATTCAAGCCGGACTCGACCCTAATGAGATTCGATTAAAGGGCAGTGTTGACTTCAACCTTCTTCCTACTCATCTCAAAGAAGAGTTAACGCGAAGATATGAAGCTCTCTTTGGTGCTCGCCAAAGAGTTTTTATAGAGGGAAAAGACCCAGAAATCTCAGTCAGTGATATGATCTCCTCAGAAGACACAATTATACAGAATGAAGTCATAGAATTAATTTCTGAAGAGTTAAGCAGTTTATCTCAAGATGAAAAATCTCTCTTCGACCAACTCCTTGAATACTTTCAACAAGTGGGTAACTTTAATCACGAGGATTTCTTAAAGTTTGTAAATGATGATAACGTGACCCTTGACGACATCAATAACTTGATCAAAAAAATCCAATCGAATGAACAAATTAGATCATTATTAACACAATAAATCTCTTATCCCACAAAAGACGGTTTTGTTGTAACTTACAAAACTGTCGAAAAACCAAGTCTATTTGAAACATATCAATCTCAAATGTCACTATAAATCACTATTCCCTATTGAATTATCGACCCAAGCTATGACTTCAATAACTTTAAGGTTTCTTTACCAAAGTCATCGTACCAAAGTTCACCGAGTTCTTTAAGTAACTTTATGTTTTGAATACTAACATCATCCATTTCATCGTTCACTTCTTCCAGCTCACTGTTTACTCGAACTAAGTTATCACCAAGAATCCACTTACATTGATACTCAACAGCAACGTTCGGACCATCCATCAAAACTTCTGTGATTTTATTAGCAAGCCACTTGAGGGCGCCCCATTTTTTTGTTTTCTCACTGGCGAGAGATCGAATCTTATAACCTGTTCCAACAGACAACACTCGAATTTCTTCATTTGGCCAAAGCCTTCTTGCTTCAGCATAAGCACACATGGCTGGGTTGTTGGCAGCGACACCGCCATCAATAAGATATTCTCCTGTTTGCATCTTATGACTAGGAAAATAGGTCGGAGCTGCTGAGGTGGCATCAGCCATGTCTCTAATTAAAATATCTTTATCTTTTTTCTTAAATATTCTCGGCTGCCGCTTTCCAAGATCATAAGCGGTAATTATAAATTCCTTTTCAATATCACCGGCTTTTAAATCTTTAAATGTTTCAAATAGAATTTCGGACTTACCTCGCCCATCAAACTTAGGCTTAAAAAATGGAATAGGAAGCAATCGATCCCACCATGAGTGATTCATAATTTTTTGGAGGTTATTAACAGAGTATAACTGACTCACTTCTTTGGCAGAAAACTTTCGACCGGCAAACCCTAAAACGATCAGGGCACCAGTAGAAGTCCCTGCATACAAATCAAACTTTTCATGTATAGGTATCTCTAAGTCTTGTTCCAATAATTCTAGAAACTTGGCCGCAGCTGTCCCTAAAGCGCCCCCACCATCAATACTCAAAATATATTTCATCACCAACCTCAGAAATTCTAACAGGAGTAACCACTCATGACTTAATATAACCTATAATTGTTTAGTTATTAGATCAATACGAATCTTGAATTAATCCACATTGTCTTAATGTCAAATAGGTCAGATCATTATAAGACAAGGTCATGAAAACAATTCAATATGCACAAAACAAACGAAACACTTAAAACTAAAGCTCTCACAGAAACGAGTCCGTAATTCCGCTTTTACGATTTAATTAAATAGAAAAATGGGAGGACCGACGAATCTTGCCCCCGCTTCGCGGGTTCAAGCCCTAAAGGGAGTCCCGCGAGCGCTAGAGAGCCCAACATCATCCATTGACGAAATCTGGGAAGTGTAAACGAACAGGAAATGTGAGGAAATGGGGCGACCGACGGGGCTTGAACCCGCGACAACCGGAATCACAATCCGGGGCTCTACCAACTGAGCTACGGCCGCCACAGAAGTTTTTGTTTATGACAATTTTCCACAGTAGTTTCAAGGTTTTTTTAATCAATTCAACAATGATTTTTTAGATCTACTGCCCTAAATTAGGGCGCACAGTCTCCCACCCTAACCCCACGGGCTGGGCACATATCTTTATAAGAGGTTGCAAAAGGAGTGGGTATTCCCCATTGGCCCGCAGCGTTGCAAACACGGCGAATACAATGAACACCTTCCTTGTCCGCTAAACAGCCTTTAGCCCCCTGAGGATTGCCCTCACAACTCCAGGCGCACTGTTGAAAATCAGCGGCCGGCGATTGGCAAAGCCCACCACTTTCATTCAAAGACGCAAGATTTCTGAGATTCGGTTTTAATACATTGCCTTGCTCTAAAGCCCATTTCTTCTCTGGTAATATTGGTTTTTCTTTTAATAGTCCTAAAGAACGCCTTTTCACCTCAGACATTTGAAATATCGGAGTGATAAAACCCTCCCCTGCCAACGCCAGTTTTTCATCTTGTGTAAATAAATGCCCCGGAGTTTCGCTCACCCAACTGACAAAATGTCCCGCTTGAACCTCTATTTTTTTACCGGATAGATCTTGCGCTTTGATGACATCAATTTTGTCTTTAAAACTCTCAACCCTAACCTTAAGACCTTCTTCATCCATGACATACATTACTTGATGATGCCCATTGGACGATCTTGCCAGTATTTGACCTGCCAAAAGGTCAAACGAGGCTCCTTCTTTCATTTTTACATAAAAGTCACAACCTCCATGAACTAAATAGAGAAAGGGCTGGAAGCGTCCAATGATAGAATGGGGATCATGAACAATCATTTTTGATTTGCCCTGTAGATCCACCAAAACTTCTCCCTCTTCAAAACCTATTTTTATTTTCAAAGGGGACTTCCGAGAATTAATGATCTCATCACCGACATAGAGCTTTCTATTTTTAGAGGGCTTTAAAAACTGTCCTCGGTGAAAAATTTTAATGGATTTTGATCCCTCTAATACCTCACCCACGACCAAATCAGAATATTCAATCCCAGGGTCATTACGTGATTCATTACCCACTTCAATTCGACCTTGTGATTCTTTATCAGCTTTAACAACATTTGATATTTTATCTTTTTTAGAAGCTGGTTTGCGACCTTTTTTTGTATTGGCCGATGAGCCTGTTTCGTACACAAGCTCCAAGTCCTTTTCCCCAGGCTCTTCTTCTGCACTTTTCTTACGCTTTGATAAACAACCAAAATAAAAATTTACATTCTCACAAATCACTTTCTTGCAGACACTGATGTCGCCCCAATCGCAAAACTTAACTGTTTTTCCAACGGTGATTGCTTTTTGACAAGGACCACATGTGACCTTAGGACAAGAACAATCATTGTTTTCAGCCTTGGCATTAAAAGCGATAAAAAAAACAATCGCACAAAGAGGTAAAATATAATTTTTAAATTTCATCGTGTTTATGACATCCTAGTTATTCATCCATGAACTTTAGGTAAACATTGATACCTACTTAATTTTTTCACATTTTGCGCCAGTATAGAATTCCAGAGTGAAAGATAATGACCAATGGCCCGATCTTCCAACTAAAAGGCTAGTGTCTGACTTCTCTAAACTCTGCTATCTACCCCTAATTAAAGGCTTTTGAAAGGCATCGCATCAAGAAACTTTCTTGAAGGCTGACTTAAGTATAGTTAACCTAGGGGCACAGAATAAGGAGGCCCTTGTGAACCGCGCCCTAATTGTTTTTCTACTCTTTGCATTTTCTCAAACAAGTTTTGGTTTTTTTAGCTTAATGGACACCGGTGAACTTGTCGATGAAGGACAGTACCGCGTATTAGGCGAAGGACAAATTCTCTTTGATGCTCCTGAGGGTTTTAATCTTAATGGTCGTTTTTCTACTGGTATCAGCGAAGACTCTGAAATCCAATTTGAGGCTGGTGTTGGATCCATTGATTACTATATGGGAGCTTTTTGGAAGTGGGTTCCTTTCCCAGACACCTCTGATCAACCAGCCATTGGTTTTCGTGGTGGAGTTACTTTTGCTGACGTTAGCGGACTTTCTACCTACGGCCTCAATGTGACTCCTCTTATTAGCAAAAGGTTAGATTCTGATATCGGAGCCTTCTCCCCTTACGGTGGTTTAGAACTCGGTTTACAAAATAATGTTCATGACACTTTCTTTTCCATGCAAGCGATCATCGGTGTTCAATGGTCTCCCAATGAGTGGGACTTCCGACAACTTAAAGACTTTAACTTTCTCATAGAATACGGGCTCGAAGTGGACGATGCTTTTAATTATTTAAGTCTTGGTGCTAACTACAATTTTTAAAAACACCACCCTCACTTATTTTTAATCATTTAATTTTATTAGGCTCTTTCTTAAGAGCCTTTAATATATTCAAAATAATTCACTTCTTATTTTTCTCAATCTTTAGACATAAAAAAAGCCATTGGCAAAACCAATGGCTTTTTGTTTTCGGAATCGACTTAAGTTATTAATTGATATCTTTAAAGTCTACATCAATAGCATCATCACCGGACTTGCTATCTTCAGCTCCGTGCTGAGTGGGCTCGCCTCCAGCAGCATCTGTTGCATCACCCTCTTGTCCAGGCTGAGTCTGTTGACTGTAAAGCTCTGAGCTCAATGTTTGGGCGGCATTTTGCAATCTTTCAAAAGCACCTTTAAGTTCTTCTGATGTCGCTTCAGATCCTTTAACAGAAACCTTCTTAGCCTCTTCAATAGACTCTTGAGCGGTTTTCACCGAAGCCTCTTGAAACTTACCTTCGTTATCAGTGATCATTTTTTCAGTCTGATAAGTCAAATTATCAAGGTCATTTCTTAAAGTGACTTGCTCACGTTTCGCTTTATCCGTATCAGCGTTGGCCTCAGCTTCTTTAACCATGCGATCAATTTCATCATCACTCAATCCTGATTGAGCTTTCACTTGAATCGCTTGCTCTTTACCAGTGCCAAGGTCTTTGGCCGAAACATTCAGTATACCGTTCGCATCAATATCAAAAGTCACTTCAATCTGAGGTACACCGCGAGGAGCTGGTGGAAGTCCAACAAGCTCAAAAGTTCCTAAAGACTTATTGTCCGCAGCCATCTCACGCTCACCTTGCATCACATGCACTTGCACACTGCTTTGATTGTCAGCAGCCGTTGAAAAGACTTGAGACTTTTTAACAGGAATCGTGGTGTTTCTCTCAATCAATCGAGTCATAACTCCACCAAGAGTTTCCAATCCTAGTGATAGTGGTGTCACATCTAGTAAGAGAACATCTTTAACATCACCAGAAAGAACTCCTCCTTGAATAGCTGCTCCAAGAGCCACCACTTCATCAGGGTTTACAGAACGATTAGGAGTTTTTCCAAAGAAGTCGGAAACCGCTTTTTGGATAGCAGGAATTCGAGTGGAACCTCCAACAAGAATCACCTCATCGATATCTTTTACTGACCAACCGGCATCTTTAAGAGCTTTCTCACAAGGCTGTAATGATCTCTTCACAAGCTCTTCTGTTAGCTGATCAAATTTAGCTCGTGTTAACTTAACATTTAAATGCTTGGGACCTGTCTGGTCAGCTGTAATAAAAGGTAAGTTCACTTCTGTTTCTTGAGTGGAGCTCAATTCAATCTTAGCTTTCTCAGCCCCTTCTTTAAGACGCTGAACAGCCATCTTGTCATTTCTTAAATCAATTCCCTGATCCTTTTTGAACTCTTCAACAAGCCAATCAAAGATCACTTCGTCAAAATTATCTCCACCCAAATGTGTGTCACCATTTGTGGCCTTCACTTCGACTACATTGTCACCGACTTCAAGAACAGAGATATCAAATGTTCCGCCACCAAGATCGTAGACAGCAATTTTTTGATCTTCTGTTTTATCAAAACCGTAAGCAAGAGCGGCAGCTGTAGGCTCGTTGATAATTCTTTGAACGTTAAGTCCAGCGATCTTACCAGCATCTTTAGTAGCCTGTCTTTGAGCATCATTAAAGTAAGCAGGAACGGTTACTACAGCGTCTGTCACTGGTTGCCCAAGATAATCTTCAGCCACTTTTTTTAATTTACCAAGAACAGCCGCACCCATTTCTTCTGGGGACATAACCTTTTCTTGGCCATCAACCAAAACTGAGAACCCACAATCGTTGCCTTTTTTAACAACTTTATAAGGAACTCGTTTGATCTCTTCTTGAACTTCTTCAAAACGACGACCAATAAATCGTTTTGCTGAATAAATTGTGTTTTCAGGGTTAGTCACAGCCTGGCGCTTAGCCACCTGTCCAACTAATTTATCTCCATCTTTAAATGCAATAATTGAAGGGGTCGTTCTGTTACCCTCTTCGTTAACAATGACTTTAGCGTCTCCACCTTCCATCACAGCAACGCAGGAGTTGGTGGTCCCTAAGTCGATTCCAATTACTTTTCCCATTGTGTATTCTCCTTCATGAATGTCCAACGGATACCTAGATCCTTTATAATTCTAATTTGAGTTTTGTTTTTTATATGTCAAGCTCACTTGAAAGAGCTTTCATAAACAGCTGAAATTAGCTAAAAATTCCTTTTTTCTCGTTAACATGTTCTCCGCGAACCTCAGCCAGTTGTCGCAATATTTTCTCTTCTTGTTTTTTCAACTTTTTAGGAAATTCCACTTCCAGTCGCAAGCACAGATCTCCACGTTGCCCCGTGCGAATATCAGGCACACCCAGTTGCCTCATCCTTAAAATACTTCCAGGCTGAGATCCCTCTGGAATAGTCAGCTGTTTTTTACCATCAAAAGTATCAATTTTAACATCCGTTCCCAGAAGCATTTGCAAATAAGAAATCTTCACACTGCCCAGTAAGTCATTACCTTGACGATCATATTTAGAGTGACGTCTCATTCGTATTTCAACATAAAGGTCGCCAGCAGGGCCATTTCTTAAGCCGCCTTCACCTTCTCCAGCCACGCGAAGCCTTGTGCCGTTGTCCACACCTTTAGGAATAGTGACTGTGATTTTTTTAGTGACTCTCTTACGCCCTTTTCCTCGACACTCCTTACAAGGATTTTTAATTACTTGTCCTGCACCATGACAGGAAGGACAAGTTGTCGCTACAGAGAAAAAACCTTGGGAGTTTACAACTTGCCCTTGACCACCGCAGGTCTGACAAGTGCTGGCGTCAGAACCAGGCTCGCTTCCTTTGCCACTACATCTATTGCAGCTTTCTTCCGTATCAAATTCTAAGACTTTATCCGTTCCAGTGATCACTTCATCCAGCTCGACTTCCAGCATGTACCTTAAGTCAGCACCACGACGAGGCCCTGAACGCCCCCCACCACGACGACGGGCTCCACCACCCATTCCACCCATACCGAAGAAATCACTAAAAATATCTCCAAAACTGGAGAAAATATCTTCAACATTCTCAAAGCCCTGACCACCAAAACCAGCACCACCATTTTGAAAAGCGGCATGGCCAAACTGATCGTACTTGGCTTTTTTGTCTGCATCGCCAAGAACCCCATAGGCCTCGGCGGCTTCTTTAAATTTGTCTTCTGCTGCTTTGTCTCCAGGGTTCTTATCTGGGTGAAACTGCATGGCCATCTTGCGATAAGCTTTTTTAATTTCACTTTGGGTTGCCGAACGGGAGACACCTAATACTTCATAATAATCACGACTCATGGATCAAAAACCTCGCACTCTTAGAAATTGAGTCGATATTGAATATCGTCAAGGTCACTTGAGGAACTTTTTTTAAGGTACTGAAATTATTGAGCTTACAATTCCTATCTTTCGTAAAAGGCTCTCCGAAGTACCCTCTTCCTACAAAGAAAGTTCAAAAAGTTCTCCATGAAAGCTCTTTGAACTCGCAACTAGCGTTCAAAAAGTAAGCATATCTTTATCTCTGATTTTAGTAAAAAAAGTAAGCCTGAGTTGCTTATTTAAAAAGCAAATGGAGATTCAAACTCTAAAATGGAATGGGCTTAAAAGTCTCCTGACTATTGTTCTGATAGGACTTGATTGACTCGGTTGAGCTGCTCTTTAATTCTTTCTTCATAAACCCCTCCTCGGTCACGAGCCAAAACCGATTCTAAAATGGTTTTTGCAAAAGCCGCTTGTCCGAGGCGAGTCAGCAGTTTTGCTGATAAAGAGTAAACCCACTCCGGCGCTCCTCTTTCCCCCGATCTCTTTAATAAAATGGATGCCGATTCAGCATTCTGCATTTCAAAAAGCTCATGATAAGCCGCGCGATAGAGCAAGTCCCAATCTTCTGGATAATACAAAATACCCTTATCAAAAATATGCTTTGCTCCCATTCGATCGTCCACCAACACACTGAGCATCACCGCCCCATCGGTATAAACGGCCTTAAAATCAGGACTCAGATCAGAAATTACATCCAGCATTTGGTAAACCCATCCCTCATCACATGTCGATTGTGGTAGTTTTCTTTCTAGAACATCTTTCACTGGATCCATACCTGGAACTGGCGCAGGATACTGACTCTTTATTTTATTTTGATCACAGATATGAAAGTCTTGCACAACCCTGACCCACATCAAGCTTGATAAAAAGTCATTATAGCCAAAAGTAAAGTCGGTCATTTTTTTAGATGGAGGTATAAATATATCAGGTACAGATAAATCTTTCTTATAAGAAAATTGCCACTGTATGAGACCAAAAACCAAAAGGGTCAAAAGTATTGTTTTCATTTTTTTACCACCCCAAAAAATAATATCGTTTTTTATTTTAATTTCAAGCACTCCGAATGCCAATTGAGAGCTAAGTAATGGAAAGGGATCTTGACAGGTAAAAAAAAGACCACTTACTTAAAAAAATAGGGCGAAACGTATTGTCACTATGGAAAGGAATAAAGCAAAAAAAACCGATTTTATACAGTTCAGTTAAAATGATCTTTTAATTGACTGAGCCCAAGAACTCTTTATCTGAAGTAAGAATAAAAACGAGGTTTTTTTTAATTTGTATCCATAAAATGTTATAATGAAAGCAGGACCTATGTCGATAGAAAGGAATTCGATGAAAGAGACATGCTACAATAACGAGATGAGTAAAAATTTTACCGTATCAATGGGAGACGAAGATCATAATGAAAACCTAGATACGGGCATCATCGACAAAGCGAAAATACAAGAGCCTTCATTTTATAAGGTCATTCTTCTCAATGATGATTTTACTCCCATGGACTTTGTAACTCATGTATTGCAGAAGTTTTTTAATAAAAGTCCAGAAGAAGCTAAGAAGGTTATGCTCGATGTCCATGAGAAAGGACAAGGCGTTGCCGGAGTTTTTAGTTTTGAAGTTGCAGAGACAAAAGTTTTTTTAACTAACAATTTGGCTAAACAAAACAAGTACCCTCTCAAATGCACCATGGAAAAGGATTAATATGCTTAATCAAGAAGTTGAAGTCGCCCTCAACCAGTCCATTCATTTGGCACAAAAGAAAAATAACGAGTTGGTTTCACTTGAACACCTTCTCCACTCCCTATTAACTCTGCCTCCCATCATACAGCTTTGCGAGGACCTTGAAATCAATTTTGGAAAGTTACAAAAAGAGTTGAATGATTTTATAGATAAGAACTCTCCTAAGTTACAACATGGTCAGGTTCAAAAACCGGAGTTCACAATTGCTGTTCATCGCGTTTTACAAAGAGCCGTTATTCAGGTTCAAAACTCTGGCAAATCCACTGTTTTTCCTGAACATATTTTAATTTCTATTTTAGAGGAAAAAGAATCACACGCCCGCTACTTCTTTTTAAAACCTGGGATTGAACCACACGAGGTCATTAACTTAATCGCCCATGGCCGTCTCAATCAAAATCAAATACAAAATCAGGCAATCACTAATTCTGAAGAAAGTAATACTAAAAATCAAAGCCTCAATCAATTTACCACAAATCTCAATGAAAAAGCGAAGGCTGGAAAGATCGACCCCATCATTGGACGAGAAGAAACACTGGAAAGAATGATTCAAGTTCTTTCTCGTCGAACTAAAAACAATCCACTTTTAGTGGGAGAACCTGGAGTCGGTAAAACAGCTTTAGCTGATGGATTGGCCCTTCAAATTGTAAATAAAAATGTGCCAAAACTTCTTGAAGATGCTGTCATTTATTCACTTGATCTTGGAGCTCTTATTGCCGGATCAAAATACCGTGGAGATTTTGAACAAAGATTGAAAAAAGTCCTCAATGATTTGAACGAACAAGAGCATGCTATTTTGTTTATTGATGAAATCCACACGATCATGGGGGCTGGAGCGACTGGTGGTGGAAGCCTTGATGCCTCTAACCTCTTAAAACCTGTTCTCGCCAACGGTGAGTTGAGTTGTATCGGCTCGACGACATACAAAGAATTCCGTCAACATCTTGAAAAAGATCGTGCCTTTGCTCGACGCTTCCAAAAAATCGATGTTTCCGAACCGAGTAAAGAAGAAAGTTATGAGATATTAAAAGGTCTCAGGGGGCGCTATGAAGACTTTCATCAAGTCAAATTCTCGGATGAAATTTTAAAAGCTGCTGTTGACCTCTCAGAAAAGTATATTTTTGATAAACATTTACCGGACAAAGCCATTGATATTATGGATGAGGTTGGAGCAAAAATTAATCTACGAAGAACCACTGATGAGCCAATTAAAGTCACTCGTGATCATTTAGAAACTGTTGTCGCACAAATGGGTCAGGTCCCCTCTCATACCGTTTCCTCCTCTGATATTGATAAATTAAAAAATCTTGAGCTAAGGTTAAAATCTTTAATCTTTGGCCAAGACCCCGCCATTGCCGGCCTGGTTTCTGCAATCAAAATGAATCGTGTGGGATTGGGACGAGAGAGAAAACCGGTTGGATCTTTTCTCTTCGCAGGCCCCACAGGTGTTGGAAAAACAGAGGTGGCTAAGCAGCTCTCTCATCATCTGGGCAATAAATTTATTCGTTTTGACATGAGTGAGTACATGGAAAAGCATGCCGTGGCTCGATTAATCGGAGCACCTCCTGGCTACGTTGGATTTGAAGAAGGTGGTCTTTTAACAGAAGAAGTTTCTAAAAATCCTTATTGTGTTCTTTTACTCGATGAGATTGAGAAAGCTCATCCCGACTTACTAAATATTCTATTACAAGTTTTCGATAACGGTAAACTCACTGATCCTCATGGGAAAACAGCCGATTTTACCAATGCCACAATCATTATGACAACCAACTGTGGTGCGCGTGATGCTGCAAAAGGATCCATTGGAATCAACCCTGGAGATCCAGCTAAAATCTCCGATGAAGCTATTAAACGTCACTTCTCCCCTGAGTTTTTAAATCGTCTGGATCAAGTGGTACACTTTGCACCGCTGAATACAGTGATTTGCTCACGTGTTCTCGATAAATTCGTTATGGAACTGGCTGAGCAACTTAAGCAAAAAGATGTGGAAATTGAAGTGGATCAAAAGGCCCGCGAGTGGCTCATTGATAAAGGTTTTGACCCTGTCTATGGAGCTCGCCCACTCGCAAGAATTCTTGATGAACATATTAAGAAAGAGCTTTCTGAAGAGATTCTCTTTGGTAAACTCTCACAAGGAGGCAGCGTGCATGTGAGTACGAAAGATAATCAAATTAAGATTGATTATTCCAAAGCAAAATCAAAAAACAAAACCGTCGTTAAAGCCTAATATGAAAGGTAAAATAGCGGTCATCCTCTTAGGCCTCCTTTTTACGGAGGCTTGTTACTCTCGTGTTGGAAATTACGCCCTTTACACTCAATACAGTTACTACGATGATATCACTCAAAAAAGTGACACCCCAAAAATTAAACTTGTGGACGATGTTTCTGCCAATCTCGATCTCAGATTATTTCGAGTGATTATTCTCACTCTCAGCGCTGGAGCCGCAACAGATATGAGTCGCAGTTATGGCGGCTTTGGTTTTAAAGTTGATCTACCCGGATTTTTCCTCATAGATGCCTCTATTAACGATCTTATTCGTAGACAGAAAAGACGTGGAGCTAACACCAGTCTCTATTTTAAAAGCATTTACATTTCCAATCGCGATAATGATGAAGCCATTGTAGGAACTAAACTCGGCTTCTCCGCTGACTTTTTTATTACCCAAAGATATTACTTTATTTTTGACGTCGGCCTCTATTCCCATGGTGGCAATCAGTTCTTCAATCCAGCTCTTGGATTGGGATATGAGTTTTAATTTTTAAAATGTGTTCCTACTCGGGGCTGTTGACAATTCATTAGCCCCTAACCTTTATGGACAAAGATTTTTTAAGGATATTTTTTTGATCGTTGTTTTTTCTTGGCAACTCACTTCGGGGTGGGCAATTCCCTGCTCTACTTGAGCGTAATAAGAATCCAAATCAGCCATCTTCGTTTTCATTGCAATAGCTGTTTGTGACTTATTAATTTTTAACGACTCTGGCTTCATATCACAGACAGAAAAGGAGTCTTTTATGGGAAGATTCATCACATCCTGATCACTCGCATCACAATTCAGTCTTAACTCCACCTGATAAGGTTGCCCAAGTAAATGACCATCCTCTCTAGCAACAATAAAGGCTTTACCTTGTCCCGCCTCTATAGTTTTTAAAACTCGATAATCCGATTCGCTTTGATCTGAAGAATCACCATGTGCAAAAGCCACCGGTGTTGATAACAAAATGGATAGACTTAAAAATAAATGTTTCATAATTACCCCGCACACAATGGATAAGAAAGATGAAGGTGGTCATTATGAAGGGAATTACCACCTAGCTTAGATGAACGATGGCCAATAGAGCCTAAGTACTCCGTGTTTCCTGCACGACAAGAACTGGGTATAGAATCCGCCCAGCAGTCTCTAAAAGTATCGTAAAAAACAGCCTGGGCTCCTTTGTAATCTCTTAAGTAAGTAGATACTTTAAAATGTCCACCTTGATGATCATAAAGATTGAAGTTCACAATATCGAGTGCTCTTGCATAAGCATGATTACTTAAACGAGAAGAGCCTCGGGCGTTGCGATCATTATAACTACCTAAATGGCGAATAAAAATTCTTTGAGGCTGCGGTAGTCCGGCCTCAACAGCCGCTTCTCTAGCGCAAGTAAAAAAGGCCTCGTTGAGATTGTCGGCAAAGCTGGGGTGAAAAAAAGCGGTTCCACATCGAGAGTCACTATTATAACCACCTTGAGAGGACTTTGAACCTTCACAACCATTCCAACGATTGGCCTTTCCATGAGCTAAACTGTAAAGTGTGGAACTCATTGAAAAAGTATTTTTCAAAGGAACCACGACAGGAGGCAGAGTCGACCCATCAGGATCTTCTATCGCAAAGCCTCCACCATCATCAGAGCTGTCCTCTTCATCTTCTGGAGCATTGAAATCATCAGGGATTTCTTCATCAGAATAGCTTGCCAACTGCCCTAAGTTTTCTAAATTTGAGCCATAGTTGTTACAAGCTGCTAAAAATAAAAATGTCGTCATAAGTATTATCAATCGCGCTGTCATGGAGTGAAACTCGGCTCTTGGCCAGTATAAATTAAAAGAGAAGTCTCATTTTGAAATAGACCAAAGGAGAGCTGCAATTAAATGCACAAAGAGATTCAAAAAAAAGAATAAAAACAAAGAATGAGTAGCATTCAGACAATTTTATGAAATTTTATTCACTTTATATTAATATACTAGATAAGTTCAATTCTTAAACGGGGGCTGAGAATTTGAAACGTAATACATATATAGTTTCTTTTCTATTATCTCTTTCAGCTCTACTTTTTATATTCCAAAACTGCGGAAGACCTGTTTCAATTTCTTCCAATGGTTCTTCCAGTCGCTCACTCAATGATGACAGTTACGATCCCGATACAACTCCCCACCTCGATAGAGAGGGAAACGATGACCCTGTCGATCTCAACGACAAACTGGTTCTCTATTCATCATCTAAAAAAGCCGGAACTGTTCAACACGAAAGTAACTGGAGCTTATCTAAAACAAGTGATGGTGGTTATATAACAGCTGGATTGCGTGACCCCGCTCCTGGGACAGCGGGAACTGGAAATAGTTTATTTCAAAAATTTGATGATAAAGGAGAGTTAGTCTATTCCATTGAAATTGGAGACGAACATCAAAACCAGGCCCTCCGAGCTATTGAACTCCCAAGAACTTATCTTGTTATTGGTACAACTTTATCACTTGTCGATGGCGACTCTGAAAACCGTCAAACAGACACAATGCTCTACCAACTCAACAAGTCAGATGGTCGACTGATCGAAGCCAAGCGAATTGGGAACAATCATTTCCAACAAATTAATGACATTATTTATGTTAATTCTTATAGTCCTTACTTACTAGCTACCGGTCGAACATTCAGCAATAGCGCACAGGAACACTCGGGCCTTATTTTAAAACTTGATCTTTCATTAACAACACTTTGGCAAAAAAAGTTTACACTCGCTGATCAGAAAATTGATTTTCGCAGTATCACTCGTATCTCAGGAAAAGGTATCTATATTGTTGGCTCCACAAGGCCCGTTGGTGCCAATCATGGAGATTCTCTTATTGTTCGCCTCAATGATGGCGGTTATTTACTTGAAAGTCGCCGTATAACCCACCCCCCTAGTCATGACGACTTTTTTTCAGATATCATTAATACGGGCTCAGGCCTTATCATCGTCGGCCGAATGGCTGGCAATGGCTACAATACAGATGGTAGTATTATGTATTTTGACTACGCAATGAACTTTCAAAAAGCCTTTATGGTTGGAGACAATAGTAAGCCTAGCTATTTCACTAGTGGTAAGAGAACTCGGGATGGTGGCCTTATTCTGTCTGGTAAATTCTTAAAAACAGTCAATGATAAAAATAACTGGTACAATTGGTTAATCAAATTAGACAAAGATCACAATATCGAATTCAGTCGTGGATTTGGAGTCAATTATCATAACTATCAATACTACTTACACCCTCTTGTGGTGAGAAATGATTCGGGATACGCCTTTATCGCCAATGTTTCCCACAGTGATGATCCCGTTAAAATGGACCCCTTTCTTTTATTAGTAAACAATCACGGTCAAATCCCACCCGCTTGCGGGATGTCTGCCATTGAACTTGTCGCTGAAGTTAAACCTCACAATATAGAAAACGAAGCCGTTGTCCTGAATGAAACGAACTTAACCTTTGATCAGAACGACATATTTACGAACGAGGCGAATTTCCATGAAATGAACCCTGGACGGAAAGCCTATTGTAGCGAAGAACCTTATACTTTAGAGCTTTAAATCTAATTAAGCTTCCAGTTTCGTTGACGGCGGCCTCGCGCTACTGTTCGTACGGCTTCCTCCTTGCGCCTCACTGTAAACTTAACTAAAGCGGTATTAATTAAATCTCTAACTTAAGGGTATTTAACCATCTGTAACTCTTACAAAGTCACAATAATTGTAGATTGTTTCACATTACTTCAAACTTCCTTCATCTTTTTCAACCCATTTGAGTCTAATATATTTATTTAAATAAGGAGGAAGAGTAATGAATTCGGATCTTATCCAAGACGGTCTAAAACAACTATTTGAAAAATTAGAAGGATGGGGAGTTGGTTTTTTTGAAATGCTTCCAAACTTAGCAATCGCCGTTCTCGTTTTTATTTTGTTTTTAGCACTCAGCCAATGGGTCAAAAGAATTATTTTAAGTTTATTTGGGAAAACAAGCTTCAATCAAAATCTAGAAAATCTGTTAGCTAATATGGCTCGAATAGCAACAATTTGTCTTGGAATTGTTTTTGCCCTTGCTATTTTAGAACTGCAAAAGACTGTTTTTTCTCTCCTCGCAGGGGTCGGAGTGATCGGTCTCGCTCTTGGATTTGCCTTTCAAGATTTAGCAGCCAATTTTATCTCAGGAATTATGCTCTCTATTAGAGCCCCTCTTAAAATCGGTGATGTTATTAAGATTAATGATATTCAAGGGACTGTGGTTGAGGTTCGTCTGCGAGACACTATCATCCGAAACTTTGCCGGCCAAGATGTCTTTATTCCCAACAAAGAGTTCACATCTAATAGTTTTATCAACTACAGCAGTTTTGGAAAAAGAAAAATAAAAATTGAAGTGGGCATCGGCTACGAAGATGATGCCAGAGAAGGTGTTGAAATTTTAAGAAAAGCACTGGTAAAAGTGGACAATGTTCTCACCGACCCCGAACCGGAAGCCTTCATTGGAGAACTTGGAGGCAGCTCCGTCAATCTTTTTGGACATATTTGGTTTACCTATCCTGGTGGTAGTTACTTTCAAATTCAGAGTGATGCTATTGCAATGGTCAAAGAAGACCTAGAAAATGCGGGGTTCAATATTCCTTTTCCTATCAGAACACTTGAGTCTTCTCCAAGCTTAGAGAAGCTTTTTAGTCAAAAAGGTAACAATTCCAACAATGATGCACGAGAATCCCTCGCCCACCAAAACAACTAATTGATAAGCTCGTGTGAAATTTTTCCCACTCACACGAGCTTTTTTGCACTTACTTGTATTATGAGCCCTATCCCACTAATATGGCTCGATGTTACTAAGTCATCTCACTGATCGTCAAAAAGGTCTGGGCGCAGCTCTCGCTACAGCGGGCACCTGGTCTCTCCTCGCTATTTTTCTTAAATACGCTCTTAACTACTCCGACTCTTACAGTATTGTTTTCTACAGGATGTTGGTAGCTTTCCTCATTCTTTTAGGCTGGTTTATTTTTAAAAAACAAAGTCACAAGCTCAATGTCTTAAAAAATCGACCTGGCCTTTTACTCATTGCAGCTCTTTGCCTGAGTGCTAATTATGTGGGTTTTATGCAGGGAATTTACTACACCTCTCCCGCCAATGCTCAAATCTTTATACAGTTAGGCCCTCTCTTTCTCGCTTTGTCAGGGATTTACTTTTTTAAAGAGACATTATCAAAAAAGCAGCTATTGGGCTTTGTACTTTGCATTCTTGGTTTTGGTTTTTTCTTCCTAGACCGAATGGACCATTTTCACACAGACTCATCACGTTTTTTTATAGGTCTCACCTGGATTTTTATTGGGGCTCTTCTCTGGGCCCTATTTGCCAGTATTCAAAAAGTGCTCTTAACCAAATGGACAAGCTCTCAAATCAATATTTATATTTATTTAGTCGCTACTCTGATTTACATCCCCTTTGTCAATTGGCAAAGTCTCATCAACTTACCCTGGACCATTCATCTTCTTTATATTTTTCTTGGCTTTAATACCATTATTGCCTATGGCTTTCTTTCTGTTGCCCTTAAGTACTTACCCGCAACACAAGTCAGTCCTATCCTCACTACAAACCCCCTTCTCACTTTGTTTTTTATTTTTATCATTGATACTATGGATTGGGGCTTTATCCCAAGAGACCCTATTGGTTTTAAGGGCTATTTTGGTGCTGTTATGGCTATTTTAGGTGTTCGTTTCGTTATTTTGAAAAGCAAAAAACTAAAATCCTAAGTTATTAACCAGAATGATCAGCCTAGGTGCTCACTCGCTTTGACTATGAAATTATTGCGAGCATGAGTGTCAAGCCTTTGACCTCAGCCGTTCTTCCTTTGACAATATAAAAATGATTTTAACATGGCTTCTAGCACCTTATTTTTTAATGTCCGCGGTCTCCCTTGATTCGAGCAATCCTCAATCAGAGCTTAATCAAAAGTTTATCTCCTCAATGGATGACATACATAAACCTGAGTCTTGCACCACTCTCGATCATCTTTCTAAACAACATGATTATCTTCTCAAAGAGCTCGCACTTCTAAGATGGTCTGAAAACTGTACCAAGTCCCCTGAATGGGAAAAGCTAGAAAGCTCTAGCCAACTAAAAATATTAAAACCTTTTATTTCAGAGTCTCATTTTTGGTGGGCATTCAAAAATAAAAAGTATAAAGAGGCTTATCAAGTATACGTCCGCCGCAAGAAAGCCATCGAGCTTGATAACAAAGAATTTGATGATCTCGCGACTCATGCTCTTAAAACATCTCTATCCCAAAAAGATAAAGAAATTCTTAGAAAAAAACTAGAAGACAAATCACCACGTTTTATTAAAAATCCCAGCAAAAAAGACTATTACAAAGTCGCCAAAGATTTTCGCCGAGACCGTCAGTTTGAAAAAGCCCTCACTTATTTTAGAAAAGTGATTAACGACCCTAGTTTTTCCTACAAAGACCGCTGGTATGCTTTTAAAGGAGCACGACTAACCTATAAGCTTGAGCGCTGGTCTCGAATGGAACAATATATTAAAGCTTCACATCAGTGGGCTGACTTTTTAAAAAATAATTTCAAGAAGTCTTCGCAACTCACACGCTATCATCACGATGCAAACATTGAATACATCAGAACACTTTGGACTGAAAAAGGACAAGAGAGCGCCCACCAAAGACTCGATCAACTCGAAAGAGAACTTAAGAGTCGTTACAGCTTACAATTAGTCTATTGGCTTAAAGGTCGTATGGCTGAAGAACGCAAAGAATACAAAAAGGCTGTCTTCTGGCTCGACAAGTCTTCCCATGAGAAAAAAATCACCGATGGGGACCTACAAAGAGTCCTTTGGTCATTAGCTTGGAATCAAAGAAGAATTAAAGACTTTGCGGGCTCACAGCAAACTTTAGAGATTTTAAAGAAAAGTCCTGATCTCACATTTTTTGCTAAAACAAAATACCTCTACTGGCAGGCCGAAAATATTTTTTCACAGGGTAAAAATGATGAGGGACGAGCCGCTATGCAAAGACTCGCTGACTTTGATCTCTATGGTTTTTATGGCGCTTTAGCTTTTAGAAAATTAGAAAAACCCTTTCCAATCCCCCCTCTCCCCAATCAAAGACCTCAAGGTTTGGATGATTTCTTTGAAACATCTGAACAGGCCCTCTTTCGTTCACTAGTTTCTGTGGGTGAAACTGATGTGGCCGAAGCCTTGATTGATGATAAAATAAAAAGAGATTCCAATTGGGGAACTAATGAATGGGTGGCCTATCTCAAATTATTACAAAGTGCTGGAGCCTATCGCCGTTTTTTCATTCGTTATCACAGCTTAAAACCAAAACTACAACTCTCTGTCCTTGAAGAGCACCCTTATCTACTTTTTCCACAACCTTATAAAAAAGAAGTGATCGAATCTTCCAAAGAGACTCTCGTATCTCCTGCCTTAATTTACTCCATTATGAAACAAGAATCAGGGTTTGATGTAAAAGCTCGTAGTCATGCTGATGCTTTTGGTCTGTTGCAATTGATTCCACAAGTTGCAAAAAAGGCCGCTGAACGAATGCCATCCATCAACTACTCTGAGCCCTATGATCTATTCAAACCCCATGTGATTATACCTCTTGGCGCCAACAACTTGCATCACTTGTTCTCTCGTTTTAATGGCAATTTTATCCTTTCTGTTGCCTCCTACAACGCTTCAGAACAAGCGGCAAAAGGCTGGATCCAATCTCGTTACCATGGCGATCCTATTACATTTATTGAAGATATTCCCTATGAAGAAACAAAAGGTTACGTGAAGTTAGTCATGCGAAATTACATCACATACAACCGTTTTGAAAAACAAGAAGGGCCTTTTGTCTTTCCTGAAGTTTGTTTATCTGGTCTTGAACAATTCAAAAAGAACTAGAAGAACTTTTGGCCTTTAATTAATTATTAAAGGTCAATCACTAACAATGATTCTCAATTGCAAGCGATCTCTTTTATAACAATCCTTTAAGAATTAATAACCTTATTTATAAACTTTCTATAAAATCTAAAAACTCTTGGCGTAACTCAGGATCCACTTGTCCAGCTGGAGGCATCTGCTCATTGCGTGTGGCATGAGGACCTGTGCGATATCTGATTTCGTCTAACAATGTTCCCCTTCTATAGGTCCCTCGATCTAATTCCACTTTTAACAACATCGGATTATTAAAGGGAATATAAGGCGCTAACACATCATCGTAACCAACATGGCAATTCATACATCGATCAATCAGTGGTCTTTGTCTTGGAATGGGAGCCCCCGCCACAGCATTGAATAAATTCATCATTTCTCCAGAACCATAAAACTGCTGCAAAGCCTGCTCACTTTTCTCTTCAAGCTCATCACAACTCATCTCAGCTGCTGGCTCATCTTTATAAACACGAACCATAGCATCTCTTAAATGAATAAAGGAGTCTGCCGGTGAACCGTAACGATTTCTAAATGCAAAACGACCATTGGTTTTAAAATCCATAGACCAATCTTTTGTCGAGACACCAAAGGGTTGAAATATGATATCAAGAAACTCCTCTAGACTTTTCTCAAAATAGGTATCAGGAGGATTTAGATAATTTTCTAAATTAATCGCATAATTTGCATTGAGAAAATTAAGATGTGTATTCAGCGGTTCTCCAGTCATATATAGTTTTCGGCACTGAAACCTTAAGTTTCTTGAACTCAGAAAAGAAGCCGTACCCATACCGAAAAGCGTGTACTTATAAGTATCAAAGGCCTCCCCGAGACTTTCTTTCATTATGCGAGAAATACGCATCATATTTAGTTGAATCAGTGCCTTGGTAAAATCAAGTGGATCACGTGTATTAAACTCCCCTAGAAAACGATAACGAGACAATGGAGCTGTCTTTATATTTTCTTCAAAGAATTCTAAACGTTCTTTCTCTTGGGACTGCTCATCCACCAAAATGAAATCATCTTCTGTAAATTTAGCAAGAACACCATAAGGAGTACTTCCCGTTTCATTGGCTCGATCTAATGTTCTTCTAAGAACAGGCTCTAAAGTTTTATCCATACTAGCATAAACCCCTGGCCAAAAATTATAGGGTTCCCAGTTTGGACGCATATCCACATTTTGACGACTAGGACTTTGATGACACTCTAAACATTTGGTTGGATTTTTCTCAAATTTAGGCGGAGTCGTTTCTGAGAAGGTTATTTCATGGAACTCCCATTTCTGCTCATCTTCTCTAAACTGAATGGCCTCAATACTATTGTAACCTTTTTGACTTTCATGACCATTAAAGGACATTATAAAACGAGCGGATTTCCCAAACACAATAGCACGAGGATATTCAAAACTTGAATCTTGTAAGCTTCGACTACGATAGACTAAAACATAATTTTCAAAAAACTCACTGGGTATAAGACCTAAAGCTTCATCCACTGTATTCGCACCACTAACTTCAATATTATTTTTAAATAGATCAATATTGATTTGATCATCATGATCAATACTTGATTCGTAACGGTATTGTTGAGCCAAAGATGTTGAGCTTATTAAAAGCACCAATAGTTGAAAAAAAACCCTCATTGCGTCCCCCTGTAACTAATTTCTAAGGGCTAAACGGCTGAGATGTTAAGTGAAATACTGTATTTTAGAAGTTCTTGAAAAGTCTGCTTTTCTTATGTTTGTACAATTTACAAGGTCAAGGAGTACAGATCCATAATACCCTTTGGTTTAGATCATTTTGAATACTTCTTTCTTTAAGCTCAAAGTGAGACGTAAAACACATTTGGAATAGCCATGGATGACGTATTCAACGAGACTCGCCTTAGTCAAAGTAGTATTAGTTTAAATTGTCTCAAATTAAGACGTCATCACGAGAAAAGATTAAATATTTTCGAGTCCCAAGACATAGTTTGCTATAATAAATTACTTCCAGGGGGATCAACTATGATTTTGCGCATCTTTCTCGTCTTTGGCACCTTCATACTTATTGCCGCTTTGCTCATAAATAAACCACTTCCTATTGGTCAGCCTGTCGTCGAATCTCAATCCACCCAATCTTCCTATAACTCTAAAAATTCTAACAACCAAAAAAGACAGCAAGAACTGGGTCAAGTGCAACTCAATGTTAAAGTACCTAAAACGGAATCTGTCATTATGAATGATCCAGCCATGCATAAAAAATGGGGACTGCAACAATCAGATGCCTTGAATGCTTGGCAACTCACAACCGGTAGTCGCGAAATCGTTGTTGCCATTGTTGATACAGGTATTGATATCAACCATCCCGACATCAAAAATAATTTATGGGTGAATCCTGGTGAATCAGGCCTTGATGCTAATGGTAACGATAAAGCCACCAATGGAATTGACGATGATGGCAATGGTTTTGTGGACGATGTCCACGGTTGGAACTTTGTTCATAACAATCATGACCTGACAGACAATCATGGCCACGGAACTCATATTGCTGGAATTGTTGGAGCCGAGGGTGGAAATAACTACGGTGTGACTGGCGTAGCTCCTAAAGTAAGCTTAATGATCCTTAAATACTTTGACCCAAACTCTGCCAGTGGCAATCTAACAAACACAATCAAGTCATTTAATTATGCCGTGAAGATGAATGCCCATGTTATAAATTACTCTGGTGGTGGGCTAGAGTACAGTCATCCTGAGTTTTTAGCTGTAAAACGAGCAGAACAAAAAGGAATTCTCTTTGTTGCAGCAGCTGGAAATGAAAAAACCAACTCTGACTATAATAAGTACTACCCTGCCGATTACGATCTCGATAACATTATTTCAGTCACTGCCATCAATCCAACCTTAAGGGTTTTAAGTTCAAGTAACTATGGTGTTCGGACTGTGGATATTGCCGCTCCTGGTGAAAATATCTACTCCACCCTACCTGATAAAAGTTTTGGACCGATGACCGGAACCTCACAAGCGACAGCCTTTGTTAGTGGAGTTGCAGCCCTTTTAATGGCCCATAATCGTGATTTTGATGCCAAAGCCGTCAGAAAATACATTCTTCGTACAGGTGACAACTTAGATTGGTTAAAGAACAAAACCAAAACTTCTAAAAAATTGAATGTCTACCGTGCACTCACTATGCTTGATCAAGGAGTGGGAGCATCTGGTGTCGTCGCTAACAACGTCGCCGATCCAGAGGCTGATGTTTTTACCACTCCAGAAAGTAAAAAAGAAAAAAGTGGTGGCAGTCTCTCAAGCTTTGGCCAGTCTTTAATGAACGCTATAAGCAAAGATAAAAAACAAGAAAAATAAATGGAGCCTAATGCCGTTTATTTAAAACCTTTTAATACAGCTTTAGCAAAACTTACAGACAAGGAAGTTGATTCTAATAATACCACAAGGAACTAAGCAAACCGGAAGATCAACGGAACATTATTCATTAGTAATGCATCATAAAGTTCATATTAACTAAAGTATCACTGTCTGGAAGTATTCCCGTAGATGTAAGACCTTGAGCATAATCCGTGTTCTGAACATAGGCTCCCATTCTTAATTTATTACCTTGCATATAATAATTAAGCCCAACAAGCCATGAGTTTTGATCATAGTCTTGTCGCTCTTCAAAACGATTCCATTTTTGAACTCGCACATAAGGAGCTAAGTAATGGAAATCTGTCAGAACGTACTCTACTTGCCCAAACCAGCCTTCACTTTTTCCTATATTCAAATTGGGACTATTGAAATTTTCGACCATTCCATCAAAGAGGAAATACTCAGCCATGATAGAAAAAGCATTCACATTAAAAGAAAGATCTAGATTATAAAGCTGTCGATCAACCTCTTGGGTTTGATTATTGGTTGTGAAATTAATATTATCGACAAAGTAGGAGCCCAGTCCGAAACTGAAATGTTGCCCTTGCCCAAAGTGAGTTTCAGTCAATTGCTTTTCTTCCCAACCATCAAAGGGAGAAAGACGCACACGAGCGCCATAGGCTAAGTTTTGACTATTGAGTGTCACATTTTTTTGTCCAAAAGCATCCATAAAAGTGGACTCATGCACACTATCCCCCACAACAACTTGTGCCCGAACCTTACCTCTCCAATTTCCTAAAAGTTGAATATTGCTTCCTCGTCTCCCATGGGAAATGTACTCAGAAGCGTAATCAGAAATCTCAGCTCGATTGATTACCAGAATGCGCGCGGAACTTACAGTTTGAGTTCTAGAAATATCGTATTTCGCTCGAAATAGCCTTAGACTGAGTTCTTTAACTTTAAATAGCTGACTTACTTGTAAAAAGGCATCTCCCACAGCAAATCGGTCGGAACGACTCACCCCATTATCAACACGATCGGCACGCATATCCATATAAAAAGAAAATTGCTGACTCATTTTCGCTGCCACTTGCAACCGCGCCCTTCTAACGTAAAAGTCTTGGCTAACAGGCGCGTCAATCCCACCATCAAGTCTTGTGGTTTTATTTTCAAGGGAACCTTGTAATCTTGTCCCAAGGCGCAATTCAAAATCGCTTTCTTCGGTTAAATTAGGAAGAACCGTCCCCCAGTTAAAATGTTCCTCTCCTCTCCCAAAATCAAAATCAGGCCCCAGTGCTTGTGATGCTCCTTTTTGCGGAAGTAAGATAAAAATCAGAAAAAGTATAAAAATCAGTTTCATGGCTCACATTTATTGAAGTTGGAGGTTGGATAACTATCGGATGACTTCTCAATCCTTGATATTTTCTAGCACATTAACCCAATGAATACAAAAAAATGTGACAATACTAACTTGACCCATTTGTTTAGAGTGAATTTTCGTAGTTACCCTTGAATATTCATTGCGCTATAGAGGTCTCCATTCCAAATATTTTAGAGCAAAAAGAAAGGGCTATCATTGTTGATAGCCCTTTGAGATAAGTAAATACTTATTTTTAATTAGTTAGCTGCAATAATCAAATATTGGCCTAGAAAGATATGGTTCGTTTTCAAGTTATTAAGTCTTTTAATCGCATGAATAGTGGTCCCAAACTTCTTCGCAATCTTATAAAGATTGTCTCCACGTCGAATACGGTATCGAGTTTTACTTTTTTCAACTTTACCAGAAACCTTCAGAGTTTGACCCACTAGAATTCTACCATTAGAAAGCCCATTGATTCTCTTAATCTTTGCAACACTCATTCCGAAACGTTTGGCAATCTCGGTCAAGTTATCTCCTGATCGAACTTTATAGGAGGAAACATTTGACACTTTTGATTGACCATTCAAACGCAGTCTTTGACCAACAAAGATACGAGAAGATCTCATTTTATTAAGACTTTTAATTTTACCAACAGTGGTACCAAATCTCTTAGCAATCTCAGTCAAGTTATCTCCCCTGCGAACACGGTAAGTGGATACTTGAGAAGATTTAACTGAAGCAGGGCCTCTGACCTTAATCTTTTGCCCCACCATAATATGACTAGAGTTCAAACCATTAATTTTTTTAATTTTAGAAATCGAGGTTCCATGTCTTTTTGCAATTTTTGAAAGATTGTCACCCCTCTTCACCCGATAAACACTGGCATATGTGCGTCCACTTCTCACTTTTAAACGCTGCCCAACATAAATACGACTGGTGCGTAGCCTATTGATTCTTTTAAGTGTACCAACGCTAGTACCATAGCGACGAGCAATGGCAGAGAGATTCTGTCCTCTTCTAACTCGATGATAATAATAGGTCTTTGCAATTCGAGATGGAACTTTGAGTCCCTTGATTCTGTGACCTTGAAGAGCATCGAAATGAGCTAAAACATGGTCAGAACGATCCTTTTTAATCCACAGTCTATAGACTTTTGATTTTGTAGGAGGAGTGACTTCCTTTTTCAAATGAAAGTTAAACTTTTTAATCTCCTCTTTGGATACACCTGTTACTTCTGCCACCTTATCCAATTGAATGGGTGTTGGTACTTTAACAAGCTCAACAGGAACCCATGGTTTTTTAGTCTTCTCAACAAAACCGTACTTTTCCAAATTACGACCAATTGTCAAAATCGCTAAAAATTGAGGAATGTATTCTCTAGTGTCGTAAGGCAGTAAACGACGCTTGGTTAAATGCCAATAATCACGACTACCACCACGTCTCATAGCTCTTCTTACTCGCCCTGGCCCTGCGTTGTACGAAGCCAATGCCAAATACCAAGATTTTTTAATACGATAAAGTTCCTTCAAATAACGAACAGCCGCCAGTGTTGAGCGAATAGGATCCACTCTTTCATCAACGTAGCTGTTAATTTTTAAACCATACTGTCTCCCAGTAGGAGCCATAAACTGCCACGCTCCGACAGCACCCACACGCGATAAGGCTTCGGTGACATAACCACTTTCTAAAATTCCTAGATAATACAAATCCGGTGGCAAACCATTCGTTATTAAAAGGTCTTGTACAATTTCTTTATAACGAGCTCCACGATTTAAAAATCGCTGAAATCTCTCTCGATCTTTTACAGAATAATATTTAATCCATTTTTTGACCTTAGGAAGATGTTCCTTTGTCTCCATTTCATAGTTAATCACCGTTTTTTTTAGAACGATGGGTTCGGCTTCAACAATTTTTTCAGGCTCAATACTTTTATTAAATTCACCGGAAAGTTTACGCAAAGCTCGTTTTTGTGCCGACAAGAAAGACTCATCCAATCCATCTTCTATGACTTCCTCATATTCAATGTCGGCGGTGTCTTGCTCGCTTCTCAACCCTTGAGTCGCGCAGTTGCTTAAAAAAAGAGCTAAAAGGATATACAGTGGCCACTTCATGTTGCCTCCTTAAGTGAGTTATCGACGTCGATAAAGTAATAATGCAATGAACATAACAAAAAATGAAAATCCAAGCCCAATAAGATTACGAGCCCCTGGATTAATAAAACCAACCACAATCAATGCGAGACTCAACATAAGTGCCCCCCACAAAATGGTTTTTATAATGAAATCTACTGGTAAATCCGTTTTCTGGGATGGTCTTGTATTTTCAGGTAGAGCTTGAATTGTCAATCGCGACAAAGCCTGCCTTCTCATCAATTCAGCAATATCATCCTCGCGGTCAATTTCTAACATCTTTGAATAATGATGAACGGCAAAAGGTAGAGCCCCATTTTCCTGACAAACACTGATAAATTTTTGGTGTTCATCTTGGTCATTGTAGTTAACAACCACTTGCTTCCATTTTTTATCAAGTTTCTTTAAATCAACATCTGTTAAATGATCGATACCACCAATCGACTGTTTCGTAGCATGCATTTTGGCACGATCTTGAAATCTCTGAATGACTACACCACAGGAGAAGCATTCGCTATGGCCAGCAACCATTTCTTTACCACAAGCTGGACAATTCTGATAAGACTCACCAAAACCTGTTGCAAATTCCATTTGATATTCATCCATGAATAATCCCCATCAAAAAATAATATTTCTAAGTAGATCGTAACATAGCTTTTCAGTATTATAAACTTATGCAAAAACAATTCCGACACTACCTTCTTCCTATTCTATCAGGAATATTTATTGGAACAAGCTATATACCGTTCCCCCCCTGGGCTTTGCTATTTTGTTTAGCCCCACTCTGGATTTTTTGGTGGCAAGAAAGTTCTTATAAAAAGATCTTTTTTGCCGGTTGGTTAACGCAATTTTTTCTCAACGCCATCGGGTTCCATTGGATCGCTCATACCACTGTCGAGTTTGGACGAATGCCCTGGCCGGCTGGACTAGCCGTCCTTTTACTGTTTTGCAGTCTTGCACACCTCTACTATCCAGTTGCCGGTTTATTATGGAAGTGGCTCTGTAGGAAACTAAATTTATCTCAAACAACCTCTCTCCTTATACTGCCTCCACTCTTTGTTTTATGTGAAAGGTCGTATCCCACAATTTTTTATTGGCACTTAGGCTACCCTTGGCTTTGGGCTAGGTTGCCTGGATTACAAGTAACCGAATGGATCGGTTTTTTTGGGCTTAACCTCCTCACACTCTTTATCAATGCCCTTTTTGTCCTCTTCTGGTTAAACAGAAAAAAGAATCAATGGTTCCAAAAACACTCCATTGCGGCAGTGTCTCTGTTTTTAATCATTAATATTCTAGGCCTCATTCAATCTTTTTTTATCAGTCAACCTGACCAAAAAGCTCGCATCCTTATGGTTCAGGGGAATGTGGGAAATTTAGAAAAAATTCAGGCTGAAGTGGGTGTGGCTTACCAACATAAGATTGTTCAAACTTTTATTAAACTAACAGAAGAAGGAATTAAACAGCATGGCAAAGTCGATCTTGTTGTTTGGCCTGAGACCGCTTTTCCTGAACCGATCAGTCCTGGAATTATTCGTAGGCATCGCCGAGAAATTGCTCGCTTAACAAATCAGCACGATTTTGAATTACTAACAGGGGCTTATTTACGGAAAGACCATTACGGCAAAATGTACAACTCCCTTGTCTTAATGAAAGGGTCTGAAAACCTGACCTCTTATGAAAAAACCATTCTTCTCGCTTTTGGTGAATACTTTCCGTTTTCAACTCAGTTCCCAAAACTAAAAGAACTCTTCCCAATGGTATCTGACTTTGGTCGAGGCCCTGGGCCAACAATACTTCCGTGGAAGAAGGCCAATATTGGTGCGCAAATTTGCTATGAAGGACTCTTTGACGAGTTTTCAACTTCTCTCAAAGAAAAAGGTGCACAAATTATAATCAATATAACCAACGACTCATGGTTTGGATATCCTTTTGAGCCCTATCAACACATGTATATGACACTTGCCAGATCTATTGAAAACCGTCTCCCTCTCATTCGAGTCACAAATACGGGCATTACCACTTCTATTACCCACTCAGGACGACTCTCCGAGTTCTCACCTCGCAACAAAGAATGGACAGGCTTGATTGAGATCCCCTTTCACTCTACACCTCCAAAGACATTTTATGTTAAGCTGGCTGACAAGTGGCCCCTTATACTGTTGTTATTAATAGGTCTACTTATAGGAGGAGATCGAATTGCAAGAACTGGCAAACATTGATTGGGACAAAACCCTTTATCACCTTGTTGAATTCGCGACCTCATCAGAAGGTAAAGAAAATCTTAGAAAAACAATTCCTCTCTTAAATAAAGAAGAAGCTCAAAAAAGTTTTGATACCATTGCCGAAGCTCAAAATATTCTTAAAACCGGCCAAAGACCTTATATGGAAAGCCTTGATCTTTTTCACTCTTGGTACCTGCGTTTAGAGAAAAATGCGGTCTTAAAAACAATTGAACTCAAAGACATACGTTTATTTCTTTTAGAAACTGAAAACTTAACTCAAATATTAAAGCCATTAAAGGGAGATTGGATCCAATCCATAAAGCCCGAGTTGATGTCCTCGAAAGAGCCACTTTCAAGCATTGAACACCTGATGAATTCTCAAGGAGATATTCGCACCGATGCCTCTGAAAATCTTTTCAAGCTTCATCAGGAGAAAAAGCAGTTAGCCTCGAAAGTTCAAAACACTTTGGATGAGCTTGTCAAAGGGCACGATCATGATCCTCACTTACAAGACAAATATGTGACCAACCGTGAGGGTCGCTGGGTTATACCTGTGAAAAGTGGTATGCGACATGAACTTGATGGTATTATTCATGCCACAAGTTCCTCAAAACAAACAGTTTTCATGGAGCCACAAGAGATTGTGCCCTTAAACAATCGTATTAAACAAATCGAAATTGAAATTGAAAAAGAAATCGCCAAACTCTTAAAAGAAATATCGGATTACTTATTTAATCTCATTAGTGATTTCTCTCGTACAAAAGAAGTCTTACTCGAAGTTGACAGTTATTTAGCCAAAGCACAATTTGCTAATGTCACATCGGCCTCACCTATCGAATTTTGCGAAGATCAAATCGTTCTTGAGAACTTAAAGCACCCTTTGATGGTTCTCAACGGCGAAGTTGTCATCCCTAACAGCTTGAGCTTAGACAAGAATGACAAAATACTCATCCTCTCTGGCCCTAATGCTGGAGGAAAAACAGTTCTATTAAAATCCTTTGGATTAGCTGCTCACATGGCTCGTTGTGGTCTTCCCGTATGTGCTGGCGATGAATCAAAATTACCCTTTTTTGAAGAAATTTATATTGCTGTGGGAGATTCACAAAGTGTTGATCAAAGTTTAAGTACTTTTGCTGGTCACCTTAAAGTTCTCGATCAAGCTTGTCATGCGAAAGGGGCGAAATCTCTTGTCTTAATTGATGAAATTTGCGGCTCCACTGATCCTGATGAAGGAGCAGCTCTGGCTCGTGGTTTTATTCATCATTACGCTTATCAAGGGGCGTTTGGACTGATCACTTCCCATCTTGGACCTCTTAAATCGGGCTGGGAAGAAAATTCAGGCATCGTCAACGGCTCTATGAATTATGATACAGAGTCAGGTCGTGCCACTTATGAATTTATCCGCGGAATCCCTGGAAAATCACTGGCTTTTGCCACCGCAAAAAAGATCGGGATCTTAGACAGTGTTTACAACAATGCAAAAATGTTTCTTAGCCCCGCCGGTCAAAGACGTCTACAATCTATGGAAGAAGTGGAAAGACTCAAAGAAGAAATTGGACACCTTAAAAGTCAACTGCGGTCCGAACTGGCCAGCGCCGATAAAAAACAAAAAGAGTATGAGAAACTGATCCGTGAGTTTAACTATCAAAAAGAAGAGCGACTTAATAAAGAAGTTAAGAAGTCTCTAGAAAAAATCAAAGAAGAGGTTAAAAAAGGTCAAGTAAAAGATATTTTCGAGTCCCACGAGAGAAGAGAAAAGATATCGGCCGATTTCCCAGAGGTGGTTAAATATTCTCAAAGTGCCTCATCGACAGAGGAGTTTGAAACTCTTGAAAAGTTCACCAAAGCTTTTCCTCCTGGGAGCGTCGTTTTTGCTATAAACCTTAATCAAGATGGAATCGTACAAGGAGCTCCTAATGCAAAAGGAGAAATTCCGATTCTCTCTGGATCCATGAGGCTTTTTGTTGACTGGAAATCTCTCAAACCTCCTAAGAAAACACAAAACCCACTCAAAAAGAAAAACAGCAATAAAACCTCCGAAATCATCTACGACAGTCGCAAAGAAGAGATTGATCTCAGAGGACTTTCTGCCAATGAAGCTATTGAAAAACTAGAAGTCTCTCTTGATAAAGCAACTATGTCCCATATCGAGAGAATTAAAATTATTCATGGCAATGGATCTGACACATTAAAAAAAGCGGTTCGCTCCCATCTGTCTCGTAGTGTTTATGTTTCAAGATGGCAAGTTTCTGGCGCTAATGATGGTGGTGACGGTGTGACATTGGCCTACATCATGTCCGACCGTTAGAATAAAATCAAAAACTAAGCTTTACTGGTTTCATGCTCACGAGAATAAGTGACTCGTGGGTTTCTCTAGCGACTTTCTTATGGCCAATGTCGTGACAATTAAAGTTCCAAAGACAGCAAACAAGATCGACAATAAAGGTATTTCCCATGCAAAGACCCACAAGCTCTCAAAGATATAGCTTGAAAAAATCCAACTCATGATAAGACTTAACAACGCTCCAATAAACATAGCAAAGAAGCTCACTAAGCAAAATTGCCACAGAAACTGGTTTCTAATTAAATGAAATTGCGCTCCCAATGACTTCATTAAACCTATCTCCCAAGTTCGATCTCGCGCTTGATGGTTGGCCATCGAATAAATAACAACAAATCCAGATAGAAGTGACAAAATTGTCATAAACCCCAAAGCCCAAGACATTTGCACAATAACTTCATTGATTCTTTTTACGATGCGAGAAACATCCACTAAGGACACATTCGGTAGCTCCTCTACGAGGCTATCTTGCAAGCGATGCTTCTTTTCAATATCCATATTGGGTATTGTGGCTATAAATGTTTTGGGTGCCACCTCAAGAACACCAGGCTGAAATTGAACAAAAAAGTTGGGTTGAAAAGAGGTCCACTCAACTCGACGTAAATTGACAATTTTACCCTCAACCGGAACTCCCTCAATTTCAAACTTTAACACATCATTTATTTTAAAGTTCAAGCGGTCAGCAAAACGTGTCTCAACAGAAATTTGAGGAATTTTATCACGCTGTTCATTAAATGGACCAGGAAAGGGACTTCCCTCAATAATCGTTTCAGCATCGCTTGGTTGACTGCGATAGGAAAGATTAAAACCACGATTTCTAAATCGCATTTCTCTTTCTTCTTCTCGGGTCAGACTCTTCCCAATGCCTTTACCTTTGTCAAAAACCTCTCCATTAATCTCTACCAAACGTGCTCTTATTGTCGGTGAAATTTGATCCAATACTAAATTGTGATTTTTTAGGATATTTTCTAAAGGCTCGACCTGCTCCTCTTGTATATCAAAAAGGAAGAGGCTTGGTAGTTTTGACTGATCCGGTCTTTCCAATTCTGTACCTAAGGTTTTTTGAACTTGTGGAATTAAATTTAACAACAGCGAGCTGAGTCCGATTGTAACAAACGTCACCACCGTCGTCCCTCTTAAACGAGAAAGGTCTCTAATAGCCCAACGCAAACTCAGATTTTTAATATCCATAAACTTTTCTAAACCTGCAAAAAGTAATAGAGACAAACCTGACAAAACTAAACAAGAAACAAAAAACAAAATGGTAAAGATCGAACCCACTTGAAAAGAGTTAGATAGCCAAAAAGACATAATGTAGAAAAAGACAATGGCCGGTAAAAGTGACAAAATAAAAAGAGGATCAAATCCATGGGCTCTGGCTTGTTGATCTCTGACAAGCATTGAAATCTTAATGTTTCTTAAACGTACAAGTAAGGGTAATGCAATCAATACACTTCCAAGTAAAGAAACAACCAAGGCCACAAAAATGGTATTTAATGATAATTCATATTGAATATCAAAAGGCAGCAACTCCTGTGTTAATCCACCCAAGCCTGGAACTATAATGAAAGAGAGTACAACAGACAAAACACAGCTTAAAAAGCCCAATAAGATCACTTGTAGTAAATAAAAGAAAAAAGTCTGTAAGCGACTCGCCCCCAAGCTCATAAGAATGGCAATAGAGGTACGGCTCTTTTGCAAATAGGATCGAAAAAGAAAAGCCGCACCAATCGAGGCTAAAAACAGAGCCACCATAGAGGCCAATCCTAAAAAATCATTGAGTCGACTCAAAAGCTCAGCCATCTGTCGACTGGCATTTTTATGGGTAAAAACTCGTATTTCAGCTTCTTCAAATTTATCAAATATTTTATCTTTTAAATCATTGAGTTCCGAATCGTTAAGACCAGGAAGTCGATATAATTGAGAAAACCAAGCGATAGAGCCTTTTTTTAATAAATTTGTTTTTTGCAGTTGTTCAAAAGGAAGATAAATTCTCGGTGCCATATTAGTGGTAATACCTGCTGCAGCATCATCTGCAATCACTCCGACAACTTCAAAAAATTGATCTCCTATTTTTAATGACTCGCCTTTTCCCGTATTAAGCTGACGAACAAGCTCAGGGTAAATCCAAACAACAGGTCTATTTTGATATTTTTTTACTTCAAGTTGAGTACCACCTTCTAACAGAACCTCGCCATAAAATGGATAATGCTCTTGGATGGCTTTGAGTTGCACAAGTCTGGAACTTTTATCTTTATTGGCAACCATTGAGACCATTTCAACCATTTTAGTCTCTTGATAATTATTTGGTAAATGGCTCTCTACAATCGAAACTTCCGCTTTTGTCAGTGCTCTTCTTGCCGACAAACCAAAATCAGCCCCAAGGACAGCTTTAGACCTTTTATGAATCGTATTTTCAATGGATCCCTTAAAACCATCAAGAGCAACAAAACCAGCTAAACCCAAACCTAAATTGAGAATAAAGAGAAAACAAAAACCCTTGTTATTGATTAATTCTAAGAAACTGTATTTAAAAAGCTTCATTGTTTTTGGCCACCGACCAAATACAATTGAGATTCACACTTTTTCGCTAGTTCACTATCATGAGTGATTAAAATTAAAGTGATTTGCTCTTCTTTCACTAAATCAAATAACATATCCATTACTTTTTCACCGGTTTCTGTATCAAGGTTTCCACTCGGCTCATCAGCAAATAAAAAAGGAGGATTAATACTTAAGGCTCTTGCAATAGCCACTCTTTGTGACTCCCCTCCACTGAGCTGACTAGGCTTATGATCCAATCGGCCAGCCAACCCAACACGAACAAGCATTTCCTTAGCTCGTAGTGCAGAATCAGGATAGCCTTGCAAATCGAGTGGTAACCGAACATTTTCGAGAGCCGTTAAATGAGGCATGAGATAGAAACTTTGAAAGACAATTCCTATATTTTTACCTCTGAAATCTGTCCACTGTTTTTCAGTAAAACTTTCCACTGAACGACCATTAAATTCTATTGAACCTTGATCCACTTGATCTAATCCAGCTAATAAAGTGAGAAGTGTTGTTTTACCACTACCGGAAGGTCCTACGACAGCAAGACTCTCACCCTTATTAATTTTAATACTAATATCATCAAGCGCTTTAATAGGAGTTTTACTTTGCCAATAGGTTTTGGATACATTTTTAACATGAATACTCATAAATCTTTTTCTATAACCTCATACACATTTTTTGCCACAATCTTATGACCTTTTTCATTAGGGTGAATTCCATCCGGCAAGTTAAGCTCTGGTTTCCCTCCCACATTTTTTAATAAAAATGGTATAAAACCAATCGACTTTTCTTTTACTAAATCCTTAAAAAGATTTTCAAACTGTTGCCTATACTCTTTGCCATAATTCAATGGTAGCATCATGCCAGCAAGATAAACCTTAATACCTTTTTCCTTAGCGAGATCAATTGTCTTTCCTAAGTTTTCTTTGGTTGTTGATAGCTTAACACCTCGCAAACCATCATTGGCCCCTAAGGCTAATATTAAATGGGAAGGTTTTGCTTTCAAATGCCACTTCAATCGAGTGAGGCCACTTGCGGAAGTGGAACCACTGCTCCCTGCCGCGACCACTTTCACCTTGGGATGTTTTTTGTGCATCAAAAGTTCAAGTTGATAAGGATAAGCTGATTCTTTAGGAACACCGTAACCAGCGGTAAGAGAATCTCCGATAATTAAAATCTTAGTCGAGGAATCATCTTTTGCATGAATAAACAAACTGAATAAGGAGAGGAGAATGGTATTAAATAACATGAACAGAGTATAACGACTCCGTCAAGATTGGTCTACAACCAGTCAGACATTTAGTCGACCTATACAGTGGAAATGAGTTTGATATTCAAAAGGACCTAAAACTCTCATTAGGCCCCTTTTTCATTAATAATCCGCTCCGACTGTGTCTTCACAAATAATAGCCATACGGCTTTTACCTAAAAACCAATAATAAAGGATTGGAACAGCGAAACGACTGAGAATCGTTGCTGCCACCTCACCAAAGATCAAACTCAATGCCAAACCACTAAAGATCGGATCCGCTAACATGATAGAGCTTCCCACAACCACAGCGGCTGCCGTAAGCAGCATCGGTCTAAAACGCAAGACTCCAGCACTAATAACCGCTTCTTTAACAGGCAATCCTCGTGACAACTGCAACTCAATAAAATCGACAAGAATAATCGAATTACGCACAATGATACCAGCCCCCGCAATAAAACCAATCATGGACGTTGCTGTAAAATAAGAACCAAACAAAGCATGACCGGGAACGATTCCAATTAAACTTATGGGTATAGGAGCCATTATGACCAATGGAACCGTAAAACTTCTAAACCACCCAAGTACTAAGACATAGATTAATATGATAACAATGCCAAAAGCTCCCCCGAGGTCTCTAAAGACTTCATAGGTGACAAACCACTCCCCATCCCACTTAACCACGGGCTCAGTCGTGTTCCAAGGAACTTCAGCTGTTTGAATGGGGTATTTAATTTTGGGCTGTAACTTTAAAATTCCATACACGGGAGCTTCTTCGGCCCCATAGAGTTCACTCATAACATAGGAGACAGGTTTTAGGTTTTTACGATGTAAGTACTCGGTTTTCTTTATAACCGGCTGAGCCAATACATCTTCAGCCACCAAAAGACCGGATTCAAAAGAGGGAATCGTTAAACCGGCAAAAGGCGATTGACTGGAGCGAAAGTCTTGGTCCACCGAGAGAACCACCCCAACCTCTTCAGGAGAGTCCACACTACTCAGGGTCGTCATCTGATTTTCAGAAAAAATCAATCGCCCTAAAGACATTAAATCAGAGGAACTTGTTCCTAAAACTCCTCCTTGCTTCCTGTCAAAAGAGTAAACCAAACGAGAGCGCCCTTGGCGTAAACTCGTATCAAGATCAATAACACTATCAACACTGGCAAAGACATCTCGAACTTCTTCCGCAACAGCTTTTCTAGTTTCACTGTTTGGACCATAGACTTCAGCCACCATGGTAGCGAGAACCGGAGGACCTGGGGGAATCTCCAAAACTTTTGTGATGGCATTGTACTTATCGCCAAAAGATTGAATGACCTCCCTTAAATCCGTAATCACATCATGACTAGAGACATCACGATGATGCTTATGTGTTAACACCACTTGTAAGTCATTCTGGTAGTCCTGATTTCTTAAAAATGTATGTTTCACCATACCAGAGAAGGAATAGGGAGCGGCTTCACCTGCAAAAATTTGTACAGACTCCACTTCTTTATGTTTTAAGATTTCTTCGGCCAACTCTTTTGAATACTCTTGGCTTTTTAAAAGTGAGGTTTCAATGGGATAATCAACAGTTACTTGAAATTCCATTTTATTATCAAATGGCAGCATTTTTACTTTAACGGATTTAAAGTAAAATAAACTCATGGCACCTACAAGAAGGAAAACTGATAACAGTCCAAAACCCACAGAAGCTAATTTACGAGTCAATAATGTATCCATGATTTTTTCGTAGATCTGATCCAAACGACTCGATTGATTTTCATTTTCTTCAGAAGAATGATGCTTTTTTAATAACTTTACAGCTGACCAGGGGGTGACGATAAAGGCCACAAACAGAGACAAGATCATTGCAAAACTGGCTCCCACCGGAATAGGAGACATATAAGGACCCATCAAGCCGCGAACAAAGGCCATTGGTAAAATAGCAGCGATCACTGTAAAAGTGGCCAAGATTGTTGGGTTCCCCACTTCATTGACGGCATCTATGGTGGCCTTAACTAAACCAATGCCTTTACTCGATTTGAGATGTCTTTCAATATTTTCAACAACAACAATGGCATCATCCACCAATATTCCAATTGAGAATATAAGAGCAAATAAGGTCACTCGATTAAGAGTGTAACCAAAGAAATAATAGATGGCCAAAGTTAAAGCCAAAGTAACTGGAATAGCAATTGCGACGACAATAGAGGCTCTTAAGCCCATAAAAATTGCAATTAATAATGCCACTGAAAAGGTGGCGATTAATAAGTGTTCTATAAGTTCAAAAGACTTATCTTCTGCGGTTGAACCATAATCTCTTACGATGGTCATTTCGATATCACTATCTAATTCTTTAGAATAGATCTCCGATCTCTCAATAATGTTTTGAGCCAATGTAACGACATCCGCACCTTTTTTCTTTGCAAAAACAATGGAAACTGCATTTTTAGCTTCTTCTTCTTTTTTTAATAAGAGGGAGCTGCGAGTGAGAATTTCAGGTCCATCTTGAACTTCTGCGATATCTTTTATCCGTATGACTCTGCCCGCTCTCTGACCTACAGAAATATTGGCAACGTCTTCAGCACTCTGGAGTCGTCCTCCCACTTCAACATCATAAACCTCACTTGTACTCCAATTTTTACCTGCCGGAGCAAGAGCATCATTTTTCTCCATGGCTTGCGCTACAGATAAAAGGGAAACTCCCCGTTCTTGTAACTTTTTAGGATCAACAATCACGCGAATTGCTCTTTTTTGTCCACCGAGTAATTCCACTCGTGACAACTCTGGAGTGCTTGAAAGTTCTCTTGCTAAAGGAGCAACAGCCGTACGAAGTTGATAATTATTCATTCCTTTGCCCGTAAAGGTTAATACCATAAAAGGCACATCATCAATTGAGTAGGACTGCACCTCGGAAGTCATTGTTTGCTTTGGCAACTGCCGCTTAATGCTCATTAATTTATGATGTATTTTGAGAAGACTTGGTTCCATAGGCTCGCCCACTTTAAAGCGAACTGTAATCAAACTTCCATTGGCTTGACTTGTAGAATAAACATACTCAACTCCATCAAGTCCCCAAACAGCTCTTTCAATCACTTCGGTGACATTCTTTTCCACCTCGCGTGCTGTAAACCCCGGAACAGGTGTTGATATATCAATCATTGGAACTGAGATTTGTGGCTCTTCTTCTTTCGGCGTCAAAACCACAGCCATCACACCTAAAAACAAACTCACTAAAACTATAACTGGAGTTAGCTTTGAATGTACAAAGGCCTTACCTAATAAGCCTGCAAAACCAAGTTTTTCTGACGACATGACTAACTCCCCTTAACCAATGTTGGAACTTCAAATTTTTCATTTAAAATTTGTTCACTTGAGTACTTCAGTAAATTGAGTTCAATTTCAGTTAAACTCATAATCAAATCCACTCTTCGATTAAGCACTTCACTTAACTGCAAAGCATTCAAAGAACCATTCTTAAAAAGTTTTTTTGCAACATTTGTTTGCTCATCTAAAAGAGCCTGACTTTTCAATAATATTTTATGATTACTTTTAAGAGCACTCAGTGCTGCAGACACACCTTGAAACTTTGCTTTTTCTTCTTCAGCCATGGCAAGAGCATAGTTATGGGCAACCTGTGATTTTAAAAGCGCCTCACTATGACGACCTAAGTCTTCAGGGTTAAATAAACTCCACTTCAAATAAACTCCAGCCGTATAACCATCAGCACTGTCCCGAGAACCTGAAAAGTGATAGCCTTGAGCGAATAAACCTAAATGAGGTCGATATCGAGCCAATTCCATATCAGAAGACTTTTCTGCGACCTTGGCGTTAGCATTGAGTGCTTGAATTTGAAATGAACTCTCACTTCCCTTAACTGGTAAAACCCTTGCTATATAATTTTGAACACTTTCTCTATGGGGCTTCCATTGAGTTTTAAAATGAACACCCATGGCCTGTAATGCCCCATAGTACCCCAAAGACTGTTGCTCATACTGAACCAGTAATGCTTTGACTCGATTACTGACTGACTTCAAACCCAATAAACCCGAATACCCCACGGGATTATTTTTATTTCCGACGCCATATCCTTTTATTATTTTTTCGATATCGGAAGCTAACCCAACAACTTTCTGTTTTTGTACCAACAGTACATTAATCGAACCATAAGAATGCGCCACCACAGCATATTGCCGATTCATAGTGTCTTTTACCTGTAAAGTTTTAGACTTAGTTAAGTCTCTTTGTAACTCTCTCTGGGCCGCCTTCATTCCACCTTGATAAATCGGCATATCCAATCCTAAAGTGACTTGCCCAAATTGATTCACTCCTGGGTTATTAAGAGTTTGAGGATTGAAATCGGTATTTGTAATAGAGCGTTGTTCTAAAATACCAAAAAAAGAAGCTCCAGGATCATTTGTTGAATAAACCTGCGCCCCCACATACACTTTTGGCAACCAATGCATTCGACTGCGACTTTCAGCTTGGTCCACTGACGCAAGATCCAATTCCACAGACTTAATGGCTTTTGAATCTTTTTTAACTTGCCTCCATACGTCCTTAAATGAAACGCTCTGCTGGCTCTGCGCATTCAGACTTCCAAAAGAAAAGAACACAAGGGACAACAGCAAAATTGAAGTTCGGTTCATATAGCACCCGCCTTTTCCCTACTTGTCGAAAAATCGACTTGTTTATAGCTCTATGGTAATGGGCAAAAATAAAAAGAAATATAATTTGGCTTATAATCAGAAAATCAAATTTATTTTTTTAACGTCTCAATTAGATATAGGATTAAGATTATAAAATGACCCATAAATGAAGCCCAAGGGCCAAACTCGATCAACTCACCTTAAAATGACAGATGATCTTGCTAAAATTGATTTTCAATAAGCTAGGGTAAAATTAATTCTCATTGATCTATTGCACTAAACAAATAGTTATTGAGCACTTGGAGTTTCATTTTCAGAGGGTGACTCTTGATTCGATCGACACTGACCATTGACAAATTCTTGCTGATAGCGGGGCAACATGGCTGCCATTATTGTTTCCTCATAGACCACTTGCATAGGAATCACCTCTTCGGCCGTTACTCTTCTATTAGATGGTAGCGAGTTCACTGGAATGGGAATTGTGCGAACTCCACTATTACGATCTTCCATTTCCATAGGCTGTCCCGCTCTAAAATGATAAGTTCGATCTCGATTTTCATGTCGATAAAAAGAATTATTTTCACCCACAATATAATTATTCCCACCAGAGGTCAGGATCATTCTCCCCCGACAACTAAAGTTTTGATAACCTCTAATTCTTTCACGCCACTCATTGAGTTGATGTTCAATCGCATAACAGGCAAGTCTCCCGCCAAGTCCATTAGGAGCTTGATCCACTTGCTGTATATACTGATCAGGATGAGTCAGTGCCGATTGGATATCATTAGCAAAAGCACCCATTAAAGAATGAGCGTTGCGCCCCACACAGTCTTCAATGGCATCCCCCTGACTCTCAGCCAAACTCTGCGAACCACACTGATCATCATACACAAGTGCAAAAATGAGGGGTTTTGTGGTTAACGACAAGGCCTGGAAAAGTGCAAAAGCACTATTAAAGCGTAATCCAAATCTTGCAACAAAAGAACCCACAGCCGCACGATTGGCCACCAAAGCTCCTGTGCCAGCATTAGAAGCCACGCTGTCTGCGGCAAAGGGAAGAGCCAATTCCGACATAGGGTCCGTCACTTGCACTCTCTCTTCAAATAAACGCACAAAACTATAGGGAGGTGATGTCGTTGAAAAGTTGGATAAGGAATCTATGACACTGGTACACGTATTTTGCTCGAAGCATCTTGTCATTCGACTTAATAAGTTTAAGTCATGACGACATTTATTCACCTCAAGGTCAGTTAAAGGATTTCTCAGTTGTTCCCTGAAAGATTGCCGCCGACCGCAGGTTTGCACCTGTCTTAAAAGCGCCTCCTGCCCTAAACTTTGCATCATGCTCATAAGATTGCGAAGAGGAGTTGGAAGGGGACGAAAAGTTGGATTTCGTGATTCAGTATTTTCTCTAACGCCAAAACCACCTTCTGAGTTGCGCTCTACAAGATCCATTTGCCCAGTTCTACCTTCAACAAAAAATTGACCTGTTGTTGTGTTGTAAATCAAGGAATACTCAGGAGCACTATGGCGTAATGTTCTTCCTTGATTGGATTGTGTTAGACGAAATGTCTCAGGATTGGGACTCACTCCATCATTTAAAATAAGACTACGGGAACTTTCACAGGCCAAACCCACATCCGCTTGCCCAGTGTAACAAAAAAGGAGAATACAAAATGAGAGGATTTTAATTCTCAACAATTGCTTTAAAATTTTATTCTTCCCTCCATCAAACCAATTAAACTCTGCCAACATTTTTGACCAAGTTAAAGAGTCAAACAGCATTTTAAAATTAAAGGGAAAAGTTTTCTTTTTTTTATAAGACATAAAGGCGACTTAAAATTTTCCAAATTGATAATAGCCCTTTTTAGGAACCGTTATCGTCAATATGCCGTCTTTATAGGTTTTAACTGCCGATTCATGTTCGGCCAGCTTATCCATTTTAAACTCCTGCCGAATCGTCTGAGCAATATTAGTACCCACCTTTTCATTATCTTTTACGAACTCTTGCTCATGCTCTCTAGCAGCCTGTAATGATATTTTATCTGGTTGAATATGAACTCTCACATTTTTCATTTCATGTTCTGGGATCTTTGCCTGTACTTCGTAAAAAGCCTCACCCTCTCTCATCTCAGCACCCAAATCCACGAGCTGATAGAATGGATCCTGTTTTCTATCTTCATAAAATTCAGCATTATGAACAAAACTCTTTTTTATTTTAAATAGTTCTTCTTCATAACGATTTTTTTGATTAGCTAAAGACCCCTTATTGGCATTTTCATTTTCAAGATATTTTTGGTTATATTCAGCTCTTTGGTCCTTAATCTCTCCTTGAAAAAACTCCTCATCTTTATCTAATTTATTATGGTAATAGCTGTGTTGTCGTTGTTTCAAATCCACAAATTGCTGCTTGTTTTTTTCAATTTCAAATTGATGAGCTTCTTTTTGAGCCATTTCTTTTTGATGATATTTCTCACGCCGATCTCGAATATTTTCCTGACCATGCTGCTCAATACGCTGTACTTCATTATTATAACTTTTTTGAACACTACCAAGTCTTTCATTATTTTGAGCCTGTTTTTGTCTCGCAAGAAAACGACCTTCTTTATCCATTTCCTCTAATTTATGCTCTTGCTCAGCCTTTTTATTCATTGTCATTTGTCGGTATTGATCTCGCGTTTGCGAGTACTGAGCTTTTTCCGTTTCTGACTGCAGCTTGAGCTTTATACTTTGCTGTTTTTGCTTGTGTGCCGCTTGTTGATAGTCTTTTTGAGCTTGCAAGTTCTGCTTCTCAATTCGGGCCTGATGATTCAAATTTTCATTTTTAACAAAACGATCTTGTTGAAGTTTCATTTTCTCCAACTGATTTTTCTGCTGATTCTGTAATTTTTGTTTTTCTAAAGCGTGACGAGCTCTTAACTCTGTCATTGTTTCCTTATGCTCACTTTTATTGCGATTAACTTGATTCTGATGTGACTGATCCAATCTTTGCATTTGCTCTCGATGATTGGCTTTTTTAATAGAATACTCTGAGGCCACTGATTTCCATCCTTCCTAGACGTTACGTGATTCCCAATAAAGTTATAAAGTCTTCTTTCCTATAAGACTTATCATGATCTGATCGCACTCAAATCATGCACTCAGCTGTTTCTATAGAATATCATGTTATAGGCTTAGTTAGCCCTCTGGCTCTGAATTTTCCGACTTAAGTGTGTCAGCTGTCACTGGTCTTTTGCATAGAGGCTTAAATGGACCGTCAGATCTCTTCCAACACATCCAGTGATCGACAAGTTCCACCCTCTCATCGCGACTTAAGTGATGGTATTCTGCATACTGAAGCCAGTCTAAAGTGGAGTAAACTTTGCGACTCTTTCCAGTCTTTTCATTCACAATATTGAGTTCAAAAACTCTATATTCTGCTTGAGCAACATTAAAATAGAAAATTAAAGCTAAAATCAAATACATCACTGACTTATCGGTGGTTTTCACTTTTTTATAAATCAGCTCTTGCAATGGGCTTTTTCTATTATTTGTTGCCGTTATATGGAAAACTCAATGTCACTCAGTGGTTTAGCGGAAGAATCTGTAATCTCGATCGAGAATCCTCGCCTACCATTCATTATCAAAGGAAAATTTGGTGACTGTCACTTTTGGGGTAAAATTGACTAACACAGAAGATGGCCGTTTGGCGACAGCCTCTAATAATAACAAGTGAGACGAGTTTTACATTGTCTTCGATGAAATTTATTCAGTTTTTATAATTCCAATGGAGCTTTAAAGTCGACCGAGATAGAAGAGCTCTAAACAGGAGGGGGGGCTCTCTGAAACAATCTATTTTCTTATTTTTAACAATTTTTCTGTTCAACCCATTGAGTTTTGGTCTCGACATCCAAAGCTCTCCAACATTACGACGTTTTACATCTTCAACATTTGAAGAGTTACAATATTATCTAAAGAATTGTTCAAACCCCGCTATCACCGATTCAGACATTGAAAACTTTATTCGCAAAGAGTCTTTATGGCGCGATAAAAATTCTGTTGTCTTTAACCAAAAAGACTACGTCATTTTCAGTCTTTCTCGACTTGAAAATGAACTCTTTGAATATTTTTTTGAAACTGGAAATCGGCCGCCATTAAGAATTGAACTTTTTAGAGAAGTTTCTCCACAAATACAACAAGCTCTGCAAACCCCAATTGATCAACTTGAAAATATGGCCGCCCGACTTTCTCAATACGGCACAGAAAATGTTCCCGCTTTTATTTCCGATAAAATGGTCGATATAAAGGCTTCTTCCTCTAACTCAGCGCTTTCGTCAATCATTGCTGAAAATGGGACCATTTTTGAAGTCTATCGACCGAGCAATTTTGATAACTCTCTTATCGTTGCCCATGAAGGCTTCCATAGCGCGATGAGGAGGCTCATCTTTATTAATCGACAGAATCGCCTAACCAATTTACTTGGCTTTACTTTGGGGAATGGAGAAATATTTGACCCTTGGATTCAACAATATGTAGAGTCACTGGAATTTGCATCAGCCCCCCACCTTGCCCCCTTAGGCATTGATGAAAGGTTTGTTAGCGATCACCACGGGGTTATCATGGCCGTTATTCACTCTAATATTTTTCAGAAACAACAAACAAGCTCTTTTCTTCCTGAAACTTTGAATGACTTTGTTAATCTTTATCCATTTAATTATCTATCAAACGAACTTTCTTTAAGTGATGAGGAGACCCTTCACCGTATGCAGGAGTTACATCAACTTAATTTTGATTATGTTCAAACCAACAATAGCCTATATGAAGGACTCCATTATCTTTCAAATCACTTACTTTTATATAAATAACTCATTTATTCTTAAGGCGCGTCTTCATATCCCTAGATAATGGATCAAAGGATGATTAGGGGCTGTTGACAATTCATCCAGCGACTGCGGCTTCAATCTCTCGCCATTTTGAGTTGTTCTCGCCTTCACCATATTCGATGTGGATCTGGCCACACCTCATAAAGTTCAGTCTGCGCGTAACTCAA
>CAXREJ010000050.1:0-36763 GCA_964229765.1 Bdellovibrionales bacterium | reverse complement strand
AAGAGAATGGGCTATGGCTACAGCAACCCCATATCTTTTTGTCGAAAGATCCTCCAAAGATGTGGTTTTCTTAACCATCTATCTATAAATACTGATGAATTCTTTTTCAGAGTGCCAAACCCCGTTTAAATACGGAGAGGGCCCGTTTAAATACGGAGAGGGTAGGTTAAATAACATTTTTTGTCCCTAAAGCTCATTTACGTCACTAAAATTGAAGCCAAGTAGTCTGTATTGATTTTTATGTGGCATTGTATTTGCTCTTCTTACTTAGGAGAGGCGAGCTATATGTACAATAAAAATAAAGACATTCTTCTACTTCGCTTTTTTGGTTTTATCTATTATGCCATTGTCGTTGGTATGAATGGACACTTAACGAAAGTTCCCTTGGGAGAGTATTTTTTAGTCCCTTTTATAACCTCTATTTTTTTGGGAATGGGAATATCTCGTTCCAGTCAAATGCTTGAATGGCCACTTTGCTTTCTATTTGGTGGCACAACGGGCTCACTGACTATTATGGCCGTTCTTACTGTACTGGGTATGAAGTTCACAATAATTTCCATCGCCTTTACTTTAAGTAACACTCTAGCTTGGTTCGGTGTTATATCTGTGATGATTCTTCTGGGAATACTACTAGGAGCCTTTTTAAGAGCTACTTACACCCTAATCCTTGGCTCATTACGCATCAATTTTGACTAAATTTTTGCGATTTTCGACAAATAACAATGGTTTTACCTATCTATATTTGCTAAAAATATCCCTCGTTAAATAACACATAGAATAGAGGGATTTCATGGGATTATTAAAAGAATTTAAAGAGTTTGCCGTCAAAGGGAACGTTGTCGATCTTGCTGTTGCAATCATTATCGGTACCGCTTTCAAGTCAATTGTATCTTCATTCGTCAATGATGTTGTTATGCCTCCCATTGGAATGGCATTAGGCGGAGTAAGTTTCAAGGAACTTTATATCAATCTCAATAGCCAAGTCTATGAAAACCTGGCTGCAGCTACAAAAGCGGGTGCTCCTGTTATCAAATACGGTGTTTTTATCCAAAGTGTTGTCGACTTTTTGATAATTGCCTTTGTGGTTTTCTGCATGGTTAAGATGATCAATCAATTACAAGAAATCCGTAAAAAAGAAGAAGCAGACCCTGCTGCACCCGCTGAACCTCCTGAAGAAATTCTTTTATTAAGAGAAATTAGAGACAAACTTTCCAAATAAATTTTATAAACTGAATTTTTAAAGGGATCTCTATCAACGGGATCCCCTTTTTTTATTGAGCGACCTTTACAAACTGTGGCAAATCAATGGTGTAGTAGTATCCTCCATCTTGAACTTCTTTTTCATTGTCAAAATACAGATAACTACTTTTGATGACTGACTCATTAATTACTAATTCCAGTTCGTTTTTTCGCACTTTCCCACTTCGATCGACCACTTTATTGTGATGAGGATAGACCTTCTTTTTGGAAAGAACCTCAACACTATCAAATTGATTTTTCCAAATTAAATTACGGAAATTTTGTTCATCGATAGTCAGTGGTCTCTGAGTTTGTACCAACCAACCATCGGACTGGTTAATTTCTGAAACCTGCACAATGTAGTCAGCTCCCTTTTTCTTAACCTGAACACTCACATTTTTTTGATCGTTCATGTTACTGGGATTTATTGAAATAAACTGGCTAAATCGAGCCGAAGCCAAGGAGGCAATCAATAGAACTAATATTCCCACCCCCTTTAAACTCATAATGATTACCTGATGGAGGGTAAGCTAGAATCACCCAAGTTAACTGAAACCATTTTTGAAACTCCCTTTTCTTCCATGGTCACTCCGTATAACTTTTCTGCAATTTCCATGGTGTACTTATTATGAGTAACAACAATGATCTGTGAACGTTTTGCCATTTCACGAACAAGGTCATTAAATCTCATCACGTTAGCATCATCCAGAGGAGCATCAACCTCATCCAGCAAACAATAAGGAGATGGCTTTACAAGGAAAATAGAGAAAATGAGAGAAACAGCCGTAAGCGCTTTTTCTCCCCCTGAGAGAAGAGAAACACTCTGAAGTTTTTTGCCTGGAGGTTTTGATACAATATCAATACCCATTTCATCTTTCTCCGGATCTTCAATAAGTATGAGACGTGCCTCACCCCCACCAAAGAGCACAGGAAAAACTCTTTGGAAGCGATCATTAACAGCCTCAAAGGTTTCTTTAAAACGTTTAGAACAAATTCGATTGATACGGTCGATAACTTTAGTCAACTGAGACTTAGCTTCAATCAAGTCGTTATATTGTTTGCTCAAGAACTCATAGCGCTCAGCCAACTCATCATACTCTTCGATAGCAGAAAGGTTAACTTCACCAATACGACCGAGCTTTTCTTTAAGCCCCTTCATACGTTCTTTAGACTCAACAAGATCACCCTCTTGATCGGCAAAATTAGGTGCCACTTCAGCCAAATCTTTTTGATATTTTTCTTCAATATGAGAGATCAGGTTCTGCTCTTTCATCTTAGCCTGCTCAAGAACAAGCTGGCTCTCGTTCATAATCGACTGTTGTTTATTTTTATCCGTCATACGAGAGGAGAGCCTTTCTTGAAGCTCAAACATGCGAGAATTAGACTCTTCAAACTCATTGCGCATCTTAGAAAGCTCAGCCTCTTGCCCTTCAACCTTATGGATATTGTTTTCAAGCTCCACTTTTTTCTGTTCCATAAGAACTTGGCTCTCAGACATCACTTGTAGACTTTTACTCGACTCCTCATCCATGCGGCTCATTTGCTCGCGCACTTCCTGTAAGGAACGCTCAAGTCTTGAATGTTCTGCTCGAATCCCAACTAACTCTTGCTGCTTCTTTGCACTTTCCACCTGAAGATCAGTCACAGACTCTTGCAAGCCACTGATACCCAGCTTTTCTGTATCGAGGGTCTCCGTAAGTTCTTCAATTCGGCTTTCCAAGGACTCTTTCTGCTCAACCATTTCTTGAATATGAATATTTAATTCATTGAGCTCTGCAATTTTTGATTTTTGACGATCCAGTACAGAGTCCATTTCTCGACCCTGCTTTTCCATTGCTGTATTGACATTACGCAATTCAATTTCAGCACGCTCAAGATCTTTTTTAAGTCCAGCCACTAAAATTTCTTTTTCTGTATTTTCTTTTTGAGCTTTTTCAAGGTTTTCTTCAACTTGTTTAACCTTGCTTTCAACCGTCTTCATAGTTGCTGTAGCCAGTGCTAATTTCCCTGACCACTCTTCTTTGGCTTTTCTTAACTCATCAATTTCACGCTCACGCTTTAAGACTCCTGAAGAAGCATCGCCTTTATGCCCCCCACTCAACATGCCCTCAGGTGTAACAACATCACCTTCTTGAGTAACAAAAGTCCAAGCCGGAAACTGAGACCTTAAATCAAGACCTGTACGAATATTATCAACCACAGCGACATGGTCTAATAATCCGCCCACCACTTTTTGATGTTTTTCAGGAACTTGAATCACATCGGTCAATAATGTTTGAACACCATTGCAGCTCTTAACAAGAGTCTCTTCAGACCCATCGTGGGACTGCATCGCTTGCCCTGAAGCAGAATAAAAAGTAGATCGTCCTGACTTTTGCTCTTTTAAATATTCAACCGCCTCAAGAGACTTCTCTTGATCTTTTGATACTAGCATTTGAAGTTTAGGACCAAGAACGGCTTCCATTGCCACTTCATACTGTTCAGGCACACGAACGATATCAGAAACAGGTAAGAAGCTTTGGCGCGCTTGTTTTTCTTCTTCACTTAAACCTTCAAGAGATTCCTTCTGCCAAAACATGACAGACTTTACACCCTCTTGGAAACCTTCAAAGTTATCTCGTAAGTTTTCTAAACCATAAAGTCTTGAAACCACTTCATTGAGTTTATCCTTAAACTCAACCACTTCTTCTTCTTTTGTGGCGTATTCAATTTGAAGCTTTTCTTTTTGCTCTTTTAATGAGTCAACATCATTAAGAATTTCCATTTGAGTTTGTCGCTCTTGCTCAAAGTGGTTGAAAATCTTTTTATGATTTCCATCAAATTCTTTTTTCTTTTCATCAAGTTCATCCATCACTGAACGCACTTGATTCACTTCACGCTCTAAATTAGAAACCGCTTCCTCTAAGCTACCCAACTTACTTCGAGTTTGATTCTCGGCACCGGAAAGAGAAAGAAGCTCTCTTCTTTTATCACTCAGTTCATTATCATACTCATCAATAAGAGTTTTTCTCTCTTCATAATGAGACTTTTGAGATTCATAGTTTTCAGTCAACTCTGAAGAGACGCGCTCAATCTCGGCAAGTCTCTCAGTCGCGTCATTAAACTCTTTAGCTAGAGTTTCTTCCCTGACCTGATTTTCTCCCATAAGGGATCCGGTCATTTCTTTTGATCTTTTAGCCTGCTCAATTTCAAAACGAAGCTCTTGGATTTCATTTTCTAGCTTACGTACTTTATCTTGATTTTCTTTCAGTTCACCACGGAACTCTTCAATGGCTTTCTCACCTTCAACAGCCCCTCCACGCAGACCAGAGAGTTCCGCTTCAAGCTTTGAAACCTCAGCCTCTGACTCCACACTCAAAGCTTGAGCTTCATCAAAGTTTTTCTGAGCACTATCGGATTTCTCTTTTAACTCTACATATTCTTTTGAAGAAATCCATAACTCGATTTCTTCAATCTCTTGTTTTAACTTTCTGTAGCGTTCGGCTCTCTGCGCTTGCCTTTGCAAACTATCAAGCTGTCTTTTCAATTCACCAATAATGTCTTGCAGACGAGCAAGGTTCGCATCTGTTGCCTTTAGTTTTCGTTGCGACTCTCTTTTACGAGCTTTGAACTTTGTAATCCCCGCCGCTTCTTCGATCAGAACACGTCTTTCTTCGGGCTTTGATGTTACGATCTTACCAATAGCACCCTGTTCAATAATACTAAAACCTTTAGAGCCAGCTCCGGTGTCCATGAAAATTTCATGAATATCTCTCAGACGTGCCGGCTGTTTGTTGACCAAGTATTCCGATTCACCCGAGCGATGCAGACGACGAGTCACCATCACTTCAGAATGATTTAAATATTTAACAGGAAAAGGACCACCATCATTTTCAAGGGTTAAGGAGACTTCACACATACCCAGTGGTGAATAGCCTTCGGCTCCAGCAAAAATAACATCTTCCATGCTTGAACCACGGAGATGTTTTGCCGACATTTCTCCCATAACCCAGACAAGAGCGTCCACAATATTTGATTTTCCACAACCATTAGGGCCTACCACACCGGTAATACCGGCATCAAAATGGATTACCGTTCGGTCTTTAAAAGACTTAAACCCCACCAACTCTAACTTTTTAATTCGCAATGTCAGTCCCCTTGATGATTTACTTTAGTGCGGCCTGAGCAGCGCTCAAACGTGCGATCGGCACTCTAAACGGTGAACAACTCACATAATCCAATCCTGCTTGCGCAAAAAATTGAATACTGGAGGGATCTCCCCCATGCTCTCCACAGATACCGACTTTTAAGTCTGGCTTGGAGCCTCGACCAAGGTCAACTCCCATTTTCACTAATTTACCAACCCCTGTCTGATCAAGCGAGACAAAGGGATCAGTGCTGTAAATGCCCTTAGAAACGTAGGTATTCAAAAAGCGCCCCGAATCATCGCGCGACAAACCTAAGGCGGTCTGCGTCAAATCATTGGTACCAAAGCTAAAAAAGTCAGCAAATTCAGCGACTTCATCAGCGGTAATAGCCGCCCTTGGTAACTCAATCATTGTTCCCACATAATATTTGAAGCTGGTTTGGGTCTCGGATTGTACTTTTTCAACCGTTTTAATCGTTAGCTCTCGTAGCAATGAAAGCTCCTTCGATTCTCCCACTAAAGGAATCATAATTTCTGGTGCAACCACAGAACCTTCTTTAGTGAGTTGTGCTGTTGCTTCTGCAATAGCACGAGCCTGCATAACGTAGACTTCAGGATACGTAATTGCTAAACGACAACCACGATGGCCTAACATAGGATTAAACTCGTGAAGGACTTTGACTTTTGTTCTTAGATCACTCAAGGGCACATCTAATCTTTGAGCTAATTCTTTCGCTTCTTCATCAGTGTGCGGTAAAAATTCATGCAGTGGTGGATCCAATAATCGAATCGTCACAGGACGATCTCCCATCACTTTTAAAATTTCGTAGAAGTCTTCTCTTTGCATCGGAAGCAACTTTGCAAGAGCCACCTCTCTTTCTTCCCTATTTTCAGCAAGAATCATTCGTCTCATCCAGTCGATTCTTTCAGGCGCAAAAAACATATGCTCTGTACGACAAAGACCAATCCCCTCAGCCCCAAACTCAATCGCCGTTTTAGCATCAGCTGGCGTGTCAGCATTGGTTCTGACTCTTAGTTTTCTTACCTTGTCAGCAATTTCCATAATGCGATCAAATGGTCCATCGAGTTGTGGAGGAATGGTTTTAACTTCTCCCAAGAACACTTCTCCCGTGGAACCATCCAACGTGATTAACTCACCCTCTTTGACAACATAACCATTGGCTCGAAATTCTTTTTCACGCTCATTAACACTCACATCACCACAACCAGCGACACAACATTTCCCCATACCACGAGCCACTACGGCGGCGTGTGAAGTCATTCCTCCACGGGAAGTTAAAATACCTTGAGCAGCCACCATACCCTCAATATCTTCAGGAGAAGTTTCAACACGAACAAGAATCACTTTTTCCCCTCGTTCCTTCCACTCCACGGCATCTTCACTGCTAAAGACCACTTTACCAGAAACGCCACCAGGACTAGCGGGCAAGCCTTTTGCAACAGTGGTTCTTTCCGATTGAGGATCCAATGTCGGATGCAAAAGTTGATCTAGACTGCTTGGCTCTATTCGTAAAATCGCCTCTTTTTCATCAATCAATTTTTCGTCAATCATATCAGTAGCAATACGAAGAGCTGCACGAGCCGTACGCTTCCCATTGCGAGTTTGCAACATCCACAATTGATTTCTTTCAATAGTAAACTCAATGTCCTGCATGTCGCGATAATGGGCTTCTAATTTCTGATAAGTGGCAACTAGTTCTTTAAAAACCTCAGGACACTCATCTTCAAGTGATTTGTATCCTGTTCCTTCTGCAGCCGCTCTTGTTAAAGGTTGCGGAGTGCGTATTCCAGCGACCACATCCTCTCCCTGAGCATTCATCAAATACTCACCAAAAAAGATTTTTTCTCCTGTCGAAGGATCTCTTGTAAAGGCGACACCCGTTCCCGAGTCTTCACCTAAATTACCAAAAACCATGGACTGTACATTAACAGCCGTCCCCCACTCATCGGGAATACTATTAAGGCGTCGGTAAGTAATCGCACGATCATTGTTCCAACTTGAAAACACAGCCTCAATGGCTCCCCAAAGCTGCTCCATCGGATCCATCGGAAAAGTCTTTGCTGTTGTTTCCGCAATTTGATTTTTAAATTGTTCAACAAGATTTTTTAAATCATCAACAGTAAGGTCCGTATCTTTTTCATAGTTTTTAGCATCTTTTAGATCTTCTAATGCCATCTCTAGCAGGGAGGTGTTCATTCCCATAACAACGTTAGAGTACATTTGAATAAAGCGACGGTAGGAATCCCAAGCAAATCGTTCGTTATCAGAAGATTGAGCCAATCCTTCCACCGTTTCGTCATTCAATCCGAGATTGAGAATGGTATCCATCATTCCTGGCATAGAGGCTCGAGCACCTGAACGCACACTCACCAAAAGTGGATTTTTAATATCACCAAACTTTTTACCAATTTTTTTCTCCACACGAGCCAAAGCAGTAGTGACTTCAGAGCGAACCTCTTCAGGTAATTTCTCACCTTGTTTATAGAACTCAATACAAACATTAGTACCAATCGTAAATCCAGGAGGAACGGGAATTCCAAGATGGGTCATCTCCGCGAGATTGGCTCCCTTTCCACCTAAGATATTTTTCATTTTACTATCACCCTCAGCTTCTCCTTGGGCGAAAAAATAGACATTTTTGTTTGCAGTGCTCACTTTAAAACCTCGTTTATTGGTTAAAGTTGTTTAAATTGTCGTTTAAATAATGAGATAATTGATCCATAGACACTCGCTCTTGATTCATCTTGTCTCGATGGCGAACTGTCACCGACTTATCTTCTAAAGTATCAAAATCCACAGTCACACAAAATGGAGTACCAATCTCATCCTGTCTTCTATAGCGCTTACCTATACTTTGAGATTCATCATATTGAACTTTGAAACTTTTCTTACGAAGATCCGAATCAACATTGTCACAGATTTCTTGCAACTCCGCTTTTTTTGATAAGGGAAGTATAGCCACTTGTACTGGCGCTACTTGAGGATGAAATCCAAAGACCACCCGCGAGTCTTTTTTCCCATCTTTTTCTGTGATCTCCTCTCGATAAGCATCACATAGAACTGTTAATGCCAAGCGATCACAACCGATGGCTGTCTCAATAACATAGGGAATGTATTTTTCACTGGCGGCCTGATCAAAGTACTCAAGTTTTTTGCCACTTAAGTTTTGATGTTGAGTTAAATCAAAGTTGCCACGATTATGGATACCCTCAAGTTCTTGCCAGCCGATAGGAAGGTTGTACTCATAATCACCGGCTTCTTTCGCGTAATGAGCTAACTCACCTTCTCCATGGGGATGAAAGCGAATATTATCCATATTGAGGCCAATATCCTTATAAAACTCTAAACGCGTTTGCTTCCACTCTTCATAAAACTTTGAGTCTTCCCCTGGCTTAACAAAGTACTGCATCTCCATTTGCTCAAACTCTCGCGTTCTAAAAATAAAGTTACCTGGAGTGATCTCATTCCTAAAAGATTTTCCAATCTGGGCAATTCCGAAAGGAACCTTCATTCTCTGTGTTGTTTGCACATTTTCAAAGTTAACAAAAATTCCTTGCGCAGTTTCTGGACGCAGATAAACCACAGAGCCTTCATCGGCGACCGGTCCCATATGGGTTTGAAACATGAGGTTAAAAGAGCGCGGTTCAGTCAGTTCTTTCGATCCACAATTAGGGCACTGGTCACTTTCTAAATGATCGGCTCGATGACGGGCTTTACAGCTTTTACAGTCCACCATCGGATCGGAAAAATTATCGACATGACCTGAGGCTTTCCAAACGTTAGGGTGCATCAAAATAGAAGCATCAAGACCAACAACGTCTCGCCTTTGAGTCATGGCTTTCCACCAAAGCGCTTTCAAGTTTCTTTTAAGTTCAACTCCTAAAGGCCCATAATCCCAGCACGAGTTCAGGCCTCCATAAATTTCACTGCTTTGAAAAACAAATCCACGTCTCTTACATAAAGACACCAATGTTTGCAGATTATCGAGTTTTTTAATTTCCAATGAAATCTCCCTAGTTACGAGAATAGACCGCTATAAATGCTTGGGACGAGCCCCATCCATCTGTGAAAATCATGGCAAAGAATTACCTTTCAGGCTCAATTAAGTCAACGAAACAGCAAGGAATTCAATGGATAGGAATGCCATCAAATGCCTGTAAAACCAGCGTTTTAAACAAGTTTGAGAATGAGGTTAAGCTTGGTTTTTTTCATGAATGGCTCCATAGGCCATCTCAAGAATTTCCTTGGATTCCTCATCAATTCTCTGACGGCATTTTATATAAGCCATTTCAATATCAGCCATGGGAGCACCCGCCGGAACCCCTAATATCTCATAGGCATCCCACATATACCCATTGTGCATAAAATACACATTAAGCTCTTCCTCGTTATTCACATCCATGTCTTTAACAGGGGTAAATCGAACCTTTTTCAGGTTCAAACGAGAAGGTTTGGGCTTTTTTGCTTTTCCAAGCAAAAAGAAGGCAACCAAGATGATGACAACAACACCATTGAGGAATAAAAAACTTGAAGCACTCATTGACTTGATTGTCTCAATCAGTCTGATAAAAGGGAAGCTGTTTTGCGCTAAGCGTTGGAGGACTCATGACCGCACCAAACCCATTCGATCAACAACAGCCTATTAAAGGCGTTAAGAATATTATCGCTGTTAGCTCTGGTAAGGGCGGAGTTGGAAAAAGTACAGTCGCATCAAATTTGGCGATCTCTCTGTTACAGCAAGGGCAAAAAGTCGGATTACTTGATGCCGATATTTATGGACCAAGCCAACCTCGTATGATGGGGGCTATCAATCAAAAACCAGAAATTACAAAAGACAACAAAATCAAACCCATTGAAAGACATGGAATTAAAATTATGAGTATGGGCTTCTTGGTCGAAGAAGATCTGGCTGTCGCCTGGAGAGGGCCCATGCTTTTTAAAGCCATGAATCAATTATTTCACGATGTTGACTGGGGTGAACTGGATTTTCTTCTCATCGACCTCCCTCCTGGAACGGGAGACGTACAACTTTCAATGGTTCAAAAAGTGCCAGTTTCAGGTGCATTAACTGTTTGCACGCCTCAAAATATTGCACTGGCTGATGTTAAAAAATCCATCGACATGTTTGAAAGAGTGAATGTTCCCATGGTTGGTGTCATTGAAAATATGTCTTACTTTGTAAACCCTGCTAACCCTGATGAAAAAATTGAAGTCTTTCCCCATGGAGAGTTAAAATCTTTTATCGACTCCAAAAATGTGGCCTTACTCGCTGAGCTTCCTCTATTGCCAGATGTAGCGGCTGCCAGTGAAATGGGGATACCTTGGACGGCTCAAAAAAGTAATGAGTTGGTGAGCCAAAGTTTTGCTGAAGTGGCAAAAACACTGATTGAACAATTTCAATCCTAAAATTTATAGATATCCAACAAAAAGCCTGTTTAAAGAAACAGGCTTTTTTTAGTTTAATGATATTTTTAAGGAGCTTCGTAAGCGCCTGGGTCTGCCGCCGTTGGATTTCGACTCACACCGTTTAGATTATTTGAATTTTCAGAAACATAAAAAATGCTATAACCAAAATTATTTATTATTAATATTAGGGGCTGTTGACAATTCATCCAGCTACTGCGGCTTCAATCCCTTGCCATTTTGAACTGTACTCACCTTCACCTTATTCGATGTGGCTTTGCTCACACCTCATAAAGTTTAGCCTGCACTTAACTCAATATCACTGAGGTTTTGAATCCTCTTTACGCAGATGAATTGTCAACTGCCCCCTAAACAATCTGATTTTTGTTTTTAAAAAAATAGACTTTGTTTATCTTATTTTTTCACAAGCTATTAAAGGTAAGTACAGTGTCTTAATTTGAGAATTTTTCTTCAAAAAAGGACGGTTGATTATAAGACAGTTGAAACTTTTTTTTAGGACCATCGTCTAACCTTTGCTATACTGAATTTGTTCAAGACCTTCTTTCTTTGTCCAAAGGCAACCTCGGGGAAACCCGACGAGCGCAAAGCTAAAGGGACTAAAGCATACCTTATGCAAAGTCAGCCAGCTACCAAATGAAAGAAACCTTTTGGTAACCGGGTAAGGAGGAGATCATGGACAATACGCCCATTTTTTGCCCGCCTCCCCCCCCCCAAGGCGGGCTTTTTTTTACCTTAAATACAACAAAGGTGTAAAAACCATCCTTTTCATCAGTCAACAATTCTAATAACATTAGGGGCTGCTGACAATTCATCAGCGTAATGAGGATTCAATACCTCAGTCATTTAGAGTTAAGCGCAGGCTGAACTTTATGAGGTGTGGCCAAAGCCACATCGAATAAAGTGAAGGTGAGCACAGCTCAAAATGGCGAGGGCTTGAAACCGCAGTAGCTGGATGAATTGTCAACAGCCCCTAGGGAATCTTAAGGTTTGTTTTCCTTATATGTCCTTTAGGCATTGATTAATTTTATCTAAAGGCAGAATAAACCTAACGGGATATCACTAAAGGATCTTCATTGCTTGCATTACTATTTCTTTTCTTAACTCAAACTAACCTTTGGGGAGAACCTCAAAAAAACATTAAACAAAATCAAGAAACACAGTCTGAGTTTTTAATTTATTATCAACCACTTTCAAGATTACAAAACAATCAAGTCTCAGACTATATCCAAACAATTCAATTGTATTTTAAAAATGAAAGAGATCCCCACTTTAATGAGCTTCTCACTGATCCTAATCCTTCACCATTTTGCACAAAACATCATTTTAAAAGCTGTTTGCATTTGATCTATAATACAAAAGACTGTATCCCGAAAAAACAAACTCCAGCGGCTTTCTGCCACTCTAAAGCAAAAAAAATGACAAAAGATGATTTCGCTGAACCAGTCTTTGATCGAATCAACTGGAATCGATGGGCTCTAAAGATCAATCGCTTTTGTTTTACAACACAAAATGAAGTTTGCTTAAAGCTTGTTAAACTGAGATCTCAATATATGGATTTGTATAACAAAAGAAATAAAAAAAACCTTCAGGACAATAGTGAAAATAAAAAATCAGTTAAAAGTAAATAAATCTCTTCTTTTAACAAGGTATCAGAACTGGAGTGCTAGCACTTTCTGTTTGAACAGCCGACTCCCTCAATAATGATTCATTTAAAATTTGACTCTCATAGTAGGTAAAATTCAAATTTTGATATTTTATTGAATTTAAAATGTTTTTAAGCGTCCTTTCTCCCTCTAAAACAGTTTTCCAAGAACTCATCTGCCTAGGATGATGCAAGTCTGAGTTCGCTAGCATGGGTAGTCCACTTTCACGCACTTCTTGAAATAGGTGAGCGCCACTTGCCACCTCCCATGCATCAATTTTATCAGAGAGTTCGTCCCTATTATTCCACAAGTAATAAGTTTGTGGTTCCATTTTTCTTGTTGCAACAGGGTGAGCTGCAACGACCAAAGCATCCTGCTCATGCACCTTCTCTATAATATCTTTAATATTGAGATCAGGATCTATAAACTTCTTAATCCCTAGCGCCAAAATATGTGCTGAATCCTTATGAGAAAATGAATTTTTCGTAAATTCAACTCCAGGAATAACGACCATATTGTATATTTTCATTGCACGCTGAGCTTGCTCACTGATTTGGTAGAGATAGTTTTCAAATTGATGTGAAAGCAAAGTTTTTTGTAAGTAACGGGCTGATTGTCCTAAAAATGTATTCACCTCACACAAATGATCAGTGATTGCAATCGCACCAAAACCTTGTCGACCATAAAGATCAACAATCTCTCTAATACTTAGTTTGCCATCACTATTTTTTGAATGAATATGGAAATCACCTAAAAACAAACTCTCCTCCATCAATTGTTAAATAGTTAAAACATTGTTCAAGAATTGTTGGGTGCATTTTTCCCATGAAAATTCTAGGGCATAATTTCGACACTTCTTTCTCGACTTACTCAGTGCCATTAGAGTGGCTTTTGTTAAATTATGATCCAAACAACCAACATCAGATGATTGAATCACATCAATGGGACCTTCTACAGGATAGGCCGCCACAGGAGTTCCACAAGCTAAAGCTTCAAGCATCACAAGACCAAATGTATCTGTCCGACTTGGGAAAACAAAAGCATCGGCCGCAGAATAATAACCTGCCAGTTCTTCCCCAAACTTGACGCCGGTAAATAGAACTTCAGGATATTTTGCTTTCAAAAAACTCAACTGAGGGCCATCTCCAACCACAATCTTGAGGGCATCTATTTTCATAGAAAGAAAGGCTTCTAAGTTTTTTCAATGGCGACCCTCCCAACATAAAGTAATTTAGGCTTACTACCAATAAAGCTTCTTGGTTGAGGTGAGAATAAATCCGTATCCACTCCTCTTGACCACTTTTTAAGATTTTTGAAACCTGCTCGAGAAAGTTTTTCTTCCATCGAAAATGTCGTTACCATCACATGCTTTGCCAATGAGTGAAACCTCCTTAGCACTTTATAGGTTAAACCTTTTGGGATCCGTGTTCGTGCATGAATATACTCGGGGAACTGAGTATGAAAAGAGGTGGTAAAATTAAGGTTTCGACTTTTACAGAACTTTCTGGCCGACCACCCGAGTGGTCCTTCAGTGGCAATATGTATAATTTCAGGATTAAAACTTTCAAAAGAGTTTTTAACTAATCTTGCTGGAGACAACGCCAAGGAAATCTCATTGTAAGTCGGACATGGCACTGATTTACAACCTAAGGGTGTCACCAACTGAACTTGATGACCCATTTGTCTTAAATTTTTTGTCGTCGCCTCTAATGTACGAACCACGCCATTAACTTGAGGTTTCCATGCATCTGTTACCACCAATATCTTCACAACACCCCTCCATAGTCTCTTTACATAAACGGTAGCACAGTGATTTTCGGATTTTGTTTGAACCGATTTTGATATTGGTTAGTTTAAAGTCAGGTTTCTATTAATGCCTTAAGAGTCCCAGACTTAGATCCATAAATTTTGATTGGTTATCAAAAGATTGAAAATGATGTGGAAGATCTCATTTAATACAACAACAGTATTAATAATAAGTTTATTTTAAATGCAGATCACACCAACCTTAATAAAAGTTATGATGTGTAATTGATATCTAAAAAACTGAAATCAGTTTGCTGGTATAACGAGAATTTTACCAATATTTAATAAACTTCTACGCCCTAAATTATTTCTTTTCTTTATTTGAGAAAGACTCACACCAAATCTTTTAGCAATGGTATACAGATTATCTCCGCTTCTTACTGTGTAAGACCTTTCTCCCTTAGCAAGAGTCATCACTTTAGTTTCTGCTGTTTTTCTGGAAGCAACAGCCTTACCAGGAACAATTATTTTTTTGCCCGGATAGAGAACGGTGCGACGACTAAAATTATTGGCTTCTTGAATGGCTCTAACACTGGTTCCAAAACGAACGGCAATATGACTAAGTGTATCGCCTCGACGAATTCGGTAATTGCGACTCTCACCACTGGCTACATAAATTGTGACGTTTGTGGTGCTGGAAGCGAGAGCCTTGTTGATTTTGTCATCAACGATATGCGATGGAACTCGCAACTTTGATACTTTTTTCATCTTGGGAATAATCCCTCTCTTATAAGCGGGATTTAAATCATAAAGAGTTTGGTGATTCATTCCTAAGTTTTGAGCCATTTGTTTAAGATTAACACCCTTGTTGTTGAGTATGATCTCTTTATAATCTAGAGGGGCCAGCCAATCCACATTTTCAAAACCGTACTTCTGAGGATGTTTAGCAATCATACGGGCTGCCAAAAACTTAGGAACATAATGTACGGTTTCCCGAGGTAAAAGATTTTTTTCAGCCAGTTCCCAAAAATCTCTTGTGTAGTGACGCATCACCAACCCTTTAATTCTGTTCTCCCCCACATTGTAGGAAGCAATAGCCAAGTACCAAGAGCCAAACAAATTATAAAGTCCTTTTAGGTAGAGAGATGCGGCCTCTGTCGACTCTTCAAAATCTCTTCTTTCATCGATATAGTAATTTTGTTCTAGACCGTAGCGTGTTCCAGTACCTCGAATAAACTGCCAATAACCAGAAGCCCTTGCCCGAGACAAAGCTCTTGAACTAAAACCTGACTCAATCAAAGCGATATAAACTAAATCTTCGGGTAAACCATGAGATCTTAAAATCTCCTTCATACGAGGAAGATAACGAGACGATCGCGATAGGTACTTCATCATATGAGGACGTCCCTTACCTTGAAAATAATCAATCCACATGGTTACTTTTTCATTGATCTCTTCTGGCAAGAACTGCATGTCAGATTCATTATCATTTAAGTCCCCTTCTTTAGCGGCAGGAGCAATGGTGGTTTCATTTTCGAGAGTGGCCATTTCAGGAGAGCCAGGAGCCATTTGCATTGAGGTAGAATCTTTTTTTGTAGTGCTGGCACAAGCAGCGAGTAAAATGACAAAAGTCATGGAGACAAGTAACTTCATGGATTCCTCCCAAAACTCTACTGTACCTAAAAACAAGTCGGCTTTCAAATAATCAAGAGCTAAGCACTTTAAACAAGGCTGTCTTAACTCAAAAACCAACCTTTGTCCCTGACTGGTCTTTTGTGCCGAAGTTATGAGCATATTTTGATAAATATGTAATTTACTAAACAAGCCCTAAACAACAAAGGCAGGATTCCCACAATTTATACACTTAACCTCAATACTTAATTCATTTGCCTAAGGGGGACCTATGAAGTTTTCAGCCATTATTCTATCTATGCTTTTATCAAATTGGGCTTTTGCCAATTCACCCATTATGATCGAAGAAGTCAACCAAATCACCTGTATAGGACAAACTTATGAGGGTGATACCTACAATATCGGCGTCTATTACACCATGGACCCTACCTGGCTTGAAAATGAAACCCCATACACCATAACAACGGGAAAAAGAGCTTTTGTCTCTCTTCAAGTGGAAAGACAAGGACAAGTGGTCTACGAAGAAGCTCTCTACACCAATGACTTAATGCTTACCCAAACAGAAGATTCTCGTCATTATCAACTCAAAAAAATAGAAACAGAAAAAGTCATTGAAAATGGTTCTGTCGTATTCAATGACATCACAACCGACTTCCTTAATATAACAATGATTGCCGAACAGCCTTCCAGTTTTGATTTTGAATTAAAAACCGCCTACGGTACCTTTAAAAACGGTCAATGTAGAGCACAGTAGTTTAACTTGACTTGAAAAAGTCACCTCGTTGATGTCTAAGCAGAGTCCTATTCTGGGGCTCCGCTTTTTTCTTGTCTTTTAAGCCAATATCCAAAGCGGCCCATAACAAAACTATGCACTGGAGCTTGAGTTAACTTATAAAAGACCCAAGGAAGCTTTGGTCTAAAATTGTGAAGAGCTGCAATAATAAAACCTTGTTGAGGTCCTTTCCTAAACTCTAAACGAGCGGATTTTTTTTCTTTCACCAATAACCCTTCAGTAATATAAAAAAGATCACGGCCTTCAAAGGTTCGATCTTGAGAAAATTTTAATACTAATAAAGGGCGAGAAACACCAAGGATACAAAACTTGACCAAATCTTCCGATCTATTGATTTTAATAATAGGATAAAAAAACTGTGGCAACCATCTCATATAAGCAATAGAGACATCCTTTGAACTCCAGCCCTCTGGGCAAGTTAATCTTTGCACAGATTGAACAAGAGATTCTTTATTTTCACTCTCTTTTAACCTTTCAATAGGGAGACTCGGATACTGATCTTCCATTAAGCTTTTTTCCAGGGCCTTATCAACAGGTGTGAATTCTGAAATCAAACAATCAGGCACTCTTCTTACTTGGTCAACAGTCATATTGTGGACTAAGGAATCAATAAGAGGGAAAATAAGTCGTCCTGATATGCCTGTGACTAAGCGAACCCAAAGCTTTGATAATCCAGGGCTCATCAATGGGATATTTATAAAACGATTATTAAGTTTTTTTACACTCGCTACTTTTTTCAGTATGTACCTGTAATCTATGACTTCATCAGCCCCTAAATCAAAAGATCCAGTGATTGAATCCACGATCCCGTTACGTATAGCGTGAACAAGGTCTTTAACGTAAATTATCTGTAGTTTATTTCTGGTCCACTGAGGCAAGCCTAAAATCGGTAATCTTTCAATAAGCCTTTCTACAATTTGGAAGGACGAACCTTTTTTGCCAACAACCAAACCACATCTTAAACTCAGAAGAGGAAAGTTGTCTTGCTTCAATGTCTCTTCAACTTCTAACCGGCTCGCTAAGTGAGGAGACAACCTTTCTTTCGGAGGAATGATACCACTCACATAAATAATCTTTTTAACACCATTTTTTTTTGAGGCTTTGGCAAAATTATCAGCCAGAATAAAATCAAAGTCAGAAAAGTTTCCTTGCACTAAACGAGAGGATGGAAGCATGGAATGCACAAGATAAATGGCTACATCACAACCGACCAGAGCTTTTTCACAGTCTAGTAGTGAATAAAGATTGGCTTGAACACACTGGATGCGATCCGAATGACTTTTCATTGGGCTACGACTTAAAGCCACAATATTAAAATCTGTATTCTCCAATAACTCTTCAATTAAGTAGTGCCCAATAAAACCTGTAGCACCCGCAATAACCACCTTCATTATTAAGGTCCTTTCAAAAAATACAGAACAACGGGAGCTACACCGTCACTTACGAAACCTAACTTTTCAGCAGCCGCTTTGGATAAGTCAATAATACGTCCTCCAGCAAATGGTCCTCTGTCTGTTATTCTCACCACCACATGACGCCCATTATTTTGATTCACAACTTTGACCGTTGATCCTAAAGGGAGATTAGGATGAGCCGCCGTCATTTTATACATATTAAAAACAGAGCCATCCGCAGCCAAACGACCATGAAATTTTTTGCCATACCAAGAGGCTTTTCCCTTTTCATAAGCTCCTTTAGGCAAGGATGCACAAGAAACAAAAACTCCCACAAGAAGTATAAATGAAAGTATCGGCTTTAATAGGATTTTTACAGAATGCAAAAGCATGGCTTGACCCATACCGAACATCTGACTCAAACACAATGAAAACAGCGCCTAGTAGGCCTCATCCACCACTAGATTCACTTTTGCCGCACCCTTGCCATTAACCAGTGTCTTCTATTGGGTTTCCTGAGAATCCTGACTCACTTTTAGCAAACTTAACAAGCAGGGAACAATCAGCATTGTTAGAATTGTGGAAGTAAATAAGCCGCCAATTACGACCGTAGCCAGTGGTCTCTGAACCTCAGCTCCCGCCCCTTCATTAAAGGCCATGGGAAGAAAACCAAGACTTGCAACCAGAGCCGTCATACAAACAGGTCGCAATCTTGAAATAGCTCCTGCTTCAATGGCTTCCTTGAAGTTATCTTTATATTTTTTTAAGTCTTGAATATGGGTCACTAAAACTAAACTATTTAAGACAACTATACCTGAAAGGGCAATAAACCCAACAGCGGCTGAAACACTGAAATTCATATCTCGTAAGAACAAGGTAAAAACACCACCAGCCACTCCCAGTGGAATAGCTGTAAAGATAATAGCTGTCTGCATAAGTGAACCCGTTGTCATCATAATAAGGAAAAATATCACCGCTAACGTGAGTGGTAAAATGATCATTAGTTTGGCGCGAGCTCTCTCTAAATTGCGAAACTGCCCCCCCCATTCCATCTGGTACCCAACGGGAAGATCTAAACTTTTCAATTTATCTTTTGCTTCGTTAACCAAACTTCCAATATCACGTCCAGCAACATAAATAGAAAGAGCGGAATAGCGTTCAGCCCATCTTCTTGCGATTGTAGTGACCTTTTCTTTCATTGCAAAGGTGGCCACTTTGCTCAATGGAATCACCCCACCATCAGGCAATGAAATCGGCAAACCTTCGATCACGTCGATATTATCTCTTAGCTCCTCTGAAAGATGAAAAACCACAGGATATTTAATTCCATCAATAAAATAATGTCCAACATCATGACCCGCGAGTGCACTTTCAATTTGTTGATTCACCTCAAGAACATTTAAACCTAATAATTGAATATTTTCTGAATTTAAAGAGATTTCCATAACACGACTTTTAGTCAAACCTGTTAAGGCATCAAACTCCAAAGTTTCAATTCCGTCCAATCCCTCTAATAATTTTTCAGCTTCCGTTGCTAAATCTAAAAGCTTTTCAAGTTCAGGACCTATAAACCTTAAAGTAATATCAGCACGACTCCCCTCTAATATTTCATTAAAGCGCATCTCAATAGGTTGTGTAGAAGAAATATCTTGCTCTTCCATTTCTGCTTCTAATCGCTTTTTAATAGCCAAGAAGAGAGTCTTTTTAGTCCGCCTTTCACCATCCACCAAAGGCCACTGGGATTTGTCTTTCTTTAATATGACAAAGGTATCAGCGAAGTTTGGACTCATAGGATCGGTTGCACTTTCTGGTGTTCCCAGCCTTGAAAACACATAATCAACTTCTTCAAACTCACCAATAATTTCCTCAGCTTTTCTCTGCTCCTCAATAGAGCGGTCAATGTTTTGACGACTATTTCTCACTAGGGCAATCACCATATCTTCTTCATCCAACTGAGGAACAAAGTCAGAGCCTATTTTAAAAAACAATGCCAATGAAAAAATAAATAATCCAAAAGCCATCGCTACTGATGTTTTCGGATACTTAAGAGATATTTTTAAAGTTGGAATATAGCTAGACTGTATCCAACGAAATAAAAGAGGAGCTTTTTCCTCACGCACACGACTTGGTATAAAGAGAAAAAGTAATATAGGAATGATAAAAAGTGCCACAAGTAAACTCACAGCTAAGGCCATTAACACTGTTAATGCCATAGGCTGGAACATTTTCCCCTCCACTCCTTCTAGAGCTAATATAGGGAGATAAACCATCATTATGATCGTGAGTCCGAAAATGACCGGCTTAGCAACCTCCGCACATGACTGAATTAATAAATTGAGTTTTATCTTTTTAGAAACCTCACCTTTTTGCTCATGAAGGTGCCTTAAAAAGTTTTCCACGAGCACAACAGAAGCATCAACTAATAAACCAAAATCAATAGCTCCCAAGCTCATTAAGTTCGCTGATATACCAAACAATTGCATTCCCTTAAAGGCAATACCCATAGAGAAAGGTATAGCGAGTGCGACAATTAATGAGGCTCGAAAATTACCAAGTATTAGAAAAAGAATAACAACAACAAGAATAGCTCCTTCCAATAAATTTTTCTTTACTGTTTGGATGGTCTTGTCCACTAAATATTTACGATCATAAACAACTCTTAGCTCTACGTCCTCAGGCAAACTCATTTCGTCTAGGGCTGAGCGGACTGCTAAAGAAACCCTTCGACTATTCTCTCCAAGACGCATGAGAACTGTCCCTAAAACAGTCTCTTCTCCAGACTGCGTTGCCCCTCCCACTCGTGGTTGATTTTCTAACTTCACAGAACCGATGTCTTTTATACGAACTCTCTTACCATTTGGTAATACCTTCACAACATAGTTATTCAATGAGTCCAAATCAGGAGTGGGAAAAACAGAGCGAACGACGACCTGCTCTCCCTTATCTTTAATATAACGCCCACCATGAGAGATTCCCACATCATCAACAGCCCTAAGTAGACTTTTGATATCAAGTCCATATTGAATCATCTTTTGTGGTTCATAATTGATATGAACTTCGGTCGCAAACCCTCCATTGCTATCAACTTCTGCCACCCCTGGAATTTTCTTGATTTTAGGACCTATAACAAAATCTTGTAATCTTTTAAGATAGCGTAACTGTTCTGAACGAGGTTCCTGTCTTCGACTGGAACCTTCCTTTAAATCGAGAGTCCACATAAAAATTTCACCCAATCCAGAGGAAACTGGACCGAGTTCAGGATTCATACCTTCAGGCAATTCACCTGAGACTTTCTGAAGCTTTTCTGCAACCACTTGTCTTGCAAAATAAATGTCAACATCATCTTCAAAAACAACAATGACCTGGGACAAACCATACTTAGAAAGTGAACGCACTTCTTTTACAGAAGGAAGGCCCAACATCTCAGTTTCAATAGGGAAGCTAACAATTTTTTCAATTTGCTCGGTGGAATAAGCTCCTGTCTTGGTGTTTACCATAACCTGTTTCCCAGTCACATCTGGAACAGCGCTGATGTTAAGCTCAGGTAGGCTCATCATACTCCAGGCCAAAAGGAAAAAGAAAACAAAAAGAACTGTAAATTTATTTTTTAAAATTAAATTAAAAAAAGTGTTCACTTCAAAAACTCCCGTAATTGCTGCTCACTGCCCCAAGCTCTTATTAACTCTAAAATTAATGCATGACTCTGCATTAAGTAATCCAAGCGCAGAAAGTGCACTGAGTGAACATTTTCTTCGAGATCAATAAATTGTCGTGCTGAAATAAGTCCTTTATCAAAATTTTTAGTTTCTCTATTTAGAAAAGTTTCTTTTTCATTCACATACTCAGTGGTGTAGCGCGATAACGCAAGCAATGACTTATCTAACATGGCCTTCTTTTCTTCGTATTCAAGCTTCTGTTTTTTTCTACTCCTCTCAAGATCAATCTTCATTCCCTGCATTTTTGACTGAAGACTTTTTGATATAGAGTTCTTTTGATTAAATATGGGAATCTCTAAACTCAAACCAAAAACCTGATTGGAGTTACCACCTAAATACTGCTCTTCAGACTGAGAATAATAAAGGTTTAAATCAGGAATCCACTGAACTGATTGTGCCTCTTTATTTTTGTCTACTTGTAAAATTTCATTTTCCTGCCTTTTAATCTCGGCACTTTTTCGCTTTAAGAGGCCACGATTAATCTCTGCAAAATTTTTATAGGATTGCCATTCTAACCCTAAAGTCGGTAGGTCCTCTCTCCCTAATAGATGTTGAAGACTTTTCTTTGTGGCATTTAGATTCCTATCCAAAAAATCCACCTCAAGGCTGACTTCCATTATTTTTGCTCGTATCAGTTCTAACTCCACTTTTTGCTGAGGAGATGGATAAGGTTTAGACTTCAAAAAAACCGTTAATTTCCTTAAGCGCTTTAAACGCTCATGGCTATGCTCTTGTTGCTCTTCTTGGACCTTTAACTGATAAACCAGCTTTAATGTTTGCTCTGCAATAAAAAGCTTTTGCTGCTCTGTTTGTAAATCCGCAAGTTCCAATGCTAGATTTTTTTGCTCATTCAAACGGTTTTTCCAACCAGAAATTGAAATTTTTTGGTTAACTCCCCATTCACTAAACCCAGCTTTCAGCCCTAGTGAGTTTGAAACTTGACCTGCGCCATAGCTAATTTCAGGGTTCGCTAAAGCCGTCTGATTGGCGTAATAGCCCTCTACAGCTTGCTTAGCTAAACTGTTTTGTTTTTGCAAATCCAGCTCCTCCCAAGCCATTTCTACAATGGCCATTGAGGTTAGTGCCTGCTCAGAAGAGGCCGCCCCATAGGAATTCGGTAAAAAACACAAAATTAAGACTATTAAGCCAAAACCCATGCCATTCTCCTTTTCAAGCTATGCCGTTAAGTTAAGGATTCTATTTAATACCGCTTTGGTTAAGTTCACAGTGAGGCGCAAGGAGGAAGATGTACAAGCAGTACCACGACGACGCAGACAACGAAACTGGGGACTTAACTAAACGGTATTCCTTTTCAAGTATTAAAAGTCATACAGAAACAAGGGAAAAACAATGGGACATTTGCTTATTCATCTAGGGCATATGCCCCGAATGCTCACTTTTATATCAATCTTTAGTATGGATGGGGGCTACAACAAGCAGATCTTCTAAAAAATAGGCAGACAGTTCGGTTCTCCCCCCAAGTCCTGACTTTTTATAAATGGCCGAGCAGTGATGTCGAACTGTCTTATCTGAGATCTCTAACACTTCAGAAATTTTCTTAGTGGCAAGCCCTTTTAGTATAAGCATGCCCACTTGCTTTTCCATAGGGGTCAGTCCCCATTTATTGAACTCAATATCAATAGCTTCTGAAAGCCCTTTGGCAAAATGCCCTATCTTTTTTTTAAATTCACTGTTTTCTCTATGAACTTTATGGAAAGCGAGCGAGAGTTCTTTATTCTCTTGCTGACTGCGAATCATTGAAATAACAAAAAAACTGGCTCCAAGAAGTGAAAATAAAAAAGTAAACAGTTCAAAATACAAATGTGCGTGAGAGAAATCTTCTGAACTATCGTAAATCATATCGATAATGGATGTTGTTGCCATTAGTAAGAAAAAAACACTGGCAATTAGATAGATCTTTTTAATACTGAATTTCAATATCATTATACACTTTGTTTCTCTTTAAGAAGAAGTTAAAGCTTCTTTCCATGGTGGCTGACTCAGCTGATCGGACTTTTCATGAATCACTTTGTAAAGCAAATAGTTTCTTAGTACCGCTTTAACATAAAAACTCGTTTCAGCCCAAGGAAGTTCATCCATCCAAACGTCGTCATCAGGACTCGTTCCAATTTTTTCCCAACTGGAAATTCCCTCTCTTTGATTCAGCCAACGATCAAGATTTCCTGGTCCAACATTATAAGAGGCAATCGCAAGAGGAATAATACCTTTATACTTCCCAATCATTCTTGAAATAAAATGAGTTCCAAAGCGAATATTTGTCTTTGCATCAAAAATATGGGGAATTGTCTTAAACTTTTTGACTCTTAACCAACGAGCCGTTTCTTTAGCTGTTGGACTCAACATTTGCATCAACCCATAGGCGTTGGAGGGGGAAATCGCTCTCTTCATAAAAGCACTTTCTTGCCGAATAATCGCCCAAATTAAATTTCGAGAGATTTTAAATTCCTTTTCAGCAGCAACCACTTCTTTTTCAAAGTGCTGAGGAAATGACTCTTTCAGATAATCACGGCTTATATAATCTAAATTAATATCAATGGCCGCAGCATAATCAGCTATCGCCCTATTTTCTCTTAGAGCCGACCTCCACAACTTTGCTCTTATTAAAAAGCCACCCGCTGTTTGTGGGTCAGGTAAAAAATCAATTTCCGTCTCAGCTTCATCCACCCACCCAAATGAAATTAACTTTTCAATTCTCTTCCAGCGCTTCTTACTATTCTCTGGCCACCAATACTCAGAGTAAAACTCTTCTTTTGTTTCGGACAGTAAGTTCTGGAGTCCTTTTTTTTCTTCCATTCTCACCACAAGACCATAATATGTCAGAGGAAAAGTCTTAAAAATGGAAGCCGCAATATCTTTTGCTCTCTTAGAGCCCACTTCCTTTAAAGATCGCCATAACCAATACCGAACTTGTAGTTCGTACTTGTCGGATCCTTCATGCAATAAAAAGCGATCATAAACAGAGATAACTGATTTATATTCTTTTTCCCGAAAATGGAGTAACCCAAGAAAATACAAAGCTTCAAAACTGGATTCTGTTCCGGAGTATTTCTCTCCCAAATCTTTAAAATAAGATTTAGCTGTCGAAGTCTTACCGATGTAATAGGCTGACCTTCCAGCCATCATCATGGCTTCTGCTGCCAGGGGGGATCCATCCCATTTTTCAGCAGCCGCATCTGATAAATTAAAACTAGAAACCTGATATCCTCTTTCATAAGCAGACGTCGCCCAAAACATCAAAGAAGCTGGAGGAGCTTTTTTCAACTGATTCTCAAAGTCTTTTTTAGCCGACTCATATTTTGATCCCCTCCGATAAAGAAGTCTCTTATAAAAACGATCCACTTTCTTTCTAACCCGCTCAATACGGTTGGAACCAGGATAGTCATTGAGGTATTCAACCCCATAACGAGCCACATTGTATGATTGCCCCTTCTTAACAGCTTGAGAAAATTGATTCCACAACTTTTCTTCACCATCAGAACTATTAAACTCTAAATTATACTTACCAACTTTTAATACTCCACTGGCTTGTAGTAACTTAAGTCTATTCAGAACAGATTTTTTTTCATTAAAACGATAGCTCCTTATGAAGTTAGCCACGGCAATTTGGTTGTTTTTATTTAACCAAGCATATTCTCCCATTAGCTCATAATAATGGGCTCGTTGCTTCTCATCCATATAATCAACGAGGTCTTTATTACGGTCTACAAAATCTTCAAAGCGGTTCTTAGCTTTATGTAAAGCGAGTTGTGCTAAATCTAAATAGAGATCCAGCAATCGATTTCTATGATCAGGATAGGGGGAGTTAAGAAGTGCCCTTTTATTTTCTTCTAAGATTTTGAAAGAATCCAGGAACTGACCAGCTTTCCAAGAAGATCGCCTTTTTGACAGTGAATTCAAACAACTCAAATGAGCTTCCGCAATCCACACTCCCAAACTTTTATTACTTTTGTTTTTTTCAGTAAGTGAAACACAGTTCTTAAAATCACTTTTAACTTGATACCACTTTAAACGTGATAACTCACCCAATCCTTTTGAAGAGGAACGTTCCTGTAAATCAATGGCTTTAGGGAAATCATCTTTATAGGAAAATTTTTTAATATCTAATGCGAAAGAGGCCGGACACAACAATATTAAAGACAGTGCCAAATTGACAGGACTTCTTTCCATTCGATAGTTTTGAACCAACTTAAGACTTCTCTTTAGATTTATCCTTTTTAACAAAACTTTCATTCCCCTTACTTAAGTGACAAGCATTTAACAACAAGCTCTTTAATTCTTTAACTTTTACATTTAAGCCTTTAGAGTCTTTTAAATCTTTAACATAAGAAAGAGGACCAAATCCGATCACGCCAAAGTAATCCATTAATTTTTTTAAAGGCTCTTCAATTTCACGCCGTACACTAGGGTCCGTTTTACTCAAAACTTTTTCAATCTGTTCATTCGCTCCGCCCTCTCCGGTAAGATCACCGAGGACCTTGTAAACCGTATTGGTAGCTTCTATACCAACAGCGCGATATTTTTCCTTACTAAGAAGTCGATCAATTTTATCAAAGCGCTTTGCAATGACTTCTTCAATGCTTGGGTTTTTAATCAAAATTCCACTGTCTTTAACCAATTTCCCTAAAAGAACAATAAGAACTAAGATATAAAGGAGACTCCAATAAATATACTTACTGGAACGAACCACATAATCGGGATTCCATTCTTTAACCAAACCAGGAAGAACGACCTTTTTCTTATCTGACTTTAAACGCTCTTCTCCAATGGATTCTTGCTTAGCTCCTGGCAACACTTGTAACTCGAAAGGCTGAGAACTAAGGCTAATATACTCACGTTTTTTAGGATCAAAGTAACTCGATTGCAAAGCCTCTATCTTAAGTGGGCCTGGCTTATTAGGAATTAAAAGAACTTCAAACTCTTTAAAACTTTGCCCATTTTTAAAAAATTGTGATTCATTTTTTATATCATAGATTTCTAAACTGTCTCCCAAAGGTAGTTCTGGAAGTTCAATAAGCTTAGCATTACCACGCCCCTCAAAACGGACACGCAAAGGAAAAGGTTGATGAGTGATAATAGATTTATTAGGAGCATCTACTGTCATCTGAAACTCACCCACGGCTCCAGTAAAGTTGCTTGGCTTGCCGTCAACGGGTAAAGGTTTTATCAGTACAGGTATATTATCACTGGCTTTTGTTGCTTGGTGACCACGACCAAACCCAAAACCACCAACGATAGTGGCTTTCGCCTTATAAGGATCAATGGTTGTTTTTCCTTCTTCAATCGGAAACAAAGCATAGGACGCTAATAAGGCTCGACTGTAGGGAACTCCATTGATTACATCTTGTTCAAAATTGAGATGTGTCGCAATTTGAATGTCCTCTTTCCAAAAACCTTTCAAGGTTGGATATTTCAAGGTGTCTATATCACGAACGCGACCTCTCGTATAAATATACCAAGAGGCTAAGATTTGCTCCCCCTTATAAGCCTCTGTTTTATCCACTTCCGCTAAAATAAAAAAAGCATCTTTACCTGTGGGAGGTTCTGTCTGAAATCCTCCTCCAGGAACTCCACCAAACTGCCTCCGAAGAAGTTGGTTGAACATTTCCTCCGCCTCGGCAAAAGGATCTTGAGGAAAATCATCTGGTACTTGCGGTCTTGCTTGTATCTGAGGTCGTCCTTGTCCTTGAGCTAAAACGGCAATCTGAATAGGCTTAGTCGCATAGCTCTTACCGTCCACCTCTATTTGAATAGGATCGATATCCACTCGCCCCTCATTCAAGGGAGTAAACTGGTAACTGTAAATTTTAGAGCGAACTGTTTTAAAATCAATTCCTTGCCCAGTCGTTACTACCGATGAGCGCGACTGACTGCTGGTCCAGGAATGTAAAAGCTGTACATTATCAATGGTAGGGATACTGGGTGCCCCTATATTGTTAGAGCTTTCTGACTCGATGGTAACATTCAAAGTAAAGTTATCTCCCACAGGGACTTGATTCCGATCCACAGTGGCTGAAACATTGACCTGAGCCATAGCCAATATGGAACTAAAAGAAAAACAAAACCATAAAAGAAATGAAACTTTTAGGTTACCAGTCTTTGTCACGATCAGCCTCCCGTTTTCCTTTTCTCTCATGTTTTGCTCGAATTCTCTGTTCTTGTTTTTTTAGCTCTTCAAGAATTTTCTTAACATCCCCTTTAGACATTTCCTTACTATTGAATTGATTGGGTTGCTGAGGTTTATTGGTAAACTCTTGTGGCTCTTTCGGCTGTTCCCCCTCGCCTTTATCAGAGTCTTTTTTGTTCTCACCCTGACCTTTTCCACCGCCACCTTGGAAAAGCAGTTCGATATTGGTTTTCACTTCTTTAGAGTCAGGATAAAGACCTAAAGCCTTTTGATAACTATCAAGAGCCGGATCTATGGAGTCACTCATCCCTTTCATGGAGTACAGAACTCCCAGATTAAAATAAGCACCAAATTCCACTTCAGGTGGCAATGGTTTCTGCTTTAAAATCTCTTCATACATTTGAATGGCCTTTTTTTTCTCATCAGTCGCAATAAAAGTAAAAGCCATATTATATTGAAATAAAGGATTAAAAGGCTGCTCACTCAAAAGTTGTAGCAACTCATCATGGGCCTCCAAAGCTTTTTTGTCTCCCAAGTAATTAACAGCTTGATTGTTGCGCCAAATATCAAAAAGCCCCATACTCGCCCATGTATTCGCACTATAAAGTAAAATAAAAAATAAGAATGTCGTTTTAGCCATTAGAAACAAATCGTCCTTTCCATTCCGACAATTTCTTTCTTCTTGTCCCTAAAAACAACTCCGTTAATGCTAGAAGAAAAGCCAGAAAGAGTGGAAATTGATATTTTTCTTCAAAACTTTCCGTTGATAAAGAATCAAATTCTGATTTTTCAAGTTTATCCAAATCTTCCTTTAAGCGCTTCATTTGAGACCCACCAAAAGTGACATGATAAAAACTACCTTTACCCGCTCTTGCAATTTGCTTCATGGACTCCGCATTCACCTTGGTCACAACTTCTTGATTATTTTTATCTTTAATATAGCCCCGCAAGTAGCCTCTATTATCACGCACAGGAATTTTACCACCATTTTCCGAACCAAATGCCATAGCAAAAACTCGCACTCCACCTTCAACCAACTGTTTAGCAGCCTCTATAGCTCCTTCTTCGTGATCTTCACCATCAGAAATAAGAATCACCACGCGAGTCATAGACTCTTTAGGTCCCACATCTTCCCCGCCTCTTTTAAAAGCTTCATTGGCCTCACCCAGAGCTTTTGCCAGCTCAGTCCCTTGGGTTTCAACGCTTTCAGGAGAAAGGGTTTCTAAAAACATTTTTAATGCCGACTTATCAGTTGTCATGGGAGATAGAAGAACCGCGGAACCCGCGAAAGCCAGTATCCCCACCTTATCTCCCCCTAAAATATTAAGAAGGTGATTGATCTCTTTTTTTGCATGTTCAAGTCGAGAGGGCTTAACATCTTCAGAAAGCATACTTTTTGAAACGTCGATAGCAATCATCAACTCAACACCACGACTGGTTATTTGCCTTTTCCCTTTTCCCATCTGTGGCCTGGCTAGGGAAATAACCATAAGAGACAAAGCAACGAGCATGAGGATAAATTTTAAATTTCTCTTAAAGTGAGAGAATCGTGCCGTAAAAAAAGTATAAAGTTTAGGACCAAAAGCCTTTTTTAAACGAATCTCAATGCGTTTATTATTAATAATAAAATAAATTGCCAGAATGGCGAGAAAAATAAAACTCAAAAAATAGGACTGATTGGCAAAGCGAAACAACCTACAACCCCCTTCTCAAAACAGTCAGTTGAAGGATCACTCCCAAGGCATAAAGTAAAACACCCAATAATAGATAATTTTGGAAAAGTTCGGTGTAACGAGTAAAACGGTTTTCTTCAATTTTACTTTTCTCTAAATCATTAATATCAGAAAATACAGACTCTAAATTATTAGTATTATTTGCCCTATAATAGCGTCCACCGGTTTCATCTGCCAGCTGCTTTAACAGTGGCTCATTCACTTTTGAATGAATTGGTTGATAACGTTTTACTTTGCGTCCAAACATGTCAGTTGAATAAATTGGAAGCTGTGCCTGCCCATCTCGCCCAACACCAATTGTATATATACGAACACCATAACCTTTGGCTATTTTTAAGGCCATCTGCGGATCAATCAGCCCTGTATTGTTCTCACCATCGGTTAATAAAATAACTATTCGAGAATCTGCTGTGGACTCTTTTAGCCTAGAAACAGCATTACCCAACGCCACCCCGATAGCTGTCCCCATTTTAATATTGGTCGAAGTTTTCACTTCTTTTAAATTATTTTGTAAAAGCTGATAATCCAAAGTCAGAGGAACTCGTGTGTAGGATTCTCCCGAAAAGACGACCATACCGATTCGATCGGAAACACGTTTTGCTATAAACTCACCAATGGTTTTTTTAGCCGACTCTAGTCTGTTTTCAGGCTTCATATCCTCAATAAGCATAGAGTGCGAGATATCAAGAGCTATCATGATATCAATCCCCTCAACATTGCGGTTTACTTTTTCATCGGTTTCTTGGGGTCTTGCCAAAGCTATAACCACAAAGATCAACCCTAAGTATTTAAAAAACTCCGGCAAGTACTTTAAACGAGAACGAACCCCTCGGTTTAACTTCTTTGCAATCGGCACAGTACTTAGAGGTAAAGCTCCGTAACGAGATTTACGACGATAGAAGTGCACAATGGCAGCCACTAGTAAGAAAATAAGTAAAATAAAAGCCCAACTAGAATGCCAAATCATTGAGATTGCTTCCTCATCTTCCAGATGTCCTGGGTCACATTTTTTGCCATTTGTGTGAGTTGCTTACAATCGTGAACTTGAATTTTATCGGAGTCTTTTTTCGCCCGATCCAACTCATTTAAAAACTTTTTTAAGCTTTGCCCATAATGAGAAAAACGCTTTTTATCATCCTTACTTAGAGACTTAATGACCGTTGATGAGCCCCAATCCAAGGCCGGAATATAAAACTCTCTTAATAAATACATCCTAAAAATTTCATCAAGCTGTTCAACGTAGTTAAGCTTTTTCTCTTCAGTCCAGGTGTTATCACTAAAAATATATTTTCTTCCCAATGTTCGGATATCTTTATTGAACTGATTGAAAGGCCCAAGAGCTGTGTTATGAGTTTTTAACTCTTCAATAACTTTTCTCATTTGTGCTCGGCGATTGAGTCTAAAAAGTCCCAATAAGGCCGCCAATATCAAAACACCACCTAAAGCAAACCAGATCCAAACCGGGTACTGAACTTTCATAGCAAACATCGGACCATAGGGTTCAGGCTTGCCTTCAATAACGCTTTTCACTGGTAGTTTGAATGGCTCCACTCGAACCACTTCCACTTTTTGATCCGTCAGAAAAAGTTTTTGAAAATCATGGGGATTAGGCACATAAGTTGTGGCCTGCATTTCCAGAGTGGATTCTGTTTGTTTTTTCACCGCTAAAATCTTGAGATGATAAGGAGACTTCCCCTCTTCTTTTGTCTGAATATCCTTAGAATAAAATTCGGCCTTGGGCCCACTACAAATCAAATAAAAGACTTCGCCCACAGTCCACTGCTGGTCTTGTGGTGTTCCATCGACTCGGCAAGTCCATTTAGGTAGCTCCGAAACATCTTTCGGACGAAAAACTTCAGGTGAGTTTTCTTGCTCTATTGGTTGAGTATTTTGAGTTTGCGATTGAACCTCAGCCACTAGCCATTCCTCTTTTTAAAATAGTTTGCTAAAGGTTGCACAAAGTCATTGCCATTGGTCACTTCAATAAGGTCCACTCTTGATTTTCTTAGCTCCGAACTAATATGGGAGTGAAAATCTTGAAAACCTTTTTGATAATATTTTTTAAATAGAGGTGACGAAGTGTCCAAAGTCACCAAATCTCCTGTTTCCGGATCAACGAAGTCAACCAAACCAATAGCAGGAATTCTCTCTTCCACGGGATCAGAGATCTGTACAGCAATGGTCTCATGTCTACGGTTCAATCTTTTAAGGGCTGTCGCAAAAGGCTTATCATCCATAAAATCACTAAAAAGAAAAACAGTTCCTCTTTTCTTAAGAACCCCTGAAAGATACTCAACCACAGAAGTTATATTAGTCATTTTACTTTTAGGTTCATGATAATAAAGATCTCTTAGTATTCTTTGAATATGTCCTCGCCCTTTTTTGGGAGGAACAAAGTGCTCTACTTGATCTGAAAAAAGCAACAAGCCCACATTATCACCATTTTTAGAGGCACTAAAACCAAGCAGTGCTGATAGATGAGTGAGAACCTCTCCTTTAAAATAATCTTCGGAGCCAAAGTGAACCGAGCCGCTCACATCAACAGCCAAAATAACTGTCAGTTCTCTCTCCTCTTCATACTTTTTAATATAAGTGTTTCCCGTTCTCGCCGTTAAGTTCCACGAAATAGAACGCACATCATCACCAGGCACATACTCCCTGAAATCAGAAAAAGTCATACCCTGACCTTTGAAAGCCGAATGGTATGCTCCCGCAAAAGTGGAATTCACCAACTTTTTAGTACTGATTTCAAGTAATTTGATTTTTTTAAGAACCTCAGCCGGTATGGACAATGATCACTCCCGTTTTTATTTAAGGTACTTCAATCTCATTAAGCATGTCTTTTATGACCATATCACTCAAAACCTCTTCCGCCTCAGCCTCAAAAGTGAGTATGAGACGATGGCGTAAGACATTATAAGCAACAGCTTTAACATCTTCAGCAGTGACGTAACCACGCCCCCTTATAAAGGCATGGGCTTTTGAAGCTCGCATCAAGCTGATGGTCGCTCTCGGCGATCCCCCAACCTGAATCATGTTTTCCAATTGTCCTAAACCATATTCACTTGGGTTTCTTGTCGCCATAACAAGATCCACGATATAAGTTTTGATATTTTCATCCACATAAATTTTATCTGTCATTTCACGAGCACGTAGCAGGTTTTCTTTACTTATGACCGAGTTAACACTGGGAGTGTTATCTGTCGCCATGCGGTTCATGATCTCAAGCTCCTCGCCTTTACTAGGATATTGAACCATGACTTTAAACATAAAACGATCCATCTGCGCTTCCGGCAGTGGATAAGTTCCCTCTTGTTCCAGTGGGTTTTGCGTAGCAAGAACTAGAAAAGGCTTTTCAAGTCCATAAGTTGTATCTCCAATAGTCACCTGTTTTTCTGCCATAGATTCAAGCAGTGCAGACTGCACTTTCGCCGGAGCTCGATTGATCTCATCAGCCAAAAGAATATTAGTAAAAATAGGACCTTTCTTAGGAGAGAACTCACCGCTTTTTGGATTAAAAATCATGGTTCCAATAAGATCGGAGGGAAGCAAATCGGGAGTGAACTGTACCCTTTGAAAGTGCAAAGATATGGCTTGAGACACCGACGATATAGTTAATGTTTTTGCTAAACCAGGAACACCCTCTAGCAGGACATGTCCACCTGTTAATAAACCCATCACAATGGCTTCAACCATTTCATTTTGTCCAACAACCACTTTCTGAACTTCAGCGAGCATTTGTTCAACAAAAGCACTTTCTTTTTTTACAGCTGCATTGAGCGCCATAATATCAACATCCACGCGATACCCCCTATATTTATAGACAGACCTTAATATTGTTGTAATGGTTCCACTCTTAATCAATCATTTTAAGCCTTTGTGCCCCGCAAAAGGCTCCAGTCTGCAAGATTGACAGCCCTGATTGCGCCCCCTACCTTCTTTAGTCTGATAGAATAATCAACTTCAAGGAGTTCTCTTATGGAACAACCACTCGATGCTTCTTTTTCAACACTTGTCCTGTCTGTTGCTTCTTCAGCGGCGATGAGCCTAGGCATGGCTCCAGACCCAAGCACTGGCGAAACGAAAGTGGACAAAAAAATGGCACAATTTAATATCGACCTTCTACAAGTGCTTAAAGATAAGTCAGAAAATAATCGCTCTCCAGAAGAAGATAAACTGATCAATCAATTGATCTCTGATTTAAAAATGAAATTTGTAAGTGCATGATTCGTTTATTCTCTCTTTTTTGCATTCTTTTGTTATCTTCGCCATCATCATGGTCGAAGTCTCCCATGGACGGCGCAAAACTAGGCGCTCCATTGCCTGCTAATCTTTGGATTGAAATGTCCAAGATGGCTCAACCTGCTGTTGTTGGAGTTTTTCTCGATATTGATATCAAAAGAACACACATGAGAAGAGACCCTCTTTTTGACTTTCTCGAAGAATTTTATGGCCGTGGTTTCGAGTTTGAAGACCCCAGGCAGAATCAAGATGAAAAATCATCACCCATCGGAACTGGTTTTATTATAGATGATCAAGGTCATATCGTTTCCAATTACCATGTGGTTGAAGCCGTTGACGACAAAAGGATCAACACAAAACTACAAGTCCAAATCCAAGGCCACGATAAGCTTTTTGATGTGGAAGTGGTTGGAAGAGATCCTAGGGGTGACCTCGCCCTTTTGAAAATTAAGTCGCCACCTAAAAACCTCAAGCATCTAGAGTTTGGCGACAGCGATCAATTACAGGTTGGGGAATATGTGGCCGCTTTTGGAAACCCTTTTGGCCACAGTAACTCCATGACCGTGGGAATTGTTTCAGCAAAAGGAAGAACACTCAAAGAATTGAACCGCTTTCCCTTTATCCAAACAGATGCCAGTATTAACCCTGGAAACTCTGGCGGCCCCCTTCTCAACACCCAAGGCTATGTTATTGGCGTCAACACAGCCATAGATGCTAGAGCCCAAGGGATCGGCTTTGCCATTCCAGCTAACTTTGTAAAAAAAATTATCCAATCTCTTAAGAGTGGCGAAACCATCAAAAGAGGGTTTCTTGGTGCCGCCCTTGGACAACTGAGTTCACGTGCCGCCAGGCAATTCGGGCTAAAACGTGGTGGAGTTGTTATTGCAGGACTCGAACCTGGCTACCCAGCGGAAAAATCAGGACTTGAAGTCAATGACATTGTCTACGAATTTAATGGTATTCAAATCAGCGAAGTCGGCTCTTTTATCAACCTTGTTAAAGACACTGAGCCAGGAACCACTGTTCCCATTAAGGTTTTAAGACCCACCCAATCCAACTTTCGAGAACTCACCTTAAATGTCACACTTGGTAGTTTTCCTGGGGAAACACGAACACCTAAAATAAGCCCTAAAGGTAAAGCTCCGAAACCCAATAAATACATAGGCCAAAGTGCTCCCTTTAATTTAGGTTTTGCCGTCACCAATAGTTCAAGTGGTGCAAGAAGACATTTTGATATCCCCATTCGCTTTCCATTTGGCCCTATTGTCTCTGAGGTCGAACCTGGAAGCCCCGCCGACAAAGGTGGAATTAAAGTGGGTATGATTATTTTACGGGTCAACAATGTTGGCGTGAACGATACTTCTGAAGTCATTAAGTCGTTAAAAAACGGTGTCAATCGAATCTGGCTACAAACCAACCGTGGTGAAATTAAAATTTCAATTAAACCAGAATAAGTCAGCAACAACTCTTAGTTGCTGACTCCGCCAGATGAGGTGGTTTCATCGCTGTTAACTGGTGAACATATCTCATTTAAAATACGTCCTCCATTCTGCTCATCCCTACCTATATCGACCAACTCTTTTTGAAGTTCTTTTATTTGTCTTTCAATTTCATCTTTTCTCTGCCTCATTTGCTCATTCACACTCTCCCTTCTAGGGCAAGCATAAGCACTGGCCTTACTCGATGCTAGATCCAAAGAAAAGCCCTGCCTAAGGCGATCAATATTCAGAAGGTTATATCTCTCTAAAAACTGTAAACCTGTATATATTCCCATTTGCGAATGAGTGCTTTCATACTCTCTTGAGCACACACGAGTTCCTTGAACTTCTGTATCCTGAAAACAAAAGTATTATTACTGATCCAAACTTCATTTAGATTTGCATAAGTAACTGATGAATTTAAAACTATAATCACTATAGATAAAAAAGAAACTCTCATCCCAAACATTGCCATCCCCCACTCAATGCTTTTTTTGATACTACGACAAAACAACATTACTTAGTTAACCTTTAATAAAAAATAGACCTTAAAAAAGTAGCCACCTGTGCTTTTAATCCCCGTTTGCAATTTGCAGTCATATTGAATTGAGACAGTTTAATGGTGGTTAATTATTAATTTAAAAATTTATCGGCTCAAGTTGAGACCAACTATCAACTTTAGTCCAGGTTTAGAGATATACTAAGAAGGCGAATACTAACGACAGCAAGGAGCTCACCATGAATATGGAACTAACCGAGATCAAAGTGTTTCCAGTCAACGAAGATAGACTAAAGGCCTATGTCACCATCACTTTAAACGACTGTTTTGTCATCAGAGACCTGAAAATCATTCAAGGTCATAGCGGTCTATTTGTGGCCATGCCGAGTAAAAAAAGAAAGGATGGGCAGTTCCGCGACATTGCTCACCCACTCAACCAAGACACCCGCGAAGAGCTAGAAAAACTCATTTTCAAAGCCTATGAGGATGAATTAAAGGGCATTGGAAGCTCGTTGGGCGAAGTGTCTAAAAAACTAAACTCATGATTTTACTTTCAACCCATTTTTGATTAGAAAATATGCAATTCGGGGTCCCTGCTCCGGCTTTGGCGGAATCTGATTTTCAGAGACCGCTTTTTTTTGCTTGAAATTCCCCTTGGATATCGTTAACTTGAGTCCTCATTTTTCATGTTGGGGTATCGCCAAGTTGGTAAGGCAATGGATTTTGATTCCATTATTCGCAGGTTCGAGTCCTGCTACCCCATCCATTCTTTCTGTTTAATGTGAATATTGGTTCTACTCTCTTCATGGTGGGTAGTGACAGCAAAACCTTATCCATCAAGCATTTAAAACTCGAAGCCTGTAGTTGTCAGGGTTCTTAAATCCGTATCCCCGCTTCTGTACTGTCTTTGCGACGTTGTTAAACCCTTCGG
>CAXREJ010000049.1:0-59495 GCA_964229765.1 Bdellovibrionales bacterium | reverse complement strand
GTGATCACTGGAGCCAATTCTGAAGATGTTAGACTCAGAATGCAACATCTTAAAATTGATTATTTTTTTGAAAACAAAAAGGACAAAGGTCCAGCCTTTGATGAGCTAAAAAAACTCTCTGGATTTAGTAACGAGGATATCGCTTATATAGGAGATGATATCTATGATATTCCCTTATTGCAGATGGCTGGATTTTCAGCAACTGTACCAGAAGCAGTTGAAGATGTGATTAATGAGTGTGATTATATTACAAATCGTAATGGAGGTTACGGAGCAGTTCGTGATCTTTGCGAAATTATTCTTAAGCATGGTTTCTTCAGTGGGGAGTCTCAATGAAAGTGATATTACTAGTATTTTCTCTTTTTTTCGTTAGTCAGGTCCATGCCGTTACGATTGAATTCCCAGAGGATGAATTAGCAAGAGAGTCTGTACTACCCGTATTTGACAATGCCCTTGCGGTTAAATCCAGAAATATTCCTACTAAAGGAAGAGTTGAGCTTGGCTTGTCTGCTGGTTTTGTTATGAATGAGCCCTTTTTTAATACCTCTCGTTATGGTGGACATTTAGCTTATCATTTTACTGAGACTCATGGGTTATTAATACAAGGTCAGATGTATGCTAGTGGCCTTGGGAATAATGGGACGCGGTTAGCTCAAAAAGATCTTACTGAGAATAATCCTGGTGTGGGTACATTTGTAAGAATGCAGTATGCGCCTCAACCTAAATATCATCTGTTAGCGAATTATCAAATTACACCTTATTACGGTAAAATTTCGGTGTTTAAAGACTTTGTAATGAATTTATCCCTATATGGTATTTTTGGTTTGGGAATGGTATCTATCGGTGACGAAATGGCTCCGGCTTTGAATATTGGAATGGGTCAAAAGTTCTACTTCAATAAGAGGTGGGGAATTCGAGCTGATTTAGGCTTGATGGCTTATGAAGGTGTTAACTATTTCAGAGCATCGGATGGCAGTCCATCACCACTACAAGATAAAGATAATGATACAGTTTCTATTACAGAAGAAGTTTCTGTGAGTCAGTTTGAGCGCCAAATGAATTATGATTTGCATTTTTCAGTTGCACTCATCATCATGCTTTAAAAATAAAAATGTAACATAAGTGTTGTTCCCATCGAATTAAATAGAACTGTATGTGGTGTTGGTCCAGTTATTTTCTATAAGTCTACAAATTCCTTAAAGTTTTCTATAATCTGAATTGAGCATGATTGGATTAGGTTGTTATATGAAACAAATAATTTTTGTATTCCTTCTAAGTTTTTCGTCCTTTGCTTTTGCACAGGATAACAGTGATAGTTCTATTGACGACATTGAGGGTCTCTTTAATAGAGAGGAAGCCCAAGAGGAGCGTCGAGCAGAGCAAGAAGCTCGTCGACAAGAACGAGATCAAAAGGCTGAAAAGGAAATTGATCCTAAAGAGATTGAAGACTTAAAGCAGTTAGAAACATTTGATGATATAGCTGTTATCCAAAAAAGATATCTGCCAAAAACTGGTCGATTTGAATTCTATATAGCAGGTGGAACTAATCTTAACGATGCCTTTTTTGTTGGTAATGGATTGAGTGCTCGATTTGGTTATCACCTAAAAGAAAAGTGGGCTATTGAGGGTATTTACTCATTTATTCAAAATGATAATAGAGATGTAACTAATGAATTGTTAGAGGCTGGGGTTAATACTGAAGGTTCCGTTTCCACAGATGGTTATTACGGTATTGATTTGAAGTGGACACCTATATATGGAAAGTATGCCTATTTTAATGAAAAAATAATTCCTTTTGATCTGTATTTTTCAGTGGGGATTGGAAAAACCGATCCGAAGTTGGCAGCATCTTCAAGTCCTACTGAAACATTCGCAGTAGAGTCGCCTTATACATTAAAGTTTGGTACGGGGCAAATTTTTGCAATTACAAAGTGGATGGCCTTTCGATGGGATATGTCACTTCATATGATTCAAGCAAAAACAACGGTGTCTGATCCAAGTAACGGGCAAATTCTGCGTGAGGATGAATCCCTTAGCAGTAATCTTTTCTTAAATGTGGGTTTAAGTTTCTTTTTTCCGGAGGCTAATTATCGATGAGAAAGTTTAATCTAGTACTTATTATTGTGTTTATTTTCTCATCCAGTTTTGCGGCTGCAAACAGTGCAGAAATGCCAGATCTAGTTGCTGAAATTCAAGAGCAATTAAATAGTCCTCAATTATTAGTGGCTCAAAGTAAAAAGGCTGCTTTAAAGAGAAAGCGTAGAAGAGATGCTAGAAGAGCCCAGATGAAGACCGACTTGCTACAAAAAGCAAAACAATTAGCTGTTGATAAGCAGTACGAGAAATCATCGCAGTTACTTTTCTCATTAACTAGAAGTTCGCGTTACAGAAAAGACAATTCCCAAATAAAGTACATACTTGGCCTGATGCTTATGGAAATGGGTCTATACCAAGTTGCCTCATTTGTTTTTTATGATGTTATCAGTGCGGAAATTCGTACAGGTAGGACATCAAAATATTTAAGACAAAGTTTAAGCAAGTTATCATTTTTAAGTAATGCATTAGATAGTGATGTTTTATTAAAATACACAATTTCAAAAATTAAAGTTAAAGATTTTCCACGTGAAAAGAAAGATTTGTTTTATTATCGCTTAGGAGAGTTAAGGCTTAAGGAAAAGCGTTTTATACAAGCTGCAAAAATTTTAAGCCGTGTGGAGCCGACAAGCTTAGTCTATCCCAAGGCACTTTATAAAATGGGATTAGCTTATAATGAGGCCAAGCAGGGAGGAAAGGCTCTTGCTGCGTTTAATGAACTTTATGAGATTAGTAAGGATAAGGGTGTCACGGACCCTAACCGAGTTAATGCAATTCTTTCAATGGCTCGAGTGTATTATCAAAACAAGAAGTGGGATAAGGCTATTGAGTATTATAGAGAAATTCCAAGAGATACTTGGCAGTGGCATGATTCATTATTTGAGCAGAGTTGGGCCATGTTGCGTTCAGGACGTTATTTTAGATCAGCCCTTTCTAATTTCCATACTTTACACTCAGCCTACTATGAGGACCGCTATGCGCCAGAGTCACTTCTATTAAGAGGTATGGTTTATTTGTTTATCTGCCGTTATGATGAGATGGGAAAGGTGCTTGGTCTTTTTGATAGAATTTATAAGCCAGTGAATTCCAAAATTAGCCGATTTGCAACGAGTGCTTCATCTAAATCGTATTTAGATGAAATTTTAAAAGGTGAGGCTAATTATCAAACCTTGAGAAGAGGGCAGGAGCCTAAATACACCACTCGATTACCTAAGTTAGTTTTAAATGAAATTTTAGATCGCCCTGATATTAGAAAGAACTTGAATTATATTAAGTCTCTAGAAGGTGAGTTAGAGCGTATCAAGAATTTAACCACTGAATGGCGCACATCAGGAATTGGTAAGTACGCTCAGCGGGTTGTTGATAAAAGAATGGTAAGTACCAAAAGTGTATTAGGTAAACAAACTCGAAATTATTTACGAAAAATTAAGTCAGAGCTTAGGGATTTTTTCGAGCAAAGTGACTTTCTAAAGTTTGAAATGATTAGTGGGAAAAAAGAGAGCTTACGTAAAGAGATTGCTGGAAAAGGTGTCTTGAAGAAGCAAATTACTGAAGACGAGTCTCGATCATTCTTTATTGCAAATGGTTTTGAGTACTGGCCTTTTCAAGGTGAGTATTGGTTGGATGAACTAGGAAACTATCATTATGTTGGGGTACAAGCTTGTGAATAAAACTAGCCTATTTGGAAAGTACATCGCTGCAATAACGACTCTCGCTATTTTATTTGGTGTAAGCGTTGGACATGCGCAGGAGAGAAAAAGAAAGCAGATGGGCAATTTAACTTTAAGAAAGTTAAAGGCTGAAGTTCCTAATGCAAAACCAATTCCTCGTAAAAAAGTAAGGGCACGCAATGTTGGTTTAATTAAACCTCCGAGTTCAAGTAAGTTTTATCAGTATGACGATGATCCTAGAAAAGAAGAATATAATCGTCTTTTAGATGAGGAAATTAAAAGACTTTATAATCTTTCAAGACAATATAAGAGAAGCCGCAGTCGTGGTGAAATTTGGCTGCGTTTGGGTGAGAGATATGTTGAGAAAGCCCAAGTGATCGACTTTAAACTTCAAGATGCCTACGATAAAAAGTTAGAAGCTTACAATAAAGGAAGAAGTCGAGTTAAGCCAAGACCTCCCAGTCGTTCTGAGGTTAGGAATTACCATAAGAGAGCCATCAGACTTTATGAGTGGTTTGTTAGGGATTTTCCTAAAGACGAGAAAGTTCCACAAGCATTATACTTTCTTGGTTATAATAATTTTGAAATTGGAAATTTGAAAAAAGGAGAGCAACACTATATTGAGCTTACTCGTCGATTCCCTCGAAGTGTCTATGTTAGTGAGTCTCATTTTGCTCTTGGTGAATACTACTTTGAAAAAGAGCAATGGCAAAAAGCTTTACCAGAGTATATGAAAGTCGTTGAGCGTAGAAAGAGCCGCCTTTACACCTTTGCTCTTTATAAAGCGGCCTGGTGTCATTATCGAATCGGTAACTATAAAACAGCCTTGGCAACACTTGTTAATGTTATTAAAGTTTCAAGAGGCAGTCAGGTTGATGAAACGGTCGAGGGAACTCGCGCTATTGATAAAATGCGACTTGCAAAAGAAGCTATTGGAGACTTTGTTTCTTTTTATGAACAAACGGGTCGCTATAAACAAGCCTATGATGATTTCTACGAAATTTCTAAGTCAGAACAAAGAACATTAGTAATGATCGAGCAACTTGCTTATCGTTACTCATATTCTGGAAATCTTAAAGCTTCTCACTATCTTTTTAAACAGCTGATTTCGTTGAATCCAGAAAACTCTAAGGCTGCTAAATATCAGTATCAGATTGTACAAGACTTTGGTTCAACAGGAAGAGTGAAGGCCTTTAGAAAGGAACTTGCGGTTTGGTTAGATAAGTTTGGTGTAGGCAGTCTTTGGGCTGAATCCAATAAGAATAATACAGAAGTTATTAAAGAAAACTTTGAGCTTCAAGAAAGCACATTGAGAAATTCAACTTTACAGCTGCATCAGCAAGCTCTAAATGCAAGAACTGACTACTCTAAGAAATTGGCTGCTGGTTCTTATAAGATGTATTTAGCCTATTTTAAAGGGTCAAGCAGTTACAGTGAGATGCTTTTCTTTTATGGTGAACTTCTTTATGACTTACAAGATTATGGTGGAGCGGCTCAGCAGTATGAACAAGTGGCTTTAACCGATCCGAAAGGTAAGTATTTTGAGAAAGCAGTAACAAATAATGTTCTAGCTAGAGAGAAGAAGCTTCCGTCCAATAAGATTATGGAAGCAAGACAGAAAAATCTATCAAGTAAAACAGAAAAAATTCCTTTAAGCCCAGAGGTGCAGGCTTTTGTTAGGGCTGCTGTACTCTATTTAAAGAATTTCCCTAAAGGAGAGAAGTCTTTAGAAATACGTCGACGACTTGGAACGATTTACTATGCTCATAATGAGTTCGACAAATCCATTGCAATCTTACGTCAAATAATTAAAGAACGTCCACGTTCGCAAGATGCTATTGTAGCTGTTGAAATTATTTTAGATATTCATCGTTTAAGAAACGATTTGGATAAATATCAAGATGAAGGAAAAGAGTTTTTAAAGAATCCAACCATTGCTAACTCTGCTTATGGTAAAGACTTAAAAGTTAACTTACAAAAAGCAAAGTTTCTCGTGGCTGATAAGTTCTCCAAGAGTGGAAATACTTTAAAGGCCGCAAAATCTTTTGAGGATTTTGCTAAAGATAATCCACGCTCAGATCAGGCCCATTCCGCTCTTTTCAACGCTGCAACTAACTATGAAAAAGCAGGGGCTATTTTTGATGCGATTAGAATGTATAAACAGGTTATAGCAAAACCAGGGAAAAAAGCTATTTTAGGGCTTAAGCAAGACGCGAGAAATAGTCTTGGAGCCACTTATAAAAAACTAGGGCAATTAAAAGAAGCGGCTATCTACTACGAGTCTTACGGTAGAAATGCGAGTGGCCAAAAGGCAATCAATGCCTTGTATAATGCGGCCGTTATTTGGGACGCCTTAAATGATTATGGTCGTGCTTTTAAAGTTTATAACCTTTATGCCAATTTGGATAAGGTTAAAAATAAAGGAGTACAAGAGGCCTCATGGGCAAAAGCTGAAATGTATCGTCGACAAAAGCTTTATTCAAAAGCCATTTATCAATACGACCAGTTCATTAAATCAAATTCTCCTGATTTAGAGAGAATGATTAAAGCACACTATTATATTGCTGATTTTTATTCAGAGTTGAGGAAAGTCCAAACAGCTATTCAATGGCATGAGAAAGTCATCCGTGTTGTTAATAACACTTCACGTGGTAAGAAAATAGGGGCTCGTTATGCAGCTGAATCACAGTTTAGGATTTCACGAGAACTTTTGAGTGAAATGAAGCGAGTACGATTAGGTAATACAGATTCGTCAATTACTAAAGGTCTTAATAAAATGAAGGCCGTTCAAAAAAGACTGATTGGTGAGATGGCAAAAGTCATTAAATACGATTATGCGCCTTTCGTCGTCGCGGCATTAGCTGCAGAAGCTGAATCCTATGAAATCATCGGTGACACGTTTAAGAATATTCCAATTCCAAAAGAATACGCAAAAGGTCAAGTGAGAGAGCAGTTTAAGCAAATGGCAGCTCAACAACAGACTGAATTTCATAACAAAGCTATTGCGGGTTATAGAAATGCTTTTGAGAAGGGTATCAGTCTTAAGGGTTATGGTGATGCAATGTTGGAGTGTGCACGCGCACTCTACCGACTTGATCCAAAAGGGTTTAACCATGCCGGTGAAATTAATGAAGTCGGTGAAATTGTTGATATGATGGGATTGTAAGATGAGAACTTTATTAAAAAATTGTATTATTGTTTTAATGAGTGCTCTGTTGCTCGTCTCTTGTCAGTCGGGGCAGAAATCTACGAGTGATCAGGACGCAAACTCTGATGAAATTAAAGTGAATCTTGACGCTGAAGAAAAACAAGAACTGGAAGCTAAGAAAGAGGCTGTGGGCGGTTCTCATAGTCAATTACGTAAGCTATATAAAGCAAAAAGGTTCCGAGAACTTTTAAGTGAGTCGGCGAAAATTCTTTCTAAGGATGAGTACGATCTACAAGCCTTATCTATTTTGGGGATTTATCATCTCGATCAAAGACAATATGGAGCTGCTCGAATCTTTTTTGAAAAAGCTTTAACAAAGCATAAGGGTGAAGCAGGATTATATAACAACATTGGTGTTATCTTTTTGAGAGAAGGTAAGCTTCAATCCGCTATGAATAGTTTTAAAGATGCTTATAATGTGGAAAGAGCAAACCCAATGGTTCAGGCAAACTTAGGAAGCATTTATGTTAAATATATGGACTATGTTGAGGCCGAGCCTTTAGTCGAAGATGCATATTCCAGGATGTCTGATAGTAATATTGTCGCTAATAATTATGCCATTATCTTAAGAACTCAAGGTCGTTATGAAGATGCGCAAAAGGTTTATGAATCAGCTCTTAGTCGAGATTCTCGAAACATCCCGACCAACTTAAATTATGCTATCTTGTTAATAGAATATATGAAAAAATATGATCAAGCACGACAGGTCGTTAATAAAATTGAATTTTTGAATCCTACTGACAAATACGTGCTTAATAAAGTTAAAGAATTGCAACGGAAGGTAGCGGCAGCCAAATGATGAATTTTTTAAAATCTATTATTTTGTGTCTTGCTATTGTGACGATCTCCTCTTATGGGTTCGCTCAAAAATCGGATGGTAAGACTAAGAGAACGACAATTAACTTTGAAGATCAGTTGATTAAAGGGCAGAATCAAAAACCTGATTTACTTTACTTACTTCAGAAGAAGCAATTTAACTATAAAAGATTGATTCGTTTGCGTGAAGATTTTCTTCCAGAAATGAGAGAGACCTCTACAGAAATTGAAGAGGGAAGTCGTGTAAGACTCAAGCAACCCGACAAGGAGTAAATTTTGGCTCATATGGTGGTTCTTAAAATATTCAAAGCGGGGCAGTTGGTTGAAGAGAAAAAATTCAATCAAGATCATATCGTATTGGGCTCGTCTGATAGTGATACACATGTCAAGCTTGCTGGAGATGCATCACCGATTCATGCCTCCATTGAAAACCGATCAGGTAAATACGTATTATGTGACTTAGGCTCTGAAAAAGGAACTTATAAAAATACTGATAAAATTTTAGAGGCCGAAATTAAGCCTGGTGATAAAATTGTTATAGGTGAGTTCTCTATTGATTTTTATTTAGAAGAAGCTGTCGAGCCAGTCACAACAGCGACATCGATTGTTGATGAACCATCAGCTATGGATGAACATGCTTCTCTAGAGTTTGATGATGATTCTAAGACCACTGAAATTCAAATTGAGACAGAGAGTGAAGTAAGTAGCACAACCACTTCCGTTCAAATGGAACAAGCGGCCCCGACACCGTCGGCAAGTTCTGTTGCAGGAGTGAGTGTTGCTGGCAGTGGAGCCACTTTGAGCCAAGTCGATATAAGTAAGAAAACTTATGCTCCTAAAAGTGCTTATACAAACATCAATGAATTTATTAAACCCACTAAAGGTACGACGGTAGAAGTCTTAGTGGCTTGGAGAGAGAGAATTATTTCTTCACATCACTTCTCTGAAAATGGGCCTGTGACTGTTGGAACACATCCATCTTGTGATGTGATTGTGCCTCTTATCTCATCGAATGTGAATAAAGCTCCTTTGATTAATATTAATAATCAAGTACAGATTATGCTTTATCCTGGAATGGAAGGTGTTTTAGTTAGCGATCAGCAAGCCACTCCTTTTAATCAATTGGCGACAATTGGACGTGGATCAGGGCAATCGGTCGTTTTGCAACAAGGAGAGTTAGCTCGTATTCAAATCGGAGCGGAAGTTGAAGTTGTTGTCCGCTATGCTTCACAAGCTCCTAAGCCCGTGATTGTTCCTTTTATCGACTTATCTAGCAACGGCTTTCTAGCTATTTTGTTGGCAATTGTTTTATCGGGGATTTTATCTCTCTGGGTCGCTTTAAATAAAATGGATCAATTGGATTTACCTGATGAGGAAGAATTTAGAACGGCATTAATTATTACTAATCCTCCCAAGCCACCTCCAAGGCCTAAAATAAAACTTCCTCCGCCGAAAAAAGAACCACCTAAAAAGGTGGAGCAAAAGAAAAAGCTTAAAATTACAAAGCTTGAAAAGAAGCAACCAAAGAAAAAAGTTAAAATCACAATGGATAAAAAGCCTAAGAAGCGCAAAATTGTGAAACAAAAAGCGAAATCTGGTGCCAATGCCCGAGCAAAAGGAAGTGGTAATGACTCTTCACCTCGCGCAATGAGACCAAAGGATGGCAAGAAAACCAACCAAGTGACTTCAGTGAAGCAAGGTGGATCAGTTAAAACGGCTAATAAACAAGGAGCTCAAATGAACTCCGAAAGAAAGCTAAAGAAATCAGGTATTTTCTCAGCTTTCGGTGGAGCTGGCCGTAATAATCAAATTGATAACTCATATTCTGGAAGTGGTGAACTTGCTGGTTTAGCAGATCAATCCTCGGGTTCAGCTGGTTTTGCTGAAGATCGTGCGGGAGAAGGCCTTGGCTCTAAATTTAAAGACACTGGAGCGGGTGGTAAAGGGAAGTCAAATGTCGGAGTTTCCGGTCTTAGTAAGGGTGGAAAAGGACTTGGTGCAGGTGGATTTGGATCCTCTGGCTTAGGAGATCGAAAAGCTGTGACCATAATTCCTGGTGGATCGGGAGAAGAGTTTAGTGGGCAAATTGATCGAGAAGGGATTCGTAAAGTTTTTTACGATAATCAAAGAGCGATTCGTTCTTGTTATGAAAGGGAGCTCAATCAGAATCCTAATTTGTCAGGTATTTTAAAACTCAATTTTGATATCGGTGAGTTGGGACGCGTGGTTGGAAGTCCTTCAATAAACTGGGGAGATTCTTCGTTGAAGAGTCGTTCAGTCGCTGGGTGTATATTAAATAGATTAAAAACATGGAGGTTCCCTGAGCCTCCACGCAATCAAGTTGTAAACGTAATTTATCCTCTAGCTTTCGCAGCTAAGTGATAACATTGGGAGGTTAAAGGTGGAAGAAACCGAAGTAATGACAGATGTCATGACAAATGAACACACGCAAAATTTCGTCCTGCGTGCATTTGAAGAGGGCGGAACAGCAATGTATTTTATCGCTGTTGTTGGGATTTTAACTCTTGTAGTTATAGTCAAACAAATTATGGCTTTAAAAGATGCTAGTATTGATAAAAAAGATTTCAATGAAAATCTTTTTGGCATGATATTAAGGGGAGATATTCAACAGGCTATTGCCTATTGTGATAGTAAGCCTTCTCCGTTAACAAATGTCTTAAAGGCAGGTCTTGTTCAAGTTATGAATAAGCGTCCTGATGAAGAGATTCAAGTTGCAATGGATGCGGCTGTATTACGAGACACTCCTAAAGTTGAAGGTTGGGTTTCGTTTCTTGCTGTTTTTGGTAACCTTTCAACTCTTATTGGGCTGGTTGGTACTATTATTGGGATGATCACAGCTTTCCGTGGGGTTTCTTCAGCGGATGATGCAAAAAAAGCAGAACTTCTTTCTGAAGGAATTTCTGAGGCACTAAACTGTACGGCATTTGGACTTATTGTTGCCGTATTAGCAATTGCCTCATTTGGTATTTTTCAACACAGGATTGGTCTCATTTTAAATGAGATGACTGAAAGTAGCATGAGTTTAATTAACCTTGTTGCTTCAAATAGAGATAAAATTAAATCTTAATTTTTATTAGGAAGAGCGTATGGCACAAGTAAGTGATGGTGGTGGAAGTAAAAGAGCGGCTAGTTTCGATTTGAACCTAGTGCCCTTTATCGACTTGATGAGTGTGATGATTACATTTCTACTCATCACAGCTGTGTGGACGCAAGTTTCAATGATCAAACTTGGTAGCTCGATTTATGGAAAGCAAAATACAGAAGAGACACCTCCGCCTCCTCCCAATGCGGATGTTCCTTTAAGGCTTGATGTAAAGGAAACGGGCTATCGTTTGATTGTGGGAAACCCTTTAAAAAATACAACCGATACAACTGTTATTAATAAAGTGAACGGTGAGTATGACAAGGTAGAGTTAGCTAAAAAGTTAGAGGCTGTTAAGCAAGCTTATCCTGATAAAGTGGATGCTGTTATTACTGTTGAAGAACAACTTAAGTATGATTTATTAATTCAAGGGATGGATGTCCTGCTGAGATCGGGCTTTCCCGCTGTTTCAGTGGCAACAGGAGGAGCTGAGTAATGGCTATTTACGCCCCAGGTAAGCGAAATCGTCGCGGGCACATGAGTGCAGGTAAAAAAAGCTTAGTGGTGGTTCTATCTCTAACAGCTATGGTTGATATGTTTACGGTTTTGGCTGTGTTTTTATTACAGAACTATCGTGTTGAAGAGATTCAATTAAAAAAATCTGTACCTCTTCCCGAGGCGACCGCTGTTAAGAAGTTAAAACCAGCTCATGTGGTTGTAGTGACCCAAGATGAAATCTTTTTAGATGAAACGCCAGTGGCTAAGTTCGAGCAAGTTAAAGAGCAAGAGCACTGGTTAATTGAACCTTTACAAGAGGGTCTTAAAAAAGCTATCGAAGATAAAAAACTGGAAATGGAAAGTGGTTTAAAAAATGCTCTTAAGAGTGCTATGGAAAATGAAAAAGCACCGGAAGATATGACTGAAGAAGAGCGAGAGGAAATGAGGGCCAAGAGATATGCTTGGGGTCGAGTGACCATGCAGGCCGATAAGAATATTGATTTCTTAACCATTAAAAAGGTAATGTACACAATCACTGAAGCCGGAGCCTCATTAATCAACTTTGCTGTGACTCCCAAAGAAAATCCTAAAGAGTAATTTTAGAATTTCATCTTGAATAAAGAATGACTCGAATGTTTCATTGTGTGTCCAGACTATTAAAAAAGCCATGGTTATCTCATGGCTTTTTTTATTGATTAGTTTTGAAAGGAATTAGTTTTAGATTACTCGTAAATAACATTTGGGAAGAAAGGTAAAATTTCACTGTATGTAGGAGTTGGTGAAGTGTTGTAATTGCCAGGTCCATTGAGAATATCACCAAAATCAGCCAAATCATTACAGCTGCCACCAAAAACGTCATCATAGTCACAACCAATCCCTTCAGAGCCTGTAACATCAGGATTGTAGGTCGCACCTCCAGATGTTTGATAAAGAACGAAGTCGGCCAGAGTGTTCCACTCTCTGACATAAAGTTTAATTCTTTGTTTCACTTCAAGTGCGGAATCTAAGCAACTAAAAGTCCATGCGCCATTGTCGTAACCAGACATTCTGACGGAATTACCTGATAAATCAGTGATGGGATCAACGGAGTAGGGTTTATTAGACTCCCCACCGCCACCATAAAACTCTGTATGATAATGGGGGCCAAGAAGAGGCAAGGCCGTAGTGACGCCTTCATAATGATTGGCCCATGTTGAGTATGTGACTTTTGAGGTGCTTGCGTTTGAAGTCAGATTGAGTGAATTATTGAGTCCAGTGGGATTATCACTGCTGTCTCTTGGCACATGTTGAATGTATGGGACTGGAAAGTTGGCCGCGTTAAAGTGTTCCCAACCGTTACCAATAAAAGGTGACAGGCAGCTCGAGGGATCTCCTCCCCAAGACTCAACACTACTGGTTGTTGAGACAGCCGTCCCGTCGTCAGAGTGAACAATTTTAGTGTAAGAACCTAAACAGCAATCACTGTATCCTGAAGTCGAACGATTATACACACAAGTGGGACCATCTGGATTAGTGGTGTCGGTGAGTTCATTGTGGTTAGCACAAGTTGGAGCTGCAATAGAAATAGGAAGGGGAGGGGCACCATCGTTTGGGATGTTACCATGAGTGGCATGGCAACTATCAACGATCGGAGTATCACCGGAAGCATCAAGCCAAATTTCAACAGTACTTGGACCATAACCGACAGGCTCATTCCAATGCCAAGCGGGAGAAATATAGACGTAATTACAAAGGCCAGGAGGGGCATTGTATTGAACTTCTAAATCGTGAACGTAAAGATCTCCCTCCATAATATCGAGATAACATTTCATATCCACAAAGCCCGCTTCATCTTTATCAATAAAACAGTTGGAATCAAAAGATTCAGAATTATCAATATACAAATCAATTTGATCACTCTGTACATTGACCCAAAAACCTGACTGTTCAATTTCACCGACAGGAGTATCTTCGACGGGGCTATCTCCGCCACCACCAATGCTTGGTAAGTCGGCTGAGCTATCATCCACTTCATCGGAACATCCCGTGATAAGAGATAAGCAGAATAAACAAACCATTAGTTTGAAGAGATTTTTAGAGTGTCCTATCATCATGTCATTCCTTTTTATCGGGGTAAAAGTTCTTAATAGAAGCTTTTATTCCAATACCTCTATCGGGATTTTTCTTATGGGATTTAAGAAAGGATGGGGAGGAAGTTTGAAAACTAGACCCTTTTGAATCACTTTTGGTACAGTTATTTATCAGAGAATATTAGATGGGTGTTTTATATAGACTTATGAACAGGGAGTTTTTATGTATTCTCTTATTCTTAGATCTTTTATTTTTTTAAATTTAGAAAATTCAGAATTTCGTTTCAATGAATACTGAGCTCTATTTTGAGTAAGAGTTGATAACTTTTTCTCTACTACTTTGGGCAATTATGATCCAAGTTTGGGATCTGGTGGCGTTGAGCGTAGACTTTATAGTGTTTGCACAAGTGCCCAAATATGTTGGTTTGGGAACTAGAAAATTCCAAATCACTAGCAATCGATCGGTATTGGTTCAGTTGTCTTTGTAGAAGTCCTTTGTAGTCTGCGGATTGTGCTGACGCCGGTCCATTAAGATTTTTGTTAGCTCCAGGTCCGGAGGTCAGGGCTCTGTTGTTTCGGGCTGAAGCACTTCCGCCTCCACCTAAGCCAAAAAACTTCTCTCCTAAACCTGAGGCAATATTCTTTAAACGATCCATTAAACCATCACCAGCTTGAGGAGGATTATTATTTGCGCTGGCAGAGTTACCACCACCACTTTGAAACTGACCAAAAGGAGATGAGCCGGAAGTGCTGGCAAGTGCTCCTCCGTTGCCAGAGCGAGAAGATCCATTGTTTTCACGATTGAGATTCACCGCTGAAGTGGGATTTTGACTTAAAGAATGGGTTAGTGCACTTCTTTGAATTTCGGGAGCTTTGACAGTTTCAGGTCCATCATCATCATTGTAAATCATGCCGTTTACGACTCGTGAACCATTGGAATTGGTGGTATTGGTTCCACCATTGTAGCCTGGATTGGAGGCGATTCCACTGCCTTGACTAGAGGACTGATCAAAAGCTTGATTGGATTGTTGGTTGCCTTGATTTTGTTCTTGGTTTTGAGGAGAGGTCGAAGCAGAAGAGACATTGCTGCCATTCCCCGCAATTTCTTGTCCACTTAATCCACTGGTCTGTCCAGGAGGAGCTGCCCTGTAAAAAGGATTTCTTTCAGCAGAAGGACGTTGTGGTAGTGAGGGAAGTGCGCTATTGCTGGGAAAGTGCAATCCCATATTTTGATTCAACTGACTTTGAACTCCACCGCTCCCACCGGAGGGTAGATAAAGAGCATCATCACGATATACGCGATCCGGGTTGAATACAGGAGCTTCCTCTGATTGTGCATGGGAAAGTGAAAATCCTAAAAAGAGTGCGAGTGTTATTGTAAGCATTAATCCTCGTCCGTTGATCTTGGAGCTGTATTAGCGCTTGCGGGTTGACGTAAGTTAATGGGATTTTCTAAATCCGCCATATAGTTTTCAAACGTAATTATAGAGTTTGCAATAGAGTGCTCATAACCTCTCGATTCACAGTGGGGATTAATAACACTTGATTGTAGAGTGTTTCCAAATTGGGTTAACCCGTCTCCAATATTATTGTAAATCGCATCGATTTGAGACTCATGACAACGAGAGATATAGTCTTCAGCAATTCTTTTGTAAGCAAAAACAGTGAGAGAGTTGAGGCAAATCGGGTTATTGGCAATGGCAGCATTGGCCTCATTAGAACAGCTATCATTAGCATCTATGGTCATATTGAAGAGGGATACCATACGATTGTAAGCTTCTCGGATGGTCGACACCTCTTGGCTACCATCAGGTTGTATACTTGACGTCATACCATTAGCATTCTGAGCTCTTATATGACTTTGCTGGCAAGCAGCAACCACCTGATCAAAGTTACAGGCTCCACCAGCATAGTTAACTACTTCATCAGTTATCGAACTGATATCACACATTAAACCTCTGTTGTTCTCCACTTCCATGGCATAACTGGCGTCATTTTGGGACATGGCGGGCATATCAGATGAACTTGGAGTGCTGTTGGCAATCATCATCTCATGAGCTCTTCTTTGTTGCGTGATTTGATTTTTAAGATTTTCAATCTGATCATTTATGACGGAACGATCAAAAAAAACAGATTCGCTAGAGCACTGAGCGGGTCTTGCTACGGGTCGAAGTGAACTTGAAACGTTGGCAAAGCTTGAAAAACTCACCAATAGAAAAGATAAAATGATATTAAGATGAACCATTTTCCCCCTTTCAGCCCACTCTTATTTTATCGGAAATAAGAGTAAGTTCCTAAGAATTTAAGCTAAATTCTCAAGGTGAAACGAAATATAATCCATTCAATCTATAATGATAGGCAATTAACTCTTCCAAATGAAAGAACATGTGGGTTAGATCCTCAATACAGTTGTAAGTATTACTAAATAGATTCTTTTTACTCGATCAATAGGAGGTATTTGGGATATAGATGAGCGTAAATAATGGTTTGAAAGACTTAAGTTATCTCATATTGAGAGACTGTCTTTAATTTCGACAGTGCTGTAACCATTACTGGCAAAGTAATGGCACAACCTCTCAGTTCAAAAATATTGAGTGGTGGGTGGCATAAAGATTGAAATGAATAATGAAAAATGAATGAAGGGGTTAATATGAAAACCATGGCTGTATTTCTAGTATTAGTTTTAAACTTCCACATGGCATTGGCTGCAGATACTGATTTATCAAACCACTATATTACAGCTTCATGCACTCAAGATGAAGTTCAGTTTGAAGATGATGAGATGATGTCAGAATTTTTTAATCAACAAAACCCTCAAAGATATCGCATAGAAATTGTTCAATTAACCAACGAGCAGGTTGTTACGGAGTACAATGGTGAGTTAATTCCAAATGCTGTCGGTGGAGGCGCCAAGACAGCACAGTTCCAAATATCAATATTTGATACAACTATTAATGCTAATGAACCTGTTCATACATTACAGGTTGAAGGTACAGCTATTCTCTTTGGTGGTAATTTGGATTTTTCAGGTAGTGATTCAGGCGTTCGAGTCAATGGTGATTTATGGTTGAGGTACGGTAGTCAAAGTCCTTATATATCAATCAATGGTACCAACAGGCGCTTTACCTGTGAAGAAGGTGTTCAAATGGTGGAAAGAGGATCCGTTTCTCAAACCTCAACACAAGAAGTTTTAAATGAAGAAGTTATGATGGACGAAACTTCTGATGGTTACAACAGTGTGATGTAATGGATATTGTATTGGAATCAAACTTATGAAAACCATGGCTGCATTTCTAGTATTAGTTTTAAATTTTCAAATGGCATTGGCTGCAGATGCTGATTTATCAAACCACTATATTACAGCCTCATGCGTTCAAGATGAAGTACAGTTTGAAGATGATGAGATGTTGTCAGAATTTTTTAATCAACAAAATCCCCAAAGATATCGCATAGAAATTGTTCAATTAACCGATGAACAGGTTGTTACAGAGTACAATGGTGAATTAATTGCGAATGTTATGGGAGGAGGAGCCAAAACAGCTCAATTTCGTCTAACCATTTATGATACGGCTATAAGAACGAGTGAGCCTGTTAACATCATTCAAGTGGAAGGCAGTGCGAATCCATTTGGGGGCAATATTGGTTTTTCAGGTAGTGATTCTGGTTTTCAAATTCAGGGTAACATTTGGATGCGTTATGGTTCACAGTCACCTTATATATCCATCAATGGTACCTTCAGGCGCTTTATTTGTGAAGATGGCGTTCAAATGGTGGAAAGAGGATCCGTTTCCCAAAATTAAACACAAGAAGTTTTAAATGAAGAAGTTATGATGGACGAAACTTCTGATGTAAGCTTTCTCCAAATTCCTCAGATTTATACACAAAAGCCAACCAATAAGTTGGCTTTTTTTATTACAGTGCCGGTTATGTTTTTTTTGTGTCCGAGGAATGGGTTTGACGAAACCTTTGTGTCGCAATAAATGGTACGTTTTCTATAATCCATGCGGAAATGTCGATCTCCATGGAGTTTATTCCAATTCGATAACGCTTGGGGTATCGCTGATGGTTGTTGTGCCATCCCTCTCCCCAAGTTAAAAGGTTTGCAATCCAAGAGTTGGTGGAATGATCAGAAGTCTCAAAGGTGCGATAACCATGACTGTGACCAAAAGTATTAATCATTCCAAAAGCATGAAAAGCCATAACGGCTGGCACACTATAGCAAAAAATACCAATAAATGGAGAGAGAGCATAAAGCAGTCCCGCAAAAACAGTGAGTAGCAAGAAGTAATGGCGATGTAAGAATACTTGAAAAGGGTCTTTGACCAATTCTCGGATATGTTTTCGTCGGATAAAAAAAGGTTTCCATAAATGAAAATAAATGGAGAGTGAATTTTGATTTTGCATAGAGTGGGGGTCGCCTTTGTGATCGGGATAAGTATGATGAAGGCGGTGGGCTCCAACCCAGGTGATGGGACTCCCACCAGTGGCTAAGGAACCCAGTATTGACATCAAATAGTAACCCACGGGATGGGCTTCAAAAGACTTGTGAGAAAGAAGTCTGTGAAACCCAATGCTTATTCCAAAGCATCCGTAAATAAACCAGCAAGCCAGTGAAAGTCCTAGAGGAAAAAAACCGTAGACAAAAAGTCCATAGATAAAGGCTATGTGGTTAAAGACATGGAAGAGTCTTAAAATGAAGGTTCTATTAGAAAAGATTCGCATCCCTACTATAAACCTATTATGGGCTTGGGAGGATGGTCAAGATCGCTCAATGCAGTATTATTGGAGATGAGAAGTTAGGCGGCTTCGTTTTTACTATCCGCACTTTCAAGTTGAAAGCGTTTCATATAGTCTAAAATAATAGCCGTCGATTCCGCTTGAATTTCTCCAAAACGAATGCCAATAAATCCCTGATCTGTATTATAGACAACAGTCCCATTGACATGGACAGGTCCACCAAGATCTTCACTCTCAATTTTTAAAGCGACTTGCGTTCCAGGCTCAAAATTAGGTCCTAACCCATATACACCCATGCCGCCTTGTCCGATTGTGGCTGTTTTAACCACGTAACTAAAGCGAGAGGCATTTTTCGTGACCTTTGCTAAACCCATAAGTGGGGCTCTTAAAAAATTTCTTCTGGATAAGTTAAGAGCTTCCATAAAGGGATAGGATGAGTAGACTGGCACCCATTGATTGGAGTCTTGTGGTGACACGGCGACCATTTGTAAGCCTTCAAGACCTTTTAATTGTGAAACCACGCTTTCAAAAGTGAGGTTCTCCACCGTTCCTTTTGGAGTTCGGACTTTCCAGAGCTTTTGGCTGCCGTTTGTCAAAGCTGAGAGGTTATCTAGATTTTCCTCCCATTCAGAGAGAGGAAGCCATTCCACTTGCCCCTTTGACCAAATATAAGCACCATAGCTGATCTCGCCATCTTTTAAGTCCTTTAGGATTTTGTCTGTCGTCAAGGGACCCAATATCTTTTCGTCGTGGTGAACAAACCAAGTCATCAGCCTCTTATCGGTGAGGTTTGATATAACTTGAGTCTTTTGATGCCTGTTCCAATATGATATGACTATAAGGACATCCTTGTCTTAAGATGATAAGAGACTTGTCAGTTTGTATAAGTGTTTGAAAGGCCATTTTGACTAATGGCGTTTAAGTTCGATGAGTAGGGAGAACTCTTTAGAGTTTTCCGGTTATAAAGGTTTGAGCATGTGGAAATGGATTGTTGCAACATTGATATTCACTCTTATAGTCGTCGAACTGGTTTTTTTCGCACCCCAAGCCGGTGATCGACAGACCGATAGAGACTGGAGTGACGTCGAGCAAGAGAATCAAGTGGAAAAAGATGTGGAGCAGGTTCTTTCAGGAACTCATTTGGTGGAAGCAAGGGGAGAAGCTAAGTCTTGGGAGCTAGATGCTGACCAGGCACAGAAAAAAAAGAACAGCAAAGATTGGAAGCTAACAAAAGTAAAAGTTAAGTTTTTCGGTGAAAATGCGGTGTCTTATGTGGCTGATGGTAACGAAGGTTTTGTTGGAGATAATCAAAAAAAACTCACTATATCGGGCGATGTGGTGATTACATCCTCCAATGGTTATGTGCTTAATTCTGAAATTATTTATTATGAAACAAAAACCAGAATGATCGATGGTCCCAAACCCGTGGAGCTTAAAGGGCCGCCGGATCGTAAAGGGGATGGTGGGCCCCTTTACATGGAAGGTGATACATTCGATGCTAACTTAGATACCAACATCATTAATTTAAAGAAAAATGTGCGCGGCCGTAAACGAATGAGCGGTGGACGCAAAATGAAAATTAAAAGTAATAAGGCCATATTTAGCGGTCAGTCTAATTACGCTTTATTTCAAGAAGATGTCACAATAACAGTCGACGATATGGTTCTTACGGGTCCAAGGGCAAAGTTTGTTTATAAAAATAATGAACTGCATTCGATGCTCGTTGATGGTGGTGTAAAAATCAAAGACCTCACTCGTTGGGGAGTCGCTGGTGAAGCTGAAGTCTTTTTCCAAGAAGACAAGTATATTTTTCGAGACAATCCAAAAGTGGTGGAAGGACCGGATCAACTAGTCGGCGATATTATTATCGTTTACAATGGTGGTGATCGAATTGAAGTAAAAAAAGCAAAAACTCGTTATAACTCCAATTCGACAAAGGAGAGAGACAATTAGTCAGTTAACTGTAAAGGGTATTCATAAAAGCTTTAAGCATCGACACGTGGTTAAAGGAGTTTCATTAGAAGTGCAATCCTCTTCAGTGGTTGGTTTGCTTGGTCCCAATGGAGCCGGAAAGACGACGAGTTTTTATATGGTGGTAGGACTTGTTCGTCCGGACAAAGGACAAATTGAACTGGACGATGAAGTGATTACGGGTCTCCCTATTTTTGAGCGCGCTAGAAAAGGCATTAGTTATCTGCCGCAAGAGCCAAGTGTGTTTAGAAAACTCACGGTTAAAGAGAATATTCAAGTGGCCTTAGATGCTCAGAATATTCGAGGAAGTCAAAAACAAGAAACTCTGGAAAGATTACTGAATGAATTTAGTTTGAACCATATTACAGAGAGCTATGGATATGCACTCTCAGGTGGGGAAAGAAGGCGAGTGGAAATTGCCAGGTCTTTGGTCGGTCGACCAAAGTTCTTATTGCTTGATGAGCCATTTGCAGGAATAGACCCCATTGCTGTTTACGATATCCAGCAAATTATTAGAAAGTTACGCGACCAAGGTATCGGAATTCTCATAACAGACCATAATGTTCGAGAAACGCTCGGCATTTGTGATTTTAGTTATATAATGAAAGAAGGTTCTGTCCAGGTAAAGGGAAGTCCCGATACCATCGCCAAATCGGATTTAGCGAAAAAATTCTATCTTGGCGAAAATTTTAGACTCTAGGAAGGAGCAAAATGGCCGTTCATATGAAACAAAGTTTAGCCTTAAAACAGGCGTTGAGAATGACGCCTCAACTGCAACAGGCAATTAAACTTCTGCAATTATCACGACTGGAACTAGAGACTGAAATTAGGAAAGAGTTAGTTGAAAACCCTGTCCTTGAAGAAGGGATGGAAGTTTATAACGATGAAGTGAGAAAAGAGTCTGAAACTCCTCAGCAAGATGCTGATATGCAGGATCCACGCAAGCAAGATGAGTTTGAGTGGGATGACTACTTTGAAAAACAACAAAAATCGCGAGAAACGAATTTTTCAAGAAATAACGATGAAATAATGAATTATGAAAACATTATTGCGTCGAAAGAAACTTTGCATGGCCATTTGAATTGGCAGGCTGGTTTATATGGCTTCAATGATGAGGAACTTGAGCAAGCTCAAATCATAATCGAGTATATTTCAGATGATGGTTATTTGAAGACTCCTCTGGAGGAAATTGCCAAAGATGAAGGTGTTACTGTTCAAGATTTAGAAGAAACATTAGTCATGGTACAAGAATTCGATCCTCCTGGGGTTGGAGCTCGTGACTTAAAAGAATGCCTTTTAATTCAAGCCAAGCATTTGCAAGAAGACACCCATGACTTTGTTCATCTTATTACAAATCATATGCATGATTTGGAGAAAAAGAATTACACTGGAATAGCAAAAGCGATGGAGATCACAGTCGATGAAGTCGTCGATATGTGTAAGATTATCAATACGATGGAGCCAAAGCCAGGTCGTATTTTTACTTCAAATGACACCCATTATGTGACTCCTGATGTTTATGTTTACAAAGTGGGGGAAGAGTATGTTGTTTCCCTTAACGAAGATGGTTTGCCTAAATTGAGAATATCCAATTTCTATAAGAACATGTTAGCTGAGCATGATGAAAAAAATAAAAAAGAAAAAGGAAAGAAGGACGAAGCTCAAGATTATGTTCAAGACAAATTAAGATCCGCGGTTTGGCTCATTAAGTCGATACATCAAAGGCAGAGAACAATTTATAAAGTGGCCGAGAGTATTGTAAAACATCAAGAAGAGTTTTTTGAAAAAGGTCCAGCATTTATTAAGCCAATGATTTTACGTGATATTGCTAACGATATTGAAATGCATGAATCAACAGTTTCGCGTGTTACAACAGCGAAGTACATGCATACCCCTCAAGGAATTTTTGAATTAAAATATTTCTTTAACTCAGGAATCAGTAAAACAGGGGGCGGATCTTTAGCGAGTGAGTCTGTTAAACTTAAAATCAAAGATTTGGTTGATGGAGAAGACCCTAAGAAACCCTTGTCCGACCAAAAGATAGTTGAGTTGCTGAAAAAAGACGGAATTAAAATTGCTCGAAGAACAGTGGCTAAATATAGAGATGTGTTAAAGATTCTTCCTTCAAGCAAAAGGAAAAAGTATTTCTAAGAATTAAGGCTTTGTGCTCTGGGATAGAGTCTTAGCCCTTAAATCATACTTTGTGTTAAGAATAATTTCGTGATAACTCCCAATGTTAGTATTTAAAAAGGCCTGTTTGTGCCTTCAACATTGAGGTAACAATGTCATTTTATGTCCCTTTTTTTGATAATAGCTTGCGAATCACAACATCACCAAATGGAGTTGTTGAGATCCTTTGGTTGAAAACTAAGTGTAAAAACAAAATAAAAATGTCTGTTCAGCAACAAAAAATTGCCAATGCAATTACCACTTTTGTGAGTGGTAAAGGGGACTTAAAAATCTCTATTGATTGGGACAACATTCAGGGGACTGACTTTCAAAAATCGGTTTGGAAAAAAATGATTCAAATTCCATACGGAAAGACTAAGTCCTATGGTGAAATTGCGAAAAGCTTAAAAAAACCAGGAGCCGCACGTGCAGTGGGGACGGCTTGTGGTAAAAACCCCATTCTTCTTGCGATACCTTGCCACCGCGTTGTGGGATCAACGGGATTGGGCGGATTTAGTGGTGGTGGTTTATCTGTTAAAAGAAAATTACTGTCTTTAGAGAATAATAATTTTTAGTAGAAGTTTTAATTTTCGTTATACAATTGTAAGGTTAATTGACCTTATTCGCTTTAGTCATGGTGGTTTGTTTAGAAATCTTTAATACGCGAGCTTTCAGGTGAGAAGCTCTTTTGAATGGCCATCTCTTCAGAAATCCTACGGATCTTTAGTTTAACTTCTTCCGGTGTGTCGTTAAAGAATTCTTCCGTATGGAAATAAGCTGTTAATTTTTGAATTTGACCTGCTTCTCTAGACTCTAAAATAAATCTTAACATTTCGTGGACATTGTGAAAGGACAGCTGCATTTTGCTAGCATTATTTTCAAAAAAACGTGAATATTCAAAAACTTCATGCAGATATTGTGTGTAATCATAGACCGCAGCTTGGTAGAAGCGTCCATCACAGTATTGATCGACCAGGTGTCGTTTTTCTTCGGATAGGTTTTCGGGAGCAAAATCGGAAGTCAGTTCAATTTCTATGGGGGGGGCGAGTGTCCTCGATCCACATGGCATTATTCTTCTTTTCGATGAATGATAGCGCGAACCCTCGTGCTCTTTTTAGTTTTACTTTCATTGAAAGGGAGCGATGATAAAGCTCTACAAGTCTTTGGACAATTAAAGTGAGTCGATTTTCCTGAGTCTCTAGATCTTGAAAATTCATGAGTCTGTTAGCGTCCTCAGTGGAGCTGATCATTATAAAGTAATCAATAAAAAATAACTTTTCATAATTACGACAGCCTTCACCATAAGCACAATTTAGAAGTGGGATGCTGACTTTCTCTTTACATATGAGATAGTGTTCTCCCTCTCGGCCCTGATCAGAGGCTTGAAGTTCTAAATTAGTCTCTTTGTCAGTTGATAACTGCGGGTTTGCTGTTGGATTTCCAGTGCCGAAGTTGCTATGTCTGGGCGAACATTGGATTGTTATCAGTAGGAGGAGAGTTAATAATATTCTCATGAGTTTTCCATGTCCAGTGGATAGAGACTTATATTTAATTGGTAAACTCGTGCTTGATGACCTTTCCAATCTAAACTTTTACAAAAGCGTCGTCTGAATTCACGAATAAACTCTTTGGCTTCTGTGATTTTGTTCGGATCGATAGTCAGAGTGTTTGTACCATGGAACCTTTTTTCTATGGACTCATTTTCAAGAGACATTCTAGAGAGTAAATTAGCTTCAAATTGTAACTTTTTAAGAGCTTGGGTGGTTTTGTGATCTACGTGAATTTGCGTACCAGAGCTTTTCACTTTATATTGACCATTTTCAAATTTAATAAGGTCTATATTTGTTAAGTTCGTTATGATTTTTTCAACCTCAGTAGTATTAATTCCCAGTTTGTAGGCCAACCAGTTGATATCATGACGACATTCTGAGGTTTGTATCAAAGAGAGAAAGGCGTCGTGGGCCCAGTTAGCGATATAATCGAACTGAGATTGTTCTAAAACTTTTGAGTATTCAGGATCATTAAAGTCGTTGAAAATTTCAGTTATTTCTTGGGGAGAAAGGAGGAGGGACTCACATATTTTAAATATACTTTTCTCAGTAAAACGTCTCTTACCTTTAAGTAATTGAGATAAAGCGCCTGGGTTAATATTTAATTTTTTAGCAAAAGCCCTTAAGAAGGGTTAGCTTGCTTAGACTTGCTAAAATATTCGTTTAAGTAGTCCCTAAAAAGTTCATCCCGACTTGACATGAAATCATATTAATCGAGTTTTGAAACACGGGTTAAAGATATTTTGAAACATGTAAAATTTTCATATATAGTTGTCAAAGTGTTGGCCAATTTTTGAATAAAAGTACGAAAAGTTTAGCCTCCATTCTTTAAAATAAATTATCTTTAAGGTCCTATAAAAAAACTACTATCTGTTTCATCAGTTTGAAACACTTTTAGCTCCGTCTACATGTTATGGCTTTTTGAAGATGATGAATTAAACAATTATATCAACTTACAGTTAAACCCTAGTGTTGTTCTCTCGTGTGCCGTTATTATCGGTTCAGTTATCACCCCAGGAGCTGGAAGCGAAGAATAATCCTTTGTGTACTTAAGCCTATTTTGGGCTCGACCATGCCTTCGGGCATGGTTTTTTATTTTTTAGATAGAATGTAAAAAATCTTATTTTCTATTTTACATAAGGTCAGTCCGTCTCTTTGAAAATTACAATTTTCAAAAAAACTTCCAGATTCTATTTTTTTCTTATTTTGAAATAACTCGATTTTAGTACCAGATATTTTTAAGGAAAAAAGAGTTTCTTTTTCCCATTGATTCAAATTAATATTTTTTAACAGAGTCAGAAGTTGACTAAAGCGTGCATTGCTAGAATCTATTTGAGTGTCATTGATCTTGATCACCCATTGATGGGGGGCTCTCTTTTTTTGAGTCCTTTCTTTTTTTTGTGATCTAACGACACTTGTGAGTGTTTTGTGTATGAGAGCATTCTGAGTGCTATATAAACCCAACTCTAAAGCCTCTTTATTTAAAAAGTTGCAGTTAGTTGATAAGTAAGTTCTATTGTTTTTTTGAAATATAATAATAGTTTCTTGTTGACCATTTAGAGTGCGCGAGGCTTCAAGCTTTATGTTTTGACCAAAAGTGAAGAGACTTAAAGAAGTCATCAGAAATGCGATCATTGTAAAAAGCCTCCATCACGACAATAGTCTGGAACTGGGAGGCAGCCTTCATTAATTGATGTTCTATAGGCATTTTGAGAGCATTCTATGTATCTTGCGCTTTGGGATTCACATCCTGGCCTTGTGATAAATCGTACTTGGGCTGGTGACAATGGAGCTCTATCTTGAAGTTGATGGGGGGCATACACCACGCTTAAATTGGCAACATTGAGATTAATCCAAGTATGTAAGTTACTTCTTTTGATACGAGTGTGACTTTCTAATGGTGGACTGCCATCAGGACAGTTTTGCGGTAGCGTGGCTGATCTTCTTAAGCGTAGCCCAGGCTGCTGTGAACAAATGATAAGATCATAATGTTCATATTGCATAGCTTGCCATTGGTTTTGCATAATGGTCTGGGTCTCTATGGACCGACAATCATATCGGTGAGTTGATTCAATGGGACCCGTGGAAGAGTTTGACGGCAATTGTATTTGAGTTGGCTCATGATATCCATCACAGAGACCAGCTAAGTGCAAGAGTTCATGCACAATTGTTGGGCAGTCAATATCACGACTCCAGGCATTTGCAAATGAACGAGATCCAGCCCGTGTAATACGAATGTCAACTTGTTGTAAAGGCTCAGACTCGGGAGCTGAAGCTAAATTGAGGATAATAGTGGTGCCGTTAGTGGATCGTAGCCTTCCTCTTTGTTCTCTTAAACATTGGTTTACTCGATTGATCATGCTTGCATTGAGTTCATCAGAGCGAACAGGAGTGTCTACACCTTTCTCGTCCAAGTCAGAAGGAGGAGGAATGTCAGGACCAATCTCAAAAGTGGCGTCATCTGAAGCGTGAAAACGCAGGTGAAAATCAATTTGATACTGGTTTTCGACTACAAAGTCCCTTGTAAGGCGGTATCTTCTTTGAATTCCTGTTGGGGACTCTTCTTCGGATTGATTAAAAATATGGGATTGACCAGGAGACAACAGCGTACAATTGGTGAGATCTGAAGTCGACTCTTGTTGTGGCGATGTTATTGTATGACGTGTGACTTCGCCCTGAGTAAAAAAAATAAAAATTATGAGGCTGAGGTAAAGAATGTAAGTCATGACTTTTTATCGGAAAAATGCCGAAGAGCCTTAACAGAACCCCCGTTTTTTGAACAGAGAGGGTAAAAATACGGGCTCTCGTGAGCTCTGATTGCGCTGTGGCACGGCATTCTCCTCTATATTGACCTTAAGCCTAGTCTGAGCGATCTTGTCTCTCTTTATTCTAACCAGGGAAAAAACTATGAAAAACTACCTTTTTACAAGTGAGTCCGTTTCTGAAGGCCATCCAGATAAAATGGCTGATCAAATCAGTGATGGGGTTTTGGATGCTATTTTAAAAGATGATCCTAACGGCCGTGTTGCCGCTGAAACTATGATCACAACAGGTATGGCTGTTGTTGCTGGTGAAATTTCCACAAGCACTTATGTTGAAATTCCTGAAATTGTTCGTAATGTTATTAAGGAAATTGGTTACGATAGCAGTGACAAAGGTTTTGACTATCAAACTTGTGCCGTTTTGACTTCTATTGACCAGCAAAGTGCTGATATTGCCATGGGAGTTGATGAAAAAGGTGGAAGAGAACAAGGGGCAGGAGATCAAGGTCTTATGTTCGGTTATGCTATTAACGAAACACCAGAGTGCATGCCCTTAACCACTTCTCTTTCTCACAAATTGGTAAAAACTCTAGCGGAAAAAAGAAAGAATAACACAGTTGATTGGTTAAGACCTGACAGTAAAAGCCAAGTGACCTTTGAATATGTGGACGGTAAGCCAACACGTGTTGATGCGGTGGTTATTTCAACTCAACATGCCCCGACTGTGACTCAAGCACAAATTAAAGAATTTGTTATTGATGGGGTGATCAGAGAAGTTATTGATTCTAAATGGATGGATGAAAATACGAAGTTTTTCGTTAATCCTACAGGAAACTTTGTGATTGGTGGACCTCAAGGAGATTGTGGTCTAACAGGTCGTAAAATTATCGTGGACACTTATGGAGGTCATGGGGCACACGGTGGTGGTGCTTTCTCAGGAAAAGACCCATCTAAAGTGGATCGCTCGGCTGCCTATGCAGGCCGTCATATCGCTAAGAACATCGTTGCAGCCGGTTTGGCTGAGAAGTGTTTGGTTCAATTGGCCTATGCTATTGGTGTGGCTGAACCAGTGAGTGTCATGGTTGATGACTACGGAACTGGAAAAGTGGGTGGCGATGAGCTAGCTAAAGCTGTACGTGAACTCTGGGGCTTAAAACCTTCTGAAATCGTAAAAGACTTCGATCTTCTTAAACCTCGTTATCGTCCAACAGCGGCCTATGGTCACTTTGGTAGAGAAGAGGACAGCTTCACTTGGGAAAAAACAAACAAAGTGGGTGCTCTTAAATCTTTTTTTAAAATTTAAATTTTAAAATTTATTGCCCCTCTCAAAAATGCAGAAGCCTTTTTGAGAGGGCCATGTTACCTTCTCAATACTATGGATCCATCTCGCATTCGAAATTTCTCTATTATTGCACATATTGACCATGGTAAGTCGACACTTGCTGATGGGCTTATTCATAATACTGGAGCGCTCTCCGATCGAGAAATGAAACAACAAGTTCTTGATTCCATGGATATCGAACGTGAGAGAGGCATTACGATTAAAGCTCAAACGGTTCGTTTGCTTTACAAAGCTTCTGACGGTGAAACGTACCAACTTAACCTCATTGACACTCCTGGGCATGTTGACTTCAGTTATGAGGTTTCAAGGTCTCTTTCAGCTTGTGAAGGGGCACTTCTTGTTGTGGATGCGGCTCAGGGGGTTGAGGCACAAACTTTAGCCAATGTTTATTTGGCGATCGAACATGATTTAGAAATACTTCCTGTTTTAAATAAAATTGATCTTCCGGCTGCTGATCCTGAAAGTGTGAAACAACAGATTGAAGACGGAATAGGTATTGATTGTAGTGAAGCTGTTGAAGCTTCTGCTAAAGAAAAAATTGGAATTGTAGAGATCCTTGAACAAGTGGTTAAAAAAGTGCCTCCACCTAAGGCCGATTCTGACCTCCCCCTTAGGGCCCTTGTTTTCGACTCGTGGTTTGATAGCTATCAGGGTGTTGTGGTTTTGTGCCGTATCGTGGATGGTAAGGTCAAAAAAGGGGACAAAATTAAATTCATGTCCTCAGATGCTGACTATGAAGTTCTAAAGTTGGGTTATTTTACGCCGCAGCCTTTTGTAGTCAATGAGCTTTATGCTGGAGAGGTTGGCTTTTTAATTTGTGGGATCAAAAGTATTCGCGATGTGCGTGTGGGAGATACTGTTACCCATGCTAAAAAAGGGGCCGTTAAACCTTTGCCTGGTTTTCAAAAAATTAAGCCTATGGTGTTTGCCGGTATTTTTCCTGTGGAATCACCTGATTTCAAAGAACTTGAAGTGGCTTTGGAAAAATTAGCCCTTAATGATTCAAGCCTCAGTTATGAGGTGGAAACTTCTGCCGCTCTTGGTTTTGGATTTCGCTGTGGATTTTTAGGTCTTTTGCATATGGAAATTGTACAGGAGAGATTGGAGAGGGAGTTTGACCTCAATCTGATTACCACTGCTCCTACAGTTGTTTATAAAGTCTATGATAATAAGGAACAAGTCATGGAATTGGAAAATCCATCGAACTTGCCGGACCCTACAAAAATTGATCATATTGAAGAGCCTGTTGTTAAAATTACTTTGCATACACCTTCTGAGTTCATTGGCTCTATTTTAAAACTTTGTGAAGCAAAAAGAGGGATTCAGGTCAGTATGGACTATATCTCTGACAACAAAGTTGTGATTGTCTACAATTTGCCAATGAGTGAGATGGTTATTGATTTTTATGACAAGCTCAAAACGGTTTCCCGTGGCTATGCTTCTATGGAATATGAGTTGGTTGATTATCAAACAGCTGACTTAGTAAAGCTCGATATATTAATTAACGGTGATACGGTTGATGCTCTCTCTTTAATTACTCATAGAGGTCAGGCTGATTATAAGGGGCGATCACTTTGTAAAAAAATGAAAGAACTTATTCCGAAGCAACAATTTCAAATAGCGATACAGGCTGCTATTGGTTCAAAAATTGTTGCCAGAGAGAATATTAGTGCTTTACGAAAAGATGTGACTGCGAAATGCTATGGTGGAGATATCACGAGAAAAAGAAAACTGCTCGAAAAACAAAAAGCGGGTAAAAAACGTATGAAACAAATTGGGACAGTGGAAGTTCCGCAAGAGGCTTTCTTGGCCGTACTTAAGGTGGAGGATTAAAATGAATGTATTTTCTAAGCACTTTTGGACTCATGGACTTGGTTCTTATGCATTAGCTATAGGAATAGCTTTAACCATTCGTTGGGCCTTTATGGAAGCTTATGTTATTCCTTCTCAAAGTATGCTTCCCTCTTTACTTATCCATGATCATATTTTTGTTAATAAACTCGTATATGGAGTCAGAGTTCCTTTTAGTGAGAAATGGTTAGTCGAGTTTGGAAAACCAAAAAAGGGTGAGGTGATTGTTTTTAAATTCCCTCAAGATAAAAGCACTTTTTTTATTAAGCGTGTTGTTGGTGTTCCTGGGGATAAAATTTTTTATGAAGATGGAAACTTATACGTCAATGATCAACTGATGGAAAGAGAGCCTGCCAAGGAAGCCGATAACTTTTCTTATGTTCGTGATGTTGATTTCCAAGCCAATGGAAAGCACCCTTTTGCCTCTAAAGGTGATTTTGAACACTATCGTGAGAATCTCAATGGTGTGAATCACGATGTTTTATTGGCTAAAGGAGAATACCTTGGAGAATCATATGGTCCGGTCTATGTGCCAGAGGGTCAGTTGTTCGTGATGGGAGATAATAGGAATCGCTCTCATGACTCTAGGGCATGGAATTTTGTACCTTATGAAAATATACTGGGTCGAGCGATGTTTGTTTGGCTCTCTTGTGAAGAAACTTTGCCAGTTCTAACTTTTCTATGCAATCCTTTGACTATTCGAGGGACTCGTTTTTTCTATCAGGTTAAATAAAAATAATGAGTTATTTTTTTCGCAAAGATAAGGAAGATAAGCGAGGAAAATGGTCCGATGTTATCAAGTCGTTGATTGTTGTTTTGATTTTGTATTTGGGCTTTCGATGGGTGCTATGGGAGCCCTTTGTTATTCCTTCAAGCAGTATGGAAAAAACTCTCCTTATTCAAGACTATGTTTTAGTTAGTAAACATGCCTATGGAGTTCGTATTCCATTCACTAAAAACTGGTTGATGGGGCCAAGTCTTCCTGAGCGTGGAGATGTTGTTGTTTTTAAATCTAAAAATGATGCCAACTTATTTCTAGTAAAGCGGGTTGTGGGTCTGCCCGGCGATACCATTCACATGGATGAAAAAGGTTTTTTAAGGGTGAATTCAACCCCTTTTGTGTATGAAAGAACTCTAGAATCAAATGAAGAGTTTGATGTTTATATTGAAGGCAATGGTGAAAAATCCTATCGGATTCAGATGAGACATGAGGGGGAGCAAAGACCCCAAAGCTTTGAAGTTCCAGAAGACTCGTTATTTATGATGGGTGACAATCGAGATTTTTCCTCAGACAGCCGTTTTTGGGGGCCATTGCCGCTTAATAATATTATGGGTAAATTGGAATGGATCTGGTTTAGTTGCAAAGAATCAGAAAAGTTGTCCAGCTTTCTTTGTGCGCCGAGTGATTTTCGTACAGAACGCTTTTTTAAGTCTGTAGATACTGACTTTCAAAACTAACTCTTTGGCAGCCTTCAGTTGAATTAGGGACTCTCCTCAATTAAGCTTATAAGTGTAGAAATTGCTATAAAATAAGTTTTTAAAGGAATTTGGAGCTCGAATGAAGTATCCCATTCAGGTTTTGTTTCGAGAATATTTTGAGGGGATATTAGCCGCTGTATTCTTGGCTTTGTTTCTCCGTTTTTTTGTAATAAGCATTTTGTATGTGCCTACAGACAATATGGAGCCCAATTTAAAAAAAGGCGACTTTGTAGTGGGTTGGCGACTTTCTTATGGTTTTCCTCTTCCGCTGATGCGCGGAGAGAGATTGAACGCTAAAATCCCACAGACAGGAGATTTGATCTCCTTTCGCTTTCCTGGTGACGAGAATCAAATTATTATCCGCAGAGTTGTGGGGCTACCAGGAGATCGTGTGAAAATTGAAGAGGGCCGCGTTTTTGTAAATGGAGCAGCTCTTGTCATCTCAGATCCTACTAATCAGGTAATAGAAGGTTCTTCAGATCAAAATTATGAATATCCTATTGTATTTAACTCGCAAGTGGAGTTTAAAGAGATGCAAATTCCAAAAGATCGTCTATTTGTGTTGGCTGATAACCGTTTTAGAGCCGATGATTCTCGGGACTGGGGATTGGTGCCTCTGAAAAATGTAGAGAGTGAAATTTCATTTATCTGGTTGTCTATGGATAATTCTTCATCAGGTTTGCGTATTCTGTGGGACCGTATGTTTCAATGGGTTCATTGACCTTTCTTGGCGTAAAAACCTCTTCAGACTTTCACAGATTTTGAAAGAATGTTTACAGGGCTTGATCGCCTTGACATTCCAGCGGGTGGGTGAGAGTGTCTTTTTTTAATGACTTCCTACAATGCGCGCTCTTATCTCTGGGTTGATGACCTTTCTATTGAAGACACTTTGCAGCTGTTTTCTCAAGCAACTCAAATTAAAAAACATCTTTCTCGCGGGATTCATCCTCGTTTTCTAGAAAATATGCAAGTAGCTCTGGTTTTTAGTGAGGCCAGTACTCGCACGAAAATGTCCTTTCAGCTAGCGGCTCAACGTTTAGGAGCCCAGTGCTTAGTCATTGATAATGTCAAAAGTTCGAGCATGAGCAAGGGAGAGACTTTCTTTGATACTTTTTGGACACTCCATTCAATAAAACCGGATCTCTTTGTTATACGATGTGGAGAAGAGGATCCCTTAGAGGAAGTGACTTATAAGAGCAAAATCCCAGTTATCAATGCTGGATACGGAGCAAAATCTCATCCCACTCAGGCCCTTCTTGATACCTTTACTATACAAGAAAGATTTGGAAAATTAGAAGGTGTTAAAGTTTTGTTAGTGGGTGATATTGACCATAGCCGAGTGGCCTCTTCAGATATAAAATTACTCAAGTCTTTTGGTGCGGATGTGAAAGTCAGCGCTCCTAAGGAGTTCTATCATCGTTCCTTAGGGGTCGAAAACATTGAATCTTTAGATGAGGCCATTCAATGGTGTGATGTTTATATGGGTTTAAGAGTTCAGTTTGAAAGGCATAAGCCGGAAGAGAATAAGGTCAACCCTGAGGAATATATTAAAAACTACAGCTTAAACTCAAAGCGTTTGAGTCAGTTAAGTCAAAATGCTGTAATAATGCATCCTGGTCCAGTGAACTGGGGTGTCGAGTTTCGAGAAGAAGTTCAGAATGATAAAAGATTAATAATGTGGCAGCAAAAAGAAAATGGTGTTTACACTCGAGCGGCATTAATGGAAAAACTATTAAAAGGTGTATAGTAGTGGAAAAAGGATTTCTCGTTCTTGAAAATGGCCTCGTTTTTCAAGGTCATTGGTTGGTCGGCAAGCCCTCAGTGGGTGAAATTGTATTTAATACTTCTCATAACGGGTACGAGGAAATTTCAACAGATCCTTCTTACTTTGGCCAAATTATGGTTATGAGTGCTCCTCAGCAAGGTAACTATGGTGTCGATAAAATGTTTTGGGAATCGCGCCAGTTATGGATACAGGGTTTTATTGCTTTAGAAATACAAAAGAGCAAAGATAATTCGGCTTGGTTAGAACGTTTAGGGAGTCAGAATATTCCAGCGATTGATTCCGTTGATACAAGGTCATTGGTTTTAGCTCTGAGAGAAGGTGGTACAAAAATAGGTGCCATGGTTAATGCTTCATCTGAAGAGGAAGCTAAAAAAATGAGTGAAAGCTTGATTACGGATTTCAAGAATAAGTCGCAAGATTGGGCTTATGAGGTCTCACGCAAAGAGAAACAAAAGATTCAAGGCGCTAAAGGTGTTGGTCCTCGGGTTGCGGTAATAGATTTCGGTTGTAAAGAAAATATTCTCAGAGAATTAATTTCTAGAACGAGTGAAGTCACTGTATTTCCATCACGAGTTAGCGCAAAAGAGATTTTAGATTATAAGCCCGATGGTGTGATGTTGAGTAATGGCCCTGGCGACCCTCAAAATGTGGAAATGGCTGTTGATACAATTAAAAGTTTAATCGGAAAAACCCCCATTTTTGGAATATGTATGGGGCATCAGTTACTTGGTCGTGCCCTTGGGGCTGAAACATTTAAATTAAGATTTGGTCATAGAGGTTCAAACCATCCCATTAAAAATATGCAAACGGGAGAAGTTTTTATGACGAGCCAGAATCATGGTTACGCCATCAAAGATGAGGGGTTGGGCTCTAATGTTTTGATTACTCATAAAAACTTGAATGATCAGACGGTCTCTGGAATTGAGTGTCGTGATCAAATGTGCTTTAGTGTACAGTTTCACCCAGAAAGTCATCCTGGTCCTAGAGATGCGGTTACATTGTTTGATCAATTTCTTGAATGGATGGAACAATGAATTACGGAGCTGCTGTTGAAAAGCTATCTGTATACTTTTCCTCACCAAGTTATGAAAAAGAAGTGGTTCATGCCAAGTCCCTCTTCTTTGGTGATGTTGGGGTGGACGATAAAGAAAGTGACCGTTACGAACAGTGGATGAATATCTTCTTTGATTGGTATCTTTTTACAAGACCCATTAGTGGAATGAATTTACCTCCTGCTGAATATGCTCTTGAGATTGATGAGTTTCAACAGCTTCATGGTGATGAAAAAAGAATTTTCCAAAATCTTGCAAAAACAGAACATAGTCTTTTGCAATTTGTTAAGCAAAAAGGTGAGTTTGTTTTTTTTAAAGACCTTTTCCGCAAGCGAAAAGTAAAAGTTGTTAACAATGACTTTGTTTTGACCCTAGAAAAGGGTGATATTTGTGATGCTCGACTTATTCCCGATGAAGATCACTACTTTTTCACTAAAGGTTTTTGTTGTCATCCTAGGGAAGTGAATAAATTTATTCTTAAAGAAGTGAAGGCTTTGAAAAAAGCGGATCCTGGTATTCAACAGGCTTTTCAACTAGAGCTCATCCGAATGTTTTTTAAGATGGAACAATACAGCCATCTCAGTTTTGATAAGATTTATACTAGAGATAGTAAAGTGAGGTTTTAATGCCAAGAATAGAAAAGTATAAAAAAGTCCTTATTCTTGGGAGTGGTCCAATTGTAATTGGTCAAGCTTGTGAGTTTGATTATTCAGGAACGCAGGCTTGTAAAGCTCTTGTTGCTGAAGGATTAGAGGTGATTTTAGTTAACTCTAATCCTGCAACAATAATGACGGACCCTGATATAGCCTCTAAAGTTTATGTTGAACCTCTTAAAAAAGAGTACTTAGAAAAAATCATTGCTAAAGAGAAACCCGATGCCCTTATTCCTACATTGGGAGGGCAGACTGCTCTCAACTTAGGATTAGAGCTTGATAGAGAAGGGATTTTAAAAAAATACAATGTTGAAATGATCGGAGCCACTCCAGAAATTATCCAATCAGCAGAGGAGCGCGAAACTTTCAATCGTATTTTACAAAGGGTGGGTGCCAAACACACCCGCAGCAAAATGGTCAGGGAATTTAAACAAGGACTTCAGGTTGCTGAAGAAATTGGTTTTCCAATTATTTTGAGACCAAATTTTACACTCGGCGGCGGCGGAGGCGGTGTTGCTTATTCTAAAGAAGAATATGAAAAAATGTTAGCCCGTGCTTTGGGTGAAAGCCCTACCTCAGAAGTACTCGTTGAAGAAAGTATTTTAGGTTGGAAAGAGTATGAGCTGGAAGTCATGCGCGATCGTTCTGGAACATTTGTTGTTATTTGTTCTATTGAAAACTTGGACCCTTGTGGAGTTCACACGGGAGATTCAATCACGGTAGCTCCTCAACAGACATTATCAGAAGCTGAGTATCAAGATATGAGAGATGAGGCTCGCAAAATATTAGATGCTGTGGGCTTAGAGTGTGGTGGAGCTAATATTCAGTTCGCGGTTAACCCCGTAAATAAAAAGCGTGTTGTTATTGAGATGAATCCCCGTGTTTCACGTTCTTCAGCTTTAGCGAGTAAGGCGACCGGATTTCCCATTGCAAAGATTGCAGCACTTTTGGCGATTGGTTATCGTCTTGATGAAATTACCAATGATATTACTAAAACGACCCCATCATGTTACGAGCCGGCACTCGATTATGTTGTAACTAAAATTCCACGTTTTGCCTTTGAAAAATTTGTGGGTTCTAAAGACGAGCTTTCCACACAAATGAAAAGTGTGGGGGAGGTGATGAGTATTGGTAGAACTTTTAAAGAAAGTCTGCAAAAAGCACTTTGCTCGCAAGAGTTTTCCCATGGTTTTGATGAGTGTATCTTAAAGAAAGAAAGTCTTGCTTATCCTAGCAGTCAGAGAATTTATTTTATTGCTCAAGCCTTTAGAGAGGGAATGTCCGTTGCTGAAGTTCATAACTTAACAATGGTGACTCCTTGGTTTTTAGAGCAAATCAAAGAAATTATTGATTTTGAAAATGAACTCAAATCCAGCACTTTAAATAAAGAAGTTCTGTATAAGTCAAAAAGATTAGGCTTTTCCGACAACCGTATTGCTGAAGTTTGCGGAATGGAGGTGACTGAAGTTCAGCAGCTCAGAAAAAACAATCAAGTTTTACCGGCTTTTTTTCAGGTAGATACATGTGCTGGAGAGTTTGCTTCAGAAACTCCTTATTTTTATTCCACTTACTGGGGGCAGCCTTCTCAGTTAAATGAAAATAATAAAAGAGTGGTCATTATTGGAAGTGGTCCGAACAGAATTGGCCAGGGTATTGAGTTTGATTATTGTTGCGTTCGTGGAGTTAAGCAGTTGCAAAAAATGGGATATGAAGTGATCATGATCAATTCAAACCCTGAAACTGTATCAACGGACTACGATACTTCAGATCAACTTTATTTTGAGCCTCTAACCACTGAAAGAGTTCTTGATGTTCTTGAGTTTGTTAAGCCCATAGGAGTGGTTTTACAACTTGGTGGTCAGACTCCATTATCTTTAGTTCACGATTTGCATTCTTATAATATTCCTATCCTGGGGTCTTCTTTAGAAACAATCGACCTAACTGAAGATCGTTCTAGTTTTTCTAAAGTTTGTGAGGGGATAGGATTTGAGATTCCCGTTTCTGGATTGGCAGCAGACTCGGATGAGGCTGTACAAGCTAGTGAAAAAATCGGCTTTCCACTAATTTGCCGTCCAAGTTATGTTCTTGGCGGACGTCGTATGGAAGTGATTGAGAATAAAGAGGAGCTTAAAAAATATTTCAAAAAATATGCTGCTGATATCAGCACGAAAACCCCTTGTTTTATGGATCAATTTTTAGAAGGGGCTATTGAGGTGGACGTTGATATTGTCCGTGGAAAAGATTGGAGTATGGTCGGTGGAGTGATTGAGCACATTGAAGCTGCAGGTGTTCACTCTGGTGATAGTATGGGGGTCATCCCTCCTCAAAGGTTAAAAAATCATGTCTTAGCGAGTATTGAGAAAAGTTGTTTGCTGTTAGCAGATAAACTGAATGTTATTGGTCACCTCAATGTGCAATTGGCGGTTAAAGATGATCGTATCTTCATAATTGAAGCGAATCCTCGTTGCTCGCGTACCGTTCCATTTTTGGCAAAAGCGGCAGGAATTCCTATAGTGGATCTAGGTATTCATGGGATGATGGGAACAGAAAAGAAGGAATTAGAACTCGACCGATACAATTGGAAAAATATTCCTTTAGTATGCGTTAAGGGTGTTGTTTTTCCATTTAAAAAGTTTCCCGAAGCTGATTCTATCTTGGGGCCTGAAATGAAGTCCACAGGCGAAGCGATGGGCAGGGGTAAGGATTATAGTGAGGCTTTGATGAAGGCCTTTGTATCGAGCCAGATGGAATTACCGGTGAAAGGTGAAGTCTTCTTCTCTTTAAGAGAAAAAGATAAAGAGGTTCTTCTTCCTGTAGCCAAATCATTAGTGGAAATGGGCTACACACTTTCAGCCACATCGGGAACGGCGAGTTTCCTCTATGAGAACGGTGTTGACTGTATTCCAGTAAAAAAAGTTCACGAAGGTCGTCCTAATTGTGTGGATAGAATTCGTTCTGGTCGAGTGGATCTTGTTATTAATACCACTTCTGGCCGAGAGTCTCTTGAAGCCAGTTTTAGTATTCGTCGTAGTTGTACAGACTTTGCGGTTCCTTGTGTTACAGAAGATCATGCGGCCGAAGCGCTTGCCATCGCTATTCGTTCTCAGAAGACGGGACAATTTGACGTCTATCCTCTCTAAGCTGAACAGAATACCGTTTAGTTAAGCTCCGAGTTTCGTTGACAGTGTCGTCGCTGTACAGTTTGTACAGCTTCCTCCTTGTGTGCCTCACTGCGAACTTAACTAAAGCGGTATTAAATGGAACCCCTTTAATTTAAGGGTATTACTCCTTTTGCTGAGTTGTTTAGCTCTTTTTCAATAATAACAGAGGTCCTGCGTCGTATTTTAGGCCTAACCTTTTTATTGTTTCTTTTTTTCATTACAATTGATGAGCAAACTCAGGCTGGGGGATATATTCAATGGTCTTAGAAGTTAAAAACTTGAACAAGAGTTTTCGTCATCCTTGGAAACTACAGAAAATTCAGGTTCTTAAAGATGTCAATTTTCAAGTGCCAGAAAAATCAATTGTGGGTTTCTTGGGCTCCAACGGTGCGGGCAAAACAACGAGTATAAAGTGTTTATTGGGCTTGCTGACCTACGATACAGGAAGCTTGACTGTATTTGGTAAAAATCATTTAGATAAATCCGTTAAGAAAAACATAGGCTATTTACCTGAGCGTCCATTCTTCTACAATTATCTGACAGCAGAGGAGTTCTTGACATTTTATGGTGAGCTAAGTGGGTTAAGCCATAAGCCTCTTCAAAAAAGAATTGATGAGCTCCTTGAACTTGTAGGCTTAAGTCATGCAAAAAAACTTTATTTAAAACAGTTTTCAAAAGGTATGCTGCAAAGAGTGGGAATGGCACAGGCTCTTATACACCGTCCGAAACTTTTGATACTGGATGAACCTCTTTCTGGCTTAGACCCTGATGGGCGTAGGCAGCTTGTTAAGATTATTCAAAATGCTTTTGATAATGAAGGCGCTTCTATTTTCTTCTCCAGTCATCTGCTGGATGACATAGACCGTTTATGTCAAGGGCTTGTGGTTATCAAAAAAGGTGTTGTTGAGTTTTGCGGTAAAAAGTCGACATTTGTTGACCGAGGTGAAAGAAAGTATGTTCTTACTTACTTGAAATCTGGTGAAAGACTTGTTCAAAAAGTTGATAATACGAATGATCTGCAATTAGAAATTGATAAGATACGTGGTCAGGGTTTTGAAATTACAGGGGTTGAACAAGAAAAGGTAAGTCTCGATAGAGCTTTTAAAGAATTTCATGGACAAGAGGTCGAACTATGAAGCTAACGACTGTGACAATTGCCAAGAATACTTACATTGAAATGATTCGCGACAGAGTTCTTTATTTTGTTATTGTATTTTCAATTCTTTTTATGGCTCTTTGTTTTGCCCTTGGCCAGCTTTCTTATGATGAAATCTTTAGACTATCGGTCTCACTTGGGCTTTCAGGGATACATCTGTGTTTTATTGGATTAACTATTTTTCTAGGTTGTAGTGTTTTTTTTAGGGAAATTGAGCGCAAAACAATTTACACTCTTCTGGCTCGACCGGTGTCTCGTGATCAGTATTTAACGGGTAAGTATTTTGGTCTGATTGGAATACTATTTACGATGCTATTGGGTTTTTTACTGTGCTTTACCTTCATTGAGTTTTTATTAGGTATGCCTATTTTATTAACATCATATTATGCTTTTATTGGTTTTTTCTTTGAATCCTGTATTTTATTAGCCATAACTTTTTTCTTTTCATCTTTTGCGAAACCCTTTCTTTCCATAACAGGCTCACTTTCGTTATTTTTGATAGGTCATTGGGTGGGTACATTGGAAAATATAAAGGGTAAAAGCATGGATCCGAGTTTTAAAGCTTTTGCGGTCATAGTTTCACGATTATTTCCAGATCTTGAGACTTTAAATTGGAGAGAGTTTGCAATAGTAAAATCTCCGGTACCCTTATATGAAGTTGGCTTTTCTGTAATGGTGGCTATTTTATGGGCAATGTTTTTCTTCCTCTTATCCTTACTAATTTTTAGGAGAAAAGATTTTGAATGATCCTTGGATTTACACGGCCCTTGCTTTTTGGTTTGGCGCCATATGGGGAAGTTTTGCAAATGTGGTAATTGTCAGGTTACCAAAGAATGAAAGTGTGGTTCTACCGCGAAGTCGTTGCCCAAAATGCAAGAGTGCTATTCCATTTTATCTCAATATACCTATTTTTTCGTGGGTTTTACTGAGAGGAAAGTGCCTCAAATGTAAGGAGAAAATATCGGTTCGTTATCCTATCGTTGAGTTTACAATGGGTGTTTTTTTTGCAGCCTTGTATTACCGTTATGGCTTTTCTTTTTCAACTCTTGAATATTGGTTATTTGCATTTGCAGTCATTACATCAAGCTTTATTGACCTTGAGCATATGATTCTTCCTGATCGATTTACTCTTTCGGGTATTGTCATTGGACTTGTCGGAGCCTATCTCAACCCTGACAGAGAGTTTATTGATGCTGTACTAGGTGTTTTACTAGGCGGTGGTTTTTTATTGGCGATAGCTTCTTTTTATCTCTATGTAAGAAAAATCGAAGGTATGGGTGGAGGTGATATAAAGTTACTCGCCTGGATTGGTGCCGTTTGTGGTGTGCAATCCATTTTATTTGTTGTATTGGCTTCCAGCGTATTTGGTTTATTTGTTGGTGTCTTTTATATGATTGGCTCAAAGGAAGGTATTAAGACCGGTATACCTTTTGGTCCTTATTTAGCTCTAGGAGCACTTATCTATTTGTTGTTTGATGTTGATATTCTTATGAGAGTTTTGTTTCCTATAGAGGCTTTTTATTAAGGTGTAGTAGTACCGTTTAGTTAAGCTCCCAGTTTTGTTGATAGCATTGTTGCGCTACTTTTCATACAGCGTTCTCCTTGGGTGGGAACTAAGATAAGGCGGTCTTAATACGAAGCCTTAGCTAAAGGGTATTATAGGGAGTGGTGACTCAAAATAGATTAGAACCACTAAAGCTTTAGTAGTGAGCAGGTTTAAAGTCCAGTGCTTGCTCTTAGTCGATATGGCTCAATTACCTTTGAAGCGTAAATAATTGAAGATATTAAAAAAAGTCGAAAGAATCGGACTTTCGACGGTTTGACTTTAGTGCATGGCTTCGATTTAATTTTAAGATAGGAAAGGTCCAGCTAGAGAAGGTTTCATGATATTTGGAAGTAAACAGGTCATTGGTCTCGACTTAGGAACAAGTTCTATCAAGATGATAGAACTGAAACCCTCAGGTCGAAGTTACAAAATGATAAATTTTGGGATGTCTTCCATTCCAGAGGGAATCGTAGATGGAGGAGAAATTCTTGATCCAGCCTCTTTATCACAAATTATTATGGCCCTTCATAAAGAGTTAGGACTGAAGACGAAATTAGTTTGCACAGGTATGTTTGGTGGCGCGGTTATTGTAAAAAAGATTTCAATGCCAAGAATTGATCCAAAATTAATTGCAGAGCAAATACAGTGGGAAGCGGAACAATATATTCCTTTTGATTTAAGTGAAGTCAATTTAGATTACCACTTGTTAAATTCTACGGATAAGAATTCAGAAACAATGGAAATACTTCTTGTTGCAGCAAAACATGATTATATCATTCGTTATTTTGAAGCCATTGAAATGGCTGGCCTTAAGTGCTCGGTTATTGATGTTAATGGCTTTGCTTTAGCAAATTGTTTTGAGATGAATTACGGTATACGTAATGGAGAAACAATTGCACTGATTAATATTGGGGCAGGAGTAACAAATCTTGTTGTAATAGAAAATGGTAGAGTGGTTTTTTGTCGTGATATTCCTATTGGTGGATCTGTATACAATATGGAAATTTCGAGAGAGCTTGGTGTTAGCACTCAAGAAGCAGAAGAACTTAAGATTGGCTTTGCCCAAACCCAGTCTAATCCGGTTGAATTGTCTAATGTGATTTCCTCAACTAATGAAATGATCTGTGAAGAAGTAAAAGATAGCTTTAAGTTTTATGATCAGTCCAAAAGTGGCTCTGCTGTAAATAGCATTTTTGTTGGCGGTGGGGCAGTTAAAATTCCAAACTTAATAGAAGCCATTGGTGCGGCAACAGGTTTAGAATGTCAAAGTTTTAACCCTTTACAAAATATAACATATAATCCGAAAAACTTTTCAGAAGCTTTTATTTCAGAGATCACTCCATTTCTTCCCTGTGTTTTAGGGTTAGGAGCGAGAAAAGTGGGTGACTCATGATTCGTGTTAATCTTGCTAAATCTCATAGTTTTCAAAGCACTGGAACTCAAACAGCTATTGCGATGGATCAAGCCTCACTGGCCATGGGGCCTCATCCGGTTGTTAAAGTTATTTTGATTTTAATTTTTCCAGTTCTTTTATATTTTTACGAATCCTATAATTTATCAGAAATAACAAAACGTTATGTTCAAAAACAAGATGAATTGCAGCAAATTCAAAATGAGGTTACACAGTTTGGTTCTGTTTCCAATGTTGTTGGCGACTTGATGAAAGAAAAGAAGCAATTGGATGATCAATTAGCTGTTATTCAGAAAATATCTCAAAAAAGAGCTTTTAAACTCAAAGCAATTCAGTTTATTCAAGAAAGCGTTTTAGAAGATCTTTGGTTGAAAAAAATGGTTGTAAGCGATGATTCATTGGAAATAGAAGGTTTTTCTATTACCCCAACTTCTGTTCAAAAAATCGTTAAAACTTTATCATCGGCTGAATTTATTGAAGATGGGATCAATCAAGAAATTAGACGAGTACAAAACAATGATGGCGAGCTTAATACATTTAAAATATTAGCTAAGGTGAAAGACTAATGGACTTACAAGAAGAGTTTAATAAATTAGATCTTAAAATGTGCCTTATGATTGGGTTTGGTCTTGCCGCTGGATATTGGTTTCTATTTTTCGATAACGGAGTTGTTTTAGAGTCTCAAATTTCGCAGCATCAAACTCAAATTAATACAGCGAGAACATCTTTGGACCAAGTGAAAAAAGCGATTGAAGATAAAGCTCGTTTTCAAAGAGAAATTGAAGAAATAACTCTTAATATGAAGGATTTCCAAAAGTACTTTGCTGCTGGTGTTGATGCCAATAAATTACTTTCAAAAGTTTCTCAATTTGCTGAAAAATACGGATTGGTTGTCGAATTTGCGAAAGCCGTTACAAAAAATAAGGAATTTCCGAATTATGAGGAAACAGCAGTTGAATTTGTTGTTGAAGGAAATTTTCACAATATAATGGAATTTATTTCCAGTCTGACAACAATGGAAAAGGCCATAGATTTTAGTAAGATGGAGTTTTTTACAGAAGTCGGTGGAGATTTTCCGGTTGTAAAACTTAAAACCACTTTGGTGGTTTATAGTTCAAGTGACTCTCTACAGGGAGTAACAAATGGCTCAGGAGGTAACAATGGTTAAGTACCTTCTATTGGCAAGTTTGATAGTGCAAACCGTATTGTCTTCTTATAGCTATGCTCAAGAAGAAGAAGCTATTGCAGAAGAGAGTGCAGAACTTGTGGCTGAGGAAATAAAGCCAGAAGAAAAAATATCGAAAATTCAAGTTTACTTAAAGCCTTTTATCTATGATCGAGATATTTTCAGAGACCCATTTGAGTCTCAAGCAGGTCAAACTCCTTTAGAGCCAGGTCAAGTTTACGGTCCTTTTCTTGAGATCCAAAACTTCAGGCTTTCCGAGTTTAGACTCAAGGGCTTATTGTGGCAGACCGAAACTCCTGTTGCCATTTTTGAAGCTCCAAATAAAAAAACCTATAAATTAACGATTAAAGACTATATTGGTGAAAATTTTGGATATATTGCGACCATTCGCGAAAAGGAAGTCGTTGTTATTCAAACTATCGAGGAAAATGACCAACGTTATTCAACAACAAAGGTTGTTTTTCTCGAGTAAAATTAAGGAGAGTGGGTCATGACAAGGAAGTTGTGTATTCTTTTATTATTTTTCAATCTTTCCATATCATTTATTGGATGTTCACTGTTTGATTCTGACGATACGGTTTCTACTGATGAGCTGGACAGAGAAAGCATTTCCGGTCTAGATGATTTTGACGATGGAGGCTTGCTCGATACGGAAGATGAAGTGCTTGCAGAAAGCAGTGATTTGGCTGGTGATACAGAGTTTAGTGATGCCGATTTTAGTGAAGATGATTCTTTCACGGAAAACGAAGTTGCAGTTAATACTCAAGAAAATCTTGATAAGGAATTTGGATCGGCTGAGTTCAGTGATAGTGATTTTTCAGAGGATGACTTTTCTGATTTTAGTGAAACAGATCAAAATCAAATTGACCCAACTTTGGCAAACAATGAACTTGAAGAGTTTTCTGATGCTGATTTTGAAGAGGGAAATTTCGCTGAAAATGAAACCAGTGTTAATGATGAGGATCCTTTTACTTTTGAAGGCGAGCCTGTTGTTGATGAACCTGCACCTCCCGGTCCCATTGTAGATGTGCCAGCAGGCAATCAAACTTTTTCAAACGATATTATTGCAAATCAAAATAACCAAGTTACTAATCTTGAGTATAAAGCTTTTGAAAAGGGTGGTACGGTTGTTATTGAAACCTCAAGCCCCGCATCCTATGAAAAAATTGTAGACAATGATTTAAATCAAGTGGTGATTGAAGTTCGAGATGTCTTTCTTCCTGAGAAGTTTAAAAGGCCTTATATTACGAAAGACTTTAAGCAAGATATTGCGACAATCAATGCTTATAGTAACGCAGATGGTTCCGCTCGTTTTGTTATACAAATGAAGAGACCTCTTAATCCTTCAGTTCAGCAAGAAGGTGGGTCGATTCTCGTTATGACATCCGACTCTGCTCCAGTTGAGACAAGCGAGCAACCACTTAATACATTAGTCGCAGAAAACCAATTACAGTCAGGCTCTAACTCAAATGGAAATTTAAACAACAGTATAAATTCAGTTCTTGGTGGAGATAATGCAAAATCGGGTATGAGCTTGGGCGTTGGTGAATTTGTTGGTGATAAAATTTCATTGGAGTTTGCAGATGAAGATGTCAGAACAATTATTGGTGTTATAGCTGAACAAAGTGGAGTTAATTTGATAATGGATAAGGATGTTGGCGGCAAAACATCAATCCGTTTGAGAAATGTTCCTTGGGACCAAGCTTTACATGACTTGTTAAGGTCACAAGGTTTGGGTTATGTCAAAAGAGGAAATGTTTTAAGAATTGCTAAGCAAAGTACGCTAAGTAGTGAAGCTGAAGCTGTTAGTAAGCAAATTCAGAGTGAGAAAAAAGCAAAACTCCTTTCTGGTGGTATCAAGGTAAAATATATTCCAGTCAGTTATGCTAATGTTTCGGATCTGTCTACTAAGTTGAAGGAGTTCACAAGTTCGGAAGGTAAAATTGCTTTTGATAATAGAACAAGCTCTCTTGTTATCACTGATTATGGTGAATATATTGAAAGAATATTAGAACTGGTAAAGGCTCTTGATACTCCTCCTATGCAGGTGGAAATTGAATCGAAACTTGTTGAAGCCAGGGAAGAGTTTTCTAGAGAGGCTGGTATTAATTGGGATATCTCAGGACAGAGTTTTCCCATTAACAGTCAAACAGGACAAATTAATGCTGGACTTACCGGAGGAGGTTCGTCGGATACTAGTGCTGGATTTGCTTTGGATTTAGATATTGGAACTTTTGATATTTTTGGAGATCTAGCAGCTTCCCTTAGTATATTTGAGAGTCAAAATAAAATTAAAGTTCTTTCACAACCAAGAGTTGTAACGATGAATAAAGTGGAAGCTGTGATAGAGCAAACAACTCAAGTTCCTGTGGCTCAATTAACAATTAACCCAGGAAGTCCTCCTACTACTACCTTTACATTTGTTGATCTAGTATTGAGTTTAAAGGTAATTCCACAGATTACTTTTAAAGGTGATGTTATTCTTGACGTTGAAATGAAGCGTGAGTTTGCTGGTGTAGCAAACGAAGATGGTTCAAGAGAGTTAGCGAAAAGACGGGCTAAGACAACAGTTATGGTAAAAAATGGTAAAACAGCTGTTATTGGTGGGATTTATCAAGTGGATGATACTGATTCTGATGGCGGAATACCTTGGCTAAAAGATATACCTTTGATTGGATATTTATTTAAACAAGTTCAGGTAACAAAAAATAAAAATGAATTGTTACTCTTCTTAAAGCCAAAAGTTTTGAAAGAGGTGGATGGCCCCATGGTTTCAAAAACAGGAGCTCCAGGCCCAGGTTTCGACCCCTTTGAAGAATTAAGTATTGATGAGGGAGCTTCTACTCCACCTGCTCTTGATACAGCAACTTCAAATGGCTTAGAGCCTTTAGAGGGTTTTGAAGACAGTTTTGATGATTTTGGAACTGATTCCGCTCCCAGTGAAGAGGCTTTTGAAGATGACTTGGATTCATTGACCTTGTAATCAACGTAATACCGTTTAGTTAAGCCCCCAGTTTCGTTGACTGCGTCGTCGCGGTACTATTCGTACAGCATCCTCCTTGCGCCTCACTGCGAACTTAACTAAGGCGGTATTAAATAGAGCCCTTAACTTAACGGTATTAGTAATCAACGGATATGGCTTTAAACGAGAAAGGGAGCTTTAAAAGCTCCCTTTTTTGCTTTCACAAGTTATGTTCTTAAATGAGAACACGCCCTAACTAGAATTGCCACCTTTCTTATTTACTATTTGGAATAGGGTTTTAAAAAAGCCAGAAGAGGTGGTATGTAGGGCTTTATGGATTTATTTGAAAATCAACTCAATCATGGGCATCAGCCTCTCGCTGAAAGGCTTAGGCCAAAAGCCTTTAAAGACTTAGTGGGGCAACAGAAAATTTTTGCTGATAACAAGGTTTTGTTCAAAAAAATTCAAGATGGATTTTTGCAAAGCCTAATACTTTGGGGGCCACCGGGGTGTGGTAAAACCTCTTTTGCACGCGCATTAATTAATGAAGTTGAAGCGGATATTTTTCAGGAAAACGCTATTGATTTGGGTGCTAAAAAAATCAGGGAGATTGGTGAGTCTGCTAAACGAGCCTTGCTTGAAAGAGGGAGGAAAACCGTTGTTTTTGTTGATGAGATTCATCGACTTAATCGTGGACAACAAGATGTTCTACTACCATTTATAGAAAAAGGTTTTTTTTATTTAGTAGGTGCTACAACTGAAAATCCATCCTATCAACTCAATGCAGCCTTAGTTAGTCGGTGTCGTCTTCTTATTTTTGAGCCATTAGATCTTCAAGATATGACTAAGATGGCAAGAAAGGCTTTTGAGGACAGTGGTAAGACATCCGAGGAAATACTCACTCCCTTGGCTTTTGATCACCTCTTATCATCAAGTCATGGGGATGGGAGAAGGCTTTATAATTTAATTGAAGAACTTGTTTATCTCGAGCGATTTGGTGAAAACTTAATCTTTCCTATTGATGAAAAAAAACTGGAAGAGTTTTTTGTTTCATCGGGTTTAAGGTTTGATAAGAAGGGAGATGAGCACTACGACACTATTTCCGCTTTTATAAAAAGTGTTCGTGGCAGTGACCCTGATGCTGCTGTTTATTATCTCGCTCGAATGCTTGAGGGAGGAGAGGATCCTTTATTTATTGCGAGACGATTAGTAATTCTTGCCTCAGAGGATGTCGGAAATGCGGATCCCCAGGCGTTAACATTAGCGGTTAGTACACTTTCAGCAGTGGAGCTTGTGGGAATGCCAGAGGCTCGTATTAATTTAGCTCAAGCTGTGGTTTACCTGTCTGCCGCTCCCAAATCCAATAAGAGCTATATGGCAATCAATTTAGCCATCTCAGAAGTTAAAAAATCAGGGCCTCTTCCTGTGCCAAAACACTTGAGGTCCAGCCAAACGCAATTAATGAAATATATTGGACATGGAGAAGGGTACCAATACAGTCATGACGGTCCTACGGGTTGGCTTGAGCAGGATTATTTTCCAGAAAAACTTAAGAATAGGAAATTCTATGAGCCCACAGAAAGAGGCTTTGAAAAAAGGATTTCTGAATATCTAAAATGGATGAAGCAACAGGGTAAGTAAAAGTATTGGTCTGGTTTGTCATCATGGAGCAATGAGATGACATCTCTTTTCAGATAAAGTGCTGAATTCTCATAGGAACTTTGGGCGACATTTGCTTTGGCGAGTGTAATGAAGCTTTCAATTCAAATAGAAATTTAAAAAGGTTTATTGGCTACGATACAAACGCAAGGGTCTTCACTAAGGACTCTTTGAGAGTGTTTAGTATTGGATGGCACCATAATTTTATCACCCGAACGTAATAGCAATTGATTACCATTAATATTCATGGACAGTTCACCTTGAAGTACCATTCTTACTTCATCTAACGGATGTTTGTGTTCAGGGTATGTTTCTTCTTTGGTTAAAATCTCTTCTCTTGGCTGTAAGTCTTCCGCACGAAAAATCATTAAAGCTTGTTCTTTTGTTGGTTTTAAAGGGGCTTGCCATCGGATTACAATCATTTCTACTCCCTGCTCTCTGTATTTCAGACTTTCAAATTATATCCCATGCTTTGTTCTGAGTATTTTTCTAAATTATCTCAGTTCTTTACAGGGATTGGCTTGCGAGAGCTTATCTCCATTTTATTGTTTTAGTTGGAACATAGAGTGCCAAACATACAATTAAGTTAATGTATGGCTCGCCCAAAGTAAAGGCTCTGGATCAAGGGTTTGTCAATGATTTAGAGCTTTTAGCGCTATCTTTGGTCTTTTTTTTAGATGACTGTATTTCTCTGATACAGATGTGCTTCAGATTGAGAACTTATTGATTTTCCAAAGTTTTTTATAAAGTTCCTGACAGCCCAAGTCGATAGAGTTTTATCTGAACAAGATAACGTTGGAGGAACAGTTGAACAACTCGAATATGTTTGGAGCCGGTGAGCTTTTATTAGAAAAAATCTTTAACTATGTTGATGCAACAGAGAGCCTAAAATTTGTTGAAAGCGAGCTTGCTGACTACTTTATTATCGAACAGAAGGTTGATAGTAGAAGAATTACAGTGAATAAGTTTGATGTGGAAGATGTGTTAACACGCACCGATGAAGATGGCCAAGAATTCCTCCAGGTCAACTTTGTCTCTGGTAAAAAAATACTTCTAACCAAAAAGCTTGTTGGATTTCGCCCTCTCACTATGTTTGGTCTCGATATGGATAAGCTACCTAAAGTGGTGACGACACCCGATATCATGAATATATTTGATGCTATTCAGGAGAGTCTTTGTCATGAGGACAATTCTGACGAGGAACTAGAGGTTCTCAGAAAGGTGTATGACTCTGTTGTTTGCGGCGGAGAGTCAGTGGGATTCAATCTTGAGCAGGAAAGAGCCCTCTTTTCTCGAATTCCTACTCAAATCATGAAAACAAGTGCCTAAAAACCAATCTTAAATTCAAAAAATTCCTTAGCCCTAAAAAAATTAGGGCTAATTTATTTGACCTCCAGAACATTTCATACGATAAAACTCCCTACCTCGTGTGGGGGTATAGCTCAGTTGGGAGAGCATCTGATTTGCATTCAGAAGGTCGCAGGTTCGATCCCTGTTACCTCCACCAAATTTTCAATTTATAAACGAAATTGCGATTCTTTAAACTCTTTATTGAGAAAGAGATTTAGAGAGTAAATGACCTTCAGAGGAATCTTTAATCAAAAATCATTAAGATCAGTGTGTTTTTAAAAGTAGTAGCCAAGTCCTGCCTTCAAGACAACCCCTGTTCCTGTGATATCCACTCCATTGCTACTAAGTCCATCGTAACGATAACCGAGTTGCGAGAGAAGTGTAATGTTAGAGTCTCCAGGTATTAGAAAATATTTTAAACGTAAATAAGGTTCGACTCTAAATCCACTCATGCTATTAGTTAATTCAGTTGATGTATATCCTAATAGTCCACCAATAGCAGGAGTGAGGCTTTCACTCTTAAACTTAAGATTATACTCTCCGTAGGCCCCTAAAAATGTCATGTTAATTTTATTGGAGCCATTTCCAAAGTCAAAAGATTGGTTTTCGAGAATTAATAGAGGACCATACTCAAATTCTGGCCTTACAAACCCGAAACGAGCTTCAAGATTAAAGCGGTTAGCGCTTACTTCTGAACCTGAAGAGTTGTACTTGAGGGCACCAAGATCAATATGACCTGTTATTCCATATTTTGAACTCATAAATGGAGTCCATTTTTTTCTCATATTTTTAGAGATCGATATCCTGTCTCCAGCCTTAAAGAGTCCTTTTTGAGGTAGGATGACTATGGCAGCTTTTCCTTTTGTTTTGATTACTTTAAGTTCATAAGCGAATGCAATTTTAGTATGAAAAGAAACTAATAGAATTATCAATAATTTTATCATTTACAAATCCTCGATAGTTTTAGTGTTCCATAGCTTATACCTGTTTGAAAGATCTTTTTATTTATATTAAATGATGCAATCTTGTTAAAGAGAGTTTAAATCATAAACAAGAATTTATTTATTGTTTATGTAAAAGAGGTCAGAATGTTTTCTCGATTTTTAATGGTATTTATTTCAATCTTTTTTTATTCAATATCATCTTATGGATGGGGAGCGAGAGGGCATGCCTTAATATGTGAAACGGCGGCTTATGTTGTAGCAAAAAGTGAAAAAAAAGAGTTCTTAATGAATTATAGTTATGATTTTTCTTATTATTGTAATGTCCCAGACTTTATTTGGAAAAGACCTAAAACATATAAGAAGGAGTTTATAAATCACTTTATGAATTTAGAGTATTTCGATGAACAAGTGTCCCCTAAAGGTAAAGGAAGTGAAATATCGCCCTATTTACTGTCTCGCAAAGAATTCAATAAGAAGTTTACTACTCTATCGCCGACAAGAGGTCGTGCATGGTGGCGAGTGACAGAGCTTCTTGATAGAATTGAAGTTTTAACGAAGAGTCTTAAAGAAAAAAAGATAAAGAGAGAAAATAGACAAAAAGCTCAAGGAGAATGGCTGCTAACAATTGGAATACTGGGACATTATGTTGGTGATTTAGCAATGCCCCTACATTTGACTAAAAATTATGACGGGCAGGAGACTCAACAGAAGGGTGTTCATTATTTTGTCGAATCGAAAATGGTTAATGAACTGTATCTTGAGGATGGATACAGTCTTCAAGCGGATGTATTTAATAAGGCAATAAAACAATGGTCCACATTCAAGGTAAGAAATAAAGGTAAAAGTGATTTAGAGTTGATTCAGGAGCTGTCGCGAGTTTCTCAGCAAAAGGCAAAGACAGTTTTAGATGTTGATAAAACGGGTGGACGATCTGATATTGTTAAATTGAAAAAATCGTATAAGGACTTGCTGGTGGAGAGACTTGTACAAGGGGTACTTTATCAAGCCTTTTTTATAAATAAGAATTTGGGTTGGGATTTTGATAGTCATAATTTTTATAAATTTTATGAGCGACCAACTTTTATTGAAAGTGATCGCTAGAAATTAAGTTTTTTTGGGAGCAAGCATTAACACGGCTTTTGTCATTACTTCTACAGCAACGGTTAAAACTTTCTTATATTCAGGAGCAAACTTAGAGTTATGATTTGAACCGAAGTTTGTTTTATCTTTAGGAGCCCCTCCAATAAAAAAGAATGTGGTGGGGTATTTTTTATTTTGACTGTATAAAGAAAAGTCCTCAGCTCCCATAATGCCCTTAGATTCAATAACATTTTTTCCACCCACGACGTCTTTAAAAATGGGGATCATTCTTTCTGTCAGCTCTATATTATTGTATGTGGCGGGAAGTGGTTCGCTGAACTTAATTTGAGGTTTTGGAGCGCCATCGGCTTTAGCAAGAGCAAAAGTCATTCGTTTTATTCCATTTTTCATGGATTGTCTTACTTCCTCTGAATAAGTTCTAAGCGTACCTTGAATATGAACAGAGTCAGGAATAATGTTGTGTTTAGTTCCACCTTGGATAGAGCCAAAAGTTAGAACAACAGGCTCTTGAGGGTCTGTATTTCGGCTGACAAGGGTTTGAGAATTAAGAATGATTTTGCTAGCTAAGACTACAGGATCAATAGTTTCTGATGGGGCGGCCCCATGGCCACCAAGGCCTCGAACTTCGATATCTATCGAGTCCACAGCAGCTAAAGCATAACCTTTTGTATATGAAATTTTGTTTGATCTATATTTACCGGTGACATGAAAGCCCAAGATGTAGTCTGGTTTAGGATATTTTGTAAATAAGCCATCTTGAATCATCCATTGGGCACCAGCTCCGATTTCTTCAGCGGGTTGGACAATAAAAACTAAAGTTCCATTCCATCGGCTTTTTAAATGGATCAGAGTCTTTGCATACCCAATCATGGCGGAAATGTGAGTGTCATGCCCACAGGCATGCATTACACCTTTAGCCTTACTTGCGTAGTCTTTACCAGTGCTCTCTTGAATAGGAAGGCCATCCATGTCAGCTCTTAGCCAGATAGTAGGCCCATTTCCATTTCTGTAAATTCCGACAATTCCTGTTCTGCCGACATTTTCAGAAATTTTAATGCCTAATTTTCTGAGTTCATCCGACATTTTTTTAGAAGTCTTAAATTCTTTTCCAGATAATTCAGGATGAGCATGAAAATACCGATAAAGATTCTCTACATTTTCTTGTGCAATTTTAGAATAAAGAACTTCAACTTCACTGGTTTGTTTAGCAAGGGTGGTAGTTGTTGAGATTGTTAAAAGAAAAAATAAAACCCATGATAAAACTCTCATTAACAACCTCCTGATTACTTTTTTAGTTAAGGTGATGTCTCTCATTTTTAAACCAATTGCCAGCAAAGTAAAAGAGGAAAGTTTTGGGTTTATAGATTTATTTTAGACTGATTTAAGTCGAGATATTCTAGATTTATAGAATAAAGAACTGGGGTGAATTACAATAGTATCATGGGTAAAACATCCAAGGGGTAGCTATGTTGAGATTTATATTGATATCGTTTTCATTTTTCTTTTTAATTGCAAAAAGTCATGCTGTAATTCGCTTTCCTCATGAAAAGCTAACCTTTACTCTTGTGGATTCTACGACAGGGATAGCCACTTCCTGTCAGCATAAATTACTAACTAATAATAGTCCTGCACCACCTCCTCCGTGGTGGGTGGTAACCTGTGATGATCGGACTTATACGGTAGATATTTGGATGGATAAATATAAATCAGCAGATCAACTTTCGAATATTTTTTTACTTTTTCATGCAAAAGAAAGTTTATCCTCTAGTGGAGAGAAAAGTGTGAGGTTTGATACACAAACTACTTTAATGAAGATGGATAATTCCCAACAGGTAAGAGTGATCCGTTCAACAATTGATGTCAGAAATGGATTGGCTGATTTAGAGGTGGAAGTTAGCTTATAATAAGGTATTGCTATTCAGTTCTAAATCGAATTTTCTTTTCGAAGCGACCAATAGGGTTTAAGTCATTTTCGGCTTCGGGTTCTAAGAAAAATCCAGTAAATGTAATTTCAGCTGAATAGGAGGAGCTATCTGTAGCCGGCAGAGCATCGAAGTAAAAGACCACTTCGGGCGTGCGAGTTTCTCCAGGTTCAAGAGCCGGTTGAGTTAAATAAATTCGATCTTCTTCAATTTCATCGAGACTGGGGCTATATTGAGCGACGGAATTGTTACCAACTGCTGAAACCTCAGCATTAAAGGTGGCGATTATAAGCTTCTTGTCTGAATTATTAATAAATTGAAAGCCTACTTTAAACCAGGGGCCTGTAACTTGTTTTAAACTTGGCTCATCCTCTGTATGATCGGGTAGAGGGTAAGAAAAATTGTTATTAATAACTATTGGCTTTGAGGGTAAGTTAGAGACTTCAATGGCTGAAGAATCGGATTCCTCATCTCCACATCCTGAAACAAGAAATAAACATCCTGTAGTTAATGTAAATATATAAAAAAACTTAATTAAATGGTCTCTCATAGGACCAGTATACAAAAACTCAATTTGATAACTAACTAAAACTTCTTATAAGGAATGAATTGAGAAAATCTTAAGACCTTAGTCTGGTCGTTCTGTTATATTTGATCTTTTAAAATAGATATAAGAAATAAAGATAAAGCTAATATCTATTTAGATTGGCTGTTGGTTAAGGACTGATTTTATTCCTGCCATTAAGTCTTCAATGGATGTCTCTGGAAAATGTACTTTTTGATAGTTGAGGATTAAAGACATTAATTTATTCGAGTTTAAACGAGATTTTTTATTTTTTAAAACTCTCATGAGTTGTTTTGTAGAAAGAGAAAAGAGCTCGTTAGCTTGAGACCCTTTCATGCCATGATCTGATAAAAAGAATGCCACCTTTCTGATTAAATCTTCAAGCTTTTGGTTGTCCATTAAAGAATGATCTGTATTTGTTGTTTTCCGTTCAGTTTTGTAGGTCGTTTGATGATTAATAGTGTTTTTAAATTCGTAGTTTAGTGATTGATGCTGTTCCATCTTAATCCCAACTTCAGTCATTCTATTAACAAGAGTGTAAGGGTTGAACCAGGATGGATTAAGCTGAGCAAGGCCCTGATGTGTTTGTGTTTTAGAATCGAAATCTCCACGTAGCGCTAACACTGTATGGGTAATAGCTCCATTAAATACGGTATTATAAATTGTCGACTCTTGTAGCTCATTTGCTATAGTGAGAGATTGGTTGAGAATAGATTTTTTTTGAGATTGAGTCAGGTTATGGATTTTATACTGCTCTATATTAGATAAAGTCATTTGATGATTAGTATGAAGTACTGTTGATGAAATCTGCAGGACGTTGGCATATTCACTCGTTAATCCTAAAGAGGAGGATTCCGTACGTCCTCCTTCCACTTTTGCTGTCAGCAAAGAATATGTGATATTACTTTTTCCTTGTTCGGAGAGTAGTATCGGAGAGTAGCTATCGTCCCATTGTGGAATTAAAACAATTTCTGTGTTCAGTGTGAATCGTATATGAGACCGTCCACCAGAACTGGATTTAAACCATTCAAGTTGAAGGTAGATATTATCAATAAGAGCGTATTTGGGAATAATAGCTATAAAAAAATTGGAATTGTTCTGGGAGTTAGTTTTGTGTAAGAAGTTCCCAATAATATAAAAGTTGTCTAATCCTGTTTTTTTGAAGTTGTTTTTACTTAACCATTTGTTATTTATTACTTGTTCGATTCTTTCAATGAGTTGAGGTTCTAAACCAGAGCTTTTTAAATCGTCTATGGTAAATAGACTTCTTTTTTGATCATTAATTATATTTGCCTGTGGAATGGATTTGTATCGTGTTTTTAGAACGACATAAGAACGCTCATTGTCTTCGAAGTCAGTAATGCTAGGTCGTAAATGAATTTTTGTAGAAGGATCAATGGAATTAACACTATTTATTCTTTGTAGTGGGCTTTTGAGCTCAGCCAATGCGCACTGACTGTGAATGATAAGAAGTGTGAGGATAAAAATTAACTTATTCAAAGATTTCTCCTGGGTCAGTGGCTGTCTCAAGCTGGTACAAATTGTATGCCAGTTGAGAACAAATATAATGGGCTTTTGGTATCAGGATTTTGTACGGATTTAGAGAGTGACACTAATTGTCTTATAAATGTCGAAAAATTCTCAATTTTGTTGCGAGCATTTTTAATTTAAAGAATGGGGCATTGGAGATTAGCCGATATTTAATCTGAAGGGATTTGTTTTTTATATTTTATTAAGTCATAGGAATTACAAGTTTCATAATGGAATGTTTAATATTTAGTCAGGTGTTCTAACAATTCAACAAAGGGTCTTGAATTAAGATAAAGGCGAGTGAATAGTTTTATTTAAAGTTGGTACGTTCTTTGCTCTTTAATTATGTAACCAAGAGAGAGGTTATTATGAAAAAGGACATTATCAAGCTATCAATTGTACTCTTAACAACATTATGTGCGGCTCAAGTTACATTTGCTGATATTGCAGATCTTAATGAGGAGTTAATCGAGGCCGATGCCATCGGTGCTGATTCTGAGGCGGCAATTATAGAAGCTGAAGAATTAAAAAAGCAGTTGGCTGAAGAGAAGAAGGAAACTGAGCGTTTAAAGGCTAGGTTAGAAAGGGAGAAGGCCGCGGCAAAAGTTCAGAGGAAAAGAGCTGAAAAAGAAATTGCTGATACTGAAAAAAGAATTGCCGATTCACGTTTAAAGTCTGAGAAGATGCAAAAAGAGCTTATTAAGTTAGATGTCGAAAAAGAAAAGTTAAGACTGAAAACTGAAAAGGCTCAAGCGGAACTTGATCTTGTGAAGACTGAAGAGGAAAAAGTAGCGGAAAATAAGCGTCGAGAAGAAAGTGATTTAAGAAAAATGACACAAGAGCATCGAGATATGAAGGCTTCAGCTAAAAGAACAGCCACTCGTGTTAGTGCGATTCGTTCAGATGTCAAACGAGCACGTATAAAGGTTGGTCAAACCTATCGTAATATGAAAAAGGATAGTGCCGAATACAAGAAGATGATTTCGATTTATCGTAAGTCACTTGCAAAAGCTCAAAAAATGCTCGATGAATTAGAATTGGCTATTGAGGTCGATAGAGCTTATGATCAGAAGTTAGCAAGTCTTGGAGCTAAACTTCCTAAAAACTATAGAACAGTTTCTGGGCTAAATCAGGCACGTATTGCTCAAATTAAATCTAAATCATGTAATGTGAGAGCCTATCCCTCTACGAAAGCTGAAGTTTTAGGTAAGGTGTATGCAGGTAGTACTATTGAGATGAAACATCACAGTCGTTCTTGGTATACAATTGTTCATGGTGGAGAAAAGGCTTTCTTAGGAAAAGTGTGCTTCAATTAACTATTAAAAAATAACTTTAATCCTTAAAGCCTGCACATAGTGTGGGCTTTTTTATTTCTGTCTTAGCGGTTTCAGATGTTTACAATTGACTGTGGCTTAAATTCTCTCAAATGTGACTTTTAAATATAAAGAAAAGAGTTTTGCTAATCTGCGAGATTTTAATCTTTTGGAAACTGTTATGTTCCTATAGGTTAGAGTAGTTAATATTTGCCAGTTTGTTAAACTTTAATTTGAATTTAGAAGTTTCAGAAAATATATTTTTACAAAATAAAAAAGCCACATCGAATGATGTGGCTTTTTTCATTAAATTTCTAATAAAAATTAGATTCCTGGTTTGAACCAACAACGAGGACGAATACCATCAATATGATTGCTAATTTCCATGCAAGTGTATTGAGAAGACTCTCTTTCAGCTTCAGCCCCAAACTGATCGGACATTTCTTTTCCTGGAATTAATTGAGGATCAAATTGAGCTGTACAGATTGATGCGGCATAAGTGGTATCAAGTCGGCATTGTGCTTGTGGGTGAGCATCGTCGATCTTATTCACTTTGTTATTGTCAGGAGTTTCAAACGTTGGAAAGGCTGGATCGTCACTGAGAGAAGATAGTACTCGAGCGAGTGACTCTCCGCCAGCATTAATGCGATAGCAAAGGTTCTGATCATCTTCTGTTGTCCAAACTCGATTACAACTTTCTTCCGCAATAGTGGAAATTTGTCCTCTAAAGCTAGCATTGATTTCTTTTTCATTTCTCCAAAGCTCGCGAGTACAAGAGTGGGCCGCAAAGTAATCCGATTGTCCTTCGTTGGCAGCCCATGTTCCACCAAAGCCACCAAAGCCTTTTCTAAAAGTGAATCCCGCAAGATGATGGCCGAGCTCGTGACAAAGAACCATTGCGAAGCCATCAAGTGTCATTTCGGGGTGACGTGCAAGCCCTCCATACATATTGACAGTCCAAGTACCAAAAAATTGTGATGCACTCGCGTTAAGGGTGTCATCAGTCCACTTAGCATTAATTTGTAATCGCCCACCATGTGATTGGATAATGGGTGCATAAATTACTCGAGCTTTTTCGATGACATCAATAAACTCTTGTTGAGTCATGTTAGCATCTCGTTCGCTTAAGTTCGGAACATTTTTTATACGCTCGGGTGGAATGAAAGTTCCCCAGGCTGTCGTTGATAACCCTAATAAGCTTAATAATATTGTGATTTGTAATAATGTCTTCCTTAACATTATGTCCCCCTAATGTGGTTGTGCAGTTTAAAAGATTAACATGTAAGAGAGGGATCAAATATTCTAATTTTCTCTCATTATTTTTTTTCATAACAGATAGAGTGAGTTCAGGATTTAAGTCTTGCTTTTACCAAGTAAAACTTAGAGAAGTTGTGAACACTTCTAAAAGAAACTTATACATCTTATGCAAAATTGCGCTCTGCTTCTTTTGTAGACATCAAAGAATCAATACCAATGTCCAGTGACAGATTGTTTCTTGTTTCTTGTTTCTTGTTTCTTGGTTCTTGGTTTGTTAAGGTAGAGAACTAAAAACTTTCCATCCCTTGTCCTTAAATAATGGTTGAATAAATTCAGAGTTATGGAAGGCTATATAATTTACAGGCTCCCAAGCATTGATACTTGAGGTTTCCTTCCATGGAATTAGTTTAGGACCCAAGAGTTCTTTTTGTAGTCTCATGACTTTATAGTCGTACTTTTCTAAAAGCATTATAGTTTTTGAATGAGGCGCAGTAAAGTCCTCAAAGATTATACTGTTTAAGGCTTTGCTCTTTAAGAAATGATGTGCGCCTTTAAATGCAAATTCTTCATGACCTTCAATGTCAATCTTCATTAAAGTTATGGACTCTTCACTAGCGAGGATTTCGTCGATCAGAGTTGTTTTGACTTTAATTTTTTTGGCTTCTTGATGATGCTCTAGAGAAGCAACTCCTTCATTATTGTTGAATTCATTGGGTATAAAGAGGTCTGTCTCTGAAACAGTGTTTGAGAGAGCTAAGGGATAGGTCTCGCAGAGAGAGTCATCGTTAAGATTTTTAGTTAGTTTTTGAAAGACAATTGGGTGGGGCTCAAAGGATTTTACTCTTGCACCAATTTTAAGGGCTAAACGGGTAAAGTAACCAATATTGGCACCGACATCACAAAATAGGTCATTTCTTTTAAGAATACGATAAATGGCCTCGGCAACGACGAGATCATAAACCCCCATGGTTAATAGAGAGTGACCAATAGTTTCATTTGGGTTGACGTAAAAATTTTTACCACTTCCATCAATATCAATTGGAACTTCACTTGAATGACTTTTTTTATACTTAATTCGGCGACAAATCTGTGAAGGTCGTAACCAGTACTCAGGTTTGTTGATTTGCCGCTTGATATTTAAGGACAGCATTAGGTTTCCTTTCAAATGATGGCACAATACATTGTGAGCTTTGTCATCTAAGCTTTTATTTTGTCTGAATCTCTTCTGTTGATTCAATCAAACTTGAAGAAAATAGACTAACGGTTTGTTGAGTTTTGATTTCAGAGATTGAGCTTTGAACTTAAAAATAATCTCTAGTCAGAGTTATAGATTAGTTTTCTATTTTTATTTGGAAAGTCTAAGGCATGTGATTCATTTGTTTTTTTATGATTCCTATTCCTATTCCTATTCCTATTCCTATTCCTATTCCTATTCCTATTCCTATTCCTATTCCTTTTCCTTTTCCTTTTCCTTTTCCTTTTCCTTTTCCTTTTCCTTTTCCTTTTCCTTTTCCTATTCCTATTCCTATTCCTATTCCTATTCCTATTCCTATTCCTTTTCCTTTTCCTTTTCCTTTTCCTTTTCCTTTTCCTTTTCCTTTTCCTTTTCCTTTTCCTTTTCC